>NZ_LQOY01000026.1 GCF_002101675.1 Mycobacterium gordonae | reverse complement strand
CCGGCGCCGGAGATGTTCTGCGAGGACGCCCACATGCGGCGGGCCTCGTCCTCGACGGTCTGTGCGTGGGTCTCGAAACGCCCCGCCATGTCCCGCATTGCGTGCGGGTCAGTCATGAAACGTGTAGTCACCTGATTTCTCCTTTAACTTGTTACTGCTGTCGGTTAGTTAAGGCACGATGGCCGATCGGCTACACGCGGACGTATCCGCCGACCGGTAGTACTGCGAATCTCCCCTTTCGGTCAGCCGGCGGCCACCGGGTGCTCCACGGTCGGAAAGGTGTCGAACCCGGACACCGCTGTCCGGGTTGACGGCGAATGCAGGTGATGCGTGAGCGATGGCCCCGACCGGCCGTCAAACCCCGCTATCACCGCCTGTTGAGACGTCGCAGTCGAACTCAAGTCCGTTGCTGTCCGTCCCCAAATCTCAACGCGTCAAGTCGCTCAGCCTGCGGCTGCAGCGTTGGCGGCCTCGGTGGCCGCGTACGAACCGGAGCTGGTCGACAAGGTGTTGACGAACATCTCGTGAATCGCCGCGGCTTGAGCGCTGACGGCCTGGTACATCTGGGCGTGCGCGGCGAACTGCGCAGCGGTCAGCGCCGAGACCTCATCGGCCGCGGCCGGAACCACCCCCGTGGTCGGTGCCGCAGCGGCTGCGTTCTGAGCGCTCATTGTGGTGCCGATACCCTGCAGGTTTCCGGCCGCAGCCGCCAGAGCCTCCGGCTGTGTGGTCACGAACGACATGCTGTTTCCTCCCTAAATTCATCCCAGCAACCGCTCCCTCGGGACGAGAGTAGATGACTGCGTGGCGCCAGGTCGCCCTCGACGCCGCCTGGTCGACATTTGTTCACTAGACGGCAATACGAAGTGACCTCTCGTAACGACACAGTAACAGCGTCTGACCTGCTTCGGAGGGCACTCGCAGCACTGAGTTGCAACTGTCGAACGTTCAGCGGTCAAAGGGCGCTGGCCTGGCATTTCAGGGCATCGCCCTACGAGGCGCGCAGCTCGGCCTTATGCCGCGGGCAATAGGCGTCGATGGCCGCGCCGACGAAGAATCCGGAGTGATAGGCGGGCATGTTGCTGCTGTTCAGCACGTCGTTGGCGACATCGTTCGGTGACATGCCGTTGTCGAGTTTGACGCAGACGAAGTGGCCGGCCTCGATCGCGTGCGCGTTGGACACGTGATCGGTGATGCCCTCCGATCGCAGCGCCGCCAGGAACTTGTCGTCGGTGGTGTCGGCATGAGCCGGTGCCAGCGCCAGGGCGCCCAACACCGCTGTCAGCGCCCCGGCCGTGACCAGACGAGCCGCGCGAATATGCGATTTCATTCAGCTGCTCCCGGAGGTGGTGATCTGCTGGCCTAGCCGAACTGCGATCGTCGAAGGGCGGCTTTCTGGTACTCAATTTTCGCGAGTGCGGATCCACACATCCAGTTGAGCAGACAGTTATACACAACTTATTTACCCGCCGGCCACTTAGCGCCCCCGCCGGCGATCTGCTGCGCTCCGGCAGCGGTGCAGGCAACCGCGGAATGGCCGGCGAATTCCTGAAGCGGCCCAGCAGGATTGCCGTTCACGGGCAGGACCACCGGATGCCACCGACCGTTAATTTTCGGCCCGCGGTAATTCCGATAGTGTTTCTCCTTGCGGATGTCGAACTTGGAGAAAGAATTTTCGAGCGGTGCTGACTGGAATTCAATTCGATTACCGGAACCAGAGGACTGAATTGCGACTGAACCGATTTGGTGCCATTCCCGTTCTTACCGCCGCGATGGTCCTGCTGTCCGGATGCGGCGCTAAAGACAGCGCAACTGCGCCGAGTTCAGCCTCCGGCACTTCGCCGGTCAAAGTGGATTGCGGCGGAAAGCAGACCCTCAAGGCCAGCGGGTCGACCGCCCAGGCGAACGCCATGAGCCGGTTCGTGAGCGTATTCGAGCGTGCCTGCCCGGGGCAGCGGATCGACTACACGGCCAACGGGTCGGGTGCCGGGATCCGCGAATTCGTGGCTGGCCAGAGCGATTTCGGCGGCTCCGATTCCCCGTTGAGCCCGAGCGAGTACGCCGACGCCGAACAACGGTGCGGATCGCCGGCGTGGAACCTGCCCGTGGTGTTCGGGCCGGTCGCCGTCACCTACCACGTCGATGGGGTGTCGGCGTTGACGCTGGATGGCCCGACCTTGGCCAAGATCTTCAACGGCGCCATCACCGACTGGAACGACCCGGCAATCGCGGCGTTGAACACCTCGGCCAAGCTGCCCGCTGAACCGATCCGGGTGGTGTACCGCAGCGACGAGTCGGGAACGTCGGACAACTTCCAGCGGTACCTGGACACCGCTTCCGGCGGCAGCTGGGGCAAAGGCGCCGCCAAACAGTTCAAGGGCGGTGTCGGCGAAGGAGCCGAGGGCAACGACGGCACCGCCGCGGCGGTGGGCCGCACCGAAGGAGCGATCAGCTACAACGAGTGGTCGTTCGCGCAGGCGCAGCATCTGAACATGGCCCGGATCATCACCTCGGCGGGTGGGGATCCGGTGGCGATCAGCACCGATTCGGTAGCCAAGACCATCGCCTCGGCCGGGGTGGTGAACAAGAACAACGACCTGGTGCTGGACACGATCTCGTTCTATCGGCCGAGCCAGCCCGGTTCATACCCGATCGTGCTGGCGACGTATGAGATCGTCTGCTCGAAGTACCCCGATGCCCAGCAGGGAGCCGCCGTCCGCGCATTCCTGCAGAGCACCATCGGATCGGGTCAGAGCGGCTTGGCGGACAACGGCTACATTCCGATTCCAGAGGCGTTCAAGGCGCGATTGTCGGCGGCCGTGAACGCCATCTCGTGAAAACGCCGGCGCCTCAGCCGACCGGCAGTTGGCGGGGCATGACGGTGGGTTTGAACCCGTAGCGCGGAGCCGCACCCGCGCCGCGACCACTGCCTCCGCCACCAATCGGCATGCCGCTCAAGACATTTCCGGCTGCCGCCGACTCGCCGGCGGTGATCGGCTCACTGATCATCTGCACAGCCGGGCGAACGATAGGTGCCGCCGCCGACGCGCCGGGCCACGACGCGGGAACCGCCAGGTGCCCGATGTGGGCGCCCTCGCCCAGGCCGGCGGCCACCTGTCCGCCGGCACCGAGCGCCGCGCTGATCGGGGGCGTCGGGACAGCGGCCGCCGCCGCCGGTGCCGCGGTGTTCAACAAACCCGCCGACTTGGCCATCTGAACACCGAAGTTGCCCATACCGACGCTGAAGTACGGCAGCCCTTCGGTGTTGTAGAAGAAGCTCGCATAATTCGAGTAACCCTGCATGAACGTGCCGAGGTTGTTGGGCAGTGTGGTCTGCCCGGTCAGCAGGAACCAGATCTCGGTGAGTATCGGAAACTGCGTTGCGGTCTCGGTCAGCAGTTGCTGTGTCCCGGCCGGGGTGGCAAGCAGTCCCAGCTGGCCGGTGATCTGGCTGAAGAAGCTTTGCAGCGACTCCTGGATGGAAGCCGCCGGGGCGGCCTGGGCGGCGGCCACTGCTGCGCTCTGAGTCGCCGTGCCGGCCGCGTCGGTGATACCCGGGGCGGCGGTGAACGACTCCAGTTTCGACGCGAGCGCCGAGGACGACGCATACCTGTACATGGTCCCGGCGTTCTGCGCCCACATCTCCGCATACTGGGCTTCCAGCTGCGCAATCACACCGTTGTTCACACCGAACACGTTGGTCTGCAACGCTTGGGCCAGTTCCGCGCGATTGACCGCCACCAGCGGCGGAGGCACGACCGCGGCGAAAGCGGTCTCGAAGGCGGCCGCGGCCGACTGAGACTGGACGGCGGCCCGTTCCGCCTGCCCGGCGGTGGCCGTCAGCCAGTCCACGTACGGCTGCGCCGCCAGCGCCATCGTTGCCGAAGCCGGACCAAGCCATTCCTCCCCGGCTAACCGGCCGAGCACCGTTTCGTAGCCCTGAGCAGTCGATGTGAGTTCGGCGGCCAACGCGTTCCAGGCGGATGCGGCAGATACGAAGGATGCTCCCCCCGGACCGGCATACATCATCGCCGAGGTGACCTCGGGCGGTAGCGCCCCAAAATCGGTTGCCATGTCGCGACTCCTCAATATCTCTGCGAATCAACAAAATTCATCCGGCTGACGGAGGTCGGGTAAGCACGGTGTAACGCAGTCCGTAACGCACACCCAGATTGCCGGCACGCTGGCCGTCGCGTGTTCCGAACGACAATCCGCGCAGTGCGGCGTTGACTCCGTTGACGTGGCCGGTGTCGCCGGCCGAGGGCGTGAGGTGGGTGGCCGCCGTGATTGCCGGCGCGGGTTCGGTGGCACCGGGCGCACCGGTCCAGCTCGCCGGCACGGACAGCCCACCGACCTTGGCGGACGAGGCGATACTGGCCGACAGTCCTGCCCCACCGTGGTAATTCCAGCCGCCGGCGCCCAGCGCGGCGAATTGCGGCGTCGGATACCAGGCGCCACCGGAACCCGCCGTCGTGCCGAGTCCGTCCTGCAGCTGCTGTCCGATGGACCAGCCGAAGTTGGCGAGGCCGACCCCGAAGTAGGCCTGCAGCGTTTGCCTGATCGCGGTATACATACCGGGATAGAGGCCCGCCCAGTTGTTATCCGGCGTCGGCAACCACCCGAGCATGGGGACGGTGCGCACCGGGGTGTCGGTGATGATGACCACGTCGGACGTCGCCGCCGCCGGTGCCGCCATGAACTGGGGTCCGAGCTGCGGAAGCGCGGCCGCCGAGAGCAGCTGCGGAATCGTCGGGGTGGTGCCCGGCGCGGACGTGTCCGCCGGCGCCGCCGGGTTGGTGGTCGTCGGGGGTTGGGAGAACCGGCCCAATTCGGTGGCCAGTGCCGACGACGCCGCGTACCCGTACATCGCAGCCGCGTCCTGGGCCCACATTTCCAGGTAGTCGGCCTCGGTCGCCGCAATCGCGGGAGTGTTCTGCCCGAAGAAGTTAGTCGCGACCAGCGTCATCAACAGGACTCGGTTGGCCGCGATCACCGGCGGTGGCACCGTCAGGGTGAACGCGGCCTCGTAAGCCGCAGCGGCCGCGCGGGCCTGCACGCCCGCACGCTCCGCCTGGCCGGCGGTCGCGCTGAGCCAGCTCACATAGGGTGCCACCGCGGAAAGCATCGACCGGGATGCCGGGCCGATCCACGGCGAACTCGTCAGCTCGCCGATGACCGAGGCGTAGCCCCTTGCGGCCGAGGCCATTTCGCCCGCTACGCCGTCCCAGGCCGAGGCCGCGGCCAGCATCGGACCCGGTCCCGGACCGCTGTACATGCGACTGGAATTGATCTCAGGCGGCAGTGCCCCGAAGTCGAACAACACCCCTCCTGACGATTGGCGTCGCTATCGCGCGGAGCAGTCACAGACTGGACTCATTGGAACTTAGAGGCGTGGTTCGGGGTTTGGGCGCGGCAAAGCCAACAATTCATTGCTCGTGAATGTCTGTTAACCCGGAATTCAGCCTTCAGTCCATTTCCAGCAGAATCGCCATTTCCGGACAGGCGTCGGCGCCGTCGCGAACCAGTTCCTCATCCTGGGGCTTGACCAGGTGTTCGGGCAGAATCGAATACCCAGACTCGTCGAGCGGGAACAGCTTCGGGTCGACTGCGTAACACTGAGCGTGCCCAACACATTTCGACCGGTCGACACGAACCTTCACCCGGCCAGCTTAGCCGTCGGTCGGCCGCCGATATGCCACACGGCAATCGGATTGGTAGGTTTCTCGGGCATGGCGCCGTTGGCAGCTGCGCGGGATGAATTGAGGAAAGTTTTGCTTTCATGAGTGCCGCGGATGGAAGCCGGACGCAGTCTTTTTATCTGCCCCGGCTCGAATACTCGTCCCTGCCGCTGACCGATGATCGCGGGGCCGGATGGCGAACTCTGCGCGACGCCGGCCCGGTGGTGTACATGAACGGTTCCTACTATCTGACGCGGCGCGAGGACGTACTCGCCGCGCTGCGCAATCCCGGGGTCTTCTCCTCCCGGCTGCTGCAACCGCCGACCAATCCGCTTCCGGTGCTTCCGCTTTCGTTCGATCCGCCCGAGCACACCCGGTACCGCAAGATTCTGCAACCCTACTTCAGCCCGCACGGGCTCAGCGAATCGCGGCCGGTGTTGCAGCGGCACGCGACCGCGATGATCGCGGAGCTTGCCCGGCGGGGCCAGTGTGAGGTGATGACTGATTTCGCGCCCCTGTATCCCTTCCAGGTGTTCCTCGACCTCTACGGGCTGCCGCTGGCCGATCGGGATATGTTGATCGGGTGGAAGGATTCGATTGTTGGCGATAAGCCATTCCTCACCATGGCCGAGGCGCAGCAGGGTCAGGTCGAACTGCTCGAGTATCTGACCGACGCGATCCGCCGGCGCCGGCGGCGGCCGGGCTCAGATATGTTGTCCCGGATCATGACCGGTCCCGGAGACTTCTCGGATCTCGAATTGCTGGGCATGAGTCACCTGCTGATTCTCGCCGGCCTCGACACGGTCACCGCGGCCATCGGCTTCGCCTTGCTAGAGCTGGCCCGCAGGCCGCAGCTGCGCGCGGAACTCGTTGACGATGTCCGGCAGATCCGGGTCTTCATCGAGGAAATCGTGCGGCTCGAGCCATCAGCGCCGGTAGCCCCGCGCATCACGACCGACTTCGTCAACGTCGGCGGGATGACGCTGCCGCCGGGGTCGCAGGTGCGGCTGTGTCTGGCGGCCATCAACCGCGACGGCAGCGACGCGACCAGTACCGATGACCTGGTACTGGATGGAAAAGTGCACCGCCACTGGGGTTTCGGTGGCGGACCGCACCGCTGCCTGGGGTCTCATCTGGCCCGAATGGAACTGACCGTCATCGTCGCTGAGTGGCTGCGGCAGATCCCCGATTTCGAGCTCCCGGTTGGGTTTCAGCCCGAAATCGCATTCCCGTCAAAGACATTCGCCCTGACGCAGCTGCCCTTGCGGCTGGGCTAGCCGGCGAAGGGCGGTCGCGCCATGACGGTCGGGCGGAATCCGTACTTCTGCCCGCCGGCTGCCGCGGCGCCGGGTCCCAAACCGCCCAAGGGCATGCCGCCCAACAGGTTTCCGGTGGCTTCCGGAGTGGCGCTGATGCTGTTGATCGGAATCGGCGCGCCGTGGCTGACGGCCGGACCGAGCGTCGCGATCGCCGGCGGCACCGACAGCTTGCCGACGGAAGCGGCTTGCCCAAGGCTCGCCGCCACCGGTGCCCCACCGCCGCCCAGCAGGCCACCCAGGCCTCCCAGCCCGTGGGCGGCGCCTGCGGCCGACGACGCGGCCGGCGCGAGTCCTTTGCTCAGCGACAGCATGGTGTTGGCCATACCGGTCGAGAAGTACGGCAGGCCCTCGATGTTGTAGGCGGGTCCGGCGAAATTGCGGAAGGCCGTGATGAACCACTGCGGGTTGATGGTGCTGCTTCCGCCGATGCCCGTCAGCGCCGACCCCAGCAGGGAGTTCGGGTTGAAGGCGATGCCGGTCAGCGATTCGCTGGTCGGATTCAGCCCCAGCAGGGCCATGTTGCTGGGTGAGGCCAGACCCGCCAACTGCGTCTGTATCCCGTTGAGCAGGTCCGTCAGCGTCTGCTGGGCCGAGCCGGCGGCGGTCGCGGTCGCCTGGGAGACGGCGGCACCCTGGATGGCCGATGCGGTCGGGCTGGTTGTCTGCGGCGGCGCGGCGAACGGGGTCACCTTGGCTGCGGACGCCGACGATCCCGCGTACTGGTACATGGCCGCGGAGTCCTGGGCCCACATTTCACCGTACTGCGCTTCCAGCGCCGCGATGACGTTGTTGTTCTGGCCGAAGACATTGGTCGTCATGGCTTGGGCCAGCTCGGCGCGATTGAGCGCGACGAGCTGCGGCGGGACCGTGGCGGCGAACGCGTTCTCGTAGGCGGCGGCGGCCGCGGTGGCCTGGCCGGCGGCCTGCTCGGCCTGCGTCGCGGTGGTGTTCATCCATGCGACGTATGGCGTGATCGCCTCTGCCATCGAGGCCGACGCTGGCCCCATCCACTCCTCGCTGGCCAGCCCCGTGACCACCTTGTCGTAGACCAGCGCCGAGGAGTTCAGTTCCGCCGCCAGCCCATTCCAGGCGGAGGCGGCGGCCACCAGCGGCCCCGAGCCAGGGCCGGAATACATCAGTGTCGAATTGATTTCCGGCGGCAACGCCCCGAAATCCATTGCGCGGTCCCCTATCTGCTCGCGGCCGCGTTGGCGGCCTCGGTGGCTGCGTATGAACCGGCGCTGGTCCCCAGGGTCTTGACGAACATCTCGTGGATGGCCGAGGCCTGGGCGCTGACGGCCTGGTACATCTGGGCGTGCGCGGCGAATTGTGCTGCGGTCAGCGCGGACACCTCGTCGGCGGCGGCCGGAACCACTCCGGTCGTCGCGGCGGCAGCGGCCGCGTTCTGCGCGCTGACGGACGAGCCGATACCCTGCAGGCTGGCGGCGGCCGACGACAGTGCCTCGGGTTGGGTGGTTACGTATGACATCTGACTTCCTCTCGAATGACGCTGCGGATCAACATGTTTCAGTGCGCGTGAGCTTTGGGTGGCACTCCTTCGGGGTCATCCGGCCGACGGCGATCGAGTCAGCACGCTGTATTTGAACCCGTACTTGTTCGTGTAGCCGCCGGCGGCGCGACGGCCGAGTCCGCTGGTCGGCAGTCCGCTCAGCATGCCGTTGGTGGTGCCTTTGGACGCCGCGGCGCTGAGGCCGTCGAAACCTGCCAAGCCCGGCGGCAACGGAGTCACCTGCCCGACCGTGTTCGCGGCCCAGGTAGGCGGCACCGACAGCTTGCCGACCGTGCCGGCCTGAGCCCATCCGGCAGATACCGGCGTCCCCCAGGCGCCGATGGCACCGGGAGGTGTCAGGGCGCCACCCAGGGCCGGGTTGGGAGCGGGCGCACCGGGCAGCATGCCGGCACCCCAAGCGAGGAGTGAGTTCGCCGATCCCAGCGCGAAGTAGGGGTAATTCGTAACGGAGTTCCAGATGTTCGTGGAGTTTCCGAACACCGTCGCGATCAGGCCGTTAGAGCCCAGGAACCATGGGGGCAATGCGACCGAGTCCGGAGCGAACGAGAAGCCCAATCCGGTAAGGAGCCCTTCGAGGCCGGTCACCGGGGCCGACGTGGATACCGGCGACCCGAGGGTGCCCAGCAGTGAGGCCAGCGCCAGGGTCGGGCCGACGGTCGCCGCGGCGTTGCCCGCGGGTGCCGCGGCGGCCTGGCCGACGGCCGCTGCCTGCCCGGCCTCCGCGCCGGCGTTGGTGGTGGGCGGCGGCGGGGTGAACGGACTCAGTTGCAGAGCGGTCGCTGACGAGGCGGCGTAGCCGTACATCGCGACGGCGTCCTGCGCCCACATCTGTGCGTAATGTGCCTCGGTCCCCGCGATCGCCGGCGTGTTCTGTCCGAAGAAATTGGTGGCGATCAGCGTGGCAAGCAGCGCTCGATTTGCCGCGACCACTGGCGGCGGCACCGTCATGGCGAACGCGGTGTCGTAGGCGGCGGCAGCTGCCCTGGCCTGCGTTGCAGCCTGCTCGGCCTGGTCCGCGGTGGCGCTGATCCAGGCCACATAAGGCGCGATCGCGGCCACCATCGACTGGGATGCCGGTCCCACCCACGGCGAACTGGTCAACTCGGTGATGACCGAGCCGTAACCCGATGCCGCCGTGGTCATTTCGGCGGCGAGCCCATCCCAGCCCGCCGCTGCGGCCAGCATCGGGCCCGATCCGGGGCCGGCATACATCCGGCCCGAGTTGATTTCGGGCGGTAACGCTCCGAAGTCCAACACCACCCCTCCTCAGCCAGCCGAGACCGCCTCGGCGGTCTGGCTTTCGGTTGCTGCGGTTGCTCCCCCATGCGGTGACCGAGCTCAGTCGTGCAGCGGGTCGGTAATGCTGCGCTTGCCGGATGAGCTGCCGAGAACCCAAATATCTCTCCAACCACAAAAAAGCCGGAGATAGTAGCATCGTCAGCAGTTATCTGGTTTGCTTTCGCGCAAGCACATAGAAAACACATTAGAACCTGAAATCAGGCGAGGATACCGATGACACCGACTATTCATTCCCGGCCAACCGTTGTTCAGCGGGCGTTAAACCATCGATCGAGCGCTGCGCTCTGACCTGCACAAATCGGGGGGACGGATCCGCGACAAATCGACTGCGACCCTGTTTCCGAGCGCAATGTTCACCGCGATGTCGCTAGGGCCGCACAAGCAGACAACGCCGCCGCGCCGTGTCGAATCCAGCGAACTGGAAAATCGACAGCGACGCGGCGGCGTTGCTTGCGCTATGACCTGACTGGAACTACTTGCGCACCTCGGTGGCCGCAACCTGAACGAACACGCCGGTGTCCTCGGCCATGAGCAGGCCTCGACCACGGGGCAGCGGGCCGCCCTTCATCTTGCCGCGGATGAAGCCTTCGTCCGGGTCGGCGTCCATGACCAGCAATGGCGCGTTGGCCTGGTGCAGGGCACGTAGCATCGGGTCGCTGCCCGCCGACGACCAACCACCGAAGGTGCGCGTGACGATCACGTGCAACCCGACGTCTGCAGCCCGGTTCACGAACGGAACCACCTTGTGCAGCGGCGAATCGAAGCCCGGCGGCAGCTGCTGGATATCGTCCACGATCAGGAAGATCTCCGGACCACTCCACCACGACCGCGACAACAGCTCCTCGGCGGACAGACCGGGCGGCGGCTCGCGTCCCGCCAGGGCAGCCGCCAGCTCACCCATCATGGCCACCACGCCGTCGAGGTTGTAGGCGAACTTCTCCACGTAATCGGAGCCCAACGCGGTGAGCAGCTGACGGCGCGGGTCGATCAGCCACACCTGCGCCGACGGCCGTCCGGGCGGAGGTGGCGGCGCGCTGGTGGAACCCGGCGCGTACAGCCGTCCGATCTCGGACATGATCGTGGCCAGCGTCGTGGTACGGCCACACTCGCGACGGCCGGTGACCATCAGGTGCGAGTTCTCGGCGAAGTTGAGATACACCGGCTGCAGGTCCAATTCCGAGATCGCCCAGGCGATTCCGCCGGCACCGACGCCCTGACGGGTGTCGCGGGCCGCCAGTTCGCGGACCTGCTCGACGCCGAACCGGGCCGGCAGACGACGTACCGGAGGTGCCGCTGCCGTGGTGAGCCGGCTGACGGCCGCGACAACGCTGTCACACTCGAAGACGTTGTTCGGCGTGCTGGCCAGTGCCGGGCGCGCCACCAGGGTGTGCAGGCCGGCCTGCGGGTCGCTGTCGAGCCGCACGTAGTTGACCGCCACCATGCCACGCCCGGGCTTGACCGGAACGTCCTTGGCGAAACGCGAGCGCACCAGTTTGGCGTCTTCGACTGCGGCCAGACGCAATTCGACACGGGAACCGAAACCGCTTCGCACCGGCGGCCGCAGCTCCGACTCGCGGTCGGCGGTGACGATGACGTGTACGCCGAACGAGGGACCCTGGTTGATGATCACGTTGACCTGGTCGATCAACACCTCGTTCTCCTCGGCCAGCGCCCGGTAGTTGTCGATCACCAGGAACACATCACCGAACCCGTCGTTGGGCACCGGGCCGGCTTCCCCGCCGAACTTGCGCCGGCGGAACATCTCCATCGACGCGATGCCGTATTCCAGGAAGCTGCGCTTGCGCTCGCGCACCAGCGCCAGCAGTTCGGCGACCGTACGGCGCACGCCGTAGGGATCGGTGGGACCGGCGACCTCGCCCACGTGCGGGAACTGCGCCACCGTCGTGAGTGCGGTGCTGCTGTAGGCCAGGCAGTAGAACTGCACCTGTTCGGGCGTGTGGGTCAGCGCCGCGGCGCAGATCAGCGTCTGCAACGCGGTGGTCTTGCCGGACCCGCCGGCACCCAGGATCAGCACGTTGGCACCGGGGCCGGAGGTGTCCACCGTCCACGGCGGCTGGTCGTGCTTGAACGGCCGGTCGATGATGCCGATCGGGAACACCAGGTTGCGGGCCGAGCCGTAGTCCTTGTTCCACGGGTGGCCGAGGAAACGGTTGACCAGCTCGTCGATCGCGACCGGCTCGGTCAGTGGCGGCTGCCACAAGCGGTACGGCTCGAAATTGATTCTGCGGAGCTGGTCGATGATCACGGTGCCGACCTTCGGCGTCCGGATCGCTTCCTCTTCTTCGTCCTCTTCGACGTGGCCGTTCAGCGCCTCGCCGTTGCTGAAGCTCGCTACCGGCTCGATGCTCGGACCTCCGACGCTGACTTCCATCGGGGTGAAGGAGTTGGTGAACAGTTGCGGGCGCACGTAGTCGATGCTGTGCACCAGCACCGGCGCTTCCTCACCGTCGACGGTGGAGATGCGCAGGTAGTCGCGCCAGAGGAACTCCGCCTGGAACCGGATGATGTCCTCGAGGCTCTTGCGGAAATAGCCCAGACCGGCCTGGGCCGGCAGGTTCACCGCGTTCGGTACGCCTGCCGCCTGCGCGGCGCCGGCGGTGCGTGCCTTGAGCACCAGGCGGTAACCCATGTTCTCCATGAGCTTCTCGGCCCGGCTCTCAATGGTCTGCGAGGCCATCATCAGGTGAATCCAGTAGGCGCGACCCTGGCGGCCGATCGAGTCGAGCACGTCGACGGCGGTCGGCATGATCCGGAACCACTCGTAGAACTCGTCGATGACGACCACCAGCATCGGCAACGGCGCCATGTCCTGGCCGCGGGCCCGCATTCTGGCCCGCACCGAGTTGTACTCCTTGGCGTCGTCCACCCCGGCGCTGTCGCAGATCGCCTTACGGCGGGCGATCTCACCCCACAGCGCGTCCAGGAACCGCTCCATCAGCGCCTGGTCTTCTTCGAGGTCGGTGATGATGCGCGAGACGTGCGGCACGCCGGCGAACGGCTTGACCGCGGACCCACCCTTGAGGTCGGCCAGCACGAACTGCAGTTCCTCCGGCGGGTGGCCGAGCATCAGTGACTCGATCACGGTTCGCACCAGCGTCGACTTACCGGAACCAGTGGTACCCGACATGACGCCGTGCGGGCCGTCGCCGCCTTCGTCCAGCGACTTCATGTCCAGGAACAGCAACTCGCCGTTGTCGGAGCGGTTGCCGAACGGCACGCGCAGTCGGGATCGGCCCATGGTGTCGGTGCGGCTGCCCCACAGGTCTTCGAAGTCGATGTCCGCCGGGTCGCTGATCCCGTAGTAGGACAGGATGTCGCGGGCCCCGATGTGGGCGACCCGCTGGCCGATCTCCTCGTAGGCCTCGGCCAGGCGCCACTGCGCCAGCTTCTGGGCGAATTCCTCGGCCTCGGCCGTGCTCATCTGGTCGGTCAGTGCGAAGAACCAGGCCTTGTCGTCGATCACCATCCAGGTGTCGCGGTCGCGGGGCAGTGCTTCGATCACGCCGATCTTGTCGAAGGTCAGCTTGCGCTCGGGCACGTTCGTCCACATCTCCGAGCCGGTCAGGTCGAAGAACGTCACGCCGTCCACACCTTCGGCGCTGATCACGTACTCCCACTGCGGGTCGTCGACGTCGGCGATGATCACGTGGTGCGGGGTCGGGGTCTGGGCGGACGAGCTCGCGTGCCGGGGTGTGAACGAACCGCGGCCGGCGAACAGTTCGGCCTGCTCGGCCGCGAATTCGCGCACCGAGCTGTAGACCATCCGGGCGCTGCCCGCGGCGTCGGTGCGCCGGGAGTCACCGAAGTGCGGCAGCCACTTCACCCAATCCCACTCGTCCAGGTCGGAACTGACGACGATCAGCCGGATGTGGTCGGGGCCGTGCGAGAAGGCCAGCTGACAGATGATCGCGCGCATCAGCCCCAGTACCTGCGGGCGATCGCCCACCAGTGCATACCAGGGCTCCACCAGCACCGAGATCATCTTGGGCAGGTTGTAGACGACGCTCTGGTAGCGGCCGAACTCCTGCAGCGCCTTGCCGGTCACCGGCTCCAGCTCGATGTCGGTGGGCATGTTCTGCGGCTCGCCCCAGGTCACCTCGGGGCGCGTCATGCCGACCCCGACCCGGACGACCCCGAAGTTGAGGTCTTTGCCGTCGGGCTTGCGTTCCCACATCCGTTGGGAGCCGACCGCGGCGGCCAAGGTGTTCGGCGCGGGGTGGAACCAGCGGTAGTTGGCGTCCATGCTGTCGGCGGACTCCTGCGCGGTCTCCCGCAGCATGTCCAGCATCAGCATGAACTGGGCACGCATGGCGTCCAATTTTGGGCGGCTCATCTGCTGCTGACCGCCGAAGCGGCCACCGAACATCATCATCATCATGCCGCCGACCATGAAGATCGGGAAGATCGAGCCAACGCCGCCGAACACGTGCGAACCGCTGGCGAACGTCATGGCCACCATGCCGCCCAGCAGACCGATCACCACGACGCCGACCACGATCAGCCACCAGGGTTTGCCCTCCGGCGGCGGAATGCTCAGCGGCGTCGGCAGGACGATGTTCTCCGGCTTGATTACCGGAGGCTTCTCCGGTGTAGGCCGCGCAAATCCACGTTTCACTTCGGTACCACCAACTCTGCAGGGGTCATGTCCATCGGGAGCGTGTCGTGCTCCACGAGGGCGTCGGCACGAGACAAGGTCGGACCCTGCGGCAACAACCGGAGCGCCACCCAGGGCGCCATGCTGGGTTGCAGCGTCAGACCGAGCGCGTCGCGGGCTTCCTTCGTGTCATCCACCCCGAACCGCGCGCCGGCGTTGGTCAGCCACCACAGCGACTCTGCCGTCTGGGCGCCCGGGTTGTTGCCCGTGACTGCCACGAAATTTGCGTAATTGGGGCCGAAGTAGACCTGGTCGGCCTCACGACCGGTGACGTCCGACTTCACCAGGCTGACGACATTCTTCATCTCACTGGACTTGATCGGGATGGTCGGCCCGGAGACGACCTGGATGCGGGCCCGGTTCTCGCCGTTGGTGCGTTCCCACCACCAGCAGGTCGACGGATTCTCCCGGATGTCCAGGACGTTCAACGGGTCGTTGGGGTACGCCGACAGGTCCAGCCTGTTGACCACCGGCATTCTGGCCAGCGCCGACGGTTCCACCGTGACCGGCTTGGTGTTACCCGGGCGTCCCGCGTTCTGCAGGATCTGGGCCACCAGCGGCGGCAGGGTCTGGACGCCGTCCTCCAGCACCAGCGAATACTGTTGCGGCCCACTGATCTGCGGCGTCACCAGGATGGTTCCGACCGGGCCCGGGGCGCCCTGGAAGGTCGCCGGGGCGCCCGCTTTGGGCACCTCCGGAACCAGGAGCTCGGGTCCGACCGGGAGGGCGTCATAGAGCGCGTGGCTCATCGGGCGCGCCTGACTGACCTGCTCAGGGGTCAAGCCCAGCGGCAACAACACCGAGCGGTCGGTGGCGTCGATCTTCGACCGGCGGCCCTCGCGGATCACCCAGGTGTTTCCGCCGTAGCTCAGCACCACGGCGTCCGAACCGTTGAGGATGCGGCGGTGGCCGCTCATGTCCGGCGTGCCGTCGATGACGGTCACCGTGACGCCTGCCGGCGACGGCATGCCCGAGGGACCGGACGTGCCGCCGACGGTGTCGCACACCAGCCACGACGACGTGGAGGGACTCTTCGGTGCGAACTCGGAGGGAGCCCCGGGGATGCCGACCAACGGCCCGTGCGGCATGTTGGCGATCTGGCTTCCCTTGACCAGGTGCGGGTTATCGGGCCGCCCGGTGATCAGTCGCGCCGAAGCCAGGTTCAGTGCGGGGTACAGCCGATCCCCCACCTTGACGTACAGGGCGCCGGAATCGCGGTCGGCGATGATCGGCGACTCGTTGATCTGGCCCGCCGGGCTGATGAACGAGTACAGCAACGCGCCCAGGCAGATGACCAGGGCAGCGGAAACGGAAGCGACGACCGCCAGGGTCTGGCGACGGCCCGGCTCGATCTCCATGCGCACCCGCCAGCGGGTCAGCGCCATCGCGGTGCGGCGAGCCAGGAACTGATAGCCAGTCACCTGGGTGCGCGTCGACAACCCGAGGCCGTAGCCCGACCCCCGCTGTCCGCGGCTATGTTCAGCCACGCTTGATCACCTTTCGGTCATAACGCCCGGATATGAAACGCCCGCTAATCGGGAAGCGCCAAATCACATCGACAACGGTAAGGCACCTGCGCAGACCTTGCCAGGCGTTCGATCCCCCGCGGAGTCGTCGTGACTTCACTGGGCATGTTAGCTGCGAATCACCGACTCGGCGCGCTAAGTAGCCCAGTGTTCACATCGGCGGCAGGGGACCCGCTGAGCTGCGGGGCGGGTGGCGGGACGTAAAAATGTTGTTCCATGACCGAGCTAGCGCCGTCGCTTGTCGAACTCGCCCACCGGCTCGGCATCGCCATCGGATACCAGGACTGGCGTGGTCAGCAGGTGTTCGTCCCGGAAGCCACCCTGGTGTCGGTTCTGGGCGCGCTCGGCGTTTCGGCGAGCACGGAACAGGAACGCAACGCGGCCCTGAGCGCATTGCTGCGGTCCTACTGGGCCCGATCGCTGCCGCCGACGATCGTCGGACGTGCCGGTGCGCAACTGCGGTTCTGGGCGCACGTCACCCACGGCGCTCCGGCGGAGGTGTGGCTGCAACTCGAGGACGGCACGGAACTCAGCGGCCCGGAAAGCCGCATCGTGCAGGTCGACAACTTCACCCCGCCGTTCGATCTGGATGGACGCCAGATCGGCGAGGCAAGCTTCCTGCTCCCGGCCGATCTGCCGCTGGGCTACCACCGCGTGCACCTGAGCTCCGGTGACCACCGTGCCAGCACTGCGCTCATCATCACGCCGGACTGGCTCGGGATGCCGGAGCGGCTGGGAGCACGCCGTGCCTGGGGATTGGCCACTCAGCTCTACAGCGTGCGGTCGCGGCAGTCCTGGGGCATCGGCGACCTGACCGACCTGGGTGATCTGGCGCTGTGGTCGGCCTGGGGGCACGGCGCCGACTATCTACTGGTCAATCCGCTGCACGCCGCTTGCCTGCCGGCCCCGGGGGGCGGTGGTGGGCGAATCGAACCGTCGCCGTACCTGCCGACTTCGCGTCGTTTCGTCAATCCGCTGTATCTGCGGGTGGAGGCGATTCCGGAGTACGCCGACCTGCCCAAGCGGGGCCGGATCCGGGATTTGCGCGAACGGGTCCAGCGGCGGGCCGCACGGTCGGACACCATCGACCGCGACAGCTCCTGGGCCGCCAAGTGCGCGGCCCTCAAACTTGTGCACGCCGTGCCGAGATCAGCCGGGCGGGAGCTGGCCTACGCCGCCTTCCGCGCGCGGGAGGGCCGGGCCCTCGACGACTTCGCCACCTGGTGCGCCCTGGCCGACAAGCACGGCACCGATTGGTATCAGTGGCCGAAATCGGTGCGACATCCCGACGCGTCTGGTGTCACCGCCTTCGCGGCGAAGAACGCGACGGCCGTCGATTTCCACCGGTGGTTGCAGTGGCAACTGGATGAGCAGCTCGCCGCGGCCCAGTCGCAGGCCATCCGGGCCGGCATGGCGCTGGGCATCATGCATGACCTGGCGGTCGGCGTGCACCCCACCGGCGCTGACGCCTGGGCGCTGCAGGATGCGCTGGCGCTGGGGGTGACCGCAGGCGCGCCTCCGGACGAGTTCAACCAGCTGGGCCAGGACTGGTCGCAGCCTCCATGGCGGCCCGACCGGCTCGAGGAACTGGAATACCGGCCGTTTCGCGCGTTGATCCAGGCGGTGCTGCGGCATGCCGGCGGAGTTCGGATCGACCACATCATCGGCTTGTTCCGGTTGTGGTGGATCCCCGAGGGCCGGCCGCCGACCGAAGGCACGTACGTGCGCTACGACCACGAGGCGATGATCGGGATCGTCGCCCTGGAAGCCCAGCGGGCCGCTGCGGTCGTGGTCGGTGAGGATCTGGGCACCGTCGAGCCCTGGGTACGCGACTACTTACTCTTACGTGGCCTGCTGGGCACCTCGATTCTCTGGTTCGAGAAGGACGAGGCAACCGGCGCGCCGCTGTGCGCCGAGCGCTGGCGGGAATACTGCCTGTCCTCGGTCACCACCCACGACCTGCCCCCGACGGCCGGTTACCTGACCGGCGACCACGTCCGGTTGCGGGAATCGCTGGACCTGTTGACCCGGCCCGTCGCGGCCGAGGCGCAGGCGGCCGCCGATGAACGGGCGGCCTGGGTGGCCGAGTTGCGCCGGGTTGGCCTGCTCGACGACGGCCAGGAGAGCCCCGAGCAGCTGATTCTCGCCTTGTACCGCTACCTCGGCCGGACGCCGTCGCGGCTCCTGGGTGTGGCGCTGACCGACGCCGTCGGGGACCGGCGCACCCAGAATCAGCCGGGCACCACCGACGAGTACCCGAACTGGCGGGTCCCGCTGACCGGTCCAGACGGGCGGCCGATGCTGCTGGAATCGGTGTTCACCGACCCCCGCGTCGCTCGACTGCTCGACGCAGTGCGTGCCGTGACCACCCCGGCGAATTCATGCTGATCGACCGGGCTGCCCTCAGCGATCTGGTGCACCGGTACGCCGCTTTGGTGGATGATCGCCAATTCGATGCGGTGGCAACACTATTCACTGATACTGCGGAGCTGGTGGTGGCTGACCCGCCGGCGACGCTGGAACCGGTCCACGTACATCGGGGCCGCGATGCCATCGCGGTCGCGGTGGGTGCGGTGGCCCGGGTCGCGCGCACCGAGCACGCGGTCGTCGGCGAGGTCTACGACCTGGCGGGGCAACCCGGTCTGGCCCGGGGACGCATCACCGGAATCGCCCACCACTGGACCCAGCGTTCGGTTGATGGCGACGGGACCGAAATCGTGGACGTGATCTGGCATCTGCGTTACGACGACGAGTACCGGTTGACCGACGCGGGTTGGCGAATCAGCCGCCGGGCGCTGACGGTCAATGCCATCGAAACCCGGCAGGTGCGCCGGCTGCGATCGTCCGAGTAGCCCGGAACCCGTTTGCCCGTAAGATATTTCGGGTAGGCGTTGGAAGGCTCGATGTGGTCGTTCGGGACGGCCGACTGCAATTGACTGCAGAGGGAGACGCTGATGGCCGAGATCGTGCACATGCCTCGCGCCGAGCGCGAGCTGGGGGAATTCGAAGATGCCGCGGAGCGCAGGCCTGTGCTCATGGTGATGGCGGGAGCCGTTCTCGCATTTGTCGTGTCGGTGGCGGCGTTCGCCTTTGGCCAAGCGGGGGTGGGTGTTTCGGTGTCCAGTGGTGGAATGCTGGTTTTCGGCGCGGGGCTGTCCTGGCTCAGCATGGAGCGCAGGCGGGTAAGGGAAGCGGAACGCGAAGCGCTGCTGCCCAATTGGCGCCGTTGAGCCTCAGCGCAGCTCGGCCAGGTTCTCGACGGACCTCTTGACATCGGAGCGCAGAACGCGGGCGACCAGGCGTCCGACCGGTCCGCTGAGCACTCCACCGGACAGGTCGGCGGTGAGCTGGAAGTCCGAACCGGGGTCTTTCGGCGTGACGGCCATCGCGACCGTTAGGCGGACGCCGCCACGCCCACGGCCTTTCAGCTCAATCGAATTGGGCTCGTCGTAGTGCGTCACTTCCCAGTAGATGACGTTGCGGAATCCCTTGACCTTGATCAGCGACGCGACACAGGTGCCCTCTTCGATCGTGTCAGGCACCTCCCCTCGCCAGCCACCGAAGATCGTCATCCATTCGTCGAATCGCTGCAGATCCGATGCCAGCTTCCATGCGGCTTCCGGTTCCACCTCGGAGGTGGTCGACACCTCTACCCTTGCCAACGAATCCGCTCCTCTGCACTCGGGGTCAGGGCGGTTGCATACCCGGGTGTCCAGGGTGGGTAAACCCGACCGTGGCTCGCCAGCGCTGCAGTTCGCCACAGTTTCTAATTTGTACAGTCGCCATAGTGTAAATTTGCTCAACGTGAGTAGATCCCTTGACGCGGGGGCCGACCCCCGCACCGGATTGGCGATGTCAGAACGTCAGTTGGGGGTGGACTATGCCAGCGAGGTGCATGCCGCCGAGGACGTCGTCGACGTGGAGTCCTACGGCGGTGGCTTCGATCTCACGCGCCGCGCCACGGCCCCGCGCTTGCGGGTCGGCCGGGACAAGTGGTTCAACCTGCTCTGGCTGATCCCGATCGGTTTCGTTTTGCTGCTGGCCGGCGTCGCGGTCGGTAAAGGGCTGCACCACATGCCGGCGGTGCAGTCGTTCATCGCGCGTTATCCCGGCACCGATGAGCATTCCGGAGCCGTCGGACGGCCGGCGTGGATCGGGTGGACGCACTTCTTCAACCTGTTCATGATGACGTTCATCATCCGTTCCGGCATTCAGATCCTGTGCGATCACCCTCGGCTCTACTTCAGCCGCAATGCGACGCCGGGCAAGGATGAGTGGCTGCGGGTGGGACCGCCCGTCCCGGACGATCCATTGTGGACCGCCAACGCCGACACCGTTGCTCTCCCACCGCAATTCGGGTTGCCCGGCTTCCGGCACTCGATCGGCCTGGCCCGTTGGTGGCACCTCGGCGTCGACGTGTTGTGGATGGTCAACGGCGCCGTCTTCTACGTACTGCTCTTCCTCACTGGCCAATGGCGGCACCTGGTGCCGACGAGTTGGGATGTGTTCCCCCAGGCGGCGTCGGTGGCCATTCAGTACGCGTCACTGCAGTGGCCCACCGACAACGGCTGGGTCGCATACAACGGCTTGCAGTTGCTCGCCTACTTCACCACCGTGTTCATTGCGGCTCCGGCGGCGGTGATCACCGGACTCGGCATGTCACCGGCTCTGTCACAACGGGTGCACTGGCTCAGCAAGCGGTTGAGCATCCAGCATGCCCGCTCTCTGCACTTCCTGGTCCTGGTCTACTTCCTGTTCTTCATCCTCACGCATGTGACGATGGTTTTCGCCACCGAGGCCCTGCGAAACCTCAACCACATGTTCGCGGCCCGTGACGACAACGGATGGGTTGGCTTTGCGGTCTTCTGCGTCGCGATGGTGATCGTGGCGATCGGATGGGTTGCCGCAACCCCGTTCACCATTCGCCACCCACGCGTGGTGCAGCGGGTCGGGTACGCGCTGGTCGGCCCCTTCCAGCGCTCGCTGGAACGGCTCAATCCCAAACCCGGCGCCTTCACCGAGAAGGACATCTCGCCCTATCACTGGCGCAACGGCCGCCTGCCGGAAACGGTCGAATACAAGGAGCTGGAGAAGAACGATTTTGCGGACTGGCGGCTGCGCGTGTACGGCCTGGTCGAGAACCCGGTGGCGTTCTCGCTCGAGGACCTGCGCGCGCTGCCCTACCACGATCAGATCACGCAGCACTTCTGCATCCAGGCCTGGTCGGGAGTGGCCAAGTGGGGTGGGGTGTCGATGCAGACCATCATGGACATCGTCAAACCGCTGCCGGAAGCGAAATGGGTGGTCTTCTATTCGATGGGCCTGGGCGCCACCGGTGGCATCTATTACAACGCGCATCCGATCGAGCAGATGACGCACCACATGAGCATGCTCGCCTATGACATGAACGGCGAGCCGCTCCCCTACCTGCACGGCCGGCCGCTACGGCTGCGCAACGAGCTGCAGCACGGGTTCAAGCAGGTCAAATGGATCAAGGGCATCGAGTTCGTCGCGCACTACTCCGAAATCGGCAGTGGTTACGGGGGTTACAGCGAAGACCACAAGTTCTTCGGCCGCCACCAGACGCTGTAGCAGGCGCTTAGGTGGGACACACCTGGTCGACCCACGACTTCACGACTTCGTTGTTCTTGGTGTAGTCGGGGTCGTCGAAGTGCGCGCCGCCGGTGGTGACGAAGTGTTCGATCGCGGACTTGACCGAGGACGGCGGGTTATACCGCTCGAGGGTGTCGGCGGCCTTGCGCGCCGCATCCTTGTCGGACGCCGTCAGCAGATCCAGGTTTGCCCCGGTGACATCCACGCACTGGCTGGAGTCGAGCGTGGTGACCGGTGCCGACTCGGTCGAGGTGGCTTCGCTCGACGAGGCTGAGGTCGAGCTCGAGGCCGAAGTCGACTTGGCCGGGCTACTGGGGCCCGACGAGTGGACCACCGTCGTCTTGCTGGACGTGCAGCCCGCCGTCAGTGTCGTGGTAACCACGACAGCCGCAATCCACCACCGCTTTGCCATCAAATCCTCCTGGACGTGCGGCAACCACTCCCGGCGCGGTTGCACCGCCGTAGAGTAACGCAACGGTTGTGCCTGAGTTGGTGTTTGAGCTGCACAGATCCGCAGCGTGTACCGGACGCGGCTAACTACCCCAAGCGGCCGCCACCTGGGTGGCTACGTCGATTACCTGAGCCGACTGAGATTGCGGAGAGTCGATCTCCTCGCGGACGTACTGGGCGATGAAGCGCCGTATCTCCCCGTCCACGCCCGCGAGGATGCGTAACACTTCGCCGCGGATGGACTTAGACGAGACATTGACGGTGATGTCCGAGGGCCGCGGTTTGGAGACGTCGACGATCAACAACAGGGGCTCGGCCGCCCGCGCGGTGGCACGCAACGCGATGTCACCGGTCACCATGAACCGTTGCTTGTCCAGTCGCAGGTCCAGCAACAGGTCGATGGACAGCGGGATGTGGATGACGAAGGTGATGAGGTCACCGAGCTTGCGGGTGACCCGCGGCTCCTGGATCTTGACGTTCGCGCTGACCTTGGCGATCCCGCCCGGGCCCTGGGCAATCGGTTCCATGGCGAACTCACTGCCCGCGATATCACTCAGTGCGGCGGCGACCCGATCCGGCGTGACGGCAACCTCGAAAAATCTGCGGCCGAACTCTTCGTAGCTGAGGAACTCGTGATTTTCCATAAGATTTATACGGTCTCATGCCACCCGCCCCATGAGCCGCTGATCCGCTCGAGTCGCCGAAAATTCGGCCTGCCTCATCGGCCTGAAGTGTGATCCGCACCACCACGCCGGCGGTTGTGAAGAACGCCACAAGCGGGCGCTTCGATTCGGTGTGTCGGGCGACGGCCTGCCAGGCTTGACGTCATTGGAGGTGTTTAGTTCTCATGCGCGCGCACGAAATCTCTGAGCAGCGCTCGGTCGTCACGCGGATCGAGGCGCTGCTGACCTGGCTTGGCGGCGGCCACGCAGGCGAGCTCGGGGAACGCCATGAGCGGTCCACACACGCCGTCGCGGGAGCGGTGGTGGTGCTCGGCGCCGTGCTGGCGTGGCTGGTGGCCGCTCTGGCGGTCACGTCCGCGGTCGCGACGGCCCCGGCCTGGGCCATCGTTTCGGCGACCCTCGTTTTCGGCCTGCTGATCGGAGCGGTCACCCGCAGCATCGCCGGTGGCCCGGCCCGCGGCTGGTCCGGCACGGCCGGTCGCGCCGCCGTCGCGGTCGCCGTCGGCGTGGTCGTCGGTGAGCTCGCCGCGCTCGTCCTCTTCTCCGGGGCCATCGACCGCCGCCTCGACGAGCGGGCGCTGCGCACCGCGGACTCGGCACCGGCCGTCGCACAGGCCGCGGCATCCCTGCAACAGGCGCGTGCGGCCCGCAGCGCGCTGGACGGGAGCGTCGACCAGGCTCGCGGGCACCTTGATAACGCCCTGGTGATTGCGCGCTGCGAGTACAACCCGACACCGGCCTGCCCGCAAACCCGGATTACCGGGGTTCCCGGCCGAGGACCTGAGACCCGGACGGCCAACGAGCTGCTCGGTGATGCACAGCGTGAGTTGGACGGCGCGCTGGCCGCCCGCGATCGTCAGGCGCCAGCCCTGGACGCCACCGTTTCCCGCGACGAGCAGGCTCTTGCCGACGCGCGGCATGCCGTGGTCGCCGATGCCGGTCGCGGTCTGGGTGCGCGGTGGGTCGCGATGAATGACCTGACTCTCGACAGTGCCGGGGCGCTGATCTTGCGCCTGCTGACGATCGCGTTCTTCGCCCTGCTGTATCTGCTGCCGCTGATCTTGCGGATGTGGCGCGGTGAAACAACCCACGATCGCCACGCCACCGCACGCGCAGAACAGGAACGTGCCGAGCTGGAGGCCGACACCGCGATCGCGATCAAGCGGGCCGAGGTGCGCCGGGCAGCCGAAATCATGTGGGCCGAGCACCAACTCACCCAGACGCGCCTCGCCATTGAGGCCCAGGCCGAGATCGATCGCGAACACCACCGCCGTCGCGTAGTCGAGGCGCTCGACGCCCCGGTGCACGCGTCGTCGGAGCGTACCTTCGAGTCAGTGGAGGAAGACATGTATCTGCCGATCGCCGCCGAAGCAGAGGCCGCAAGCCGGGCGGTGGCCCAGTTGCCCCCCGCGGACCGGGACGTCCAACCGCCGGTGACCGAGAACCTTCCGGCCCCGGCCGAACCCGCCGTGGCGGCCGTCGAGCACTACGAGGTGCCGTCCGCCGGCGAGGTCGATGACGCACAGCGCGCCCCCCTCATTCCGTCTATTCCGGACGCCACCAAGGCCGCCGCCCGGTGGATCCGCCCGCTGGTGCCGCCGTTCGTAGCACGCGTCATCGACAACACGACCCAGCCCTTGCGTACCGCGCGGCAGGTGTTCGAGGAGGTCGAGGAAATTGCGTTCTCGCTCAAGCGGACTCGCAAAGTCACGATGAACACCGAAAGCTCGGATGGGGGCGCCCAGCAACAGGCCCAGCAGCCGCAGCCGCTGCAGGCCCCGGCTGCCGCAGCCGGCGACCCCGGAGTCCACCGCATCGATTCATCGCGAGGCCAGGCGGCTCACCCGAATTACGCCGGTAATTACGCTCAGCTGGGCGGGCAGGCCGAACAGGCACTGGGTCAGGCACCCACCAGGGACCTGGCCGGTTTGTCGGTGGGGGCCTCGGATGGCCGGCGCGAGCTGGTCGAGCGGGAGGGGCCGCGTGAGCTGCGCGGGCCCGAAGGCCCACGTCAGTTACCGCCGGCCAAATAGGGTGGCATAGCGGCAAACCGGGCGAGTGCGTCGCAGCGTAGTATCTTTCGGGGTCGGCAGCGCCGGGTAATTGCATACGGATTGGGAACAGGACGTGGATCTATGGATCTCGTGACGGCAGCATTCGTAAGGCAGCAACTCGCATGAAGGTCAGCCTTTTTCTGGCGGACGCGGCTCAGGCCGATGTCCAGTCGGGCAAGGTCCATACCCTCGGGCTGGGCTGGCGGCAATGTCAAACCCCTACCCCGCCATTCGCATTGGTGATGTTTCTGGACATCGACTGGGACGAGACCAACAAACAGCACAAGCTCACCTGCCAGTTGCTGGACACCGACGGTCAACCGGTGGTGGTGCCGGGGCCACAGGGCCCGCAGCGGATCCTGTTCGAGGCCGCCGCCGAGGCGGGCCGCCTGCCGGGTGCGATTCACGGGACCGCGGTCCGCATGCCGCTCACCCTCAACATCCCGGCCGGGATTCCATTGGACCCGGGAATCTACGAGTGGCGCGTCGAGGTGGACGGTTACGAACAAGCCACCGCCGTCGAGGCGTTCATCGTGTCCCCGGGCGGCATCCCCCCGGCGACGCCGGGATAAACCGGCGCGCAAATTCGGTGCTCCGCCGCAAGAAGCGAGCAGAGCGTTCAGCCGCAGCTATTTGACGGCGAGTTCGAGCCGCTGTAGCCGGCGCACCAAGATGCTGGGCAACCACGGCCCGACGTCGGCTGCCTCGATGAGGGATGTCCGGCTTAGCATCAGCCGCAACGCAATCTGGGCTTCGAGTCTGGCCAGCGCAGCACCGACGCAGAAGTGTGCGCCCTTGCCGAAACTGATGTGACCTTTTCCTGCGGAGCGGTTCAGACGGAACTCGTCGGGCTTTTCGAACTGTGCCGGATCGCGGTTGGCCGCGCCCCACAGCAGCAGCAGATGCGAGTCGGCCGGCAGTTCCACGCCTTTCAGCATCGTGTCGCTCCGTACGTGGCGGTAGTGCCCTCGGAACGGAGCCTCATAGCGCAACGTCTCCTCGATGAAGGCACCGAGAAGCTCCGGGTTCTCCCGCAGTTGTTGCTGGATATCACGACGTGTTGCCAGGATCATCGCCGCACTTCCCAGCAATGACGCCGTGGACTCTCCGCCGGCGGCGAACAGCGTGACCATCATGATCTGGGCGGTCAATGTGTCGAGTTCGCCTGCGGCGCAGGCACTAGCCAGCTCGCCAAGCAAGTTGTCTTGCGGATCGGCTGCGGCTCTGTCGAATTGCTCTTCGATGTAGCCGGTTAGTTCCATTACCGCTCGGCCGGCAGCCGCGATCTGGTCTTGATCCACCAGCCCTTCGAGCAGTTGGGTGGCCGCGTAACCCCACTTCACCAGCTGCGCGACGTCGCAATCGGGTACGCCGATGAGCCGGGCCACCACCATCATCGGCAGCCGGTTCGCGAAAGCGCCCATCCATTCGATACCACCGTCCTGCAAACCGGCGGCCCACAGCCGGTCTGCGGTCTCGGCAGCGAACTGCTCCATCAGGCGAATTCGCTTGGCGGCCAGGTACTTCACCAGCTGCTTGCGGTGGATAGCATGCGCAGGATCATCCGCCGTGGCCAGTACGTGGGTCGGTCCGCCCAGCGGGTCCATGAGAAATGGTCGAACGAATCCTTCAGCCGTATAAGTCAGCGTGGCGGTGAGGTTCGAGGAGAACTCGTCGGTACGGCGCACGGCGTCGTTGACCGCGTCCCAGCCGCACACAGCAAAGAAGTCCGAGTCGGCGATGCGGTGCACCGGACCGGCAATTCGCATCCGCTCGTAGATGGGATACGGATCTTGCAGGCACTCGGGGCTGAAGAAGGTGATCGCATCGGTGGCTACTGTCACTACGCCAGCCTTGCGGGTACGGATCCACAAATCAACGGCATAGGGCAAGTCGAGAACATGTGCACGACGTGATTGGCCCTTCGGCGTCTCAACGCTGCGGGCGGACATGCGGGAACGCGGGAACCCAGCGGCATTTCTGTCTCACGCCTGAGACGCGGCGGCGCTAGTCGAACGATTCAATCATCTGCGTTAAGAAAGCAATCGGGTGTTGAGTGGATGCATCTTCCGCTCCGAACATGACCCCACAGTCGAGTACACCTACGAGGTGGGCCACGCGAATTGCCGCCCACCGCCAAGCGTTTGCGACGATGGCTGCCGCTGCCGAATACCCGGCCCAGCGCCTCCACCGATCAGCTGTGTCCCGCCGTCGAGTAACGCCGTGCTCAACACCTCGTTCGAACGAGAGTTGCAGCTGGCGAGCGACTTTCCTTGCTGTGAAGGGCATTCCACAGTTTGGAAGGCGGGTATGGAGCCGGGGATACTCGAGTATTAGCGGCCCACCATTACGTCCCATGCTGTCGCCCGCCTCAAATCTCAAGATAGACAAAGCTGATGGTGGATCCGCGTTCGAACCGATCAACCCTGCAGTAAGGAACGATTTCGGATGTCGTCGCCGGGCAGGACATGCGAGTTCCGTGCTGAGTGAAGCTCCTCGCTGTGCCGCCAACCAAGTTTGAGACCAACTACCGGGGCACAGGCTGGCTCCGCAGTCCGTCCTGGCCCCTAGAACAGGACCTTCGAGCCGGTACTGCCGTTGACGCCGTTGGCGCCGGCGCTGCCGGCGGTACCGCCACTTCCTGCGGGGCTACCAGGTCCGCCAAGCCCGCCGGCCATACCACCACCGCCCTTCCCGCCGGCGCCGCCGACGCCGGGAGTGGCGCCGTAGTAACCGGTGCCGCCGCTGCCGCCCCTGCCGCCAGCACCGCCTGCGCCACCGCGCCCACCCGCACCACCCGGTGCGACGGCACCCGCGGGACCGGCGGGGCCATCCGGGCCGGCGGGGCCACCGGCCCCGGGCAAGCCGGCGGCGCCACCGACGCCGCCGGCACCGCCAGGCGCACCGATGCCGCCCGCACCGCCCTGGCCGCCCGTGCCGAAGACTTGGGCACCACCGCCGTTGCCGCCGCTCGCGCCAGCGCCGCCGGTCCCGCCGATACCACCGACACCGCCCGCACCGGCGGCCCCACCCCGGCCGTACTGACCCCCGTTACCGCCGTTGCCACCGGCGCCACCGGGTCCGCCCAGTCCGCCGGCCGCGCCGTCCCCACCGTCACCCCCGGTGCCACCGTTTCCACCGACCGTGCCGCCAGGCCCGCCGTGGCCTCCACTGGCGCCGGAAGCTCCGGCCCCGCCCACCCCGCCGGTTCCGCCGACTCCACCGGCACCGCCGTTGCCGCCCAGGGATCCTCCGTGGCCGCCATCGCCGCCGCGCCCACCAGCGCCGCCGACGCCTCCCACGCTCTTGGAGCCACCGGCGTCACCACCGTTTCCGCCGTCACCACCGGTCCCCGAAGTCGTCCCAGCACCGCCAGCTCCACCCCTGCCGCCTGTGGCACCGACGCCGCCGTCGCCGCCGTCGCCCCCATTGCCGCCGATGCTGCCCGTGCCGGTGCCGCCGTTGCCGCCCGCGCCGCCCGGCGCGCCTGCCCCGCCGTCGCCGCCGTCCCCACCGTGGCCACCGGGTTGACCCGTGACGCCGTTGCCACCCCGGCCGCCTGCTCCGCCCGGAGCTCCCGTTCCACCGTCGCCGCCCCCTCCGCCATTGCCGCCACTGCCCGTACTGCCCGGAATGGACGTCGTGCCGTTGCCGCCGGCGCCGCCCGCGCCGCCGGGTTGCCCAGCGACGCCGTCGGACCCGTTACCGCCGAAGGCACCCGGGCTTCCGGCGGTACCCGCTGTCGCTGCCGGTTGAGTAATGCTCTGGGTCGGATTGACGCCGGCTACGCCGGGCGCACCCGCGCCCCCGGCGCCGCCCGCTCCGCCGTTGCCCAGCGTCGCGACGTTGCCGCCGGCGCCGCCGGCGCCGCCGCCGATGCCGCCGCGTCCGCCGGCGCCACCGTTGCCGAACGTCGCGTCGCCCCCTCGGCCACCGGCCTGACCGGGCAGACCATCGCCGCCGCGGCCTCCATTGCCGCTCAGCCACCCGCCCGGCTTGCCGGGCTGACCGGGCGCCCCGTCGGCCCCGTTGCCGACCAGCGGTCGGCCGGTGAGCGCCAGGGACTGCGCGTTGGCGGCGGCGTTTACCGCCCTGACCGGGCTCAAGAGCGTCTGGGCCGCCGAGTTAATCGCGGTCATCGGGTTGGTTGCCGCTGCGGTGCCCAGCGCGTTGATCGCCTCAGCGCTCTGGTAGAGGCCCGCGCTGGTAGCTAAGGTGCGCACGAACTGTGCGTGGAACTCCGAGGCTTGCGCGCTGAACGTCTGATAGGCCTGCGCGTGCCGGCTGAACAGCGCTGTTGCGAGTTTGGACACGTCGTCCAAGGCTGGGGCCACCACGCGCGTGGTGGAGGCCGCGGCGGCGGAATTCGCCTCCTCCAACGCTGAGCCGATGCCGGCAAGGTTGTTGGCGGCCAGGGTGAGCAACTCCGGCCCGGCGATCACATATGACATGTCAGTTTCCTTTGGCTAGACAGATTGGATCAGTGCCGGTGCTGCCGAGTTTCGTGCTCCGCAGCGTCGCGGCGTGGCGTGGTGTGTGCCATCACTTAGAACCCGTTGAGGAAGCCACCCGTGACTCCGAGGTTGGCGATGCCGGCCAGCAGGTTGGGCAGGGTCAGGTTTCCGGTGTTGGCCAGGCCCGAGAGGGAATTGCCGAGGTTGAGCAGGCCCGAGATGGTGGAGCCGATGTTTTGGAAGCCCGAGCCGCCGAAGAAGCCCTCTGGGTTGGCGTTTAACAGACCCGACAGGCCTAGCCCGCGGTTGCCGAAGCCGGAGTTGGCTCCGGTGCCGGTGTTGAAGAAGCCCGACGACGGCGCGGTGCTGGTGTTGCCGAAGCCCGGCGCCGGCGGAAGGTCGAAGGCGGCGATGGTGGTGCCGGGCAAGGTGATGCTGGGGATCGTCAGGCCGGGAATAGTGAACCCGGACAGAGCAACCGGCGGAACCGTGAGACCAGGGATGGTGAAGGTGTCCAGCCGGGTCGGGTTCAGAGTGAGTCCCGGGATGTTGAAGGCGCCCAGTGCGATCGGCGGCACTGAAACATCGGGGAGCGCCAGCAACGGCAGACCGAATGGATCGATCTTGACGGGCTCGATCACAAATTGTCCGGTGGTAGCACCAGGAATCTCGAAGCCGCCGAGCGTGATACCCGGGATCTTGACCTCGGGCAGGGTGAGCGCCGGGAGGCCGAAGGTGGCCACTCCGACCGGGTCGATGGTGAACGGGGCGGTGGTCATTCCGGGAACGGTGAAACCGGCCAGCTTGACCGGATCGATGGTGAGCGACGGAATAGTGAAGTTGCCCAGTGTGACCGGCGGGAGGTAGACGTCCGGCAGGCTGACGAACGGAGTCACGAAATCGCCCACCCCGACGCTGGGGATCGTGAACGGGTCGGTGGTGGCGCCGGGAATGGTGAAACCCGCGAGCTTGACCGGATCGATGCTGAGCGGCGGGATGGAGAAGTTGCCCAGCGAGACCGGCGGGACGAAGACCTCCGGCAAGCTCATGAACGGCGCCGTGAATTCACCGACCCCGATGCTGGGGATGGTGAACTGGCCGGTGGTGGCGCCGGGAATGGTGAAGCCAGCCAGTTTGATCGGATCGATGCTAAGCCCGGGAATGGTGAAGCCGTCCAACTTGATCGGCGGGATGCCAATCTCCGGCAAGGTGACGAACGGAAGATTGAAGTCACCCACCCCGATGCGCGGGATGGTGAACTCGGCGGTGGTGGGGCCAGGGATTGTGAAGCCGTCCACCTTGATCGGCGGAATGACAACCTCCGGCAAGGTGACAAATGGAAGATTGAAGTCACCCACCCCGATGCGCGGGATGGTGAACTCGGCGGTGGTGGGGCCAGGGATCGTGAAGCCGTCCACCTTGATCGGCGGGATGCCAACCTCCGGCACGTGGATGAACGGAAGATTGAAGTCGTCCACCCCGATGCTGGGGATGGTGAACGCGGCGGTTTTGACTTCGGGGATCGTGAAGCCACCCAGGTTGATACGTGGAATCGTGATGTCCGGCAGCGTAATTGGAGGCAAACCAAACTTGTCGATCCCGATGCCTGGGATTTTGAAATCCTTAATGGTGAAGCTCGGCAGATTGAAAGCGTCCGCAGATATCGAGGTCAAATTGAAGTAGGCCGCCCCGTTATAGTAATCAATTTCTGGGACGCCCAAAATCCATCTGCCAGTGTAATTTACGCCCTTCAACGCAAACACGTTCGTGTCCCAGTCGATCCGAAGGTTCGGTGAAACTTGAAAGCCATTGACGCGTATCACGGGTCCATTAATTTCAGGAAACGCTATCGTCGGCGTCGTCCAACCGCCCAAGGTTGAGCTATTGAGCGTAAATTTCGGAATTATGATTTCGGGCAACGTCATCGGCGGGACTGTGATCGGGGGCAGCGTCAATGCGGGAATGGTCAGCTCGGGAGTGCTGAAGCGGTCGAGCCACGCGGGCATGAGGTTAAAGCCCGGGATGGTGACCTTGGGCAGCTCCAGCCCCGGCACAGAGATGTCAGGCAGCGTCAACCCGGGGATGGTCAACTCCGGGAGCTTGAAGGCGTCGAGCCAGGCGGGTTTGAGGTTGAAGCTTGGGATGGTGACCTTGGGCAGATCCAGCCCCGGCACAGCGATGTCAGGCAGCGTCAATTTGGGGATGGTCAGCTCGGGAGTTTTGAAGTCGGCCAGCCACGCGGGGTTGAGGTTGAAGCCCGGGATGGTGACCTTGGGCAGCTCCAGCCCCGGCACCGCGATGTCGGGTGTGGTGATCGCGGGCAGCAACAAGTCCGGCACGTTGATCGTGGGCAGGGTCAACGCCGGAATGGTCAACTCGGGTGTCCTGAAGTCGGCGAGATACACACCGTTCACGTTGAAAGCCCGCGTATTTATCTCGGGCAGCCGCAGGCCTGGCACGGCGATCTCGGGCGTGGTGATCTTGGGGAGCAACAAGTCCGGCACCCTGATCGTGGGCAGCGTCAACGCCGGAATGGTCAACTCGGGAGTCCTGAAGTCACCGAGATACACACCGTTCACGTTGAAGGCTCGCGTATTTATATCGGGCAGCCGCAGGCCCGGGACGGCGATCTCGGGCGTGGTGATCGCAGGCAGCGAGAGGTTCGGCACGCTGATCGCGGGCAACGTCAATCCGGGAATGCTGAGCCTGGGTGTGTCGAAGGCGCCCACGCCGGTGGTGTTGAGGTTGAAGCCCGGCACGGTCAACTCGGGCAGCGTCAGGCGTGGCACCGTGATAGTCGGCAGCGTCAACCCGGGAATGGTGAGCCTTGGGGTGTCGAAGCCGCCGACGCCGATGCTGTTCAGGTTGAAGCCCGGCACGGTCAAGGTGGGCAGGTCCAGCCCGGGCACGGCGATGGGGGGTGTGGTGGTCCGGGGCAGGTCGAAACCGGGGATGGACAGGTCGGCCGTCGTGATGCTGGGCAGGTTCAGTGGCGGGATCGCGATGCTGGGAATGTTGATCGGCGGCAATGTGAGATCGGGCGTCCCGATGGCAAAGCGCAGCCCACCCTGTCCGATGCCTCGCCACGCGAAGCCGTTGTTCATGTCACCGGAGTTGAAAATCCCAGTGTTCACGTCACCAGAGTTGAAAAGCCCGGTGTTCACGTCACCAGTGTTGAAGAGCCCGGTGTTGACACTGCCCGAATTGAAGTCACCGGTGTTGAAGCTGCCGGCATTGAAATTCCCGGTGTTGGCATCGCCGAGATTGAAGGCGCCGGTGTTAAATGATCCCGGGTTGAAGAAACCGGTGTTGGCCAGCCCGGCATTACCGAAACCGAAACTTCCCACCCCCGAGTTCAAGAATCCGCGATTTCCCGTGCCGGAGTTACCTATCCCCATGTTACCGCTACCGGAGTTGAAGAAACCGACATTGCCGGTGCCGGAGTTGAACAACCCTAGATTTGCGTTGCCCGTGTTCAGCAAACCGATGCCAACCTGCCCAGTGCCGGTAAGTCCGACGCCGATATTGCCGGTACCGGTGTTGGCGAATCCGACGTTGTTGAAACCGTTGTTGGCAAAGCCGATGTTGTAGTTACCCACATTTGCCGGCCCGACATTGTTGTTGCCAAGATTGCCGAGGCCGAAGTTGTTGTCGCCGAAATTGCCGAGCCCTATATTGCCGATTCCGAGGTTCGTGCTGCCCAAATTGATCGCACCCAGTCCAGCCCCCCAGCCGGCCGCGGGAGGCAACAGGCTCGCCGCAGCACCGCTAAGCCGACCCGGCAGGCCCGCCAAACCTTGCAACGGCGCAACCAAGGGCGTCAACGCCGAGACCGCCGCCGAGGCGCCTGCGTGATAGGCGACCATCGCCGACACATCCTGGGCCCACATAGCCTCATAAGCGGCTTCCACCGACGCAATCACCGGCGCGTTCTGCCCGAACAAGTTGGACCTGACCAACGACACCAAATCCACCCGATTGGCCGCCACCACCAGCGGCTGCACCACCGCGGCCCGAACCGCCTCGAACTCTGCCGCCATGGCACCGGCCTGCGCCGCTGTCTGCCTGGCTTGAGCTGCCGCGGCTGACAACCACCCTGCATACGGCGCCGCGGCCTCTGCCATTGCCGCCGCCGATGCACCCTGCCATGCCCCGCCCGCCAGCCCAGCGGTCACCGCCTGAAACGAGGCCGCGGCCGAAGCTAATTCCTCGGCCAGTTCACCCCACGATGAGGCAGCCGACAACAACGGCTCAGCGCCCGCCCCAGCAAACATCAACGCCGAGTTCACCTCTGGAGGCAACACCAAAAAACTCATCGCTCAGCCTTTCCTCAGCCCGCATCCCACTTGTGCCAGCAACACCGATCAGGGGTGTGATCGCCCCACCTTGACCAACGCGAATCCGCAGGTCAATGGAAGGAACGGAAGTTGAAATGCATCACTCGGGACGCGTGCTGACGCCGTCTCAGCCTGCGGATCTGACCTGCGGCGCCGGTGTAAGAAGCTGTTATTTTTGTCTCACCGGTAGAAAAGTTTTGTTGTTGCTTGTGCCGAGAAAGGACATCTGATCGGTGCCTGCTGATGATTGGCTCGTCGGTGGTGAGCGTCGGGCGGCCGCTGCTGAGCGGATCTATGACGCGGCGGCAGAGCTTGTCGCCCATGACGGGCTCAGTGGCCTCGATATTGACAAACTCTCGCTCAAAGTCCATTGCTCGCGGGCGACGATCTACCGCTACGTCGGTGGCAAGACGGAGATCCGCAATGCCGTCGTGCAGCGCACCGCTGAGCGCATCGTGGAGTCCGTGCGCTCGGCGGTCGACACCCTCAGCGGCGCGGAGCGGCTCGTCGACTCGATCATCTTGACTCTGCAACAAATTCGCGCCGACCCGTTGTGCCAGCTGATGATCAGCTCGATCCGTGGGGGTACTCGGCAAGTAGCTTGGCTTGCCGAGTCCCCGTTGACTGCCAGGTTCGCGACTGATTTAGCCGGCCTGTCCGGAGGGGATCCTCAAGCCCCGAAGTGGGTGATTCGCGTTGTGCTATCGCTGATGTTCTGGCCCGCCGAAAACGATGAAGCCGAACGGCGGCTGGTGGAGAAGTTCGTCGCGCCGGCTTTCGACCAGCGGCGTTGAGCGATTAAAGCTCTCGTCTACGATTTTAAATCGCTGGAAGACCGGCTGACCCCTACGGCGGTCAGGGAAAAGCTAGTCTGATACAAATCCGAATTTCGAATGCTCCGCTGAGGGATGAAGCAAGTAGCATCCCATCGCTAAACGCCAAACTGCCGCAATAATCAAATGAGATGCTAGTTTGTGTCTCACCGCGAGAAGCGCCGCCGCAGTGTCCATCTCGGAAGGTGTTGACCAGTGCCTGGTGATGATTGGCTTGTCGGTGATCGACGGGCGGCCGCCGCTGAACGCATTTATGACGTTGCAATCGACCTCATGGCGCGCAGCGGAATCAATGAACTAGACCTTGATGAGCTGGCCAGGCGAGCGCACTGTTCGCGAGCGACAATCTACCGCTATGTCGGTGGCAAGCGTCAGATCCGTGACGGTGTTGTCGCCCTGGTTGCGACACGCATCACCGAGACTGTGCGGTCTCAAGTCGGCTCGATGACCGGGCCGGAACGCGTCACCGCCGCAATACTTTCAACACTGGCAGCTATCCGTTCAGAGCCACTGTGCAGGCTGATGATCGCCTCCATCCGAGGCGGCACCCGCGAAGTGTCATGGCTTGCCCAGATGCCCCTCCTTGCGGAATTTGCCGCAGAACTTGCCGGGCTGCCGCGCGACGATCCCGAGCCTGCGCGGTGGGCGGTTCGGGTGGTGTTATCGCTAATGTACTGGCCCGCCGAAAGCGACGACGCCGAACGCCAGCTGGTGGAGAGCTTTGTCGCGCCAGCATTCGACCAGCGCCTTTAGGGCGCCTACTCGTTACCGAAGCTCTCGTAGAGCTCAGGCAGAAAACCGGCCAGGTGGTTCATCTCCTGGGCGCAGTGCACCAGCAGATTGCGTCCGCTGGTTTCGGCGTTGCCCAGTATCCGGGAGGCGATGGGACGCACTGCCTTGGACGCCACGCCGGGGGCGTTGCGCACGGCTATGTGCGGGCCACCCATCCAGAAGCGGGACCGCATTTCGGAGCCGGCCTGCGTGGAGCGGATGTGGTGGACGAACCAGCCCACATCCACCGGCGCGTCGCCGGAGCCCAGCCGCGCGCAGACGGCCACCGCATCGTCGGTGTCGGCGGGCAGGCCCATCTCCCCCGGCGCGACGAATTGTATTGCCCCACTGAGCATGCTCGAGCCGATGTATTCGTTGATCATCGACCACCGGCCAATGTAGCGTTGCGCGCCCTGCCGGCCGGCGTCATCGCCGTCCTTCCAGGCGGCCGACAGATGCGCCCGGGGGTGCCACAACTTGTAGCGTCGGCTGTCGCACCCGTGCCAGCCGAACCACCAGGACCACATCGCCGGTGTGACGCCGGGCATGTCGGTGCGCACCGACACCTGATAGCTGCCGTCCTCCAGGACGCCGTAACCGTTCTCCGTCTGCTGGTAACCATCGTCGGCCACGCTGGCGACATCGTCGCGGGCCAGCAGTGCCATGCCACCTTGCGGACCGTGCTGCAGGGCCTCCACGACATGCTGTGGCAGGGGCGCCATTTCGGGCTTGAAGAATTTACCGAACGGGGTGTCCGCGTCGTCTCCCCGGTAGCCGAGGTAGAGGTCACCGGTCATCAGATTCGTCCCATCCAGCTGTTGAACAGATTGTCGGGGTCATAGGTCGCGCGGGCCTTATCCAGCCGCGCCATCGCCTCGTCGGTGGCGAAGCGCGCGGGCCGCTGGCCCAGGTTCTCGTCGGCCAGCTGGATGCCGGTCGCCAGATGCGACATCGCCGCCATGTTGGAACGCGCCCAGTCGCCGTATTTCTCGTCGTCGGCCGGGTCCTTCCAGGAGCCGTAGAGCGCGAGGTAGATCTCGTCCTCCACGCTGTAGGCCATGTCTTGACGGGCCGGTGACGGACCCCAGTTCAGCCACAGGAAGTGCGACGGGGAGGGCGGCAGCGTGTCGACGATGTTGCGGATGCCCGGCAACAGGTCCTCCGCCGACGCCGAAGTCCACATGTTGTCGGCCGTGTAGCGGTGATCTTCCAGGTAGTGCGTCATCACGACGTCGTACCAGGTGGGCAGATCCGTTGGCATGTAGGGATTCTTGACGAGTGCGCGGTCGATGACCGGACACGTCTCGAACACCGCCAGGGCCTCCTTGGCCTCCTCCTCGGAGTCGGCAAATGCCGGCGATGCCATCACGATGGCCGGAATGTCGAGCCCCATCTCGGCAACGCTGGCCGTCGCGATGATCTGCATCTCGACGCGCCGGTCCACGTCCGCGCTGACGTTGCGAGCCCACGTATACACCTCGTCGGCGACCTCGAGCGGGTAGACGTACACGCTGGTGCCGCACACCTTTGGGCGCGGATAGACCTTGAGGTAGAAGGAGGTGACGACGCCGAAGAAGCCGGGACCGGCACCGCGTGCGGCCCAGTAAAGTTCCGGATGGTTGTCTGCGTCGCAATGGACTTCCTCACCGTCGGCGGTGATCACATCCAGTGCGGTGACGCTCTCGCAGGCCGGCCCGTAGATCCGGCTGTTCCAGCCGTATCCGCCTTGCAGGAGGTAGCCGCCCAGACACACGCCCTTGCAGTGGCCGCCGGGGAAGAACAGATTCTGCGCCTGCAGGTCGGCCATCAGCAGGCTGCCACCTTTGCCGGGGCCGGCGACGGCCGTCATGTTGGCGGCATCGATGGAGGCGTGATTGAGGCGACTGACGTCGAGCAACAGGGCGCCGTCGCGCAGATGGCTGGCAGCGAAGCTGTGCCCACCCGACTTAATGTTGACCTTGTGACCGTGTGACCTTGCGTAGGCGAGAGCGGCTTTGATGTCATCGGCGTCGGCGGCCTGCACGATCACCTCCGGATACCGGTCGGGGACCCGCTGATGCCAGACGCTGTCGCGCCGGGCCGGTTCGTAGCCGTCGTCGCCACGGAAGTAGTGTCGCCCGGCAGGTAGCGCGCTCATCTGGAACTCCTTTGATCCCTATTTCGGTTCTTCACAGTCCGCTATGCGGCACACTATAGTGGAAGAGTGGGGCAAACGGAACGGACTTCGACGACGAATCGTGACGAGGGAATTCAGGTGCTGCGTCGTGCCGCCGCCGCCCTGGACGAGATCGCCGCCGAGCCGGGACATTTGCGTCTCGTCGACCTAGGCGAGCGACTGGGACTGGCCAAGTCGACTGTCCGCCGGCTGCTGGTCGGCCTGGTCGAGGTCGGGCTGGTCAGTGTGGATTCGAACGGCCGGTTCTCCCTGGGCGATCGCCTACTCGGCTTCGGCAGTGCCACCGGTGCCCATATCGCCGCGATCTTCCGCCCCACCATCGAGCGGGTCGCCGCCGCCACCGACGGAGAGACCGTCGATTTGTCGGTGTTACGAGGCCAGCGAATGTGGTTCGTCGACCAGATCGAATCCTCGCACCGGTTGCGCGCGGTGTCGGCGGTCGGAATCCGCTTCCCGCTGGCCGGCACGGCCAACGGCAAAGCCGCGCTCGCCGCACTCGACGACGCCGAGGCGCAGGCCGCACTGGCCCGGATGCCGCAGGAGCTGGCTGCTGCGCTGCGTTCGGAGATCGACGAAATTCGTTCCACCGGAATCGCTTTCGATCGCGATGAGCACACGCCCGGAATTTCGGCTGCCGCTATCGCGCGACGATCGGTGGGAGACAACGTGATCGCCATATCGGTGCCCACGCCGACCGAGCGATTCGCGGAGAAACAGGACCAGATCGTCGCCGCACTGCGCGCCGCTGCCGAGTCGACGGCGTGGACCCGCTGACCGGACTGCTGAAACTCCCAGGGGCGCGCGGTACTTCCCTTTACCGCGGCCGCACGGTGTTCGGCGATGCCGGTCAGCGCGAGGATGCGGCGGACCCGGCGAAGAGGTCGCCCCATTCGTGCCGCGCCGCGGACTGCGCTTCGATGAAACTGGGCGTCTCCTCCCCTTCACCAGCGAGGTGCACCAACGCCCAGGCCATCGCATAAACGGGGACCCGGTGCCGTTGTGCTGCGCCGTGCAGCTCGTCGAAGGCCGTTCCGGACCGGCACCGACGCAGGCCGATGAGGATGCCACGTGCGGTGTCGAGAAGGCGACCAGAGTTCGAATCAGAGGGAATCTGGGTAGGAGCCCAGCTTGCCGTCATACCTTTCCTACCTCCAACCGGTACATCCACCAGCGAAACTCTTGCAGGTGAGACCATTTCGCCGGAGGCGCGCCAAGAATGGCGCACGGTGCCATGATTTGCGGGTCGACGCGATTACGCCAGAGTGCCGCCCATTTCGATATCCAGCTGTAAGGGTGCTGAGACGATCAGTCCGCCAGCGCCAGCACCTCGTCGAAGCCTGCAACCACAGCCGCGTGGAAGACGTCATGGTCGGGGATCGCCGCGGTGTCGACGTTGATGCCGAGCGCGCAGACATCCACGTAGGACAGCAGCGTGACATTGACCGATGAGCCGATGGTGGGGCCGAATGCGTACTGACCGCGTACCGCGGCACCACCCAGAAACACCGGCACCGGGATGCCGGGCACGTCACTGGTGAGGAAGTCGACATGACGCAGCACCGAACCGATGTACCACCGCGGCATCAGGTTCAGCACGCCGGCGATCAATTGGGTATGCGGCAAAGACTTTTCGTTGCGTACCGCACCGACCCGTTCGTGAATCTGGGCGATCCGGCGCGCCGGATCGGGCTCGCCGACCGGCACATCGAAGCGCATCAGCGTGATCTTGTTGCCGCCCATGTCATCGGTTGTAGTCCGCAAGCTGATCGGCATCGTCAGGTGCAGGTCGCCCACGGACACACCGTGCTTCTCGTGGTAGATCCGCAGGCCACCCGCGACACCGGCGACGAACGCGTCGTTCAGTGCGCCGCCGGCCCGGTGCGCCGCTTCCCGCAATGCGGTCCGCGACACGTCGTGGACGCTGAGACGGCGGATGAGACTGCGTTCGGTCGTCAACGGCGAGCCGGTTCGGCCCAGGGGGCGCACGGTGCGGTAGACCGACGCGGCGTTGGCCGCCGCTGAGCGCACCGTCGCCACGGGGCGCCGGACTCCGTCATACACCAGGCGCGGCGCCAGCCTGGCAGTGCCCATTAGCGCCTTTCCGAGCAGAGAACTGTTGTAGCGCAACGTGTCCCGATAACCGTCCAGCCACGTGGAGGCGGAGACCTGCGGCTCGTCGGGTAGCGGCGCGTGCGGGTAGAACTCCTCGGAGAGGTCGAACAGGTTCATCGCGATCTGCACGCCACCCACCCCGTCGGTCAGGGCATGGTGGAACTTGCAGATCACGGCCGCGCGGCCGTCGGCCAACCCCTCGACCAACGTCGTCTCCCACAATGCCCGGGCGCGGTCGAAGTCCTGCATCTCGGCCAGGCGGGCCATTTCGAGCACGTCGTCGAGGGTGCCGGATCCGGAGGCCGCCGTGCGCCGCATGTGGTAGTCGAGGTCGAAGTCCGGGTCGGACTCCCAGCGCGGCGGCGCCGGCGGCGGGGATTCGACCACACGCTGCCGGAACATCGGCAACTTGCGGCTGATCAGATCGAACCGGTCGCGGACCTCGCCCCAGTCCGGACTCCGGTCCAGCAGCACCACGCTGACCACCGTCGACCGCAGCCGCGGATCGCTTTCCATCGCCCACGTGAAGGCATCGCTGTTGCGCAAGAATTCAGTCATGTTCGCTCCCGGTCGTAAACCTACGGCCGGCAACGCCTCACGTCAGCACCATACTGGCAGCCAATGACTTTGGTCCCCACAGATCGGGCCGTTCGTCTACGCCCCCGGCGCGTCAGGTGCCCAGAACCCGCCGGGTGTAGTCGTTGCGGAATACCCGGTTGGGGTCGAGACGGTCGCGCACGGCGGTGAACCGATCCCAGTCGGGGTAGCGCTCACGTAGGGTGGCGGCGGTCTGGTAGTGCCGCTTGCCCCAGTGCGGGCGGCCTTCGTAGGAGTCCATGATCTCCTCCACGGCGCGGAAATACGTCTCGAATTCCATGCCGCTGAACTGGTGTACCGCGATGTAGCAGGTGTCCCGACCGTTCGCGGTCGACAGAAAAGCGTCGTCGGGAGCGCTGAAGCGTACTTCCAGGGGATACATGACCGGCAGGTTGCGCCGGCGTACGAGGTCGATGACGCGCTGGACCGCAGTTTGCGCATGCTCTCGGGGAATCGCGTATTCCATCTCGGTGAACTTGACGTTTCGCGCGCTGGCGTAGACCTTCCACCCATGATCCTGGACGCTCGACGGCGACATCAGGCTTGTCATCAAGCGATTCAGGCGTGGTGCGGCGCTTGGGAATTGGCGACCGGCGCGGCAGATCACGTTCAGGCCGGCGTTCTCCAAGCCCTCACCGAGCTTCTTTTTCCACACCGGTCCGGGCCGGGGTGGTTCGTTGCTGCGCCGGGTGGTGCGGGTGAGCGCGGTGTCGCCGTAGGGGAAGACGAAGAACTCGAAGTGGTCGTTGCCGTCGACATCGGCGTCGAGTCGCTCGAGCGTGGTGCTCAGCGGGCGCAACTCGTCCTCGCGGTGCAACGTGAACAGCGGCACCACCTTGAGCGTGACCTGCGATATCACGCCCAGCGCTCCGAGCGATACCCGCGCCGCCAGGTAGTCGTCTCCGTCGTTGACCTCCAGCACCTCACCGCTGGCGGTCACCACACGCGCCGAAACAATCTGTGCTGACACGTTTTTGAAGCGCGCTCCGGTGCCATGCGTGGCGGTTGCCGTGGCTCCGGTGATCGATTGCTTGTCGATGTCGCCCTGGTTCTCGATGCCGAACCCGTTGGCGGCCAGCTCGGCGAAGAGCGGATGCAGCTTGGCGCCCCCCTCGACCGTCGCCAGCCCGTTGGCCTTGTCGACGTTGATCACCCGCTGCAGGCCGCTCATGTCGATCATGACGCCGTCGGTACAGGCGCAGTCGGTGAACGAGTGACCGCTTCCCACCGCGCGGACCGGCTGGCCTCGGCCGGCCGCCCGGACGACGATGTCCGAAAGCTCGGCCTCCGAAGCGGGCCGTTCGATCAGGGCCGGCGCGCAGATTTGGTCACCGGCCCAGTTCTTCCACATACTCATCGCACCAGCTCCCGTGCTACAGATTCCGCGACCGTGACCGCGTGGATCACGGTCTCATACACCAGATTTTCTGGCGTATCCGACATTTGGTGATAGTTGGACAACGCCTTGTGGCGGTCGATCGAAGAAAAGCACGCGGTAGGGTAACCCGCCCGGCTCATCAGCACGGCGTCGGTGCTGGTGCGTGATCGCATGCCGCGCCGCAGCGGTGCCCCGGCGCGTTCGGCGGCCCGCACCACCAGATCGCGGAACGGCCGGTAGAAGTAGTCCTCCATGACCGTCGCGCCCTCTCCTTCGAGCATGATCAGCTCCGGGGAGCCGACGGTGTCGAAGTTGAGGAAATAGGTTCGCTCGCGGTCCAGTTCCGGTTTGTGCCGCGCCATGAAACCGTAAATGCCGCCCTGCAACTGCTCTTCGGCGCCCAGCGAGACCAGCAGCACCCGCACATCGGGCGTCGGACGGTCACGCAGCCGCTCGGCCAGAGCCACCAGCAGCGCGACCGCCGAGAGGTTGTCGTTGGCCCCGGGCACGATCGGGCTGCGGGCGATGTCGGCGAATGCGGCCACCCCGATTGCGCTTATCGCCGCGCCGGCGAGCATCATGGCCCGGCTGCCGCGCAGGGCCCCGACGCCGGCCAGGGCGGGCGCGAAGATCGTCGGCCACCAGCTGGGCAGGGACGTGTCGACCCGTTCGACGATTCCGGGGACCCAGGCGACCGCGTACTCCTGAAGCTTGGAGTCGAAGAATTTGCCGCTGTGTGCGGCGTCGTGGTGCGCGCACACCACTACCGTGTGCTCACCCGCCGGGTCACCCGCTTCGGCCACCACATTCCAGGTGGTCCGGGATTTGTGCAGGGTCTTGCGCACCACCCGGGCTCCGTTGGAGCAATCGTCGGCGATCGCCAGCCCGGCACTCACCCCGGCCAGCGCCGCCGGCCCCCGCAACCGCCGGCTGACCAGACCCGCCGCGGCGGCCGCGACGCCGACGGCGGACAGCTTCGCGTGCAGTCGGGGGTAACCGTCGTAGAACTGCTCTTCTTCGACGCGCGCATGCCGCGCCCCGGCGGCGCGCAGGCGCTCGACGATCCAGAGGGCCGCTCGGTGCTCGCCGGGGCTGCCGGCGCCCCGCTCGATCGGCGCGAGCGTCTCGACGACTTCCCGCAGCGTGTCGATCTCGGTGGGCTCCGCGCTGATCGCGGTCATGGCGACTCCTGTGTGCGCATCAGAGGAACGTGCACCCCTCACCCCGGTAGGTCGGGACCGTGTCGACTATCGCGTTGCCGCGCACCAAATGCAGCCGGTCGAACCGCTCACACAGTTCACCGGCCTTGGTATGCCGGAAGTAGACCTTGTCACCGATCCGCAGGGCACGGGCCGCGTCCCCGGTCAGCGGTGTCTGGACTTCGCCCGTGCCCTCCATCGAATTCAGTGCCAGCCCCGGCGGCAGGTACGGAGTGGGCATCCGGTCTTTGGCACCGACGCCACTGGCCAGATAGCCGCCGCCCAGTGCGGTCACCGTCTGGTCGTCCGGCCGGCGACACACCGGCAGGGCGAACATCGCCGCGGGCGCCAACGTGAACGACGAGTAGGAATCGAACAGCGTCGGCGCGTAGAAACCGGATCCCGCGGTCGCCTCGGTCATCGCCGGTTCCTGCGCTACGAGCTCCAGGTCCCCGGTGCCGCCGGCGTTGACGATCTCGAGGTCGGCCACTTCCCGGACCAGCTCCACGGCGCGGGCGCGGCGCTCCCGTAGTTCCGCGATCGAGCGGCGCTGCATGAGCCCCACGAGCGCATTCTGCAGATGCTTGCCGGCGACATGGTCGCCGAACCCGGCGATGTGGCCCTCATAGGACATCAGCGCGACCAGTTTCAGCTTCGGCCGCCGCGCGATCTGTTCCGCGAGGGCACGCGCTTGCTCGGGGGTGTGCAGGGGGGAGCGCTTAGGGCCTATCTTGACGCGGCCGCCGCCCGGCCAGTATCCGGCGTCAAGGTCCAGGCACAGCCGTACCGGCTGGTTTGTTGCCTTCTCGATCAGGTCCAGATGCTCCACACTGTCGACCATCACGATCGGGGCGCCGTCGGGGTCCGCGGCGGTGACCTCCCCCAGCTCGCGCAGCGCGGCGCGATCGGTGCTCGGGTAAGCGAGCAGCAGATTCCGGAAGCCGTGGCCGGCCAGCCACAGTGTCTCGCGCAGGGTGAAGGTCATCAACCCGTCGAAACGCTGGTTGAAGTCCAGAATTTGACGCTGTATCGGCCTGCACCGCAACGACTTTGACGCTACCCGAATCGGCTTTCCGCCGGCGCGGGTCAGCAGCTGGGTGGCGTTGCTCCACATTGCGTCCAGGTCCAGGAACGCAAAAGGCGCATCCAGGTCGGCGAACGCTTCTTCGTAACGCCGCAGCCGGCCTGGTACATCCAGCCTGACTTGCCCATCCGCACGTTGCTCGCGACCGGCATTCACGCCGTCACCTTACTGAACATTCGCCCAATTGCCGCAACCTCTTCACAACCGAGTCCGCAGTCTGTGCACTTTGCCGTCCATGCCACCGAAGATTGTGCAGAATGCCCTGCTACGGGCCGTTGACGCCGTTACTGCCGAAGAGCAGGCCGCGCCTACCGCCGGGTCCACCGGGGGCGCCACCGGTGCCCGCTCCGCCGTTGCCGCCATTGCCGATCAGGACGGCGTTGCCGCCGGCGCCACCGGCACCGGTGCCGCCCGGCGCGCCGTTGCCGCCGGCACCGCCGTTGCCCAGGAGCAGCCCCCCGCCGCCGCCGGAACCACCGATACCGGCCGCTCCGGCGCCGGAACCGCCGTTCCCCCCCGCGCCACCACTGCCGAACAGGTAGGCGCCGTTACCGCCGACGCCCCCGTTCGCGACACTGCCCAGGCCGCCGGCGCCACCTGCCCCGCCCGCCCCTCCGACACCGTTCGCGCCGGCACCGCCGGCCGCGCCGTTGCCGCCTATCCCGCCGACTCCGGCGAGCAGACCACCCATGCCGCCGACACCGCCGGCGCCACCGGCTCCACCGGCACCGCTGCGGAACGCGGCCTGGCCGTCCTGGCCGGCCGCGCCGGCACCCCCGATCCCGCCGTTCCCCAACAGCCAGGCATTGCCGCCTGCACCACCGGCTCCGCCGGCCTGGCCGGCGAAGATGCCGCGTCCACCGGCCCCACCGGCGCCACCGCTGCCCCACAGCAGTCCGGCGTCCCCACCGCGGCCGCCGGCCTGCCCCGCGGCGCCCGGTGCGCCGTTGCCGCCGTTACCCCAGAGCCATCCACCGTCGCGACCGGCCTGTCCCGGCGAGGTTCCGTTCGCGCCGTCGCCGATCAGCGCGCGCCCTGTCAAAGCCCGTGACGGGGCGTTGACGAGGGCGAGGACCTGCTCCTCTGCCGCGGCAACGGCATTGGTCGCTTCGGCTGCCGCGTAGGCGTGCGAGCCGGCCTGGAGATTGCGCACAAATTCGTCCTGTAGCCGCGCCACCTGCGCGCTGAGCGACTGATACTCCTGGCCGTGTGACCCGAACAGTGCGGCGAGCGCCACCGACACTTCATCGCCGGCCGCCGCTGCCAGTGCCGTCGTAGGGACCGCGGCCGCCGCATTGGCGGCGCCGATAACCGAGCCGAGGCCCGCCAGCTCGGCTGCCGCCGCGTTGACCGCCTCCGGTACTGCCAATACAAACGACATCAGCCTGCCCTCACTGTGGACTCGCGCATTCCTAGGTCGCTGATTCAATCGCGATGACTTTCGGCAATCGTTCAGCAGACATGAAATGCCCAGGCAGCGGCTATGCAGGGGATCGGTACTGCGGCCAGCCGGAAGCTACGAATTGAGCCCACCCAGAGTGAAAATCGTTTCGAGTAGGTCCAGCATGCGCGGGTTGTAGAAACCCGAGATGGAATTGCCGAAGTTCAGCCACCCCGACTGCAGATTCCCAGCGTTGAAATAGCCGGAATTTCCGCGGCCCCCCGTGTTGAAGACGCCGGAATTCTGCGCCATCGCGTTACCAAAACCGGATACGGCGCCGACGGCGTCGTTGAAGAAACCTGAGGCACCGCCGGCGCCGGAGTTGAGGAAGCCCGACGACGGGGCAGCACTGGTATTGAAGAATCCTGAACCCTGTTGCCAGCCGAAGCCGAAAGTGAAGGGTCCGACGGTTCCGGCGTCGGCCACGCTGAACGGATACGACAGGGTCACCTCGACTGGCGTGTCGCCATTGATCACGTTCGGATCGACGGTGAAGGGGCCGACATGCTGGGTGGTGAGCAGCTGCGATACCGCGACATATTGCAGGCAGTCGAACGGGGGCAGCGGGTTGATCAGCACGCAGATAAACGTTTCGAGGCTGATCGGTATCTCGAACTCGTCGATGGTGAACATTTCCTGCGTGATGGTGTCGATGGTGCCCTGGATCGGAATCTCGATGTCGCCTGCAACGGAGTAGTTCCACGGAATCTCGGGAATCGTCATCTGGTATGCGAAACCGCCCAGGCCCTGGTACTGGCCACGCCAGAACGCTCCATTGCTGTAATCGCCTGAGATGAACAAGCCGGTGTTGACATCACCCGAGTTCCCGATACCGGTATTGGAGTTTCCGGTGTTGAAGTAGCCGGTGTTGTAGCTGCCCCTGTTGAAGTCGCCGGTGTTGAAGCTGCCCGGGTTGAAACTGCCGGTGTTGGTGTTGCCGACGTTGTAGAACCCGGTGTTGTGGCTGCCGGTATTGCCGATCCCGGTGTTTGCCAGGGCGGTGTTCAAAAGGCCCGTATTGCTGGCTCCACTGTTGGCGATTCCGGTGTTGTGACTACCCGAATTCCCGATGCCGAAGTTGCCGGTGCCCGAATTGAAGAAGCCGATGTTATCGGTTCCCGAGTTGAACAACCCGATATTGCCGCCCCCCGAATTGAGTCCGGCCAGGCCCACCCGCAGATCGCCGCGCAGGCCGATCCCGATATTGCCGTCGCCGGTGTTGGCGATACCGATGTTGCGGTTGCCGGTATTGGCGAAGCCGAGGTTGAAACTACCGGTATTTCCCAGGCCGAGGTTTTGCACGGCGTCCGTCAGAGCGGGCCCGGAGTTTGCGAAACCGACATTCACGTTACCGAGGTTTGCGCTGCCGAAGTTGTGGTTTCCGGCATTGGCGCTGATCGCGCCCCAGAGTCCACTCCCGGGCCACCCGGACACGCCGATGCCGTCATTGCTGAACCCCGAGATCGCCTCACCCAGGTTTGCGAAGCCCGATTGCAGCGAACCGTAATTCTGGAATCCCGAATTTCCGAGTGCCGCGGTGGCGACGTTGAAGAGACCGGAATTGTTGCCGAAGTTCTGGAAGCCGGAGGCACTGCCGGTTCCCCAGTTCAGGAAGCCCGACGACAGACCGCTGGTGGCGTTGAAAAAGCCCGGTCGCGGGGCCAGGTTGATCAGCGGAATATGGATCGGCCCGAACTCGCCAGTGCCAACGAACCGGACCACGGTCGAACCATCAGGATTGCCGATGTTGAAGTTGATGGCGGGTTGCGTGCCGAATTTGATGATGATGGGTGTGTCGGCGGGCGCTGATTTGCCGCCCCCGTGGACGTGGATCGGGCCTATCGGGGCGCTGATCGTTCCGTTGAATACCCCCAAGTCGAGAGTGCCTCGAGCGTCGACCGCCGGAATTGTGAGGGCGGAGATGGAAACGTCGGTAATGGTGCCGGTGACGGGAATGTTGACGGGCACGTCGACCGTGAAGAATGCCGAGATGGCGTCCACTTTGATGGTGTAGTTTGCCGCCAGCAGGCCTTGCCGGTCGGCGCGCCAGTAGAAGCCGTTGTTTTGATTGCCGACAATAAAACCGCCGGTGCCGAAATCGCCGGCGTTGCCGATGCCGGTGTTGTAGTTGCCGGTGTTGTAGTTACCGGTGTTGTAGTCGCCCGGGTTCCCGATGCCTGTATTGACGTTGCCGGTGTTGAACCAGCCCGTGTTGTGGTCGCCGGGATTGGCTATGCCGGTGTTGTAGCTACCGGTGTTGAAGAAGCCCGTGTTGAAGTCGCCTGGATTACCCCAGCCGGTGTTGCCGCTCCCGGAGTTGCCGATGCCGAAGTTTCCGGCGCCGGAATTTCCGATACCGATATTGCCGGTGCCGGAGTTGCCGATCCCGACGTTTCCGGCGCCGGAGTTGAACAGGCCGCTGTTACCGCTACCGGAGTTCAAACCGCCGAATCCCACCAGGTTGCGGCCGGCGAGGCCGATGCCGAAGTTCGCGTCGCCGCCGTTGGCCAAGCCGATGTTGCCGTTGCCGGTGTTGCCGAAGCCGACGTTGCCCATACCTGTGTTGCCGAAGCCGATGTTGTGGCTGCCGGTGTTGCCGAAGCCGATGTTGCTGTCGCCCAGGTTGCCGAAGCCGAAGTTGTTGCTACCCAGGTCGCCGAAACCGAAATTCCCCGCACCGCGGTTTCCGAAGCCGATATTGTAGGAGCCGACGTTGCCGCTGCCCAGCTGGTAGTCGCCCAGGTTCGCGCTGCCCAGGTTCAGCGCACCAAGGTTGGCCAGACCCGCGTTGAAGGTGGTCGTGCCCGTCGGACCCCGGAACACTCCGGCCAGATCGCTGCCGGCGGTCGACCAACCCGATACGTTGGCCGGCATCATCAGGTCCGCGGTGCCCGTGTTGAAGAAGCCCGAGACGGTGTTGCCCAGGTTTGCCCACCCCGATTGCAGCGAGCCGAAATTCTGGAAGCCCGAGTTGCCGAGATTACGCAAGCTGCTGTTCCAGAAGCCCGAGTTGTTGCCGCCGATGTTGCCGAAGCCGGAGGAGCTACCCGTTCCGGAGTTGAAGAATCCCGACGACGGCGCCGTACTCGAGTTGCCGAAACCGGGGGCGGGCGGGATGTCGAGAAGCACGATTCTGATGGGCCCGGCGCCGCTGCGAATTGCGATCGGCAGCGAAGCGGTCGGTCCGCCGATGGTGATATCGATTACCGGCAGGGTCCCGGTGACGGTGGGGAAGTAGATGGGTCCGATGGTGTAGTTGATGATGTCGGTGCCGTTGATGACTGCCGGTGGAATGGTGAACCCCTCGCTGCCGAGGCTGCCCAGGTCCAGATGGATCGGAATGTTGACGGGAATGTTCAAGTCCAGATTCAGGACCGGGAATGCCGGAATGAATATTTCGGCGTGAGCCCCCCACAGGCCTTGGTAATCGCCGCGCCACAGGACCCCGTTGCTGTAATTTCCGGCGTTGAAGGCGCCGGTGTTGACATCGCCCGAGTTGTGAAATCCGGTGTTGTAATCACCGGTGTTGAACATTCCGGTGTTGTAGTCGCCGTCGTTGGCGACACCGGTGTTCGTGTCACCGGTGTTGGCGACACCGGTGTTGTAGTCGCCCGCGTTGGCGATGCCGGTGTTGGTATTGCCGCTGTTGTGGAAGCCGGTGTTATGGTCGCCGGTGTTGGCGACGCCCGTGTTGCCGGTGCCCGGATTCCACAGCCCCCAGTTTCCGTTGCCCGCGTTGGCTATTCCGGTGTTGCCGGTGCCGGAATTGCACAGGCCGGTGTTTCCCGTGCCGGAATTGAACAGGCCGATGTTTCCGGTACCCGAGTTGAACAGGCCGACGTTGCCGGTGCCCGAATTGAGCAGGCCGATGTTGCCGCGTCCTGAGTTCAGGGCGCCGAATCCGATCTGGCCGGTACCTGTGAGCCCGATGCCGATGTTGTTGTCACCGGTGTTCCCGAAGCCGATGTTGTGGTTGCCGGTGTTCGCGATGCCGGCGTTGCTGTTGCCCGCGTTGCTCAGGCCGAAGTTCTCGTGGCCCAGGTTCGCCAGTCCCGCGTTGAGCGCGCCGAAGTTTGCGAGGCCGACATTGCCGCTGCCGAGGTTTCCGATGCCGAAGTCGTGGCTTCCGACGTTGCCGCTGCCGAAGTTTGCCGATCCCACATTCGATAAGCCGACGTTGTAGGCGCCGAGGTTGCCGAAGCCGAAGTTGGCCAGCGGGGCCCCTGCGCCGGTCAGGTGACCCGCGATTTCAGCGCTGCTGTGCCCGAAACCTGAAAGGTTGGCCGGCATGGTGAGCGCGCTCGTATTGAAGGCGCCCGAAATCGTGTTGCCGAGATTCGACAGGCCTGACACCTGCCCGCCGACGTTGTAATAGCCCGAGGCAGCGGTGGCCAGGTTGAAGAAGCCGGATATGTGGCCGCCGGCGTTCCCAAAGCCCGATACCGGCCCGGGGCCGGAATTGAATATTCCCGAGGAGGGCGTGCTCGTCGTGTTCCCGAATCCCGGGCCGGGCGGGAAATTGATGAACGGCAGGCTGATCGGAAGCAGGCTGCCGGTCCCGCCGGTCTCGATCAGAGGGCCCGGGCCCGCACCGATGCGCATGCTGACGGTGGACTGGCTGATCGAGATTGCCGGAATGGTGATCGGCCTGACGTCGAGGACCCTGGTCCCAAGATCGACACCTGGAACCTCGAAGAACGTGGCTTCGACACTCAGGCGCGGAATGGTGAACGACTGGATGGTGATGGTGCCGAGCGTGCCGGTGACCGGGACATCGAGGTAGAGCGACATCCGCAGATGCACGGGAATGGCGGTATCTGGAATGTTGCCGGAGGCGGTGGCGCCCCACAGGCCCTGGTATTCGCCCCGCCACAGGATTCCGTTGCTGTAGTTGCCGGAGATGAAGGCGCCAGTGTTGACGTTGCCCGAGTTCGCCAGGCCGGTGTTGTAATCGCCGCTGTTGAAATGGCCCGTGTTATAGGAGCCCGGGTTGACATCGCCGGTGTTGAAGCTGCCGGTGTTGAAGTTGCCGGTGTTGTACTTGCCGGCGTTGCCGATGCCGGTGTTGGCGACGCCGGAGTTGAGCCAACCGGTATTGACGTCGCCCGCGTTGAGGATTCCCGTGTTGGCGTTACCGGAGTTGCCGATGCCGACGTTGCCGGTACCCGAGTTGCCGATGCCGATGTTGTTCGCGCCGGAGTTGAACAACCCGAGGTTGCCGCTGCCGCTGTTCAGCCCGGCTGCGAAGTCGAAACCCACCAGATTGTCGCCGGTCAGCCCGAAACCGATGTTGTTGTTGCCGGTGTTGGCCAAGCCGAAATTACCGTTGCCGGTGTTGCCGAAGCCGAAGTTGTGACTACCCGCGTTGGCGGCGCCGAAGTTGGCGTTGCCGAGGTGCCCGAAACCGACATTGGTGTCGCCCAGATTCGCCAGCCCGATATTGGCTACACCGATGTTGGCCGGGCCGACGTTGAGCGTCGACGTCCCGTCTAATTGGCGCTGAATGAAATCCGCGATATCGGTGTTGAGGAACCCCGAAGCAGTCGTGCCCAGATTCAACAGGCCCGATTGCAGCTCGCCGTAGTTTCCGAATCCCGATGTCCCGAAGGCGGCCACGTTCGCGAAGCCCGAGAGGTCGGCACCGGTGTTTGCGGCGCCGGACACGGTTCCGGTGCCGCCGTTGAAAAAGCCGGAAGACGGGTGGGCGGTGGAATTGAAAAAACCGCTAGCCGCGGGAATGTTGAGCAATGTCCAGTCGAAGGGACCGATACTGGCGGTGATCGGCAGTCGTACCACGGTCGATCCGTCGACGTCGCCGATGTTGAACGCAACCTGCGGGCCCGAAGCCCGGATCGACGGCAGGGTGACGGCGTCGATGACACCGCGCGCGAGTGGCAGTGGCCCGAGGGGGACGCTGAAGCCGAAATTCAGTGCGCGCAGCGTGATTCCGCTGAACACCGTGTCGGTGAAGGAGGCAGTGACGGGGATATTGATGGGAATGGAGAGTTCGACGTGCACGGGAAGTTCGGGAACGTGAAGCGTGTATCGGGCGCCCCAGAGGCCTTGGTACTGGCCTCGCCACAGGATTCCGTTGCTGAAACTCCCGGAGACGAAAGCGCCGGTGTTCACGTTGCCCGCGTTCGCCAGGCCGGTGTTGTAATCGCCGGTGTTGAGGTAGCCCGTGTTGTAGGAGCCCGGGTTGAAATCGCCCGTGTTGAAGCTTCCGGTATTGAAGCTGCCGGTGTTGTGATTACCGGAGTTGCCGACGCCGGTATTGACGTTGCCGGAGTTGAAGAATCCGGTATTGACGTGGCCCGCGTTGAGGATGCCCATATTCCCGCTGCCGGAGTTGCCGATTCCGACGTTTCCGGCGCCCGAGTTGAACAAGCCGATGTTGTCGGTGCCGGAGTTGAACAGCCCGAGGTTGCCGCTGCCCGAGTTCAGCCGGGCCGCGACATCGAAACCCACCCGGTTGTCGCCGGTCAGCCCAATCCCGATGTTGTTGTTGCCGGTGTTGGCGAACCCGACATTGCCGTTGCCGGTGTTGGCGAAGCCGAAGTTGTGACTGCCCAGGTTGGCCAGACCGAAGTTGGACTCGCCGGCGTTTCCGGCGCCCAAATTCAACTGACCGAGGTTTGACAGCCCTGCATCGAACGCCGGCGCCGCGAACCCCGGTTCCCGGAGGAAGCCGGAGACGTGGCTACCGGTGCTGTGGAAGCCCGAGACGGTGTCGCCCCAGTTCGCCCAGCCGGATTGCAGCGAGCCGGCGTTCATCAGGCCGGAGTTCCCTACTGCGCTGCCCAGGCCGGTGTTCCAGATGCCCGAACCGGTGCCGCCGAAGTTGTTGAAGCCGGAGGTGCCACCGGCTCCTGAGTTGAAGAAACCCGACGAGGGGCTGCTGGTCGAATTCCCGATGCCGGGTCCGCCGGGGATGTCGAGAAACGTGATCGTTCCGCCCTCGAAGGCGCCGACGATGCTGATCGGGAGAACCATGCCCGGTGTGCCGATGGTCAGTGTGACCGTCGGAGTAGTGATAGTCGATCCGCCGAGAACGATCGGGCCCAAGAAGAAGAAGCCGTCCAGGTACTCGGTGCGAGGGAAGACGGACTCGGGGACGGTGACTGGAATGGTCATGCCGTCGATCACCACGATTTCGTGCAGTGGCATAAGCATCTGCACGTTGATGGGTACTCGTGGAATGGTCACGGACAGACGGATGCCGAACTGCCCCTTGTTGTCGCCCGACACGAATAATCCGTTGTTGAAGTCGCCTGAGTTGAAGACGCCCGTGTTGACGTTGCCAGTGTTGAAAAGGCCCGTATTGAGACTGCCGGCGTTGCACGATCCAGTGTTGTAATTGCCCGTGTTGAACCACCCGGTGTTGCCACTGCCAGGGTTGAAGTCACCGGTGTTGTAGTTGCCGGTGTTGCCGATGCCACTGTTGGCTATGCCGGTGTTGAAGAGTCCCGTGTTGGCGTGGCCCGAGTTCCCAATTCCGGTGTTATGGCTGTTGCCCGAGTTGCCGATGCCGAGATTGCCAGTGCCCGAGTTTCCGATACCGATGTTGCCGGTGCCGGAGTTGAAGACGCCGATATTGCCGTTGCCGGAGTTGAAGCCGCCGAAGCCGATCAAATTGCTGCCCGTGAACCCGATACCGACGTTGTTGTTGCCGGTGTTGGCGAAGCCGGTGTTGCCGTAACCCCAGTTGCCGAAACCGAGGTTGTTGCTGCCGGTGTTTCCGAAGCCGATGTTGTTGCTGCCGGTGTTTCCGAAACCGATGTTGTTATTGCCGACGTTTCCGGCCGAGAAAATATCGAAGCCCGCCGGAAGCAGATTGCTGAAAATCGTCGATTGGGCCGCCGCCGGGCCGGCGACCGCGGGCGCCGCGCTGCCCACCCCCATCTGCAAGTTCACCAGTAGCCCCGCGGTGAACGGTGTGACTTCGGCGACGGCAGCCGAAGCCGCAGCGTGGTAGCCCGCCATCGCGGCGACATCCTGAGCCCACATTTGTTCGTACTGGGCTTCTGCCGCCGCGATCGCGGGGCCGTTCTGTCCCAGCACGTTCGAAAGCACCAGCGACTCGAACGTGTAGCGGTTAGCGGAGATCACTGACGGGCGCACCGTCGCAACTAACGCCACCTCGAATGCTGCCGCCGTCACCAGCATCTGGCTGGCGGCTTGCTCCGCCTTCATGGTCGCGGTGCTCAGCCATTCGATGTAATGAGCCGCGGCATTCGCCATTACCGCCGAAGCCGGCCCCCGCCATGCGGTGCCGGCCAGGTCCGAAGTCACCGACGAGAACGACGCCGCGGCCGACCCCAGGTCGGTGGCCAAGCTCTGCCAGGCCGCGGCGGCATTCACCATCGGTTCAGCCCCCACGCCGACAAACAGTCGCGCCGAATTGATCTCTGGGGGCAGTACCCGGTAGTCCATGACCAGCCCGCTAGCTGGATTCGTTCGAACTCAAAACCGTCACAGTCCTAAATCCCCGTAGTCGGTGTCGGAACCAAGGCCTGGTCAGCCTGCCTACGGCGGATTTGGTGATCGTGTGTCAATCGTGAAATGGGCGGCGGGGCCTGCCGGCCACTGAAAGTTGGTACCGGCCGCTACGGCGTAGGCATGGCGGCTTTCTGGCGACGGGAGGCTGCGGCCGCCGCCCCCGACCAGGGCGATGGCGAACCCGCCGATGACCTCGCCGTAAATCTGCTCGGCGAGTGTCATCAGTTCCGCGACCGAGCGGCCCTCGACGAAAGTCAGTGCTTTGTGTCGGACCGCGGCGTCATCATCGCTGTTCTCCTTGCCCTACAGCCGGAACTCGGCCTGGGAGTAGACGAAGCCCAGCACATCGCGGTAAGTGAACTAGCCGTGCGCGGCCAGCCCACTGCCGAAGTGCAACGCCGACGAGCCGTGCACCAGGGTGTTGTCCACATCGAAGAATGCGGCGGTCCGATCGGCCGGCGGGTGGCTGACAGCGGCCCCGACATCCGGTCCGGCGCCGCTTCGCCCGTACCCGACGGGGCGGTGACAACGATCCGAAATCTCCGATGTCGAGGATGTCCACGGTGATCGTTGTGCTTGCCTAGCGGCCGCGTCAATGTCCCTGGTCGAGGACGCTGGATAGCGTTGCGGCAGACGGGACTCAGTCGCCGACAGCGCGGATGCCGAGAGGCGCTGCGCCGCCGCCGGGCAACGCGCCTACCGCGCCGCGACGACACCCCCGACGTCCACGTCCCGCCAGATCGCGATCTCGTCGACGTACTGGGGTGGGCGGCCGAACAGGTCGCTGAAGAACGCGATCAACGCCTGGTACTCCCGGGTCGGCCCGACGATGACGTGACGCACCCCCGCCTGCCGCAGATCCGCCTCGACCTCGTCACGCACCTCACCGCGCGCCAGCAGCGCGGTGCCCTGCTGAATCGTCACCATGACCGAGAAGAGCCGCGTCGGCGGGGGTCCGGGCCTGGTCCCGCCGTCCGGCTGGGGCATGTAGGCGTAGGCCTCGGGCATCCGCAGCCCGTAGTCGGTTTCCGCCGCCCACAGCATTGGCGCCGCCCTGCCGTCGGGATCGAGGAAGTACGGCGCGACCAGGACGGTTTCCTCGGGCGCGATGTGATGGCTCGCCCAACTTCGGAAGTAGGCGGGGGTGTAGAACGCCATGCGCTGCAGCGGGGCGGGAAGGATCAGGGCGAGCGCCGCGCCCACCGCGAGCAACCACGCTGCCTTCCGAAGCGGGTCCAGCTGGGTCGCCCGTGCGATGACGCCGGCCACGATCACGGCGACCGCCAGCCAGACGTACAGCGTGAAGCGCGCCGGCAGCACGTGATTGAGCAGTGGCAGCGAGCCGAAGGGCAGCCAGGGCAGCGGGACCGGCAGCGCCTCGGTGCCGAGGTGCAGCCACGGCCCGAGCGAGAGCACGAGGAGCAGCGCGCCCGTGACGCTCGCGACCCGGATCCGAAGGTCGTCCCAGTGGCGGATGGTCACGACGACGAGAAGGGCCAGCAGCGGCAGGCCGAGGTAGCCGGTCGCCTCGTGATATAGACCGCTGAACTCCCGCGACACCCGGGTGGCCGCGGGCGGGGCAATCAGCTGGTAGGGCGTCGGAACGACCAGGTTCAGCAGGTCGGTCGAGAATGTCTTGGAATCCTGTACCTGCTCGGTGATGCGTTGCGGTCCGAAGAACTGGGTGAACAGGGGCCAGGCAGAAAGCACCAGGAACACCGGCGCTGCGACCGCGAGCGCGTTGCGCAGACGGGCCAGCGCTGCACGCCGCCCCGTCCGGGCGGCCAGGGCCATGACACCGATCAGCACTCCCGCGGCCACGACGCCGGTCGCCAGCATCTCGGCCGCGATCAGAAGTTGCGCGGCGCCCAGCAAACCGAGTGCCACCCCCGCGTGCCACGCCGGTCGCCGTCCGGTGACCAGCAGCTCGTCGATGACGATCACGACCAGCGGCGCCACCCAGGCCGTCGCCAGGTTGAGGTGCAGGGCCGCATGGGAGGCGACGTAGGGCGAGAAGGCGTACACCGCGCCGCCGACGACCGGGCCGAGGCCGTCTCCGGTCCAGCGGCGGATCGCCAGCCACGCGGTCCACCCGCTCAGAGCCACGCCGAGGACCATCAGGACGTTGAAGCCGAAGATCGGCCCGCCGATCTTGGCCGGCAGCCAGCCCAGCAGCCCGAGCAGAGTCATCGGGGTGTTCCACATCAGGTTGACGCCGGCGGGCGCGCCGATCTGGGTGGTGAAGAACGGGTTGAGGCCGTGGGTGAGTGCGTGCGGAGCCCAGCCCAGGTACCAGATCGTCTGCTCCTGGTCGCAGCAGCCGCCGGCCCAGCCGGATGTCGGATCGCTCCAGGCGCCGATGGTCAGCACGACGGCCCCCACCAGGTAGCAGACGAACACCGTGAGGCCGGCGGTCCACCGCCGAACGCCGGTCACCCCGGCTACGAGTCGGAGACGTCGACCACCAGCGCGGTGACGTTGTCAGGGGCGCCGGCACCGCGCGCCGCCGCGATCAGGGCGGCGCAGACTTCACCGGGGTCGTCGTGTCTGCCGAGGATCCGCGTCGTCGTGCCCTGATCGACGATGCCGTGTAACCCGTCGCTGCACAACAGGATTCGGTCACCGTCGGACAGGTCATGGGCGCCGGAGTCGGCCCGCGCGGGCGGCTTCATCCCCATGTACCGCGTCACCACATTGCGCACTCGCAGGTTCCCCGCGTCCTCGGCCTGCACCTGATTCGCGTCCACCAGGGATTGCACCAGGGTGTGATCCTTGGTGAGTTGGGTCAGCTGCCCCTCCCGATACAGGTAGGCGCGGCTGTCGCCGAGATGTGCGACCAGAACGCGGGCGCCGACCACCACGATGGCCACCAGGGTGCTGTTGGCGCCGGCGTACCGGGCATCTTTCTGCGCCTTGGTGTGCAGGTCGTCGGAGAGCTCGGAGATGGCCCGGCCCAGGCGCTCCGGCGCGTCCGGGGCCTCCCGCTGGTCCGGTGGCAGGTGATGGGCGACGTAACGGGGCAGGATGTCGACCATGGTCTGGGCGGCCAGCGCGCCGTCGCGGCTGCCGCCCACGCCGTCGGCCACCATGAACAGACGCTGGTCGCCGTCCGCGCCCCAGCGGTCCTGGTTCTCGGAGCGTTCGCACCCGACGTCGCTCAGGGCCGAGTACCGGGTGGCATCCATCACGGCCCCCCAACCTGTAGTCGCGCAATGACGGCGTCGCGCACCGCGGTGCGACGTGCCTTGCCGGCGTCGTCTCGCAGTGGGGTATCGACGAATTCAACGATACGGGGCACTTTGTAGGCCGCAAGTCGATCGGCGACGAACGCCTGGACGGCCGTGGCGTCCAGAGCCGACCCGCTCGTCGTGTGCACCAGGGCGTACGGCACCTGGCCGAGGTCGCCGTCCGGAATCCCAACAGCCAAGCAGGACAACACTTCTGGATGAGCCGACAGCGCGTTCTCGATCTCGGCCGGGTATACGTTGCGGCCACCGACGGTGAACATGTCGACGCGGCGGTCCGACAGGTAGAGGAATCCGTCGGCGTCGAAATAGCCGAGATCGCCCAGCGAATCCCAGCCGTCGCGCGACTTTGCGGTGGTGCCGACGTAGCGGTAGGTCGGCGCGCTGCCGGGGTTGGGGCGCATGTAGATTTCGCCGACCACGCCGGGCGGGCACTCGTTGCCGTCGTCGTCGAGCACCTTCATCTGCCCGCTCACCACCTGCCCGACCGACCCCGGGTGGGTCAGCCACTGATCTCCGGAGATGAAAGTCAGCGCCTGTAACTCGGTGCCGCCGTAAAGCTCCCAGATCTTCTCGGGACCCAGCAGGTCGATCCAGGCCTGCTTGACCGTCGGCGGGCACGGCGCGGCCAGGTGCCACAACCGCCGCAGCGAGGACAGGTCATAGGACCCGGCCTGATAGACGGGTAGCAAGCGCTGCATGATCGTCGGCACGGTCACCAGGAACGTGACGCCATACCGTTCGATCACCCGAAGGAATTCATGCGGATCGAACCGGCTCATCAACACCAGGTGCTGGCGCATGATCAGCGCGATCAACGCGGTGGTGAACCCGGTGTTGTGCGTCAGCGGCACCGGCACCAGGGTGGTGTCGCCCTCCTGCATGCCCAGCGGATAGCCGATCGCCGGCGGTACCCGGCTGTCACCGCCGGCCTCGATGAGCTTGGGCCGCCCGGTGCTGCCGCCCGAGGCCATCGACTTCCAGCACGGCGACACCGCTTCGGGGAGCGGGGCATCCGAGGTGTCAGGGACGAAACCCCTTGGCAAACTGGGTGTTACGGGATGCTCCCGGCCTATCAGCAATGCCGAGCGGCGCAGGCCCAGCAATCCTTCAAGCTCCGCTTCGGGCAGTCGCGGGGACAACGGCTGCGGCACCGCCCCCAGTTTCCAGCACGCCACCGCCGCCTGGATCCATTCCACGGAGTTGGGCAGCACGATCGTCACGTAGTCGCCGACGCCCACGCCGCGCTGCGCGTACGCGCGGGCCAGCCGGTTGGTGGAGGAGTCGAGTTCGGCGCGGGTGATGGTGTACCCGTCGCAGCTGACCGCGGGCTCGTCCGGGGCGAGCGCGGCCAGCTGCGAAATCTGGGTTCCGATCGACGGGACCGTCACTGATAGGCGCCCTGCCGATCGAAGATTTTTCGCGGGTTCTCCACGAGCATGGTGTGGATCTGTTCGTCGGTGACGCCGCGTTGTTTGAGTGCGGGGATGACGTCGTTGTGGATGTGCAGGTAGTGCCAGTTGGGCGCCATCTGCGGCACCAGCGCTTCGGGCAGTGCGTCGAAATAGCAGTTGGCGTCGTGGGAAAGCACCATCTTGTCGGCGTGGCCGCGCTCGCACATGGTGGCTACGATCTGAACGCGCTCCTCGAAGGGCAGCAGCACGTCCAGGCCGAACCGGTCCATGCCCAGATACGAGCCCGCCGAGATGAGCTCCTCGAGGTAGCCGACATCGGTGCTATCACCGGAGTGCCCGATGATCACCCGGCTCAGGTCCACCCCCTCTTCTTCGAAGATGCGCTGCTGTTCCAGCCCGCGGCGCAAGCCGGCGTGCGTATGCGTGGAGATCGGCACCCCGGTCTGCTTATGGGCCTGGGCGACTGCGCGCAGGACCCGTTCGACGCCCGGGGTGATGCCGGGTTCGTCGGTGGCGCACTTGAGGATGCCGGCCTTGATGCCGGTGTCGGCGATGCCTTGCTCGATGTCCCGGACGAACATGTCGGTCATGATCTCCGGGCCGTCGAGCATGCCGCCGGGCCCCTCGTAGTGGAATCGAAACGGAATGTCGTTGTACGTGTAAAGCCCGGTAGCCACAACGATATTCAGCTCGGTGGCGGCAGCCACCCGGGCGATGCGGGGAATGTAGCGGCCGAGCCCGATGACGGTCAGGTCGACGATGGTGTCGACGCCACGGGACTTCAGTTCGTTGAGGCGAGCGACGGCGTCGGCCACCCGTTTCTCCTCGTCACCCCAGGCTTCGGGGTAGTTGAGGGCGATTTCGGTCGTCATGATGAACACGTGCTCGTGCATGAGCGTGACGCCGAGATCGGCGGTATCGATGGTTCCCCGGGCGGTATTAAGTTCTGACACGCCTTTGATGCTAGGTCGCTGCCGGGGCATTTTTAAGACCTAGCAACGTCGTCGTTGTACCGGCTGCCGGAGTATTGCAGTACGGTCTACCCGTCCCGATCCGAAATCGCTCTGGAGCCACCCTCATGCTGCTCAATCCCAACAAACTGCAACGCAAGTACCCGGATGCCCGGTCGGGGGAGATCATGCAGGCCACGGTGGACTTCTTCGAGAACCGCGGTAAAGCGAAGCTCAAGCACGACGCACACGAGCGCGTCTGGTACACCGACTTCCTCAACCACATCGCCGAGAACCGGATCTTCGCCTCACTGCTGACGCCCGCCGAGTACGGCGCCTCGGACCCGGATCTGGCCTGCCGCTGGGACACCTACCGCATCAGCGAGTTCGCCGAGATCATCGGCTTTTACGGGCTGAGCTACTGGTACCCCTTCCAGGTGACCGCGCTGGGTCTGGGCCCGATCTGGATGAGCGACAACGAGGACGCCAAGCGCAAGGCCGCCGCCCAGCTGGAACAGGGTGAGGTGTTCGCTTTCGGCCTCTCCGAGAAGGCGCACGGCGCCGACGTCTATCAGACCGACATGGTGCTGACCCCGTCCGAGCACGGCTGGGTCGCCAACGGCGAGAAGTACTACATCGGCAACGCCAACGTCGCCCGGATGACCTCCACCTTCGGCCGCATCGACGACGGTTCGGAGAACCCGGAGTACGTGTTCTTCGCCGCGGACTCTCAGGACGACCGCTACGAATGCAAGAAGAACGTCGTCAACTCGCAGAACTACGTGGCGAACTACGCCCTGCACGACTACCCGGTCACCGAGGCCGACCTGCTGCACCGCGGCATGGGCGCCTTCCACGCCGCCCTGAACACGGTGAACGTCTGCAAGTACAACCTGGGCTGGGGCTCGGTGGGCATGTGCACCCACGCCTTCTACGAGGCCATCACGCACGCCGCCAACCGCCACCTGTACGGCACCGTCGTTACCGACTTCAGCCACGTCCGCCGGTTGCTCACCGACTCCTACGCGCGCCTGGTCGCCATGCGGCTGGTGTGCACCCGGGCGTCGGACTACATGCGCAGCGCATCCGCCGACGACCGCCGCTACCTGCTGTACAGCCCGCTCACCAAGGCCAAGGTCACCAGCGAGGGTGAGCGCGTGATCACCGCGCTGTTCGACGTCATCGCGGCCAAGGGCGTGGAGAAGGACATGTTCTTCGAAACCGTCGCCCAGGAGATCGGCATGCTGCCCCGGCTGGAGGGCACCGTGCACATCAACATCGGGCTGCTGGCCAAGTTCATGCCCAACTTCCTGTTCGCCCCTGACGCGGCGCTGCCGCTGATCGGCCGGCGCGACGACGACGCCGACGACACCTTCCTGTTCAACCAGGGGCCCACCGGCGGCCTGGGCAAGGTGCGCTTCCACAACTGGCGCACGCCGTTCGACAGCTACGGGCACCTGCCTAACGTTGCGCTGTTACGTGAGCAGGTCGACGTGCTGGCCGAGATGCTGGCCAGCGCCACCCCGGACGCCGCGCAGCAGAAGGACATCGACTTCGCCTTCGGCGTCGGCCAGATCTTCGCCCTGGTGCCCTACGCTCAGCTGATCCTGGAGGAGGCCCAGCTGTCCGGCGTGGACGAGGCGCTGCTCGACGAGATCTTCGGCCTGCTGGTCCGCGACTTCAACAGCTACGCCGTCGAGCTGCACGACAAGGCCGCCACGACCGGCGCGCAGGCCGAGTTCGCGCTGCGCATGGTCCGCCGCCCCGCCAATGACCCGGCGCGCTACGACACGGTGTGGAAGGAATTCGTGCTGCCGCTCAACGGCGCGTACGAGATGCGGCCATAGCGCTGGGCCGGCCGGCGAACCCTTGACTGTGAGCTGCCTCACAGTAGAATGACCAGTGGTCATTCATGGTGAGGGGAGCCCCATGCCAACGGTTACCTGGGCGCGCGTCGATCCGGCTCGCCGCGCGGCGGTCATCGAAGCCGCGGAGGCCGAATTCGGCGCCCACGGTTTCTCTAACGGCAGCCTCAATGTCATCGCCCGGCGCGCGGGGGTGGCCAAGGGCAGCCTGTTCCAGTACTTCGCGGACAAGCGCGACCTCTATGCCTACATCGCCGACGTGGCCAGCCTGCGCGTCCGCGCCTACGTGGAAGCCACCATCCGCGAACTCGATTCGGGCCGGCCGTTCTTCGCCTTCCTCACCGACCTGCTCGACGCCTGGGTCGCCTACTACGCCGAGCACCCCCGGGAACGGGCGCTGCACGCCGCGGCGACCTTGGAGGTCGACACCGACGCCCGCATCAGCGTGCGCAACGTCATCCACCGCCACTATCTGGAGGTGCTTCGGCCGCTGGTGACCGAGGCGCACCGGCGGGGCGATCTGCGTGCCGACTCCGACACCGACGCGTTGCTTTCGCTGCTGCTGATGATCTTTCCGCACCTGGCCCTGGCGCCGTACATGCGCGGGCTGGACCCGATTCTGGGCCTCGACGAGCCGACGCCGGAGCAGCCGGCGCTCGCGGTGCGCCGGCTCGTCGCGGTGCTTTCGGACGCGTTCTCCGCGCCGGCCCCAGCCGTCCAACCCGCCCGATCGGAGGAAAGCACATGACACGCACCCATACCGGCTCAATGGTCGCCGGCGGGCTCAACTGGCAGAGCCTGCCGCTGAAGCTGTTCGCCGGCGGCAACGCCAAATTTTGGAACCCGGCCGACATCGACTTCTCCAAGGACGGGGAGGACTGGCAGAACCTGTCGGACGCCGAGCGTGACTACGCCATTCGGCTGTGCGCCCAATTCATCGCCGGAGAGGAAGCGGTGACCGAGGACATCCAGCCATTCATGGCCGCGATGCGGGCCGAAGGGCGCCTCGGCGACGAGATGTACCTGACCCAGTTCGCGTTCGAGGAGGCCAAGCACGTCCAGGTGTTCCGCCTCTGGCTGGACGCGGTGGGCGTCAAGGATGACCTGCATGGCTATCTGGACCCGCTGCCCACCTATCGGGACATCTTCTACGACGAGTTGCCCGACTGTCTCAACGCGCTGACCGGCGATCCGTCACCGGCCGCACAGGTGCGGGCATCGGTCACCTACAACCACATCGTCGAGGGCATGCTGGCGCTCACCGGCTATTACGCCTGGAACAAGATCTGCGTCGAACGCGGCATTCTGCCAGGCATGCAGGAGCTGGTGCGGCGCATCGGCGACGACGAGCGACGCCATATGGCGTGGGGCACCTTCACCTGCCGTCGCCACGTCGCGGCCGACGACGCCAACTGGACCGTGTTCGAAAACCGCATGAACGAGCTCATCCCGATGGCGCTGCGGCTGACCGAAGAGGGGTTCGAACTGTACGGCGAGCATCCGCCGTTCGGCTTGAAGCCCGACGAGATGCTGCAGTACTCCACCGACAAGGGCATGCGGCGGTTCGGCACGATCAGCAGTGCCCGCGGGCGCCCGGTGGGCGAGATCGACCTGGACTATTCGCCGGTGCAGCTCGAGGACGACTTCGCCGACGAAGACGAGCGCGCGCTGGCTGCGGTTTCCTAGCGGGGACCTTCCTAGGGCGAGCAGACGCTAAGGCCCCCGAAACAACGGAGTTTCGGGGGCCTTAGCGTCTGCTCGGCACTGGTAGCCGGGCGAGCTACTCGGTCTTCTTACTGCCGCTGGTGTCGGCGGTGTCGGCCGAGCCGATCCAGACGGTCTTGGCGTTGCAGAACTCGCGGATCCCGAGGCCCGCCAGCTCGCGGCCGTAACCGGACCGCTTGACGCCGCCGAACGGCAGCTCTGGGTAGGACACCGTCATCCCGTTGATGAAGACGGCTCCCGCCACGATGTCGTCGATGAAGCGCTGCTGCTCTGCCTGGTCCTGGGTCCAGGCGTTCGATCCCAGCCCGAAGGTGGTGGCGTTGGCGATCTCGATCGCCTCGTCGATGTCGGCGGTCCGGTAGACCGACGCGACCGGGCCGAAGACCTCCTCGGTGTAGAGCGCCATGTCCTTGGTGATGTCGCTGATGACCGTCGGCGGATAAAACCAGCCCGGACGGTCCAGACGCTCACCGCCGCAACGGATCACCGCACCGGCCGCGGCCGCATCCTCGACCTGCTGGGCGATCTCGTCGCGACCCGATTCGGTGGCCAGCGGCCCGACGTCGGTATCCGGGTCGGTCGGGTCTCCAACTTTCAGCGCTTCCATCCGCGCGACGAACTTTTCGAGGAACTCGTCGTAAATGTCGGTGTGCACGATGAAGCGTTTTGCGGCGATGCAGGACTGGCCGTTGTTCTGCACGCGGCCGGTGACCGCCGTCTTCACCGCCGCGTCGAGATCCGCGGACGGCATCACGATGAACGGGTCGCTGCCGCCGAGTTCGAGCACGGTCGGCTTGATCTCGTCCCCGGCGATGGCGCCCACCGATTGCCCGGCCGGTTCGCTGCCCGTGAGGGTGGCGGCGGCGACCCGGGGATCGCGCAGGATCTTCTCGACGGCGCCGGAGGACACCAGCAGTGTCTGGAAGCATCCGTCCGGGAATCCGCCGCGCGCGATGACGTCGGCCAGATACAGCGCGCACTGCGGGACGTTGGAGGCGTGCTTGAGCAGGCCGACATTGCCGGCCATCAGCGCGGGCGCCGCGAACCGCACGGCCTGCCATAGCGGGAAATTCCACGGCATCACCGCCAGCACCACGCCGAGCGGCTGGTAGCGCGTAAACGCACGGGATGCGTTAACCTTGCCGGCGTCGGCCGGCTCGTCGGCGAGCAGCGCTTCGGCGTTCTCGGCGTAGTAACGAAATCCTTTGGCGCATTTGATGACTTCCGCCTTGGCGCTGGCCAGCGTCTTGCCCATCTCGAGGGTCATGATGGCCGCGGTGTCATCGGCCTCGGCCTCGAGCAGGTCGGCGGTGGCGTTTGCCCACTCGGCCCGTTGGGCATAGGTGGTGTTGCGGCGGTAGTCCTGGAAGCGCGCGTACGCGCGTGCTATCGCGTCCTCGACTTCGTCGTCGGTTGCGGGGGTGAAGGTTTTGACTGTCTCGCCGGTGGCCGGGTTGATGGTGGCGATGGGCACGTCGGCCCTCCTGTCAGGGTTGTCGTGAACCGTCCGACAACTAGCCTGCCACTATCTACGAAACAGAAAGGTGGCGGATGTCCACAGCGGCTGAGCTGATCGTCAAGTGCCTGGAAAACGAGGGCGTGTCAGTCGTCTTCGGGATACCCGGCGAGGAGAACATCCGGTTCATCAAGGCGCTGGCGGCTTCCGACATCCGCTACGTGCTGACCCGGCACGAGCAGGGCGCGGCCTTCATGGCCGAGATGTACGGCCGGGTCACCGGACGCGCGGCCGTGGTCTCGGCGACGCTGGGACCGGGTGCGATCAACATGCAGCTCGGGGTCGCCGATGCCACCACCAACAGCACGCCGATGGTAGCCATCTCGGCACAGGTCGGCCAGGACCGCGAATACAAGGAATCCCATCAGTACGTCGACCTGGTGTCGATGTTCGCTCCGATCACCCGGTGGTCGGCCGGCATCCCGACCGCACATGCGATCCCGGAGATGGTCCGCAAGGCGTTCAAGGTCGCCGAGACCGAAAGGCCGGCGGCGGTGTATCTCGCGGTGCCCGAGCACCTGGATGCGGATGCTGCCGACTATCCCGACTTGGGGCCGTTGCCGCGCAACGTGGTCCGGGCGGACGCGCCGGCCGCCCGTCAGGTGGCGCGGGCGGTCGACATCCTGCGCACGGCGCAGCGGCCGGTGGTGCTTGCCGGTCATGGCGCGGCTCGCAGCGACGCCTCGGCGGCGCTGATCCGGTTTTCCGAGGAGCTGGGCATCAAGGTGGCCAACAGCTTTCACGGCAAGGGTGTCATGCCCGACGACCACCCGAACGGCATCGGGACGCTGGGGTTCATGCGACACGACTACGTCAACTTCGGGTTCGACAATGCCGATGTCGTCATCGCGGTCGGCTACGAGTTGCAGGAATTCGATCCGGTCCGCATCAACCCGAAGGGCGACAAGAAGATCATCCACATCCACCGCTTCCCCGCCGAGGTCGACGCACACTACTCGGTTGACGTCGGCATCATCGGCGACATCAGCGACTCGCTGAATCAACTCACCGAGGCGATGGACGGACGCCGCTTCGACGACGTCGGGGTCCCCGGCTCGGGTCTCCTGGATGAGGAATTCGCTCGGGGGCAACAGGATTCGAGGTTTCCGCTGGCGCCGCAGCGGGTGGTCGCCGACACCCGGGAGGCGCTGGGTCGCAGCGACGTGGTCCTGGTCGACACCGGTGCGACCAAGATGTGGATGGCGCGGCTCTACCCGACCTATGAGCGCAACACCTGCCTGATCTCAAACGGGTTGTCCACCATGGGTTTTGCCTTGCCCGGAGCGATGGGTGTGAAGCTGGCCCGGCCGGAGTGCAAGGTGCTGGCAGTGGTGGGCGACGGTGCCTTCCTGATGAACTCGCAGGAGATCGAGACGGCAGTGCGGGAGAAGATCCCGCTGGTGGTGCTGATCTGGGAGGACGGCGGCTACGGGCTGATCGAGTGGAAGATGGATCTCGAACTCGGCGAGCACCATTACGTGTCCTTCGGCAACCCGGATATCGTCAAGTACGCGGAAAGCTTCGGCGCCAAGGGATATCGGATCAGCAGCGCCGAGGAGCTGTTGCCGACGTTGCGGGCGGCGCTCGACGACGACGGGGTGTCGCTGATCGCCTGCCCGGTCGACTACTCGGAAAACCTGCGGCTCACCGACCGGCTAGGGGAGCTGGACGAGACGCTGTAGTCAGCGGTCGAGTCTTGTCAGGGTGAACCTGTCACTGCGGTCAGCAAGAGCGCACGGCGCCGCCTCGTTGAAGAAATCCACCTCGCCGACCAGCGTGACCGGGTCCCACCATTGCGTGACGTTGACCGGATGCTCGCTGGCGGGGATCCAGCGGCCGAAGTCGCCGGCGGTGTGGCCCGGGCAGGTCACGCCGCCGGGGATGGTCCGGGTGTTGGTATACCGTCCGTCCACCAGCGTGGCCTCGAAGGTTCTCCCGGACGAGGTCGTGACGTGAGCGACGCAGTCGGGTGTGCAGCTGGTTCTGATGGTCCACGTCCCGGTGTCGCCATCCTCGTCGGCGTAGAGGTAGACACCGGCCAACGTCGGTGACTCGGCTTGGGCGGATGGGGGAGTCGTGCTGACTCCCAGTGCGGTTGCGAGTGCCGCGGCCGCTGCGAACGTGATGACCTTCATGATCTGACCTCCCTGGTTCCTGCCCGATAGTAGAAGGATAGATCACGAAAAGTATTTCGTTAATGAACGGTGGGTATGACTTCTCTATGAGGGCAGATGTCAACAGGTTTCGCTTCGGGGTTGCGCCGCGAGCGTGCAGCAAATTACGCGGACACGCCGCGCGGAGTGGCAGTAAGTGCACGCTCGGCGTTGTGGCCTTCGGCGACCCGAACTTGTCGGTGGGCCTTCGTAAAATTCTGGTATGGCAGCGAGCGCGCGTGAGGAGATCGTCGAGGCCTTCGACGCGTCCGACGATGCCCAGGACCGATTGTGCGCGTTGACGTTTGCGGCAATGACCACCCCCGAGCTGATGCGGTTGATGGAGCGCGAGGAACGCCGGGAACG
>NZ_LQOY01000025.1 GCF_002101675.1 Mycobacterium gordonae | reverse complement strand
CCGCCGTCGCCGCCGTTACCGCCAGCACCGCCCGTGCCGCCCGCCTGACCCGCACTGTTCACCCCATCACTGCCCTGACCCCCGACGCCGCCCACGCCCCCATCACCGCCACGCCCACCAGCACCGTTGACACCACCAGCACCCGCCGCACCACCCTGACCCCCCACACCACCGGCACCACCACTGAAACCGCTCCCGCCAAGCAACCCGCTCGCCCCTGCACCGCCGCCACCACCGGTCCCGCCGCTACCCCCAACCCCGGACAGGCCCGAGGGCCCGTTGAATCCAAAGAATTGCGTGGTTCCGCCGGCCCCGCCGACACCGGCGGCCCCACCTCCACCGCCGGAGCCACCGGTTCCTCCGTCGGTATCAAATCCCGCACCGGTGCCGCCTATCCCGCCGTGACCCCCGGCACCACCGACACCTCCCGATCCGCCGGCCCCCCCTATGCCGAACAACAGCGCAACGTTCGCCCCGCCCGCACCTCCAATTCCTCCGGCGCCTCCAGCCATTCCAGCCTCGCCTGCGCCGCCTCCTGCAGTACCTGCGACACCGACACCCCCGTTTCCACCGATACCGCCGACACCGCCGGCACCGCCGTGTCCGAAAAACATTTGCACGTTGGCTCCGCCGGCACCGCCAGCACCGCCAGCGCCGCCGACTCCGCCAGCACCACCGTCACCACCGCCGCCACCAGGCGCACCATCGCCGGCAAACCCCGACCACAGCGCCTTATTGGCTCCGCCAGCCCCACCGGCTCCCCCAGTCCCGCCACCGCCGCCCATTCCGCCGTTACCACCGACAGCGCCGGGTGCACCAGCCCCTCCCTTACCAAGCAACAAGGCGTGATTGTCGCCCCCCGCACCGCCGGCACCACCTGTGCCACCGAACCCGTCTGATCCGCCTTCACCCCCGATACCGCCGGACGCACCAGCCCCGCCAAGACCGAACCAAAGCGCACGGTTTTCCCCGCCGGCACCACCCTGACCGCCTGCTCCGCCGTTCGAGCCGGCGCCCGGACCGCCCATACCACCGGTACCGCCAACTCCGCCGGAGCCCCCATGGCCGAACGAGACTTGCATATTGGCCCCGCCGGCCCCGCCAACTCCTCCGGCCCCGCCAACTTGGCCGAAACCGCCTGCCGCGCCGGCCCCGCCGGCCCCACCATCACCAGCGGCTCCGCCGAGAATTCCACTGGCTCCGCCGGCTCCACCATTACCGCCGGCTCCGCCCGCCAACGCCGCCGACCCACCAGCGCCGCCATTGCCGCCCCGACCGAACAGACCCGCGGACCCACCCATTCCACCTTTGGCACCCGCGGCTCCGGAACCGCCATTGCCCCCGTTACCCCACAACCATCCCCCGTCGCCGCCGTTCTGCCCGGTACCCGGGGCACCATCAGCCCCGTCGCCTATCAGCGGACGGCCGGTCAGCGCCTGGCTGGGACCATTGATGACATTCAGTGCTGCCTGCTCTAACTGACGCATCGTGTCGGCGTTGGTCGCTTCAGCACTGGCATAACTTTCCGCCGCGCCCTGCAGCAGCCGGACGAGGCGCAGCTCAAACGCCTCCACTTCACGACTAACGGCCTGATACTGCCGGCCTTGCTCGGCGAACAATGCGGCAATGGCTGCTGACACCTCATCGCCGGCCGCAGCTACCACGCTCGCGGTCGGACCGGCAGCCCAACGGTTTGCCGCGCTCAAACCCGATCCGAGCCTGGTCAAGTCGGCTGCGGCCGCTTCGAATGCATCCAGTCCGGCAAATACATATGACATATCCAGTGCCCCATCGACTCATGCTGGATCGTCGTAGAACGAACGACAGATGAAGCTTAGGAAAGAAGCGCATTGAAAGGTAAGGAATTTTCGAGAAAAAGAGCATTTTTGCGAAAATCGATCCGCCGGATGATTGGCAAATTTTTGAATATTATTCAACTCCCATATTGCGGGAATAAGCGGAGGCATTAGCAGGCTTGCGGGCACCGACCCTCGTCCAGGCATTCATGAACACCCCGGGTACATCAGCCAATCCGGCTGCCATTGCCATCACCGGACCGCTCTGGCACACGAACTAATTCAACCGGGCTTCACCACGCGGTGAAATGCCGTCCGCCTGTTACCCCACGACGAACGGACGTCGGAGTCGACGGCGGTTGCGAGCCGCCTGGTCACCAATACCGTAATTGCCCGAGATGGTCACGACCCGCGCCAGAAGTTAAGATTTGCCCCCATGCGAAAGCTCAGGGCCATCGCCGCGGCGCTGCTCACGGTCACGTTCCTCGGTGCGACTCCCGTCTCCAACGCCGACACCGACGTCCAGCAGGCAGCGGGATCGATGCCGATTCCCGACGGCCCCGCACAGACGTGGATCGTCGCCGACCTGGACAGCGGTCAGGTGCTGGCCGGTCGTGAGCAGAACGTCGCCCACCCGCCCGCGAGCACCATCAAGGTGTTGTTGGCGCTGGTGGTCCTCGATGAAGTGCCGCTGAACTCCACCGTCGTCGCCGATCTGACCGACACCGCGGTCGAATGCAACTGCGTCGGGGTCAAGGTCGGCCACAGCTACACCGCACGCCAACTGCTCGACGGCCTGCTGCTGGTGTCGGGCAACGACGCCGCCAACACACTGGCCGACCTGTTGGGCGGCCAGGAGGCCGCAGTGGCCAAGATGAACGCCAAGGCGGCATCGCTGGGTGCCTCGAACACCCACGCGGCGACCCCCTCCGGCTTGGACGGGCCTGACGGCTCCGGCTGGTCGACGGCACACGACCTGGCGGTGATCTTCCGCGCCGCGATGGCTAACCCGACGTTCGCCAGCATCACCGCCGAGCCGTCCGCGATGTTCCCCGGCGACAACGGCGATCAACCGATTCTCAACCAGGATGAGCTGCTGGCGCGCTATCCCGGTGCCATCGGCGGCAAGACCGGGTTCACCAACGCCGCCCGCAAGACGTTCGTCGGAGCCGCGGCCCGTGGTGGCCGGCGCCTGGTGATCGCCATGATGTACGGGCTGGTCAAAGAAGGCGGACCGACGTACTGGGATCAGGCGGCCAGCTTGTTCGACTGGGGCTTCGCGCTGGGGCCACAAACCGGTATCGGGTCCCTTTGATCAGGCCCGAGATGTCAGCAAATCGCCACGCACATTCAGGTGCGGGCGTTCGTGTCGCGCCGGGGTAGGCTAGCGAGTCTTATGGTTGATGGCCTGACGCCACACTTTGATGATGTGCAAGCGCACTACGACTTGTCTGACGAGTTCTTTCAGCTCTTTCTCGACCCCACGCAGACCTACAGCTGCGCCTTCTTCGAGCGCGACGACCTGACCCTGGAACAGGCGCAGATCGCCAAGATCGACCTGTCGCTGGGCAAACTAGGTCTGCAGCCGGGGATGACGTTGCTGGACGTGGGTTGCGGCTGGGGCGCCACGATGCGGCGGGCGATCGAACGGTACGACGTCAACGTGGTCGGGCTGACCCTGTCGAAGAACCAGGCCGCTCATGTCCAGAAGTCGTTCGACCAGCTGGACAGCCCCCGCACCAGACGCGTGCTGCTGCAGGGCTGGGAGCAGTTCGACGAGCCCGTCGACCGCATCGTGTCGATCGGCGCCTTCGAGCATTTCGGTCACGACCGGCACGCCGACTTCTTCGCGAAAGCACACCGGATCCTGCCCCCGGACGGTGTGATGCTGCTGCACACGATCACCGGCTTCACCAAACAGCAGATGACCGACCGTGGCCTGCCCCTGACTCTTCGGGTTATCCGGTTCTTCCACTTCATCAAGACCCAGATTTTCCCCGGCGGCGCCCCGCCGATCGTCGAGATGGTCGAAGAGCATTCGGCCCGTGCGGGTTTCACGCTGACCCGCAACCAGTCGCTGCAGCTGCACTACGCCCGGACTCTCGATCTGTGGGCCGAAGCCTTGGAAGCACATCGCGACCAAGCGATCCAGATCCAGTCCGAAGAGGTCTACGACCGCTACATGCATTACCTGACCGGCTGCGCCAAGCTGTTCCGGGACGGCTACATCGACGTCAATCAGTTCACCTTGCAAAAGTAGCGGGCTCGCCACCCCCCGCGAGCAGACGCGAAGGCCCCTTGGAGCACCAGCTCCAAGGGGCTCTTGCGTCTGCCCGGCGTCAGGACGGTGGGCGCCAAACAGCGGTGATCAGCGCACTCAACAGCGGAATCCTGCGCTCGGCGATCTCGGGCCGCGGCAGCACTCCTTCCACCACGGCAGCACCGTCGAAGAGGTTGGTCAGCAACGCCACCACCACCGGAAGGGTGTCGTCGACGAAGCCGTCCGCGCCGGGCATTTCCCGTGCCACCTCGTTGACCTTGGCCGAATACTGCCCCAACTCGTCCTGCAGGGTGGCTCGCAGCTTGTCGTCGGTGCGGGCAGCTACCAACAGTTCGTAGAGCACCGCATGGGTCGGGCTGGTCGTCACGTCGTGCAGAATTTCCAACACCGCCTGCGGCGCCGACCGGTCGGCCGGAATTTCAGTGACCTGCTTGGTGAAGATTTCCAGCTGCCGGCGTAAGACCTCTGCCGCGGTGGCCGCCATGAAATCGCCCATCGTTTCGAAGTGGCGGAACAGGGCCCCCACCGATACCCCGGCCCGGTTGGTGATCAGCGCGGCCGAGGCGCGGGCATATCCGACCTCGACGATGGTGTCGATGCAGGCCTGCAGAAGCCGGCCGACGGTCTCCTCGCGGCGTTGCTGTTGAGTCCTGGCCATTTCAGGCGGACCCACTCAACAGTGCCGACTGCCGCTCACCCGCACGCAGGTACCGACCCGACTTGACCGTCTGACCGAATCCCTCGCGGAACTCGCCATTGCGGTAGACGACGTCACCGCCCACGGCCGTGGCGACCACGGTCTCGTCGTTGCGGTTGACCATCCGTCGCAGGCCGCCGTAGAACGGCACCGCTTCCTCGTGATAGCCGTCCACCGAGCTGTCCAGATGCACGGGGTCGATCACCACGAAATCCGCGCGGTCTCCCTCGCGCAGCGTGCCGGCGTTGATGCCGAACCACTCGGCCACTTCAGCGGTCAGGCGGTATATCGCTCGCTCGGCGGTCAGGAACGGCCGTCCCCCTTGTTGCGCCTCGTGTACCCGCTTGAGTAATCGCAGCGGGAAGTTGTAGAAGGCCATGTTGCGCAGGTGTGCGCCGGCGTCGGAGAAGCCCATGTGGATGCTCGGGTCGGCGGCCAACTTGTTGAGTTGCTTGGGGCGGTGGTTGGCCACGATGGTGGTCCAGCGCACGTTGCGCTCGCCGTTGTCGACGAGAATATCGAGGAAGGCATCCAGCGGATGCAGCCCACGCTCGTCAGCGATAGCGCCAAAGCTCTTGCCGATTACCGACTTATCGGGGCATTCCACGATCACCGCATCATGGAGGTCACGATGCCACAGTGACGGCCCGAATTTGCGCCGGTCAAACTGACGCCGGAACCGACGGCGGTACGATTCATCGGCCAGTAACGCATTGCGCTGCAATTGATCTCGCACATGCAACGCGGCCGTACCAGCGCCGAATTCTTCGAAGACCGGCAGATCTATTCCGTCGGAATATAATTCGAATGGAACCGGAAGGTGCTGGAAGCGCACGCTGGCGGTCAGCAACTTGTTGAGGATCCGGGCGCCCAACCCGAACACGTGTACCGCCAGGGGCATCGACTTGGCGTCCGCGGAAACCAGCATGCTCATCCGAACTCCCTTGCCACCGTTCAAGATTCGGCTGCTGGTGAGGAAGAACATCAGTGGTGACACCGGGCTGTTGACGTTGGGGGCGCTCTGCAGGATGCGGCCGCGCTTGCGGAGCACCTTGATCAGCCGGCGGCGCTCACGCCACGTCGCGAAGGTGGACGGCAGCGCGCGCGACCGAAACCGGTCGCCGTCGAGCTTGTCGATCGGCGCGTCCATCCCGGACATGCCGAGCATGCCGGCATCGAGCGCCTCGTCGAGCATTCGGGCCATCTTTTCCAGCTCGGCGTCGGTGGGCCGCACGGTGTCGTCGGTGGCGCGCTCGAGGCCCAGCACCGCTGCCCGCAGGTCGGAATGGCCGAGCATGGAACTCACGTTCGGGCCCAGCGGCAGTGCGTCGATAGCGTCGATGTACTCCGCGGCCGACGACCAGGTTTTATTCTCCTGCAGCGTCCGGAGAACGAACTCGCGCGGCACCGCCTCGACCCGACTGAACAGGTCGGCGGCGTCTTCGGAGTTCGCGTAGACCGTCGACAATGAGCAGTTGCCCAGCAGCAGCGTGGTGACGCCGTGCCGAACTGATTCCCGGAGGCCGGGGTCGAGCAGGATCTCGGCGTCGTAGTGGGTGTGGACGTCGATGAACCCGGGCGCGACCCACTTCCCCGCCGCCTCGATCACCTCCGGGCATCCGGTCGCATCCAGCGGCCCGGCCGAGATCGTGGCCACCACGCCATCACGTATGCCCAACGTCCGGATTTGGGGTTTGGCGCCCGTTCCGTCAAACCACAGGCCGTCGCGGACGATCACGTCGTAAGTCACAGTTCCTCCAAGTCGAATGAGCTTGACTCGAAGCTAACATAGATAGTGAACGCTCGCAATCTTTTTTGGGAAAGACTCAACCTCCCGGCCCAGACGGCCCTGACGTCGGCGTTCGCGGCTGCACCGTCGTTGGCGGCGCCGTCGTAGCGGTGACCGTCACGGGGTCAGGCACGTTCACGGCCGGCGGTATGTCACCCTCGCGGCTGGCCACAGTAGGTATGCGGATGAGGCCGCCCAGCTGACCGCATTCATTCGTCTTGACCGTGACGTCCATCTCCCCGACGAGTTCGCCCTGCGATTGCGGCTGCAGCGTGAGCACCTGGATGGTGGTCTGGGCGCTCGCCTGACCAGTGGGACCGATGCAGGGAAAGTTGGTCGTCTCCGCCCGGGACCGCCACTGACCGTCGATGAACTCCAGCAGCAGCGGGTGCACGTCCGGCGACTTCTCCCGGGCATGGTCACTGTCGCTGAGCAGCGTCGCCGCGGCCAGGCAACGGGCAGGTGTGCATGACGAGCGGATCGCCCACCAGGTCTCGACGTCCGGCGGCTGCGGGGTGGGCGTGGTGTTGAAGGTCTGCCGGGAGCGTTGCACCTCGATCCGGTAGGTGCCGTCCAGTGGTGGCGGTGCAGCCGCCGGACTGCTGCTCGGGGACGGACCCGGCGGCGCGCCGCCCGCCGGGCCACCCCCGGCTTGCGGGGCCGGGGGGCTGGTCTTGCGTCCGACCGCGATGGCGGCCGCCAACAAGCCGACCAGCAATAGCACCGCGGCCGCACCGATCAGCAGTCGGCGCGGCCCGAACCTTCTGGAGGTCCGCGTGGAGAAGCTGTCCAGGCGCCGGGCCAGCGAACCCGCCGCCGACCGGAGGAAGCCACGCGGGGGCGCCGTGACCGGTGTCCGGGCGGGCTGTCGCGGAGTGGCTTCCGGCCAGGCATAGACCGGGTACTCGACCACATAAGCGGGTTCGACGGCCGGCACAGCGTCCGGTGTCTCGGGCGCCTGCGGGCCGTGGTCGGCGATTCCCGCTCGCTCGGCGAGCGCGGCGGCGAACTCGCGGCAACTGAGGAACCGATCCGCCGGGTCGTCGGCCAGCGCCTTGCTGAGCACCTCGTCCAAGCGGATCAGATCCGGGCGCAGCTCACTGAGTCTGGGCGGCTTCGGCCGCGCCGGCGGCGCCCCGGTGAACAGATGCATCGCGGTGGCCGCCAACGCAAACTGGTCGGCGCGGCCGTCGCTGCCCGCGCCCGTCGATTCCTCGGGAGCGGCGTACGCCGACTCACCAGATGGACGCGCTAACCCGAAGTCGGACAACATAATCCGTGGTTCGCCAGCACCTGGGGTGGTCTGCAGCAGGTTGGCGGGCCGCACGTCGCGGTGCAGCACGGCGCGCTGGTGGGCGAAGTCAAGGCCAGCCGCCGCCGCGGTGATGATCGCCAGTACCTCACTGAGGGGCAGCACCGCGGGAAAACGGTCCGCCATCAACGTGGCCACATCTGTGCCGTCGACGTATTCCATTGCGGCCCAGAGCTGCCCGTCGAATTCGCCGCGCTCGTGCACCTCCACGATGTTGGGGTGATAGAGGTTGGCCACGGCAATGTTCTCGCGCTGGAACCGGGCCCGGGATTCGTCGTCGGCCCACAGCACCGACGAGAGGATCTTCAGGGTTTGCCACCCCGGCAGATCCGGCCGCTGGGCCAGGTAGACCTCGCCCGTCGCCGATGAACTCAACATCCGCACGACGGTGTACCCGGCAAAGGTCGCGCCGCTGGCCAACGCCATTTAGCGATGGTAACCATCTCGGTACGCCAGGGCGCGGCTGCGCCGGGCTAACACTGGGCGAAATCTAGGTCCGACGGGGGCGGAACACCTTGCCGCGCAGGACCACCAGATCAGGCTGGTTCAGCACGTCGGGACCCCGCCGGGGGTCTTCGGAGTAGCACAACATGTCGGCCGGTGCGCCGTGGTCCAGGCCCGGCCGCCCCAGCCAGCGCCGGGCGTCCCAGCAGGCCGCCCCCAACGCCTCGTCGGCGGTCATGCCGATCCTGCGCAACGCGTCGACCTCGTCGGCGATCCGGCCGTGACTGATGGTGCCGCCCGCGTCGCTACCGGCATATACCGGCACGCCGGCGTCGCGCGCCGCGGCCACCCGCCGGTACCCGCGGTCATAGAGGTCGCGCATGTGCGCGGCGTACTTCGGGTAGCGCACCGCGGCGTCGGCGATGCCGGGGAAGTTCTCCAGGTTGATCAGGGTGGGCACCAGCGCGGTGCCGTGTTGAACCATCAACTCGATGGTCTCGTCGGTCAGGCCGGTGCCGTGTTCGATGCAGTCGATGCCGGCATTGATCAGGCCGGGCAGCGCGTCCTCGCCGAAGACGTGTGCGGTGACGCGGGCGCCGTGCGCGTGCGCGGTGTCGATCGCAGCCTTGAGAACGTCGTCGGACCACAGCGGAGCGAGGTCGCCGATCCCCCGGTCGATCCAGTCGCCGACCAGTTTGATCCAGCCGTCACCGCGCCGGGCCTGCTCGGCGACCGCGTCGGGCAGCTGCGATTCGTCGTCGAGGTCGGCGGCCAAACCGGGGATGTAGCGCTTGGGTCTGGCCAGGTGCCGTCCGGCCCGGATGATGCGGGGCAGGTCCTCGTGGTCGTCGAGGCTGCGGGTGTCGATCGGTGAGCCGCAGTCGCGCAGCAACAGTGCGCCGACGTCGCGTTCGGTTTCGGCCTGGGCGATCGCTTCGTCGAGTTCGACGGCGCCGTGCGGGCCGAGCCCGACGTGGCAGTGCGCGTCCACCAGCCCCGGCAGAATCCAGCCGCCCTCGAAAACCGTGTCGGCGCCGGGGACCGGCTCGAGGCTGATGCGGCCGTCGACGATCCACAGTTCGGTGGCGACGTCGCCGGGTAGGCCCAGCCCGCGCACGTGCAGTCGCACTGCGACTATTTCTGGCCGGGGAACTTCAGCTTGGACAGGTCGAAGTCGGCCAGCCCCGGCGGCAATTCGTTGAGGCCTTCGGGCATCTGGGACAGATCCGGGAAGCCTGCCGGCATGCCCGGCATCCCCGGCATCCCCGGCATCCCCGGCATGCCCGCGCCGAACGGACTGCGCGTCTTCGGCGGGGTCGGGCCGCGCGCCCCCTTCTTGCCCTTCTTGCCTTTGGCGCTCTTCGATTTACGGGTCGCGGACTTACGGCCCAGTCCGGGGATCCCCATGCCGCCGAGCATCGACGACATCATCTTGCGGGCCTCGAAGAAGCGGTCCACGAGTTGGTTGACCTCGGAGACGCTGACGCCGGAGCCGTTGGCGATCCGCAGGCGCCGCGAGGCATTGATGATCTTCGGGTCGGCCCGCTCGGCCGGCGTCATCCCGCGGATGATGGCCTGAATGCGATCGAGACTCTTGTCGTCGACCTCGGCCAGGGCGTCCTTCATCTGCGCCCCGCCGGGCAGCATGCCCAGCAGATTGCCGATCGGGCCCATCTTGCGCACGGCCAGCATCTGCTCGAGGAAGTCTTCCAGCGTCAGCTCGCCTGCGCCGATCTTGGCGGCGGCCGCCTCGGCCTGCTGGGCGTCGAAGACCTGCTCGGCCTGTTCGATCAGGCTGAGTACGTCGCCCATGCCCAGGATGCGGCTGGCCATCCGGTCCGGGTGGAAGACGTCGAAGTCCTCGAACTTTTCCCCGGTTGAGGCGAAAAGGATTGGAACGCCGGTCACTTCGCGTACCGAGAGGGCGGCGCCACCGCGGGCGTCGCCGTCCAGCTTGGTGAGCACCACGCCGGTGAATCCGACGCCGTCGCCGAAGGCCTGGGCGGTGGCGACGGCGTCCTGACCGATCATCGCGTCCAGGACGAACAGCACCTCGTCGGGGTTGACGGCGTCGCGGATGGCGGCGGCCTGGGCCATCAACTCCTCGTCGATGCCGAGTCGTCCGGCGGTGTCGACGATGACGAAGTCGAAGTGCTTGGCCTTGGCCTCGGCGATACCCGCTGCCGCGACGGCGACCGGGTCGCCCGGCCCGGACTCCGGTGAAGCGCCGGGGTGCGGGGCGAACACCGGCACACCGGCGCGCTGGCCGACGACTTGCAGCTGGTTGACCGCGGCGGGACGCTGCAGGTCGCAGGCCACCAGCAGCGGGGTGTGGCCCTGGTTCTTGAGGCGGAATGCCAACTTGCCGGCCAGCGTCGTCTTACCGGAACCCTGCAGGCCGGCCAGCATGATCACCGTGGGCGGGTTCTTGGCGTAGGCGATCTCGCGGGTCTCGCCGCCGAGGATGCCGATCAGTTCCTCGTTGACGATCTTGACGACCTGCTGCGCCGGGTTGAGGGCGCCGGAGACCTCGTGGCCGCGGGCGCGTTCCTTGATCCGGTGGACGAACGCCCGTACGACGGGTAGCGAGACGTCGGCTTCCAGCAGCGCGAGCCGGATTTCGCGGGTGGTGGCATCGATATCGGCGTCGGTGAGGCGGCCTTTGCCGCGCAGCCCCTGGAGGGCACCGGTCAAGCGATCGGACAGCGATTCAAACACGACAGCCAGCCTAGTGGTGATCGCCAGCCCGACGCAGTCGGGCGCAGCGGGTCACCACCATCGGCCTAGTGGTGATCGCCAGCCCGACGCAGTCGGGCGCAGCGGGTCACCACCATCGGCCTAGTGGTGAGTGCTAGCGCCGCGTAGCGGGGCGCAGCAGCTCACCACCATCAGCCCAGTGGTCGAGCGCGGCGGCGCATCCGCGTGCGCCCGCGACACTGAAACGGCGCAGACGACACGCCGATGCCCGCCTGCGTAGTTTCAGTCTCGACGACGGCATCGGAAAAGCATCCCCGAACCCGGATGGCCCGCAGTCGCCGCGCGCATCCCCGACTGGCCGCGGACCCGCGACCAGCCAATCTGACCGGACAGCCACGTCGCTGCAGCGCCGAAAAACGTTGTCGTGCTAGATTTCACAGCCACTGCGCTCTCTCGCGCGGCCAATCGAGTACGGGGGGAATGTGTCGCTGCAGCCGGTCAGCCACTTCCCCGCGGACACCACTCGCTCGTTGCGTGGCTGGCAGCGTCGCGCCCTGGTGAAGTACCTGGGCAGCGAGCCGCGCGACTTCCTGGCCGTGGCCACCCCGGGTGCCGGCAAGACCGCGTTCGCCCTGCGCATCGCCGGCGAACTGATCGCCCACCGGGCCGTCGAGCAGCTCACTGTCGTGGTACCCACCGAGCACCTCAAGATCCAGTGGGCGCAGGCCGCCGGACGTCAGGGGCTCTCCCTGGATCCGAAGTTCTCCAACTCCAACCCACAGACCTCGCCGGAGTTCCACGGCGTAGTGGTCACCTACGCCCAGGTGGCCGCCCATCCGACGCTGCACCGCGTGCGCACCGAGCAGCGCAAGACGCTGGTGATCTTCGACGAAATCCACCACGGCGGCGACGCGAAAACCTGGGGCGAGGCCATCCGCGAAGCCTTCGGCGACGCCACCCGCCGACTCGCCCTGACCGGCACGCCGTTCCGCAGCGACGACAGTCCTATCCCGTTCGTCACCTACGAACCCGACGCCGACGGCCTGATGCGGTCGAAGGCCGACCACACCTACGGCTACGCCGAGGCACTGGCCGACGGCGTGGTCCGCCCGGTGGTGTTCATGGCGTATTCGGGGCAGGCCCGCTGGCGGGACAGCGCCGGGGAGGAGCATGAAGCGCGCCTGGGCGAACCGTTGTCCGCCGAGCAGACCGCTCGGGCCTGGCGGACCGCGCTGGACCCGGCCGGCGAGTGGATGCCGGCGGTGATCGCCGCGGCCGATCAGCGGCTGCGCCAGAAGCGTGAGCATGTGCCCGACGCGGGCGGCATGATCATCGCCTCCGACCGGACCGCCGCCCGCGCCTACGCGACCCTGCTCACCAAAATGACCGGCGAGGCGCCCACCGTCGTGCTCTCCGATGACCCCGGCTCGTCGGCCCGCATCTCGGAGTTCGCGGCGTCCACCAGCCGGTGGCTGGTCGCGGTGCGGATGGTCTCCGAAGGGGTCGACGTGCCGCGGTTGTCGGTCGGGATCTACGCCACCAGTGCGTCGACGCCGCTATTCTTCGCCCAGGCCATCGGGCGGTTCGTGCGATCCCGGCGAGCGGGTGAGACCGCGAGCATCTTCCTGCCGTCGGTGCCCAATCTGCTGCAGCTGGCCAGCGAGCTGGAGGCGCAGCGCAACCACGTCCTGGGCAAGCCGCACCGGGAATCCGAGGGTGACCCGCTCGATGCGGATCCGGCCACCAGGACGCAGAACGAACCCGGCGAAGAGAAGGGCTTCACCTCACTCGGCGCCGACGCCGAGCTGGATCAGGTCATCTTCGACGGCTCCTCGTTCGGGACCGCCACCCCCGCCGGCAGCGACGAGGAGGCCGACTACCTCGGCATCCCCGGTCTGCTCGACGCCGAACAGATGCGCGCCCTGTTGCACCGGCGCCAGGACGAGCAGCTGCAGAAACGCGCCCAGGCCGGCGCCCCGGCGCCCTCGATGACCACCCACGGCCAATTGCGCGAACTGCGCCGCGAACTCAACGCCCTGGTCTCGGTCGCTCACCACCGCACCGGCAAGCCGCACGGCTGGATCCACAACGAGCTGCGCCGCCGCTGCGGTGGGCCGCCGATCGCCGCGGCGACCCGCGATCAGCTCAAGGCCCGCATCGACGCCGTGCGCCAACTCAACGCCGAGAGTTAGTCCCCGACCGGCTCGTCCTCCAAGACGACCGCGGGCGCTCCCAGCACCGCCAGCAGGTGCTTTTCCACCGCGGCGCGCGCATTGAGTTCCGGGGGCACGGCCACACAGAACACGTCGGCCGCCGTCGATCCGAAGGTGTTGACCTTGGCCCACAGGATGTCGGTCTCGGCACGCTCCAGCGCCCGAGCTAGCAGCGCGAGCAGACCCACCCGGTCCATGGCCCGGACTTCCAAGATCAGCTGACCGGGGGTGTCGGTGTCCAGCCACAGGATGCGCGGCGGCGCGGTGGACCGGGTGACCGGCACGCCCACCTGCACCTCACCGGCGCGGGCGGTGGCGGACATCGCGGCCTCGCTGTCGCGTTTCTCGAGCATGGCGCACACATCGATGTCGCCGTGCAGAGCGCCGACGAACTGCTGGCGCAACAGCTCCGCGGCGGGCGGCGAACCGAACAGCGGCGACACCACGAACTCGGTGATCGCGACGCCTTCGTGAATGTTCACCGACGCCGAATGCACCCGCAGCGAGTTCAGTGCCAGCACCGCGGCGGCCTTGGACACCAGCCCGCGCTGGTCGGGTGCGACCATCACCGCGGACCGCCGTTCGCCGTCTCCGGGTTGCAGCTCGACGTGCACGCCCTGCCGCTCAGCAAGCGAAAGATAGTGCGGCGCAGTGGGTTCGGCTTGCGGCAACTGCTCCCCGGCCATCGCCAGCCGGCAGCGCCGCACCAGGTCCTCGACCAGCGACGCCTTCCAGTCGCTCCACACACCAGGGCCGGTGGCCTTGGAGTCGGCCTCGGAGAGGGCGTGCATGAGTTCGAGCAGTTGCGGGTCCCCGCCCAGCGCCTCGGACACCGCCTCGATGGTTTTGGGGTCGTTGAGGTCGCTGCGGGTGGCCGTGATGGGCAACAGCAGATGGTGTCGGACCATCTTCGAGATCGTCTCCACGTCGGCGGGTGCCAGCCCGAGTCGCTGCCCGATGGGAATCACCAGGTCCGCCCCCAGCACGCAGTGGTCCATTCCCCGGCCTTTGCCGATGTCGTGCAACAACGCGCCCAGGGCCAGCAGGTCGGGCCGGGCAACATTGGTGGTCAGCGGCGCGGCGTGCACGGCACATTCCACGACGTGACGGTCCACCGTCCACTTGTGGGAGACGTCGCGCGGGGGCAGGTCACGGATCGCGTCCCATTCCGGGAGCAACTGGCCCCACAGTCCGGTGCGGTCGAGGGCTTCGATGGTCGGCACCGCGGTCGGGCCGGCCAACAGCACCACCAGCAGGTCGTCCAGGGCTTCCCGCGGCCACGGCGTCGGCAGCGGGGGCGCGCTGTCCAACCGACTCAGGGTGGCCGCGCCGATCGGGACGCCGGTGTCGGCGGCAGCGGCCGCCACCCGCAGCACCAGACCGGGGTCGTTTTCGGGGCGGGCGTCGCGGGCGAGCACGATCTCGCCGGCGTATTCGACGACGCCCTCGTCCAGCGGCCGCCGTTTGGGACGCCGCATCAGGGCGGTGATGCCGCGTTTGGGCAGCGCGTTGGCGGCGGTGCGCAGCCCGGTGACGGCGTGGAAGCTGATGGTGCGCCCGGCGCTGGACAGCATGCGCGCCAGGTCGAACCGGTCGCCGACGTCCAACGCCTCGCTGATCTCGTCGGCGAATTGGGCCAGCAGCTGGTCGCGGCCGCGCCGTGAGACCACGTGCAATTCGGTGCGCACGTCCAGCAATGTCAGATACGCGTCGTCCAGGGAGCCGACCGCCGTATCCGCACGGGCCATGCCGTGGCGGTCGATGAGTTGGGCCAGCGCCAAAGCGTTGAGGAGCTGCACATCACGCAGCCCGCCGCGGCCCGACTTGAGGTCGGGTTCCGCGCGGTGGGCGATGCGGCCCAGCCGCAGCCAGCGGGCGTGCGTCATCTCCACGAGTTCGTCCATGCGCGAACGGATTCCGGTGCGCCACTGCCGCTTTATGCCGTCGATCAATTCGGTCGACAGGGCTTCGGCGCCGGCGATGTGCCGCGCCTCCAGCATGCCCAGCGCGGCGGTTAGGTCGGCATTGGCGGTGGCCAGCGCCTCGCTGACCGTGCGCACACTGTGGTCGAGACGAATGTTGGCGTCCCACAACGGATACCAGAGCTTGTCGGCAACCGGGCTCAACACTTCCGGCGCCTTGCCGTCGTGCAACAGCACCAGGTCAAGGTCCGAGTACGGAAGTAACTCACGCCGGCCGAGTCCGCCGACAGCCACGATCGCATAGCCGCTGTCGTCGGTGATGCCGATCTCGAAAGCTTTTGCGACCAGCCAGTTTTCGTGCAGTTCGAGCACCGCCTGCCGCATCTCGGCAGGTTTCATTCCGCGCAGTCCGTCAGACAACAGTGCGCGCCGTGCGGCAGCCAAATCGACTGCCGCAGCGGCGCTTCCTGCTTGCATTTGTTCTGATTCCGACGGTGAGGGGTCCGGCCGGTTCGGTGTCACACCCGGCCGGCCCATCTGCCCAGCTTCAGCAAGGTCGGTCTACCTCACAGGGCGTCAGAGCCGCGCTCACCGGTGCGTACCCGCACGATGGTGTCCACGGGGCTGACCCACACCTTGCCGTCACCGATCTTGCCCGTTCGTGCGGCCCGGACGATGCTGTCCACGACCTTGTCGACGATGGAGTCGTCGACAACGACCTCGATCCGGACCTTGGGCACGAAGTCGACGGAGTACTCAGCACCCCGGTAGACCTCGGTGTGGCCCTTTTGCCGCCCATAGCCCTGGATCTCGCTGACCGTCATGCCCAGGACGCCGGCGTCCTCCAGGCTGGTCTTGACGTCGTCGAGGGTGAACGGCTTGACGATCGCGGTGATCAGCTTCATTTCTATTCCGCCTCAACTTTCTCGGCCACTCGAGCCTGCAGGCCGTTCGGGGTGTCCGGCAGGCTGGCACGGGGAAGAACCGAACCGCTGGCGACCGCGAAATCGTAGCCGCTCTCAGCGTGCTCCGACTCATCGATGCCCGCCGCTTCCTGCTCTGCTCCCAGCCGCAGCCCAATGGTGTACTTCAGGATAAGCGCCAGGATCAGCGTGACAACGCCGGAGTAGGCCAGAACCGCGAACGCGCCCACTGCCTGGCGTTCAAGCTGGTCGAATCCGCCGCCGTAGAACAGTCCTTTGGACACACCCGTCACGCCGTTGATCGCGACGCTCTCGGGTGCGGCCACCAGGCCCACCATCAGGGTGCCGGCCAGCCCGCCGACCAGGTGCACGCCGACGACGTCGAGCGAGTCGTCGAAGCCGAGCTTGAACTTCAGCCCCACGGCCAGCGCGCACAGCACGCCCGCGACCACACCGATGATCAAGGCGCCCAGCGCGTTCACCGACGAGCAGGACGGAGTGATCGCGACCAGTCCCGCGACGATGCCCGAAGCCGCACCCAGGGTGGTGGCGTGGCCGTCGCGGATGCGCTCGGTGAGGAGCCAGGCAAGCATCGCCGCCGCGGTGGCAATCGTGGTGGTGACGAACGTCGCCCCCGCGGCGCCGTTGGAGCTGGTCGCCGAACCGGCGTTGAACCCGTACCAGCCGAACCACAGCAGACCGGCGCCGAGCATCACGAACGGCAGGTTGTGCGGCCGGAACAACGTCGTCGGCCAGCCCTTGCGCTTGCCCAGGACGAGCGCCAGCACAAGGCCGGCGATACCGGCGTTGATGTGGACCGCGGTTCCACCCGCGAAGTCGATCGCGTGCAGCTTGTTGGCGATCCAGCCGCCCTTCTCCGAGGCGAACCCGTCGAAGGCGAACACCCAGTGCGCGACCGGGAAGTACACCAGCGTCGCCCATAGGCCGGAGAACACCAGCCAGGCACTGAACTTCAGCCGGTCAGCGACCGCACCCGAGATCAGCGCGACGGTGATGATCGCGAACATCAACTGGAAGGCCACGAACACGGTGGCCGGCAGGGTACCTGCCAGCGGGATGTCGGTCGCCGCGACGCCCTTGGACGCGTCGGCCGCAACCGCATTGCCACCGATGAGCCCCTTGAGGCCCCAGTACTCGGTCGGGCTGCCAACCACGCTGCCGGTGTCGTTGCCGAACGCCATGGAGTAGCCGTAGAGCACCCACAGCACCGTCACAACGCCCATCGCGCTGATGCTCATCATGATCATGTTGAGCACACTCTTGGCACGAACCATGCCGCCGTAGAAGAACGCCAGCCCCGGCGTCATCAGCAGCACGAGTGCCGAACTCGCCAACATCCAGGCCGTATCGCCGGTATTGGGCTGGCCCATCACAGGGAAACTCACTCGCTATCACCTCCAGTCAGCGTTGGGAGGGTCCCAGAATGATGACTGGTGACCTGACGAGAACCATGCGCATAAGTTGTTGCGGCAATGGAGCCGCCGTGTTTCGTCAGGATTAACGTAGAACTTGCTGTGTAAGAGCTTTCAGCCCAGCAGGGCGTCGACGAAGGCCGCCGGCTCGAATGGCGCCAGGTCATCGGCTCCCTCACCGAGTCCGACCAGCTTCACCGGCACACCCAGTTCCTGCTGAACGCGGAAAACAATGCCGCCCTTGGCCGTTCCGTCGAGCTTGGTCAGCACCGCGCCCGTGATGTCGACGACGTCGGCAAACACCTTGGCCTGAGCCAGGCCGTTCTGCCCGATGGTGGCATCGAGAACCAGCAGCACCTCATCAACGGCGGCGCGCCGGGTCACCACCCGTTTGACCTTGCCCAGTTCGTCCATCAGGCCGACCTTGGTGTGCAGCCGTCCGGCCGTGTCGATGAGGACGACGTCGGCACCCGCCTGAATGCCCTTGTCGACGGCGTCGAACGCCACCGACGCGGGGTCGGCGCCCTCGGCGCCGCGCACCACTTCCGCGCCGACCCGCGACGCCCAGGTTTCGAGTTGGTCGGCCGCGGCGGCCCGGAACGTGTCGGCCGCACCGAGGACGACGCGACGTCCGTCGGCGACCAGGACGCGCGCCAGCTTGCCGACGGTCGTGGTTTTTCCGGTGCCGTTGACGCCGACGACGAGCAGCACCGAGGGATGGTCGGCGTGCGGCAGTGCCCGAATCGAGCGATCCATCTCCGGGTGGAGTTCCTTGATGAGCACGTCACGCAACACCGCGCGGGCGTCGGCTTCGGTACGGACGTTGCTGCTGGCCAGCCGGCCGCGCAGCGCAGACACGACCGCCTCGGTCACCACCGGGCCCAGATCCGCGACCAGCAGGGTGTCCTCCACGTCCTGCCAGGAGTCCTCGTCGAGGTCGCCGCCACCGAGCAGACCCAGCATGCTGCGGCCCAGTGCGTTCTGGGAGCGGGCCAGCCGGCCGCGCAGCCGCTCCAGCCGCCCTTCCGGCGGCTCGATGGCTTCGATCTGCGGCGCTTCGGGTTCGGGCTCCGGTACCGGCTCCGGTTCGGGTACCGGCTCCGGTTCTACCTCCGGTTCGGCCTCTAGTTCGGGAAGGTGAACCTCGGAGATCGGGCGTTTGGGCGCGTCGCGGGGGATGGTGGCGTCGTCGCCGACGGCGGGCAGACCGGTGGTGTCGATCCGCTCTTTCGGCAGCGTGGGGGTCTGACTGAACGTGATGCCCGACGATGCGGTGTATCCGCCTGAGCGGTCCAGCGCCTCCGGCGTGGCTTTGGGAGCCAGCCTGATCCGGCGCTTGCGGTAGCGCACCAGGCCGAAGACCAGCGCGGCGATGATGGCCAGGGCGGCGATGACCGCAATGGCGATCCATAGTCCGTGCGACACAGTGCCATCCTTCCAGGACGACCGTGCAGCGCTGACAGGCCCCGCAGCAGCGGGCTCCGCCGGCCGGTCACCACCGCGGTCCCCGACGCACGCCCCGCGAGCTCCCGGCTGGTGCGGACGGGGGCTTCCGCGCAGAAGTCCCGTTTATGAAGATTTATTCAGAAACTCTTGACGAATGCCTCCCGTCATCTGAAGATATCTTCAACTCCTGCCGCCCAGCTCGCATTGACTGCGCTACGCGCCACCGCCACCAGCAGATCTGGCTACCAACGAAGGGAACGAGAAAATGACGACGACGTCTGGCCTCACTTACACCGAACCGCCGCAGCGGATAACCGAAGCCCTGCAAGACGGCTTGGCCGCCGCCGTGATGTCCGCCGAACAACGGGTCAGCGCGCTGGGCGACATGGCACCGGCTCACCCCAATCACGACGGTGAGACCGAAAAGCTCGGTGACGTGGACGTCATACACCGATTCGTCGATGCGCCCGGCGACAGCGAAACGGTTCGCTGGCACCTCGTGGAATCCGGGTCTCCCTCGAACCCCACGGTGGTGCTTCTGCACGGCCTGCCCGACTCGTGGTGGCAATGGCACTACGTCCTGGAGGCCCTCAGTGCGCGCTACCACTGCCTGGCCATCGACCTCAAGGGTTACGGCCAGTCCGACAAACGCAGCGGCGACTACCGCCAGGCCGGCGTTGCGGAGCAGCTCGCCTCCCTGCTCGACACGCTGCAAGTCGGCGAATTCACCCTCATCACTCACGACCGCGGCACCCCCATCGGTGACCACCTCGTTGCTACGATGGGCGACCGCGTCCGCGGCTACGGCCGTGGGCAGCAACACTTCTGGCATCTGCACCCACGTCTGCACCCACAGCAGCAGCTGATGCAGTCACCAGACGCACCGGCCATGCTCACTGAGGCCCGCCGCTTCGTCCTGACCGTGTACTCGTGGCTGACCGAGCGGCCCGTCTCCCAAGAGGATCTGCTGCGCACCTGTGCAGAATTCAGCTACCCGGGAATCGCCACCGCGGTGCCCCGCTACTTCCACTCGTCGTCGTTTCGTCAGGAGTGGGTAGACCGGCGTACCCGGCTGATTCGGTCTTGGACTGCTCCGGTGCTGCTGCTGCAGGGCGCCCACGACCCCCTGCAGCCACGCGAATTCTACGAAGACGCAACGCTACTGGGCATGCTGCCACCGGGTAGCGACCTGCACCTGTTCGACACCGGGCACTTCTGGCCGTTCGAGGCGCCGCAGGAAACGGCTCGCGTCGTCGCCGAGTTCTGTGACCAAGCGTTCTCGACGCGACCGGCCCAGATCGCGAGCCGCTAACGTCAACCTGTCGTCATTGTGGCAGGCGAGGGCACGGCCGAAGGCGGCGGCAACGGAGGCTGAACGGCCGCCTGCAACTGGCTGAATCCATCGCCAAGTGGCAGGGAGCACAGGCGGTGAGCCTCGGTTGCCGACATCCCCCACATCCGCAACAGGTCTTCGGTGACCTGGTCGGCGGTCTGCGCGACGTCGCGTTCCGGTTCGGCCTGCAGTAGTTCGCCCAGGCCCAGGATCACTCCGGAGGCGACGGCCATCGCCAGTTTCGGGTCTGCCACCCGAAGCCTGCCCGCGGTCGCCGCGGCCGCAATGTCACGCTGCGCGCGCGGCGCGAGCCCTCGTTCCGCGTTGATCAAAGCCAACCCGTGATTGAGGACGATGCGACTTTCTGGCTGACGAAACATCCGCCCGGTCAGCCGGAAACTGAAAGCGAACTTCTCTGCCGGATCTTCAATAGATGCGGTGAGTGCGTCGAGCAGTGCCCCGTGTGCGTCCAAGATCTCGTTCATGGCCGTCTCGAACAACTCTTCTTTGGTTTCGAAGTGGTTGTAGAACGAGCCGACTCCGACGTCGGCGTCTTGGCTGATGTCCTGGATCGGTACGTTGAGTTTGCCGGCGGCCATGAATCTTTGCGCCGCCGCGATAAGGGCGGCGCGGGTGCGCTGCTTCCGCCGCTGCAGGCGGTTGGACGGGTTGTGGACGTCTGCCACTCGTGGTCTCCCCTGTCTCCGGCGGAAAACGCAGAACCGTAGTCTACCTCGGTTCTGAAGATTCCCTCAGACAAACGGGGGCTTCGTGCGGCTGGCCCTTCAGATGGGCATCGGCGAAACTGCTGGCGGGCGCATGCTCAGCCGGGCGGTCAATGGGAGCTATTAGCCACCAGCCGGTCCACCTGCTGACCGCGAATGCGTTGCGAGATGACGGCGGTGATTCCGTCGCCCTGCATCGTCACCCCATACAGCGCGTCGGCCACCTCCATGGTGGGCTTCTGGTGGGTGATGATGATCAGCTGCGAACGGTCCCGCAGCATCTCGAACAGGCTGATCAGCCGGCGCAGGTTGGTGTCGTCGAGCGCGGCCTCGACTTCGTCCATGATGTAGAAGGGCGAGGGCCGGGCCCTGAAGATGGCGACCAGCATCGCCACCGCCGTCAACGCCTTCTCGCCACCGGAGAGCAAAGACAGCCGGGTGACTTTCTTGCCCGGTGGGCGGGCCTCGACCTCGATGCCGGTGGTGAGCATGTCGTCGGGCTGAGTCAGCCGCAGGCGCCCCTCGCCACCGGGGAAAAGCGTGGTGAACACCGTCTGAAATTCGCGCTCGACGTCGACGAACGCTTCGCTGAACACCTGCAGGATGCGGGCATCGACGTCCGCGACGACGTCGAGGAGATCTTTGCGGGCGGCCTTGACATCCTCGAGCTGGGTGGACAGGAAGTTGTAGCGTTCCTCCAGGGCAGCAAACTCCTCGAGGGCAAGCGGGTTGACCCGGCCCAGCTCGTTGAGCTCCCGCTCGGCGCGTTTGGCCCGCCGTTCCTGGGTCATGCGGTCGAACGGCATCGGGGCCGGGGCGACGACCTGCTCGCCCCGCTCACGGGCCTGTTCGAACTCGGACATCTCCAGCTCGGTCGGCGGCAGCGGGACATCAGGGCCGTATTCGGCGATCAGGTCGGTCGGTGCCATCCCGAACTGCTCCAGAATCATCTGCTCGAGCTGCTCGATCCGCAGCGCCGCCTGTGCGTTCGCCACTTCGTCGCGGTGCAGCGAATCGGTGAGGGCTGCCACCCGAGCGCTCAGCTGGTTGGTTTCTTCGCGTACCGCGGCCATCGCCGCAGCCCGCTGCTGCCGCTCGGCGGCCAACTCGTCGCGCATCAACGACGCCGCGTCCACGACCCGGTTGAGCCGCCAGGCCAGCAGGCGACCCGACTCGGCCACGGCTGCGGCCACCGCCGCGGCACGCAGCCGAGCCGCCGCCGCCTGTTCGGCCCGGATACGCGCCTCCCGTTCGGCCGCCGCCGCGCGACGCAGCGAATCGGCCCGTCCCCGGACCGCGTTGGCCCGCTCCTCGGCGGTACGCACGGTCAGCCGGGCCTCGACCTCGAAGCTGCGGGCCTCGTCCGCGGCAGCCGCGATCTCCTGCCGGTTGTCCGGCTCGGCGTGTTGGACGTGCTCCGTCTCTTGGGCATTGCGTAACCGGGTCTCGAGTTCCACGACCTCGTCGAGGGTCCGCGCCCGCCCGGCTTCCAGCTCCTCGCGCTGCGCCAGCAGCCGGCTCCACTCCTCTTCGGCCGTCCGGGCTTCCTGCCCCAACCGGCCGAGCTGGTCGTACATCGCCGAGATCGCGGTATCCGACTCGTTCAGGGCGGCCAGCGCCTGCTCCGCGGCGTCCTGACGGGCGGACTGCTCGGTCAGCGCGCCGGATAGCGCCGCGGTCAGCTGCGCCACCTGCAACTCCGCGGCGGCCAGTTCGTCACGCGCCTTCTCGATCTCCGACGCGATCTCCAGGGTGGACACCTTGCGGTCGGATCCGCCGCTCACCCAGCCGGCACCCACCAGATCGCCGTCGAGTGTCACCGCCCGAAGCTGGGGATTGGCGGCGACCAGATCCAGGGCCGCGCCCAGGTCGCCGACCACCGCGACACCCGACAGCATCGCCACCATCGCCCCACGCAACCGCGGCGGCGCCTCGACCATGTCAAGCGCCCACACCGCCCCGCCGGGCAGGCTGATCGGCGGGTGCGGCGAAGCCGGCCAATCGCCGAGCACCAGCGCCGCGCGGCCGCCGTCGGCCTGTTTGAGTGCAGCGACCGCGGTTCGAGCGGCACCCAAGCTATCCACGGCCAACCCGTCGGCCGCCGACCCCAGCACCGTGGCCAGCGCCGCCTCGTAACCCGATCGCACCTTGACCAGTTCCGCGACCGAACCGAAAAGCCCTGCGGCACTGTGGTTTCGCGCCAGCCAGGCGGTGCCGTCCTTGCGCTCCAAGCTCACCGACAGCGCGTCGATACGGGCCCGCAACGACGCCACCTGCCGTTCAGCGGCACGCTCGGCGGCCTGCAGTTCGGTGACGCGTTCGTCGGTCAGGCGCAGCGCGGCCATCGTCCGCTCGTGCTGATCGTCGAGGCCGACCTCACCCTGGTCCAGCTCACCGACCCGGCTCTGCACTCCTTCGAATTCAGCACGAGTCTGCTGCACCCGGGCGGCAGCGTACTCAATCCGCTCGGACAGCCGCGCGACGCTGTCGTCGATGGATTCAACGCGTGCCCGCATCGTCTCTACCTGGCCGGCAAGCCGGGCCAGGCCCTCCCGCCGGTCGGCTTCCGCGCGGACCGCCGCCAGGTGCGCCCTGTCGGCTTCCACCGCACGACGCTCCCGCTCGGCCAACTCGGCCCGCGCCGCGTCCAGTCGGGTGCGGGCCTCGGCCAGTTCGGCCAGCAGCTGCTCTTCGAAGAGTGCCACCTGCTCGGCCTCCGCTTCCAGCGCATCGGGGTCGGTGTCGCTGGTCCTCGACGGCTCGATATCGAGGTGGTGGGCGCGTTCACTGGCGATGCGCACAGTCGCGCCGACCCGTTCGGCAAGGGCCGACAACCGGAACCACGTCTGCTGTATCGCCTCGGCGCGTTGCGACAGCTCGGTCAGCGATTCCTCGTGCGCGGCCAGCTCCTCGGAAGCCACCGACAGACGGGCGGCGGCCTCGTCGTGCTCGCGCCGCATGGTGGTCTCGGTGTCGAAGATGGCCTGCCGCTCGGAGCGCCGGTTGACCAGGTCGTCGGCGGCCAGCCGTAGGCGGGCGTCACGCAGGTCGGCCTGGATGGTCTGAGCGCGACGAGCCACCTCGGCCTGGCGGCCCAGCGGTTTGAGTTGGCGTCGCAGTTCGGTGGTGAGGTCGTTGAGGCGGGCCAGGTTCGCGGCCATCGCGTCGAGCTTGCGCAGCGCCTTTTCCTTGCGCTTGCGGTGTTTGAGAACGCCCGCGGCTTCTTCGATGAACGCCCGACGGTCTTCGGGACGCGATTGCAGGATTTCGTCCAACTTGCCCTGGCCGACGATGACGTGCATCTCGCGGCCGATCCCAGAGTCACTCAGCAGCTCCTGCACATCCATCAAACGGCAACCGCTGCCGTTGATTTCGTACTCGCTGGCGCCGTCACGGAACATCCGGCGGGTGATCGAGACCTCGGAGTAGTCGATCGGCAGCGCATTGTCGGAGTTGTCGATGGTGACAGTCACCTCAGCCCGGCCCAGGGGCGCGCGCGACGAGGTCCCGGCGAAGATGACGTCTTCCATTTTCCCGCCACGCAGGGTCTTGGCGCCCTGCTCCCCCATTACCCAGGCCAGCGCGTCGACCACGTTGGACTTGCCCGATCCGTTGGGCCCGACGACAGCGGTGATGCCCGGCTCGAAACGCAGAGTCGTTGGCGCGGCGAAGGACTTGAAGCCCTTGAGCGTCAGACTCTTGAGGTACACGAGGGGCCAGATTACCGGTGCGGGCGTTCGCGTCTTCCCGCTCGGGGCGTGTCAGAGGAGGGTCTTCAACCCCTTTCACACCCCTGGCCAATCGGGTCGCTCTGACCCCATCCGCACCAGGCGTCAACGCTCCACGAAACCGGTGAACTCCTCGGTGGGCTCTGACCAGTCGGCGACCACCTTGTCCACCCGGCCCGGCGTGCTGTCACCCCGTAGCAGTTCGAGCAGCCGTTCGCCCGCTTCGCGCGGCCCGTTGGCGACCACCAGCACCCGGCCGTCGGCCTGGTTGGCCGCATAGCCCGTCAGACCCTGCTCCAGTGCCCGACAACGGGTCCACCAACGAAATCCCACGCCCTGGACGTGACCGTGCACCCAGGCCGTCAACCGCACCTCAGGCATCGACCACCTCGAACGTGACGCTTGTTCCGGCCTTCAAGGTGCGCCCGACGGTGCAGACCGCGTCGATGGCCCGGTTGACGACCGTGATCAGGCGCTCCTTCTCCTGCTGCGTCAGGCCGGACAGGTCCAGCTCGAGTTTCTCCTCGAGCAAGGGATAGATTTCGTTGTCCCGATCCGCGGCGCCTGACACTTTGACCACCGCCCGGTAGTCGTCCCCGAGGCGGCGGGCCAGTGGCTGATCGCTGGACATCCCACTGCACGCGGCGAGTGCGATCTTCATCAACTCACCAGGAGTGAACACGCCGTCGACGTCCTCGCCGCCGATCAGCACCTGCGCCCCACGCGAGCTTCGACCGGTGTACCGGCGCGTGCCGGTGCGCTCCACCCAGAGTTCCGTCATGGGTCCCTTTTTACTGGGTGCGGTTCTGTGGCCGTGCGCCGAGCATGCACCAAATGCCGGCCGCAGCGGCGTGTCGACGTACCGGAGCGCACCCTCGTCGCGAGCGGGGTGCGGCCGCAGTTCGCGAGCGTCCGCAAAATGCCAGCCGCAACGGCGTGTCCCCGGCAACACGCGGACGCTCACCAAGCTGGGGGTCGAGCGGCCCAACACCCCACGTCGCGAGCGTCCGCAAAATGCCAGCCGCAACGGCGTGTCCCCGGCAACACGCGGACGCTCACCAAGCTGGGGACCGGCCGCTAACCCCGGGGCCTCGGCTGACATCGCGGGCAGTAGAACGAGGAGCGGTTCATGAACTTCTCCCGGCGCATCACCGCTCCGCACCGACGGCAGTTCTCGCCTTCCCGGCCGTAGGCGTCCAGCGAACGATCGAAGTAGCCCGATTCGCCGTTGACGTTGACGTACAGCGAATCGAACGACGTGCCACCCTTCGCCAGCGCCTCGCGCATCACTTCGGCCGCGGCGTCCAGCACGGCCGTCAGCTTGGGCCGCGACAGACTGGCGGCGATCCGCGCGCCGTTGACCTTGGCCCGCCACAGCGCCTCGTCAGCGTAGATGTTGCCGATCCCCGAGACGACCTGTTGATCCAGCAACTGACGCTTGATCTCGGAGTACTTGCGCCGCAACACATTAACAACGGCTTGGGTGTCAAATCGGGGGTCGAGCGGATCACGGGCCAGGTGTGCGACGGGTTCGGGAACCACGCTGCCATCGATGGCCACCAGGTCGGCCAGCATCCACCCGCCGAAGGTTCGCTGGTCGGCGAAGCTGAGCACCGTCCCGTCGTCCAGCAACGCGGATATCCGGACGTGCTCCGCCCGCGGCACCACGCCCAGCAACATCTGCCCACTCATGCCCAGGTGTACGACGAGCGCCATGTCAGGCTCGGCCTCTTCATCATCTCCGGTACCCAGGGTCAGCCACATGTACTTGCCGCGCCGATCGGTTCCGGTGATGCGGGCGTCGAGAAGGCGCGCCGCCAGATCCGCAGGGCCGGCTTCGTGCCGACGCACGGCGCGGGGATGGTGAACCCGGACACCGGTGATCGTCTTGCCCACCACGTGGGTCTGCAGACCGCGCCGCACCACCTCGACTTCAGGCAGCTCGGGCATCTAGTGATGATCGCAAGCGCGGCGAAGCCGGGCGCAGCGGGTCAGCACCATCGAACCCGTGATGATCGCAAGCGCGGCGAAGCCGGGCGCAGCGGGTAAGCACCATCGGACCCGTGATGATCGCAAGCGCGGCGAAGCCGGGCGCAGCGGGTCAGCACCATCGGACCCGTGATGATCGCAAGCGCGGCGAAGCCGGGCGCAGCGGGTCAGCACCATCAACTGCGTCACGCCGACGATTTCTCCGCAGTGTTCAGCGCTTCCACAGCTTCCAGCGCCTTATACGCCGCTGAGGCGGCCTTCTGCTCGGCCTCCTTCTTGGAGCGCCCCACCCCTGACCCGTATTCGGTCTCCATGACCAGGACCACCGCGGTGAACTCCTTGTCGTGGTCGGGGCCGGTGGAAGTCACCAGGTACGACGGCGGCCCCAGGGCACGAGCCGCGGTCAGCTCCTGCAGGCTGGTCTTCCAGTCCAGTCCGGCACCCAGCGTCGGCGCCGCGTCCAGTAACGGGCCGAACAGCCGCAGGATCGCTTCGCGCGCCACCTCGATTCCGTGCTGCAGGTAGATCGCTCCCAGCAGGGATTCCATCCCGTCCGCCAGGATGCTGGACTTGTCGGCGCCGCCGGTGTTTGCTTCGCCGCGGCCCAGCAGCACGTATGCACCCAGTCCCTCCTCGGTCAGGGTGCGTGCTACATCGGCGAGTGCGTGGGTGTTGACGACGCTGGCGCGCAGTTTGGCCAGGTCACCTTCGGAACGGTCGGGGTGCCGGTGATACAGCTCATCGGTGATGGTCAGCCCCAGCACCGCGTCGCCGAGGAACTCCAGCCGCTCGTTGGTGGGCAACCCACCGTTCTCGTAGGCGTAGCTACGATGCGTCAGCGCCAGTGAGAGCAGCTCGTCCGCGAGATCGACCCCGAGAGCGTCGAGCAGTGTCTGTCGCGACTGGGTCACTGCTCACCTCGCTGTTCGGTGCCCTGGTCGTCCCGATCCGGCAACATCTGAGCCAGCTTGGCCCACCTCGGGTCGAACTGTTCGTGCTGATGGCCGGGCTCAGCGGCGAGCGACACCCCGCACTGCGGGCACAGTCCCGGGCAATCGGGCGAACACACCGGTGAGAAAGGCAGCTCAAGGCCAACGGCATCGATGATCGGTTGCTCGAGGTTGATCGTCTGGTCGACGACGTGGCCCACCTCGTCTTCCTCGGTGGTGGCCTCGGTGGCGCTGTCCGGATAGGCGAACAGCTCGGTCAGCCCAACCTGCACCCGCCCCTGGATCGGCGACAGACACCGGGAGCACTCGCCTGAGGTCGGAGCGTCCACCGTGCCCGTCACCAGCACGCCTTCGGACACCGACTCCACTCGCAGGTCCAGGGCCAACGGCGCACCGGGCCGGATGGCGATCAGCTCCACACCGATGCGCAAAGGGCTGTCCACAGTGTCATGAATCTCGAACATGGAACCGGGCCGTCTGCCCAGCCGGGCGACGTCGATGGTCAACGGTGTGATGGCGCGTCGCTGCGCCGTCTGGCCGTGCTGCCTTGCCATACGGGAATCCTACGGCGCGCAGCGCCCAGGTCCACTGCTTATGGCCGCCGGGGGCTACCGGGTCACGTAGTCGTGCGTTCCCGCCGCGGTGCGAAGCTGGTGACGGCCCCGGCCGACCGAACGCAGCGTGCCGTTGAGGAACTCCTCGAATTCGGCCAGCTTGTTGTCGACATAGATGTCGCATTCGCCCCGCAACCGGTCAGCCTCGGCGTGCGCGGTGTCGATCAGCCGGGTGGATTCCGCATGGGCGGCCTGAACCACCTCGTTCTGCGACACCAGCCGCTGCTGCTCCTTGATGCCCTCCTGCACGGCCTTCTCATAGGAGATGTTGCCGTTCTCGATCAGCCGGTCGCATTCGGTCTTGGCGCGGCTGACGCTGGCCTCGTATTCGCGCTTCGCCGAGGCGGCGATCCGCATCGCCTCCTCGCGCGCTTCACCGACCATCCGCTCGCTGTGCTGACGGGCCTCGCTGACCATCCGGTCGGCTTGAGCCTTCGCGTCGGAAAGCAGCCGGTCGGCCTCCGCACGGGCGTGATTGACCATCGACTCGGCTTCGGTGGTCGCCGAGGACACCATCGAGTCCGCGTGCGACTTTGCGTCGTGCAGCATGGAGTCGCGCGCGTCCAGCACATCCTGTGCATCGTCGAGCTCGCCCGGGATCGCGTCCTTGATGTCGTCGATCAGCTCCAGCACATCGCCGCGGGGTACGACGCAGCCCGCCGTCATAGGAACGCCACGGGCTTCTTCGACAATGGCGCTCAACTCGTCCAGCGCTTCAAAGACTCGGTACACGGCCATACCCTCCTGGCGTCAACTGTTGTTACCAGTGTGCCTGGTGTTACGTCTGTGACAGCGGTGATGCCGCCGGTGTGTCGGGCTCAATTTTTGGCCGCTCGTCGTGCTCACAGTCCCCATGGCCCGCAGACGATCCCCTACTCACCTGGTCTGCCCTTCAGCCTATCGCCGCAGATCCGACCAGGCAGCACCTTGGCGGCCCCCACTTCGCGCCGAGCCTGATTCTCGAACCACGCTATGCTGGCTCGGTGCACGGAAGTTCGACAAACAGCAACAAAGGTGAAAATAGCGATAAACCTACGCTGTATATTTTTCCGCACGCCGGTGGTACCGCCAAGGATTACGTTCCCTTTTCCCGCGAGTTTTCCGGCAGCTTGACGCGCATTGCGGTCCAGTATCCCGGTCAGCGAGACGGAGCCGGACTGCCACCGCTGTCCAGCATTCCCAGTCTCGCCGACGAGATCTTTGCGATGATGAAGCCGGCCGCCCGCCCCGATGTTCCGGTCGCCTTTTTCGGGCACAGCATGGGTGGAATGCTTGCATTCGAAGTGGCATTACGTTTCCAGTCGGCCGGTTATAACGTATTGGCTTTTTTCGTCTCGGCATGTTCGGCACCCGGCCATATCCGGTACAAGCAGATCAAAGGAATGTCCGACAACGAGATGTTGAATTTGATCGCTCAGATGACGGGCATGAACCCGGAATTCTTCAACGACGAGGAATTTCTGGTGGGAGTGTTGCCGACGCTGCGGGCGGCGCGTGCTATCGCCGCCTACGACAGCCCGCCGGAGACGAAGCTGGCGTGTCCCATCTACGCCTTCATCGGCGACAAGGACTGGATAGCGACCCAGGAGGACATGGCGCCATGGGTCGACCGAACGACGTCCGAGTTCGCGCTTCGCGTGTTTACCGGCGACCACTTTTATCTGAACAGCAATTTGCCGGAGCTGGTCGACGACATCGAGACCAAGACGCTGGAGTGGGCCGACTGAACTTAGCCGTGCAGTCAGGACGGCCTGCGCATGACGGCTATCTCTTCACGACCGATACCCCGGTGGCAAAGTACACCCGCACCGGCAGCGACCCCACTGCCCGCTGCGGCCCGCAGTTGTGCGAGCCGGGCGGCCGGCGCCGATCCAACAGAAGCCGTCCGGCCACCCGCATCCGAGGTGTTACTCTCGTCACAACGGGACGCCGGTCCCAAAAATCGGCCGGTAGCGGGATCGAGAACATCAGGCTCAGAACTCACGACACCAACATCTGCCACCGATGTATCACAAGTCACATCAGTCACAGTACCTGGCAGGAGTGAATAAGATTCAGCGCAGATCAGCCAACTGCGCCGCAAAGCGACGGACCTCTGCGATCGCTGTGGGATGCGTGTGGATTTTCCAATAATGCCCCCGCCCGTACCGGGAGATGATTACCGTTGAACACGCGACTAGTTGTTTGGGGAGCGGAATTAGTCCAGGGGCGATCATCAGGCGGCACACAGTGGTGCTTCGGTGGGGACGGAAGTAATCGTCGACGCGGACTAGGCAACTCAAGCGTGCGGTTTTTCGGCACTGGACGCACCGCTATGCGGCCCCACTTCTTGCGAAGTGAGGCCGCAATAGTGCACAAGGGCAAACGTTCGAACGGGAGTGTAAAGCGATGCCGGTGACTGACGGGTCCCTACCCGCTTTGCTGAAGCAGCGGGCCGATCAGCAGGCCGATACCGCGGCGTACACATTTATCGATTACGGATTGGATCCGAACGGCTTTGCTGAGACGCTGACCTGGTCCCAGGTTTACGGGCGGGCTTGCGTCATCGCCGAAGAACTGAAGCTGTGTGGCGCGCCGGGTGACCGGGTCGCGATTCTGGCCCCGCAGGGCTTGGAATACGTCATCGCATTCCTTGGCGCCCTGCAGGCCGGATTCATCGCCGTCCCATTGTCGACGCCGCAGTATGGGATCCACGACGACCGCGTCTCCGCGGTGTTGCGCGACTCCAAACCGGTCGCCATTCTCACGACGTCGTCCGTGGTGAGTGACGTGACGAAATACGCGACCGCACAGAACGGCCAGTCCGCTCCCTTCATCATTGAAGTCGATCTGCTCGATCTGGACTCGCCCCGGGACTTATCGGCCGTCCCCCGGCCAGCCAGTGGGGCGGCCTATCTCCAATACACATCCGGGTCCACCCGCACGCCGGCCGGTGTCATTGTGTCGCACAAGAATGTCATCGCAAATGTGACGCAGAGCCTGTACGGCTATTTCGGGGACCTGGCCAAAATTCCTAACGGAACCGTGGTGTCGTGGCTGCCCCTTTTCCACGACATGGGCCTGATACTCGGAATCTGTGCACCGATGGTCGCCGAGCGCAGCGCGGTGCTGCTGAGCCCCATGGCATTTCTGCGCCGCCCGGCCTGCTGGATGCAACTGCTTGCCAGTAACCCGTCGCCTTTCTCCGCAGCGCCGAATTTCGCTTTCGAATTGGCCGTGCGCCGAACGTCCGACGAGGACATGGCGGGCCTCGATCTGAGCGACGTGGTCGGCATCGTCTCCGGCAGCGAACGAATCCACGTGGCGACCGTGAAGCGTTTCACCGAACGATTCGCCAAGTACAACCTGAGCCCCACCGCGGTGCGGCCCTCCTACGGCCTGGCCGAAGCGACGTTATACGTGGCCGCACCCGAACCCGGGACCGCACCCACCACCGTGCGCTTCGACTACGAACACCTGACCGCAGGCCAGGCCAAACGCTGTGGCTCCGAAGGATCGGTCGGCACCGAACTCATCAGCTACGGCTGCCCCGACCCGTCTGCGGTACGGATCGTCAACCCCGACACCATGGTCGAGAACATGTCCGGCGACGTCGGCGAGATCTGGGTGCACGGCGACCACGTCGCCCTGGGTTACTGGCAGAAGCCCGAGCAGACCAACCGCATCTTTAACGCCCGCATCGTCGACCCGGCGCCGGGCACCCCGGAAGGGCCGTGGCTGCGCACCGGGGATCTGGGCGTGCTGTCCGAAGGCGAGCTGTTCATCATGGGCCGCATCAAGGACCTGCTCATCGTCGACGGCCGCAACCACTACCCCGACGACATCGAGGCGACGATCCAGGAGATCACCGGCGGCAGGGTCGCCGCGATCTCGGTGCCGGACGACATCACCGAGCAGCTGGTGGCGATCATCGAGCTCAAACGGCGTGGCGCTTCGGCAGAGGACGCGATGCTCAAGCTGCGCTCGGTCAAACGTGAGGTCACCTCCGCGATTTCGCGCTCACACAGCCTGCGGGTCGCCGATCTGGTCTTGGTGTCCCCCGGCTCCATTCCCATCACCACCAGCGGCAAGATCCGACGGTCGGCCTGCGTTGAGCGATACCGCAGCGACGGGTTCAAGCGGCTGGACGTGACCGTATGACATCCGGCATCAGCGGCGAGGCTGACCTGCGTCACTGGCTGGTCGATTACCTGGTCACCAACATCGGATGCCGGCCCGACGAGGTCGACCCGGATCTGTCCCTGGCGGACCTCGGCGTGAGCTCCCGCGACGCGGTCGTACTGTCCGGTGAACTGACCGAGTTGCTGGGCAGGACGGTCTCCCCCATCGACTTCTGGGAGCACCCGACGATCAACGATCTGGCCGCGTACCTCACCGCCCCCGAGCCCGAACCCGACGCGGGTGCCGCGCTGCACCGTCCGGGCCGCAACTCACTCGACGAGCCGATCGCGGTGATCGGCATCGGATGCCGCTTCCCCGGCGGCATATCCGGGCCAGATGCGTTGTGGGACTTTCTTTGCGAGCGACGTTCGTCGATCGGGAAGGTACCGGACGAACGGTGGGAACTCTTCGACGACGGCTCCGCGGAAGCCAGGGCCGTGCTCGCCCGGACTACGCGCTGGGGTTCGTTCCTGCCCGACATCGAGTCGTTCGACGCCGAATTCTTCGAAATTTCCCCCAGCGAAGCCGACAAGATGGACCCGCAGCAGCGACTGCTGCTCGAAGTGGCATGGGAAGCGTTGGAGCATGCCGGAATTCCGCCCAGCTCGCTGCGCCGCTCCCAAACCGGGGTGTTCGCCGGATCGTGCCTGAGCGAATACGGAGCCATCGCCTCCACCGACCTTGCGCAGATCGACGGGTGGAGCAACACCGGGGGCGCGATGAGCATCATCGCCAACCGGTTGTCGTATTTCCTTGACCTGCGCGGTCCTTCGGTAGCAGTGGATACCGCGTGCTCGTCGTCGCTGGTGGCGATTCACCTGGCCTGTCAGAGCCTTCGTACCCAGGACTCCCAGCTGGCGATCGCGGCCGGCGTGAACTTGTTGTTGTCCCCGGCGGTTTTTCGCGGTTTCGACCAGGTGGGCGCGTTGTCGCCGACGGGTCACTGCCGCGCCTTCGACGCTGCCGCCGACGGGTTCGTCCGCGGCGAGGGCGCCGGCGTGGTGGTGCTCAAGCGGTTGACCGACGCGCAACGCGACGGCGACCGGGTGCTGGCGGTCATCTGCGGCTCGGCCGTAAACCAGGACGGCCGGTCTAACGGGTTGATGGCGCCGAACCCGGCCGCGCAGATGGCGGTGCTGCGGGCCGCGTACGCGAATGCCGGCATGCAGCCCACCGAGGTGGACTACGTCGAGGCGCACGGCACCGGAACCCTGCTCGGCGACCCGATCGAGGCGCGCGCTCTGGGCACCGTGTTGGGTCGTGGACGCCCCGTTGAGGCTCCCCTGCTGCTGGGTGCCGTCAAGACCAATCTGGGGCACACCGAGGCCGCGGCCGGGATCGCCGGTTTCATCAAGGCCGTCCTTGCGGTGCAGCGCGGGCAGATCCCGCCGAACCAGCGCTTCGAAAGCCCCAACCCACACATTCCGTTCGCCGATCTGCGAATGAAAGTGGTTGACTGCCAGACGGATTGGCCACTAACCGGGCACCCCCGCCGCGCCGGCGTGTCGTCGTTCGGATTCGGTGGAACCAACGCCCACGTGGTGCTCGAGCAAGGCCAGGACATCGCCAAATCATGCGGGCAGGATCCGGAACCGGCCGTCTCGACGCTGATCGTGGCCGGCAAGACGCCGCAACGCGTGGCCGCGACGGCCGGAGTGCTGGCCGACTGGATGGAGGGCGCCGGAGCCCAGGTGCCGTTGGCCGACGTCGCCCACACCCTAAATCACCACCGGTCGCGTCAGGCCAAGTTCGGCACCGTGGTGGCGCGTCGCGGCGCTGAGGGCCGCGAGCAGGCTATCGCCGGTTTGCGCGCGCTCGCCGCGGGCCAGCTGGCAGCCGGTGTGGTCGGCCCCAGGGACGACTCACCCGGTCCCGGCACGGTGTTCGTCTACTCCGGCCGAGGGTCGCAATGGCCCGGAATGGGGCGCCGGTTGCTGGTCGACGAACCGGCCTTCGCCGCGGCAATCGTGGACCTGGAGCCCGATTTCGTTGCGCAGGCCGGCTTCTCGCTGTACGACGTGCTGGCGGACGGCAAGGAGCTGGTGGGTATCGAGCAGATCCAGTTGGGTCTGATCGGCATGCAGTTGGCGCTCACCCAGTTGTGGCGTTCCCACGGGGTGGAGCCCGACCTGGTGGTCGGGCACTCGATGGGCGAGGTGGCCGCGGCCGTGGTCGCCGGGGCACTCACCCCGGCCGAGGGCCTGCGGGTCACCGCCACCCGGGCCCGCTTGATGGCGCCGCTGTCCGGACAGGGTGGGATGGCGCTGCTGGAGCTCGACGCCGCGGCCACCGAGTCGCTGATCGCTGACTACCCGGCGGTGACCCTGGGAATCTTCAACTCCCCGCGCCAGACCGTGATCTCCGGGCCCACCGAGCAGATCGAGGAATTGATCACCCGGGTACGCGCCCGGGACCGGTTCGCCAGCCGGGTCAATATCGAAGTGGCGCCGCACAACCCGGCCATGGACGCGCTACAGCCGGCGATGCGTGCCGAGCTCGCCGACCTTCAGCCGCGTACGCCGAACATTCCGATCATCTCCACCACGTACGAAACACCGGACATCACGGTGCATTTCGATGCCGAACACTGGGCTGTCAACATGCGCAACCCGGTTCATTTCCAGCAGGCCATCCGGCACGCTGCCAGCGCGGCCGGGGGCGACCACAAAACCTTCGTCGAGATCAGCGCCCACCCACTGCTCACCCAGGCCGTCGTCGACACCCTGCACAGTGCCCAGCACGGCACCCACTACACCAGCGTCGGCACCCTGCAGCGCGACACCGACGACACCATCACCTTCCGCACCAACGTCAACACCGTCCACAGCGCCCACCCGCCGCATACTCCACACCCGGCAGAGCCGCACCCGCCACTGCCCAGCACGCCCTGGCAACATTGCCGGCACTGGTTCAACCCCAGACGCGTTGCCAACTCGGTGGCCGCGGCGCCGTCAGCGGGCACGCTGCTCGGTCCGCACAGTACGGTCACCGCTGTGTCCGGCGGTCGGCCGTCGCACCTGTGGCAGGCCCGGCTGGCCCCGGAGGCCAAGCCGTACCGCGGCCGGCACCGCTTCCACGGTGTCGAGGTGGTGCCGGCGTCCGTCGTCCTGTACACACTGCTCTGCGCCGCAGACCAATCGGGGTATCCGGCGCTGTCGAAAGTGCGATTCGACCAACCCGTCTTCGTTGATCAGCCACGCCTGATCCAGGTGGTGGCCGACGACCAGTCGATCAGCCTGGCCTCGCGCCCGGCCGACACCGCGTCGGACCACTGGACACACCACGTCACCGCGCAACTGTCCGCGGCGGCACCGGAGCCCGCCACGAAGGTTCCCCAGCACAGCCGCACCCTGGTCGACGACGACATCCCGGACATCACCGAACAACTTGCGCTCCGCGGGGTGGACGGCCTGCCGTTCAAATGGACCCTGGAATCCTGGGAGCCGACCCCCACCGGCCGCTACGCGGCGATCGCACTGCCCGACGCACTGCCCGACGGTTCGACCGGACCGCTGTTGGACGCCGCCGTGATCGTCGGGGCGCTGTCTGACAGCACCGATGCACGCCTCTACGTGCCGGCCGGCATCGAGCGGGTATGGCTGCGGGACAACGGACCCGAGGCCCAAGGCGCGGTGCTGCTCAGCCGCACCGGAGGTGACGGGGAGGCCATCACCGTCGACATCACGGCCGGGGCGCCCGGGGGCGCACCGTGCCTGTCGATGCACTCGCTTCGCTACCGCGCGCTGGACTTCGACGCCGCCCCAGCCGTCGAGCCTTCGGACACGCGCACATTCGCCCACACCCTGGACTGGCAGCCGCGTGTCGGCGCCACCGAACCACTGGGTCCGGGGACCCTCGCGATCCTCGGCGACGAAGGCTGGACAACACGGGACCGTTTGCCGCAGTTCGGTTTCGGGCCAGGCACTTTGGCCGACGCGCGGTACGTGTTGTACGTCGCGGAGGCCGAGCCCGCCGATGACGGCGACGTCGACTTCGCCGTGCGGGTCTGCGCGGAAGTCAGCGCCGCCGTCCGTGCCCTGGCGCAGCGGACCGACTCCGTCACCTTCTGGATCGTCACCCGCGGCGTACACGAGGCGGCGACCGCGTCGGCGCTGCGCCAGAGCTTCCTGTGGGGTCTGGCCGGCGTGATCGCCGCCGAGCACCCCGAATTGTGGGGCGGGCTGGTCGATCTCGCCGATTCAGCGGACGGTTCCGCGCCGGAACTCGCCGACCTCATACAGCACCCGAGTAAGTCGATCCTGGTGCTGCGTGCGGGTGTCGCGCTCACGCCGGCGTTGGCGGCGTTGCCCGGTGAACCGGTGCGCAAGCCGGTGGCGTGCCGACCCGAAGCGGCCTACCTGATCACCGGCGGCATGGGCGCGCTCGGCCTGCTGATGGCGGGCTGGCTGGCCGACCGCGGCGCCCGGCGTTTGGTGCTGACCGGCCGGACCGCGCTGCCGCCGCGACGGGACTGGGACACCGACACCCTGGACGCCGGACTGCGGCGCAAGATCGACGCGATCCGTGCGCTGGAAATGCGCGGCGTCGCAGTCGAAGCCATCCCCGTCGATGTCGGAAACCGCGACCAGTTGCGGGCCCTGCTGGATCGGCGCGACGCCGACGGCGCCGCCCCGATCCGCGGGATCATCCACGCGGCCGGCGTCACCAATGACCAGTTGGTGACCACCATGACCGACGATGCCGTGCGCGACGTGGTGTGGTCCAAGATCGGCGGCGGCCAGGTGCTGCACGATGCGTTCCCCCCGGGCAGCGTCGACTTCTTCTTCCTGACCTCCTCGGCCGCAACGGTTTTCGGCATCCCGGGCCAGGGCTCCTACGCCGCGGCCAACTCCTATCTGGACGCGCTGGCGCGCTCGCGGCACCAGCAGGGCTGCCACACGATGAGCCTGGACTGGGTGGCCTGGCGTGGCCTCGGGTTCGCCGCGGGCAATCGGATCGTCGGCGACGAGCTGGCCCGCCTCGGCTCGCGTGACATCACGCCGCAGGAGTCGTTCACCGCGTGGGAGCACGTCGACGGCTACGACGTAGCGCAGGCGGTGATGCTGCCGGTGCCTGCGACCGCGGACGGATCGGTGATCGAGGACCGCTACCTCATTCCGGCTCGGGACTGGTCGGCGCTGTCGGCGGCGGAGGTGCGAGAGGAGTTCGAGAACGGGCTGCGCGGCATCATCGCGCGCGAGCTCCGGTTGCCCGAGACCGACTTGGACAGCCACCGACCGTTCGCCGAACTCGGTCTCAATTCGCTGATGGCGATGGCGATTCGGCGTGAGGCCGAGCAGTTCGTGGGCATGGAACTGTCGGCGACCATGCTGTTCAACCATCCGACCGTGTCGGCGCTGGCGACCTACCTGGCCAATCGGGTAGCACCCGAACAGGATTCGGGTGAAGACGAGATGGCAGCGCTGTCCGCGTCGGCGGGCAGCGTGCTGGACAGCCTCTTTGACCGCATCGAGTCGACGTCGTCTGAGGCCGAAAGGTCCTCGTGATGCGAACGGCTTTCAGCCGGATCTCCGGTATGAGCGCGCAACAACGCGCCACCCTCTCAGGCGAGTTCGAGAAGATCTCGCGGATCGTTGTGGCCGAGCCGATCGCGGTGGTCGGGATCGGCTGCCGCTTTCCCGGTGAGGTGGTGGGGCCGGACAGCTTCTGGGACCTGTTGGTCCAGGGCCGCAACGCGATTTCGCCGGTGCCCGCCGACCGTTGGGACGCCGAGGAGTTTTACGACCCCGACCCGTTGACACCGGGACATATGACCACCAAGTGGGGCGGGTTCGTCCCCGACATCGCGGGGTTCGACGCCGAGTTCTTCGGCATCACGCCGCGCGAAGCCGCGGCGATGGACCCCCAGCAGCGGATGCTGCTCGAAGTGGCGTGGGAGGCTCTCGAGCACGCCGGCATACCGACGGATTCGCTGTCGGGCACCCGCGCCGGCGTCATGATGGGCGTGTACTTCAACGAGTACCAGTCCATGCTGGCCGCCGACCCCGACGCCGTGGACGCCTACACCGGTACCGGTAATGCGCACAGCATCACCGTGGGCCGCATCTCGTACCTGTTGGGCTTGCGCGGCCCGGCGGTGGCAGTGGACACCGCCTGTTCGTCCTCGCTGGTGGCCGTGCACCTGGCGTGTCAGAGCCTGCGACTGCGGGAGACCGATCTGGCACTGGCCGGCGGCGTGAGCGTCACGCTGCGTCCGGAAACCCAGATCGCCATTTCCGCGTGGGGCCTACTGTCCCCGCAGGGCCGCTGCGCCAGCTTCGACGCCGCCGCCGATGGTTTCGTGCGTGGTGAGGGCGCCGGCGTGGTCGTCCTCAAGCGGTTGACCGACGCGGTGCGCGACGGCGACCGGGTGCTGGCGGTGGTCCGCGGATCGGCGGTCAACCAGGACGGCCGCTCCAACGGGGTCACGGCGCCCAACACGGCCGCGCAGTGCGATGTGATCGCGGACGCGCTGCGCTGTAGCGACGTGGCGCCCGAGAGCGTCAACTACGTCGAGGCGCACGGCACCGGAACGGTGCTCGGTGACCCTATCGAATTCGAAGCGCTGGCAGCGACTTACGGTCTGGTCAAGGGTCAGGGCGGTGACGCGTGCGCGCTGGGCGCCGTGAAGACCAATCTGGGCCACCTCGAGGCGGCGGCCGGGATCGCCGGCTTCATCAAGGCAGCGCTGGCCGTCCAGCGTGGCCAGATCCCGCCCAATCTGCACTTCTCGCAATGGAATCCGGCGATCGATGCGGCGGCGACCCGATTCTTCGTGCCCACCGAAAACACGCCATGGCCCGGCACCGACGGCCCGCGCCGGGCGGCGGTGTCCTCATTCGGGTTGGGGGGCACCAACGCGCACGTCATCATCGAGCAGGGCCCCGACCTGGCCCCGGCAACCGGGTCCGACACCGGCGTGTCGACGCTGGTGGTGTCGGGCAAGACGCCGCAGCGAGTGGCCGCGACGGCCGCAACGCTGGCCGACTGGCTGGAGATCACCGACGTCGCCGTCGCGGACGTCGCCCATACGCTGGGCCACCATCGCACCCGGCACAGCAGGGTGGCGCACGTGGTGGCCCGCGACCGCAAGCAGGCCGTCGACGGATTACGCGCCCTGGCGGCGGGACAGCACGCCGCGGAGGCCTGCCATGACGCTCCGGGGCCGGGCATCGTCTTCGTGTACTCCGGGCGCGGCTCGCAGTGGACCGGCATGGGCCGCCGATTGCTCTCCGACGAACCGGCTTTCGCGGACGCGGTCGCCGAGCTGGAGCCGGTTTTCTCCCAGCAGGCCGGCTTCTCGCTGCACGATGTGCTGGCGAGCGGCCGTGAACTGGTCGGCATCGAGCAAATCCAGCTGGGCCTGATCGGCATGCAACTCGCGCTGACGCAGCTGTGGCGCTCCCACGGAGTGCATCCCGACCTGGTGATCGGGCATTCGATGGGCGAGGTGGCCGCCGCGGTGGTGGCCGGCGCGCTCACGCCCGCAGAAGGCCTGCGGGTCACCGCAACCCGGTCCCGGCTGATGGCGCCGCTGTCCGGGCAGGGCGGGATGGCCATGCTGGGGCTCGACGCCGAGGCCACCGAGGCGCTGATCGCCGACTACCCGCAGGTGACGCTGGGCATCTACAACTCACCGCGCCAGACCGTCATCTCCGGGCCGACCGCGCAGATCGACGAACTCATCGCCACGGTGCGCGCCCAGAACCGCTTCGCCGGCCGGGTCAACATCGAAGTGGCGCCGCACAACCCGGCCATGGACGCACTGCAGCCCGCAATGCGCGCGGAGCTGGCGGACCTGGCACCACGCAGCCCGACCCTGCCGATCATCTCGACCAGCTACGAAACCCTGGACAGCACACCGGCGTTCGACGCCGAGCACTGGGCCACCAACATGCGCAACCCGGTGCGATTCCAGCAGGCGATCACCGCGGCAGCCGAGCAGCACCACACTTTTATTGAGATCAGCGCGCACCCACTGCTCACCCAGGCCATCTCCGAAACCGTGCCAGCCGCGGGCTATCGCGCCCTGGGCACGTTGGCGCGCGACACCGATGACACCGTGACATTCCGCACCAACCTCTACACGGTGCGCGCGCCGGAGATCCCGCACCCGCCCGAGCCGCACGCGGCCGTTCCCACCACGCCGTGGCAGCACACCCGCCACTGGATCGACATTGACGTGGTACGTCCGGAACGCTTGAGCCGCAACCGCCTTCAGCATCAGGGCACCGGAAGCACCGTCGCGGACTGGAGTTACCAGCTGGACTGGCCGGTGCGCCCCGCACCGGACGCGGAGCTGGCTGCCGACGCAACCTGGCTGGTGGCAGCCGAACCGGCACTGGCCGACGCCATGGTCGCGGCCGCGGGTGCCCGGGTGACTCCCGAAGACGCCGTCGACCTGGACGGTGTGGACAACGTGCTGTACGCACCGCCGGTGGCCGGTGAACCGTTCGACATTTCGGCGGCCTACCGGGTTTTCCGCACCGCACGTCAGCTCGCCGCGAAGATGGTGGCGACCGGTGCGCCGCAGAAGTTGTTCATCATGACCCGCAACGCACAGCCGGTCGCCGAAGGCGATCGGGCCAATCCCGGCCACGCGGTGCTGTGGGGTCTGGGCCGCTCGCTGGCCCTCGAGCATCCCGAAATCTGGGGCGGCCTGATCGACGTCGACGACACGATGCCCGCGGCGCTGGCCGCCCAGCACGTGCTCGCGGCCGCCGGGCGCCCAGACGACGAAGACCAGGTGGTGTACCGGTCGGCGAATCGCCATGTCCCCCGACTGCACTGGCGACCGCAGAACGCAGAAGCAGCGGAGACACAGCTGCGCGGCGACACCAGCCAGCTGGTCATCGGCGCCACGGGCAACATCGGGCCGCAGCTGATCCGTCAGCTCTCCCGGATGGGCGCCACGACGATCGTCGCGGTGGCGCGCAAACCCGGCGCGCTGCAGGCGCTGGCCGATGAACTGCGCACGGCCGGAACCGATCTGGTCGAGGTGGCCGCCGACGCCACCGACGCCGCGGCGATGGGCGCGCTGTTCGACCGGTTCGGGGCCGACCTGCCGCCGCTCGAGGGGATCTTTCTGGCCGCGTTCGCCGGCGGCCCGGTGCTGCTGAGCGAGATGTCCGACGACGACGTGGCCGCCATGTTCGGTCCCAAGCTGGACGCCGCAGCACTGCTGCACCGGCTATCGCTACGGCACCTGACCGACGTGCGGCACTTCGTCCTATTCTCCTCGGTCTCCGGCCTGCTCGGTTCCCGCTGGCTCGCCCACTACACCGCAACCAGCACCTTCCTGGACACCTTCGCCTACGCGCGGCGCGCCATGGGGCTGCCGGCCACCGTCGTCGACTGGGGGTTGTGGAAATCCCTGGCCGACGCGCAGCGGGACGCCAGCCAGCTCAGCGCCGAATCGGGGCTGGTGCCCATGGACGACGAGACCGCCATCGGGGCGCTGCCGATAGTGATGGCCGCGGGCGCCGCGGCGCGCACCGCGGTGGTCGCCGCCGACTGGCCATTGCTAGCAGCGGCATTCCGGACCCGCGGATCGCTGCGCATCGTCGATGACCTGCTGCCGGCGCCCGACGATGTCGCCCTGCCGGAGAGCGAGTTCCGCAAGGCATTGCGGGCCGCCGACGCACACCGCCGCCACGACATGCTGCTCGATCAGGTGAACGCGCTGGCCGCGACGGTGATGGGCATGCCGGCCACCGAGACGCTCGATCCGTCCACCGGGTTCTTCCAGCTCGGCATGGACTCGTTGATGAGCGTGACGCTGCAGCGTGCGCTGTCCGATACCCTCGGCGAATACCTGCCTGCCTCAGTCGTTTTCGACTATCCGACGGTGTACGGGTTGACCGACTACCTGGCTACCGTGCTGCCGGAGTTTGCCGAGCTGGCGGTCGCGGAAGTCGAACAGCCACCAGACACCTACGACGACCTGAGCGAAGACGAGTTGCTGCGGCAACTTTCAGAGAGGCTGAGCTGACCGCTGTGACCAGTCAGACTGCCCCGACACCGGACCGCCGGGCGATCATCACCGAGGCGTTGCGCAAGATCGACGATCTCACAGCGCGCCTGGAGATCGCCGAAGCGGCCAACAGCGAACCGATCGCCGTCGTCGGCATCGGCTGCCGGTTCCCCGGCGGCGTGAGCACCCCGGAGGAGTTCTGGAACCTGTTGCGCGACGGCCGAAGCGGCATCATCCGGGTGCCCGGCGAACGCTGGGATGCCGACGCCTTCTACACCGACGACCACACCGTGCCCGGCACCATCTGCAGCCGCGAGGGCGGCTTCCTCACCGGCTGGCAACCGGAGGAGTTCGACGCCGAATTCTTCGCGATCTCCCCGCGCGAAGCGGCCGCGATGGACCCGCAACAGCGGCTGCTGCTCGAAGTCGCCTGGGAGGCGCTGGAGAATTCCGGTGTTGCGCCGCACACCATCCGCGGCACCCAGACCTCCGTCTTCGTCGGCGTCACCGCCTACGACTACATGGTCAGCTTGGCCGGCCGGCTGCGGCCCGAGGACCTCGACGCCTACATCCCCACCGGCAACGCACTCAACTTCACCGCCGGGCGGCTGGCGTATTTCCTTGGCGCACAAGGGCCCGCGGTCGTCATCGACACTGCCTGCTCGTCGTCGCTGGTGGCGATCCACCTGGCGTCGCAGAGCCTGCGGTCCCGGGAGAGCGACATGGCGCTGGTCGGCGGCACCAACCTGCTGCTCAGCCCCGGACCGAGCATCGCCTGCTCGCGGTGGGGCATGCTGTCCCCGGAAGGTCAGTGCAAGACCTTCGACGCCGACGCCGACGGATACGTGCGCAGCGAGGGCGCCGGGGTGGTGATGCTCAAGCGGCTGGCCGACGCGCAACGGGACGGCAACCGCATCCTGGCCGTGGTCCGTGGTTCGGCGGTCAATCAGGACGGCGCCAGCAGCGGCGTCACGGTACCCAACGGGCCCGCGCAGCAGGCGTTGCTGCGCAAGGCTCTCGCCTCGGCCAAGCTGACACCGGCCGACATCGACTACGTCGAGGCGCACGGCACCGGGACCCCGCTGGGTGACCCGATCGAACTCGACTCGCTGAGCAAGGTGTTCAGCGACCGTGACGGCCGTCAGCCGCTGGTGCTCGGCTCGGTCAAAACCAACCTGGGCCACCTGGAGGCCGCGGCCGGCATCGCTGGTTTCATCAAAACCGTTCTGGCACTGGGCCACCAGCACATCCCGGCGCACCTGAACTTCCGGCAGCTGACACCGCACGTCAGCGAGGGCGTGTCCCGGATGCGCATCGCCGCAGCCGGTATGGACTGGCCGGCCACCGAAGCGCCCCGCCGGGCCGGCGTGTCCTCGTTCGGCGTCAGCGGCACCAATGCGCATGTGGTGCTCGAGCAGGCGCCCGAACCAGTTGCGTCACAAGCCGTCCCGCAGCCGCCCGTCTGCACCCTGGTGGTGTCGGGTAAGACGCCGCAGCGGGTCGCGGCGACCGCTTCGGCCGTAGCGGACTGGTGGGAAGGACCCGGCGCGGAAACGCGGCCGGCCGATGTCGCGCACACGCTCAACCACCATCGCGCCCGGCAGGTCAAGTTCGCGACCGTGGTCGCCCGGAATCGGGCGCAGGCGATAGCGGGGCTGCGCGCAGTGGCTGCCGATCCGGTCTGCAATGACGGTTCCGTCGGGCCGGGCACGGTGTTCGTCTACTCCGGCCAGGGTTCGCAGTGGGTCGGCATGGGCCGCCAACTGCTGGCCGATGAGCCCGCGTTCGCCGCGGCCGTCGCGGACCTGGAGCCGGATTTCGTTGCCCAGGTCGGCTTTTCGCTGCAGCAGACCCTTGGCGAGAGCCGCGAGGTGGCCGGTATCGAGAACATCCAGCCGGTGCTGGTCGGCATCCAGCTGGCGCTCACCGCGCTGTGGCGGCATTACGGCGTGAAGCCCGACGCCGTCATCGGCCACTCGATGGGCGAGGTGACGGCGGCCGTGGTAGCCGGGGCGCTGTCCCCCGCCGACGGCCTGAAAGTGATCGCCACCCGCTCGCGGCTGATGGCCGCGCTGGCCGGACAGGGCGCCATGGCGCTGCTGGAACTCGACGCGTCAGCCACCGCGGCGGCGATCGCCGGCTACCCGGGGCTGACCCTGGCGGTGCACGCCTCGCCGCGCCAGTCAGTGATCGCCGGACCGCCCGAACAGGTGGACGCCGTGATCGCCGCTGTCGCGGCCAGGGACCTGCTGGCCCGGCGCATCGACGTCGACGTGGCCTCACACCACCCCATCATCGACCCCATCCTGCCCGAATTGCGCTCCGCGCTAGCCGATCTGAAACCCAAGCCGCCCACCATCCCGATGCTGACCACCGCCGTCCAGGGGCCGACGCCGGCACTGCTGGACGCCGGGTACTGGGCCGCCAACCTGCGCAACCCAGTTCGGTTCCACCAGGCCATCAGCCTGGCCGCGCAGAGCCACCACACCTTCGTCGAAGTCAGCCCGCACCCGCTGCTCACCTACGCCATCACCGACACCCTGGCCGATGCCGGCGCACGGGTGCTGGGCACCTTGCAGCGGGACACCGACGACACCGTCACCTTCCACACCAACGTCAACGCCACCCACGGCACCCGCCCGCCCGACACACCGCACCCACCCGAACCGCACCCGCTGCTGCCGGGCACCCCGTGGCAACACACCCGGCACTGGATCGATGCCGACTCGACCGCGGGGACACACGCCCATCCCCTGCTCGGCGTCGGCGTCGACGACCCGACCAACGGCACCCGGGTGTGGGAATGCCCGATCGGTCCCGGCCTGCTGTGGCTGGGCGACCACTGCGTCGACGGCGTCTGCGTCCTCCCCGGGGCGGCCTACGCGGAGATCGCGCTGGCCGCGGCAACCGACACCTTCGCCGGCGCGTCCTGGACGATCAGCGAACTCACTCTCGAGCAGCTGATGCACGTCACCGACAGCACGGTGATCGCCACCACGCTCACCGGTGACGAGATGTCCTGCCGGGTCGAAATACGCACGCGCAGCACCGGTTCCGGCTGGATCAAACACGCCACAGCCACACTAGTGCCTGCAATCGCGCCGGGCGAGCCGACGGCACCGGAATCCACCGAAGGCGCCAGCGCTCTCGAGCCTGAGGAGCTGTATCAGCGGCTGCGCGCCGCCGGTCAGCAGCACGGACCCGCGTTTCAGGGCATCGTCGGTCTGTCGGTGTTGCCGTCCGGCGCCGCCCGCGCGCAGGTGCAATTGCCGGCGTCGGCCAAAGCGGGCGCCCGCAAGTTCCTGCTGCATCCGGTGATGATGGACATCGCGATGCAGACCCTCGGCGCGACCGGGCCGGCCACCGAGCTGACCACCGGCGGCCGGCCGGCCATCGTGCTGCCGGTGGGTTTCGCCGGTGTGCGGGTGTTCGGCGATGTGGTGAGCGGGACGACAGCGATCGCGTCCCTCGCCCCGACCGACGACCCCGACCGCCTGGCCGGCCGGGTGTCGTTGACCGACGCCGACGGCCGGCCGGTGCTGGAGATCGACCGCGTCGACATGGCGGTGTTGCGGTCCCCCAGCGGCGCACGGGAACTCGGCAACCGGCTGTTCTCGGTCCAATGGGAGCCCGCGGCGCTGGAGGGGCAGCCCGCGGCGCCCGCGGCGCTGTTGCTGGTCGGCTCCGATGAGCTCGGGCTGCAGTCCGCGCTCGCCGCCCGGATCGGCCGGTGCGACGTGGTTTCCGACGACGAGTCCCTGCACACGGCGATCGGCCAGCGCGACATCGCCTGGGACGGCATCGTGGTGGTCTGCCCGCCCCGCACGTCCGATGAAGCCGAGCCGATCCCGGCCCAACTCGACCTCGCACGCACCCGCACGCTGCGCATCGCCGACATCGTCAGAACGGTGTCGCGGGTGGGTGCCCGTAACAGCCCGCGGCTGTGGATCGTCACGCGCGGTGCGCAACAACTCGACTCCACCGAGTCGGTCACCCTGGCGCAGACGCCGCTTCGCGGCATCGCCCGGGTGCTGACCTTCGAACACCCGGAGCTCAAGACGACTCTGGTCGACCTCGACCCGGACGGCACCCAACCGCTCCCCGGCCTGGTCGACGAGCTCCTGTTCGGCTCCGATCAGGACGAGGTGGCGCTGCGCGCCGGACATCGGTACGTCAGCCGCCTGGTGGCCCCGCCGATGACGTCCGGCCAGCTGGATCCCGAAACCCGCTTCACCACAGTCGATCTCGATGCCGGCGGCGCGTTCACCATGGACCGCGACCTGCAGATGCGGGCGACCACCCGAACCGAGCCCGCCGCCGGCCAGGTCGAGATCCGCGTGCTCGCCGCCCCGCCCGCGAACGGCGATGGCCTCACCGAATGCCTCGGCGTGGTGACTCGCGGGCCGCAAACCGGCACCCGCGTCATCGCCTTCGGCAGCGGCGCGGTCGGCTCCTCCCTCACCGCGGACGCCGAACTGGTCGTCGAAGTCCCCGACGCGTTGTCCGACACCCAGGCGGCCGGCTTCGGGCTCCCCTACGTGACGGCCTGGCATGCGTTGTGCACGGTCGGGCAGGTGGCACCCGGTGAGAAGGTGCTGATCCACCGCAGCGGCGACGGCGTGGACCTGGCCGCCGCCGCCGTCGCGACGATGCTCGGCGCGCAGGTGTACACCAGCGCACCAGCCGACGCCCAGGTTGATGTCGTCATCAATTCGGCACCGGGAGAATCTATTCGGTCCGGCATGCAGTCACTCGCGCCGGGTGGGCGGTTCATCCAGCTGGGCGCGCCCGACACCGCGATCGATCTGTCCGCGCTGGCCCGCGATGCCTCCTTCGCGGCCGTGCGCCCGCAGCCCAGGCGCTACCGCGCCTACCTCGAAGAGATCCTGCAGCACGCTGTCGCGGGCCGGTTGGCGCCGCTCCCGGTGACCGAGTTCGCCCTTGCCGACGCGGCGGAGGCGTTGCGAGTCCTGCGATCGGGCGAACACGCCGGCCGCGTCGTCATCTCCCTGCCACAGACAGGCAGCATCACGGCACTCGCGCCGCCCCCGGCCCAGCCCCTGGTCCGGCCGGACGGGGGCTACATCGTCGCCGGCGGACTGGGCGGTCTGGGCTTCGTGACGGCCCAATGGCTGGTCGAGCGGGGCGCGGGTCTGGTTGTGCTGAACGGGCGTTCGGCCCCGGGGCCCGAGGTGCAGGCATCGATCGACGAGCTGAACAACGCGGGCGGGCGCGTCGAAGTGGTCACCGGTGACCTCGCCGACCCGGAAACCTCGCGCCGCCTGGTGGCCGCCGTCGACGACGCAGGCTTGCGTTTGGCCGGGGTGGTGCACAGCGCGATGGTGCTGGCCGACGAGATCGTGCTCAACATGTCCGACTCGGCGTCGGCGCGGGTGTTCGCCCCCAAGGTGGCCGGTGGCTGGTGGCTGCACGAGGCGACCAAGGATGCGGACCTGGATTGGTGGGTGTCGTTCTCGTCGGTCTCCTCCCTGGTCGGCGCGCCCGGGCAGGGGTCGTATGCCTCGGCGAACTCCTGGATCGACGGGCTGGTCGCCTACCGACGGGCCATGGGGCTCCCCGCGACCGGAATCAACTGGGGCCCTTGGGCGCAAGTGGGCCGCGCCCAGTTCTTCGCCGACCTCGGCGTCTCGATGATCACCCCGGCCCAAGGGCTGGCCGCGATGGAGTTGATCCTCTCGGCGGACCGCGCCCGCACCGGTGTGTTCGCCCTCGACGCTCGGCAGTGGTTCCAGTCGTTTCCTGCCGCAGCGGGATCGTCGTTGTTCGCCACGCTGCAGGAGTCGATCACGGTCGAGCAGCGGACCGGCGGTGGCCGGATCCGCGCCGAACTGGACGCGACCGATCCCGCCGCGCGCCCGGCACGGCTCGCCACCGCCATCGCCGACGAGATCCGGGCGGTGCTGCGCTCGACCGACCCGATCGACCACGACCGGCCGATGGAGTCACTGGGGCTGGACTCCCTGATGGCCCTGGAACTGCGCAACCGGCTGGAGGCGAGCCTGGGCACCACCCTGCCGGTGGCCCTGGTCTGGGCCTACCCGACCATCACCGACCTGGCCGGCGCGCTGTGCGAACGGCTGGGTTACGAGTCACCAACCCCACCGGCCGAGGACCCCGAGGACGAGCCCTTGTCCGATGAGGAAATGGATTTGCTGTCTGACCTGGTTGCGGCCAGTGAGCTGGAAGCGGCGACGGAAGGCGCGGAGTAATGACGAGTCTGGCCGAACGCGCCGCCCAAATGTCACCGAAGGCCCGCGAGGTCCTCGCGCGCGAACTCGTGCGGGCGGGCACCGCATTCCCCACCGACGTCGCCGAGCCGATCGCGGTGATCGGGATGGGCTGCCGGCTGCCGGGGAAAGTGCAAGGGCCGCAAGACTTCTGGCGACTGCTGCTCGACGGCCGGGACACCATCTCAGAAGTGCCCGCCGACCGCTGGGACGCCGACGCGTTCTACGACCCCGACCCCGAGACACCGGGCAAGATGACCACCAAGTGGGGCGGTTTCATCGATGACGTCGCGGGCTTCGACGCCGACTTCTTCGGGATCACCCCCCGCGAGGCCGCCGCGATGGACCCGCAGCACCGCGTGCTGCTGGAGGTGGCCTGGGAATCGCTGGAACACGCCGGGCTGGCACCGGATTCGCTGAGCGGCAGCCGAACCGCCGCGATCATGGGCTTGTCGACGTGGGACTACACCATCGTCAACATCGAGCGTCGCGCGGAGATCGACGCCTACCTGTCCACCGGCACCCCGCACGCGGCTGCGGTGGGCCGCATCGCCTACCTGCTCGGGCTGCGTGGGCCGGCGGTGGCGGTGGACACCGCGTGTTCCTCGTCGCTGGTGGCGGTGCACCTGGCCTGTCAATCGCTGCGGTTGCGGGAAAGTGACGTGGCGCTGGCCGGCGGGATACAGCTGGCGCTGTCACCGTTCGCCGCGATCGCGGTCTCGAAGTGGTCGGCCCTGTCGCCGACCGGCCGCTCAAAGGCCTTCGACGCCATGGCCGATGGCTTCACCCGCGGCGAAGGCTGCGGGGTGGTGGTGCTCAAGCGGTTGTCCGACGCCACCCGCGACGGCGACCGGATCCTGGCGCTGATCCGTGGCTCCGCGATCAACCAGGACGGCCGGTCCAACGGCATGACCGCCCCGAATGCATTGGCTCAGCGTGACGTCATCACCACCGCGTTGAAGCAGGCCGACGTGCCCGCCGAGAGTGTGCATTACGTCGAAGCACACGGCACCGGAACGATTTTGGGCGACCCGATCGAGTTCGAGTCGCTATCGGCCACTTACGGTCGGGGCGAGGGCCGGTGCGCGCTCGGAGCGGTCAAGACCAACATCGGTCACCTGGAAGCGGCGGCGGGTGTTGCCGGGCTGATCAAGGCGATCCTGGCGGTGCAGCACAGCTACGTCCCGCGCAATCTGCACTTCACCCGGTGGAATCCGGCGATCGACGCGTCGTCGACCCGGCTGTTCGTTCCGACCGAAGGCACCCCGTGGCCCGACGGCGCCGGTCCGCGTCGGGCGGCGGTGTCCTCGTTCGGGCTCAGCGGGACCAACTCGCATGTGGTGATCGAGCAGGCACCGGAAGTCGTTGCGGTGCAACCGGCTACCGCTGCCGCGGTGTCGACGCTGGTGGTCTCCGGTAAGACGCCGCAGCGGGTGGCCGCCGCGGCCGGCGTGCTGGCCGATTGGATGGACGGCGTCGACGTGCCGCTGGCTGACATCGCGCACACTCTCAACCACCACCGCGCCCGGCAGGCCAAGTTCGGCACCGTGATCGCCCGCGACCGGGAACACGCCGTTACGGGGTTGCGTGCGCTGGCCGCCGGCAAGCCGGCACCGAATGTGGTAGGCCCTTCGGGCGCCATCGCCGGTACGGGAACCGTGTTCGTCTACTCCGGTCGCGGTTCGCAGTGGGCCGGTATGGGCCGGCGGCTGCTGGCCGACGAGCCCGCTTTCGCCGCGGCTGTCGCCGATCTGGAGCCCGATTTCGTCACCCAGGCGGGTTTTTCGCTCCATGATGTGCTGGCCGACGGCACCGAACTGGTGGGTATCGAGCAGATCCAGCTGGGCCTGATCGGGATCCAGTTGGCGCTGACGGCGTTGTGGCGTTCCTACGGGGTCGAGCCCGATCTGGTGATCGGGCACTCGATGGGTGAGGTGGCCGCCGCGGTGGTCGCCGGAGCACTGACCCCCGCCGAAGGATTGCGGGTCACCGCCACCCGGGCCCGGCTGATGGCGCCGCTGTCCGGGCAGGGCGGGATGGCGCTACTCGAACTCGACGCCGCGGCCACCGAAGCCCTGATCGCCGACTACCCGCAGGTGACGCTGGGCATCTACAACTCACCGCGCCAGACCGTCATCTCCGGGCCGAGCGACGACATCGACGCGTTGATCGAGCGGGCGCGGGCCCAGGACCGCTTCGCCGGCCGGGTCAATATCGAAGTCGCCCCGCACAATCCCGCCATGGACGCGCTGCAGCCGGCGATGCGCGCCGAACTCGCCGACCTGGCACCGCGCACCCCGAGCATCCCGATCATCTCGACCACCTACCAAAGCCCCACCGAAAGTCCTAATGCCACGGCGTTGTTCGATGCCGAACACTGGGCCGTCAACATGCGAAACCCGGTGCACTTCCAGCAGGCCATCACCACAGCCGGCGAGCAGCACCACACCTTTATCGAGATCAGCGCCCACCCGCTGCTGACCCACGCCATCACCGAAACCCTTGACAGTTCTGGTTATCACGCGGTCGGGACGCTGCACCGCGACACCGACGACACCGTCACCTTCCGCACCCATCTCGCGCAGGTCACCAAGAACCCACCGGCGACCACCGGTGGCCGGCTGGCCGACCTCCCCACCACGGCGTGGCAGCACGAGCAGTTCTGGGTGCAGGACCGCTCCTCGATGGCCGAACTGGTGATGAACCACCCACTGCTGGGTGTGCACGTGGAGGTGCCGTCCAGTCACGATCACGTGTGGCAGGCCGACGTCGGGACCGACGTCTCCCCCTGGCTCGCCGACCACCGCGTGTTCGGCCAATCGATCATGCCGGCCGCGGGATACGCCGAAATCGTGCTCGCTGCAGCCAGCGAAGGCCTGGGCCTGCCCGCCGAGAGCTTGTGCATCAACCAACTCGAGGTCGAGCAGATGCTCACCCTGGACAAGCACACCCAGCTGACCACGCAGTTGATCCGCAACGGCGACAGCAAGATCCGCGTCGAAGTTCACTCCCGGGCTCCCGGCGGAGATTGGACGCGACACGCGCTGGCCAGAGTCGAAGCGACGCAGGGCGGCCCCGGATCGGTGCCCGCCAGCGCACCGTCCCAGGCCGCGGTGTCGCCGGCCGATTTCTACTCGCTGCTGCGCCAGACGGGTCTGCACTACGGTCCGGCCTTCGCCGGCCTGACCCGCATCGACCGGTTGGCCGACGGCTCGGTGGAAACCGAGATCACCCTGCCCGACGAGGCGCCCCGGCACCCCGGCTACCGCATTCATCCGGCCCTGCTGGACGCCGCGCTGCAGAGCCTCGCGGCCGCCATGCCCGCCGATGGAGCTACCGAAGCCAGTTACCTGCCGGTCTCTTTCGAGAGTGTGCGGGTGTACGGCAACCCCGGTCGGTATGCCCGCTGCCGTGCGACCCTGACCAGCCTCGACGCGGGCGGCACCGGCAAGCTCGGCCGGATCGTGCTGATGGACGCGGCGGGCAATGTGACCGCGGAGATCAACGACATCTTCCTTCGGTCCGTCGAGCGGCGCAGCGTGCCATTGCCGTTGGGACAGAAGATCTTCGAAGCCGCATGGGTGGACCAACCGCTTTCCGCCGCAACCGCCCCGTCCGCAGCGGGCAGCTGGCTGGTGCTGGCTGCCGGGGCGGCCAAAGCCTCGGCCGAGGAGTTCGCCGCCGGCTGGCGGTCCGAACTTCGTCGGGTGCTCACCGCCGATCTCGACGACGAACCCGCGCTGCTGGCCACCTTCGCCGACGCCGCGGGTGACCCCGACCACCCGCCCGCCGGCGTCGTCGTCTTCGTCGGGGACGCGCCGGACGTAACCCGGGCGCGCGATCTGGTGTGGTCGATCAGCACCGTGGTCCGCGCGATCGTCGGCGGCTGGCACGGCGAACCGCCGCGGCTGTGGCTGGTCAGCCGGGGCGGTCTGGCGGTCGGCCACGAGACCGGGCAACCCGCGGTCGGCGCACTGAAGGGTCTGATCCGGGTGCTGGCCTACGAGCATCCCGAACTGCGGGCCACACTCGTCGATCTCGACAACGACCTCAGCGCATTGAATGCGGAACTCAGCGCACCCGATAGCGAACTCCTGACCACGGTCATCGCCCACCGCGGTGAGCACCGCTACGCCGAACAGCTCACCCGCGCCACACTTGATGGCGCTCAGCGCAATCCGGTGATCCGACCCGGTGCCAGCTACATCATCACCGGCGGCCTGGGTGGCCTGGGCCTGGTGGTGGCGCGCTGGCTGGTGGACGGTGGCGCGGGCCGGGTGGTCCTCAACGGCCGCAGTGAACCCGGGGAGGAACAACGCAAGGTGCTGGCCGAACTGGAGAGCCGCGCCGAAATCGCCGTCGTCCTCGGCGATATCGCGACTCCCGGCGTGGCGGAACGACTCGTCGCGGCGGCCGAGGACGGCAACCGAGGGCTGCGCGGCATCCTGCACTCCGCCGCCGTTATCGACGACGCCCTGCTGTACTCCATGACCAAGGACAGCCTAGACCGGGTCTGGGAGCCGAAAGCCGTTGGCGCGCAACGGCTGCACGAGGCCAGCCGCGGGCGCGAGCTGGACTGGTGGGTCGGTTTCTCCTCGACCGCGTCGCTGCTCGGTGCGCCCGGTCAGGGTGCCTACGCGTGCGCGAACGCGTGGCTGGACGCACTTGTCGCCACGCGCGCCGCGGCCGGGTTGCCCGCCGCGGTGATCAACTGGGGTCCCTGGTCGGACGTGGGTATGGCCCGGACCCTGGCCAGCAGTGTGCTGGATCCGATCACCCCCGCCGAGGGGCTCGCGGCCATGGAATCGTTGCTGGCCAGCGACCGCAGCCACACCGGCGTGGCCCGACTGCGCGCGGACCGCGCCCTGATCGCCTTCCCCGAAATCCGCAACCACGACTTCTTCTCCGCCGTGGTGCGCGAGCTGGAAGCCGCTGGCGGCGGCGATGATTGGGCCGGCCCCGACTCGCTGCGCGACCTGGACCCGGCCGAGGTTGCACGCGTGATGACCGACCTGCTGCGGTCCCGGATCGCGGCGGTGATGGGTTATGCGGACAAATCCGCCGTCGACCCCGGTCTGCCGTTGCTCGACCTCGGCATGGATTCGCTGATGGCCGTGCGGATCCGCAACACCGCCCGCGCCGACTTCGGCGCCGAGCCGCCGGTGGCGTTGCTGCTGCAGGGGGCGACGTTGCACGACCTGACCGCCGACCTGATGCGCCAACTCGGGCTGTCGAGCCCCGATCCGGCCACCGAAACGAGTACCACCGTCCGCGACCGCGCTCAGCAACGCGCGGCGGCGCGACAGAACGCCGCACAGCGGCGGCGGAATCGATGAACTACACGGAGGTTAGACCAGTGAGCATTCCCGACAACGCGATCGCGGTGGTCGGCATGGCCGGCCGGTTCCCCGGCGCCAAAAACGTGTCGGCGTTCTGGGACAACCTGCGGCGCGGCAAGGAATCCATCGTCACGCTCTCCGAACAACAGCTTCGCGACGCCGGCATCAGCGACAAGGCATTGGCCAATCCGTCCTATGTCCGGCGCGCGCCGATCGTCGACGGTGTCGACGAGTTCGACGCCGACTTCTTCGGCTTCCCGCCTTTGGTCGCCCGGTCCCTGGACCCGCAGCACCGGTTGTTCCTGCAGTGCGCGTGGCATGCGCTCGAAGACGCCGGCGTCGACCCGGCCCGCTACGACGGGTCCATCGGCGTGTACGGGACCAGCTCTCCCAGTGGCTATCTGCTGCACAACCTGTTGTCGCACCAGGACCCGAACGCCGTGCTGGCCGAGGGCCTGAACTGGGACCAGCTCAGCATGTTCCTGCAGAACGACAAGGACTTCCTGGCTACCCGCATCTCGCACCAGTTCAACCTGCGCGGGCCCAGCCTCGCGGTGCAGACGGCGTGCTCCTCGTCGCTGGTGGCGGTGCACCTCGCGTGCATGAGCCTGCTGTCCGGCGAATGCGACATGGCGCTGGCCGGTGGCGTGTCACTGTGCGTCCCGCACCATGTCGGGTACTGGCATTCGCCGGGCCAGATGCTCTCGGCGGTCGGGCACTGCCGGCCCTTCGACGTGCGCGCGGACGGCACGGTCTTCGGCAGCGGCGTCGGCCTGGTGGTACTCAAGCCGCTGCAGGCCGCCCTGGACAACGGCGACCGGATCCACGCCGTCATCCGCGGGTCGGCGATCAACAACGACGGCTCGGCGAAAATGGGCTTCGCGGCCCCCAGCGCGTCCGCGCAGGCCGACTGCATCGCCGAAGCCCACGCCGTCTCCGACGTCGACGCCTCGACCATCAGCTACGTCGAAACCCATGGCACCGGAACGCCGTTGGGCGACCCGATCGAAATCCAAGGGCTGCGAACGGCGTTCGAAGCCGCCGAGGAGCCGCGGTCGGCGCCGTGCGTGATCGGGTCGGTCAAGTCCAACATCGGTCACCTCGAGGTCGCCGCCGGCATCGCCGCGCTCATCAAGACCATCCTGTGCCTGAAGAACAAAGCGATTCCCGCGACGCTGCACTACACCAGCCCCAACCCCGAGCTCCATCTCGACGAGACGCCGTTCACCGTGCAAAGCCGTTACGGCGCTTGGGAATCCGACAGTGTGCGCCGCGCCGGGGTCAGCTCGTTCGGCATCGGCGGCACCAACGCCCACGTCGTGGTGGAAGAAGCCCCGCACGTGCCGGCCCAGCCCGAGCCGGAAGGCCCGCAGGTGCTGCTGCTCTCCGCACGCACGGCCGACGCCCTCGGCGAGGCGCGGACCGCGCTGGCCGCCGCGCTGGAACGCCCCAACGCCCCGGTCCTGGCCGACGTCGCCCACACGCTGGCCGGACGCCGCAGGCACCACATCACCCTGGCCGCCGTCGCCCCCGACCGGGCACAGGCGATCACCCTGCTGCGTGCCGCCGAACACGACAACGTCTTCGTCGGCGAGTCCCCGGCTGACGGTCAAGACGCGACCACCGACCAGGTCGTCTTCCTGTTCCCCGGCCAAGGTGCCCAGCATCCCGGCATGGCCAAGGGCCTCTACGACACCGAGCCCGTCTTCGCCGAGCACTTCGACGCGTGCGCCACCGCGTTCCAAGCGGAACTGGGCCTGGACCTGCATGAGGCCATATTCGGCGGAACGGCCGCGGATCTGGAGCGCATCGACCGCTCCCAGCCCGCGCTGTTCACCGTCGAGTACGCGCTGGCGAAGCTCGTCGACAGCTACGGCGTGCGGGCCGGTTCCTACATCGGTTACAGCACCGGCGAATACATCGCGGCCACCCTGGCCGGCGTCTTCGACCTGCAGACCGCCGTCAAGACGGTGGCCCTGCGCGCCCGGCTGATGCACGAGTCGCCGCCCGGAGCCATGGTCGCGGTCGCACTCAGCCCGGCCGACGTCGCTCAGCACCTGGTGCCCGGGGCCGAGGTGTCCGCGGTCAACGATCCGGGCAACTGTGTGGTCGCCGGGCCCAAGGACGCGGTCCGCGCGTTCACCCAGCGGCTGGGCGAGCAGGGCATCCCGGTGCGCCGAGTACGCGCCACCCATGCCTTCCACACCAGCCAGATGGACGGCATGCTGGGCGAATTCCGGGAGTTTTTGGCCGGCCAGCAGCTCAAAGCTCCGCAGACTCGCCTGTTGAGCAACCTCACCGGAACGTGGCTGACCGACGAGCAGGCCACCGATCCGGACACCTGGACCCGCCAGATCAGTTCCACCATCCGTTTCGCCGACGAGCTGGACGCGGTTCTGTCCGCTCCGAATCGCATTCTGGTCGAGGTGGGCCCTGGAGGCAGCCTGACCGGTTCGGCAATCCGGCACCCCAGGTGGTCGAGCGGCAACCGCTCCATCCGGCTGATGCGCCACCCCATTCAGCAGGCCGACGACCGCGACACCTTCCTGCGCGCACTCGGCGAACTGTGGTCGGCCGGCGTCGGCGTCGACTGGTCACCCAGACATCCGGTAGCGCCACGGCTGGTCTCGCTGCCCGGCTATCCGTTTGAACGGCAACGGCATTGGATCGAACCCAAGCCTACGGTCTGGGAGCCGGCCGCGACGACCAACAACGGCGTGTCCGTCGCTCACCACACCGAACCCGCCGTCGAGGCCGCCGGGCCGTCGCAGACCGGCATCACCCTGCAACGCGTCTGGCAGCAATGCCTCGGGGTGCCCTCGATCGACCCGAACGCGAATTTCTTTGATCTGGGCGGTGATTCGCTGATGGCCATCAGCATCGCGATGACCGCCTCCAACGAGGGCCTGAGCATCACCCCACAGGACCTCTACGAGCACCCGACCCTGGCGTCTCTCACGGCCGCAGTGGATGCCGCCTTCGCGGCCAGTGGTCTGGCCAAACCGCCCGAGCCCGAGGCGAACCCGGCGATACTGCCCAACACCACCTACTTCCTCGAGCACGGCCTGCACGACGGCGGCCGCTGGCGGGTGCCGCTGATCCTGCGATTGGACCCGAAGGTGAGCCCGGACGACATCCGGGCGGTGCTGACCGCGGTGTGCAACCACCATGACGCGTTGCGGCTGCAACTGGTCGACAACGCCGGCGTCTGGGAACAGCACATCGGCCCGCACACCGATTTCACCGCGCTGGTGACCCGGTCGCTGCCAGAGGGCACCGAACCTGTGTCGGTGCTCACCGAAGTGGTTGGCGAGCAGGGTGATTCGACCGCGCCGCTGATCGCCGTGCACATCACCGGCAACTCCGGCGGCCCGAACTATCTGGGGCTGGGCGTGCACGCGATGGTCGCCGACACCGCCTCACACCAGATCCTGGGCAGCGACATCGTCGTCGCGTTCGGTCAGCATCTGGCCGGCGCCGAGATCACCCTCGAACCGCCCGCCACCGGGTGGCGGGAATGGTCGCAGCGGACGGCCGCCCTGGCGACACACCCGGCGGCGCTGGAGACCCGACAGTTCTGGACTGACAACGCCGCCAAGGTGACCCGCTGGCTGGCCGAGCCCGCCACGACGCCGCCTACCGGGGCCGACCTCATCAAGGTGTCCGGCGCCCTCGACGCCGAGCAAACCTCCGAACTCGACGACGCCCGGCGCAGGTTCCGGCGCTCGATCCAGGAGATCCTGCTGACCGCACTGGGCCGCACCATCGCCCAAACCGTCGGCGACGGAGTGGTCGCCGTGGAACTCGAAGGCGAGGGACGCTCGGTGCTGCGGCCCGACGTCGACCTGCGCCGCACCGCCGGGTGGTGCACGACCTACTATCCGGTGCCACTGGCCTGCGCCGGCGGTGAGGGCTCCGCGGTGATCGAACAACTCGACGCCGTACACAAGACCCTGAAAGCAGTGCCGCACTACGGCATCGGCTACGGGCTGCTGCGCTACCTCTACGCGCCGACCGGGCGTGCGTTCGGGGCGCAGCGCACACCCGACATCCATTTCCGTTATGCCGGAACGATTCCGGAGCTTCCGCCCGTCGACGCGCCGGTGCACTTCGAATCGGACGTCACCATGCCGGTACGCGAAACCATCCCGGGGCTGGGGCATGCCGTCGAGGTGCGCGTGTACCGGTTCGCCGGCTCCACGCATCTCGACTGGTGGTACGACGCCCGGCGGATCGCCGCGGACACGGTGCAAGCCCTGGCGCGGACATTCCCGCAGGCACTGCGCGAGCTGATCCAGGAGGGTATCGCCGCCGAGCAGCTGGAGAGCGAGATCGCCGGCGTGACCGAAGCGGGTGCCCTGGTGGACCTGTCGAGCCTTGACTGAGGAGACTGGGATGTCAAGTGATGCAGCGGTAGTCGTCAACGGGGTCGGTAAGACGTTCGGCAGCCGGTCCGGACAGGTGGTGGCTCTCGACGACGTCAGTTTCGAGGTCGGCCGCGGAGAGGTGATCGGCCTGCTCGGCCCCAACGGAGCCGGCAAGACCACCATGGTGGACATCCTGTCGACGCTGACCCGGCCCACCACGGGGTCGGCGACCGTCGCCGGCCACGACGTCGTCTCCGACGCGGCGGGCGTGCGGCGTTCCATCATGCTCACCGGACAGCAGGTCGCCCTCGACGACATGCTCTCCGGCGAGCAGAATCTGGTGATGTTCGGCCGCCTGTACGGTCTGTCCAAGTCCGCCGCCCGCGCTCGCGCGGCCGAACTGCTCGAACAGTTCGACCTGGTGCACGCCGCCAAACGGCGGGTGAGCACCTACTCGGGCGGCATGCGCCGCCGCATCGACATCGCCTGCGGCCTGGTGGTGCAACCGCTGGTGGCGTTCCTGGACGAACCCACCACCGGCCTGGATCCCCGCAGCAGGCAAGCCATCTGGGACCTGGTGGGCAACTTCAAGAAACTGGGCATCGCCACGCTGCTGACCACGCAGTACCTCGAGGAGGCCGATGCGCTCAGCGACCGCATCATCCTGATCGACCGGGGCACCATCATCGCCGAAGGCACCGCCAACGAGCTCAAGCACCGCGCCGGTGGCACCTTCTGCGAGATCGTGCCCCGCGACGTCAAGGAGCTGCCGGCGATGGTCGCCGCCCTGGGACCGCTGCTGCCCGAGCATCAGAGGGGCATGCTGACCGCCGAGTCCGACCGGATCATCATGCCGGCCGCCGACGGCACCAGCACGCTGATCGAGGCCGTACGACTGCTCAATGCCGCACACCTGGAGCCGGCCGACATCGCGCTGCGCCGGCCGTCACTCGACGACGTATTCCTGTCCATGACCGCAGATCCCAGCGAGTCGCGGGCGCTGAGCCACCTCACGCCTGAGGCGGTGCGATGAGCAGCGCGGTGCTGGCCAGGCCGCAGCCGTCGATGCGCCAGCAGTGGTGGGTGCTCACCACCCGCTTCATCGCGCCGACCCTGCGCAACGGTGAGCTGATCACCGCCATCGGCGCCTCGCTGTCCTTCGCGATCGGGTTCTATGTCCCGTTCTCCATCCCCTGGAATCACTACGTGGGCGGTGCCAGCAGCGGCATCGCGAGCAACCTGGGTCAGTACATCACGCCGCTGATCACGTTGCAGGCCATCGCTTTTGCGGCCATCTCCTCGGCGTTCCGGGCCGCCACCGACTCACTGCACGGGGTCAACCGGCGGTTCCGGTCGATGCCGATCGCGCCGGTGACGCCCGTGCTGGCCCGCGTGTCGGCGAGCGTCTACCGGTGCTGTGTCGGGCTGATCGTGTCGCTGATCGCCGCGCACGTCATCGGCTTCCGGTTCCACCACGGCGCGCCCTACATCGCGGGATTCTGCCTGCTGGCGATCGTGATCGGGGTGTTGTTGTCGTTCGGCGCGGACCTGATCGGCACCGCCACCCGGAACCCTGACGCCATGCTGCCCCTGCTGACCATGCCGATCCTGATCTTCGGACTGCTGTCGGTCGGTCTGCAACCGCTGAAGATGTTTCCGCACTGGATTCAGCCGATCGTGCGCAACCAGCCGATCTCCCAGCTGGTGATCGCGCTGCGCGCGCTGGCCGGCGACACCGTCAAGTCTCCGGTCCCGGTGACGTGGTCGGTGATGACGCCGCCGCTGCTGTGGCTGGCCGGTTTCGCGGTGTTCCTGGTGCCGGTGTCCGTCCTCGTCCTGTCCCGGCGCCCATGACGGCGGCTACTGCTGTCCGGGCGCCGGAAAGCTCGGTGCGGCTGCTGATGACGCAGACGCTGGTGCAGACCCAACGCATCCTTACCCGGTGGGGACGGGACCTGGTCACCGTGATGGAAGCGCTGGTGCTGCCGGTCGCCTTCATGCTGGTGCTCTACATCGTGCTCGGCAACCTGATCTACGCCATGACCCACGACAGTGCGCTGTACAGCATCGTGCCACTGCTGGCCCTGGGCGGGGCGGTGAGCGGTTCGGCGTTCGTCGCGATCGACCTGATGCGTGAGCAACAGAGCGGGCTGCTGACCCGGCTGTGGGTGATGCCGGTGCACCGGGCCTCGGGCCCGCTGGCGCGCATCATCGCCGAGGCAGTCCGGATCCTGGTCACCACCGCGGTGATGCTGGGAGCGGGGGTGGCGCTGGGTTTCCGCTTCCGCGGCGGCGCGCTGGCGACTCTGATGTGGCTCGGCGTGCCGGTGATTCTGGGCATGGCGTTCGCGGCGCTCACCACGACCATCGCGCTGTTCACCTCCAAAACCCTTGTGGTGGAGGCGGTTGAACTGTGGCAGCTGCTGCTGATCTTCTTCTCCACCGGCTTGCTGCCGCTGAACCAGTACCCGCACTGGATTCAGCCGGTCGTCGCCCATCAGCCGGTCAGCTACGCAATCACGGCCATGCGCGGGTTGTCGGCCGGCGGCCCGGTGCTGTCGCCGATGATCGCGACGCTGTTGTGGAGCGCCGGGATCGCCGGCGCCTGCGCCGTCCCCATGGCCATCGGTTACCGACGAGCCAGCACGCACTGACACGAAAGGCTGGATTTCTCACGTGTTTCCCGGGTCGGTGATCCGAAAGCTGTCCCGCAGTGAAGAAGTGTTCGCCCAGTACGAGGTGTTCACCGCCGTCACGGTGCAACTGCGCGGTCGGGTCGACGCTGATGCGCTGTCCGAAGCGTTCGACGCCCTCGTCGACGCGCATCCGATTTTGGCCAGCCACCTGGAGCCGGCTGCGGGCGGCGGATGGAACCTGGTGGCCGACGATATGCTGCACGCCGGAATCGTGGTGCAGGACGGCGCCGGTGAGGCCCGCGAGATCGCGTTGGATCAGAGCCAGACACTGCTGAACATGCGGCTGACGCTGCACGAGGACCGCTCGGAGCTGACCATCTTCCTGCACCACAGCATCGCCGACGGCCACCACGGCGCAGGCCTTTTCGACGAGTTGTTCTCCCGCTACACCGATGTGGTGACCACCGGCGACCCCGGCCCCATCAACCCGCAGCCCGCGCCGCAACCGCTCGAGGTGGTGCTCGAACAGCGCGGCGTCAAGAAGCTCGGCATGACCGGCGTCGAGCGATTCCTCCCGGTGATGTTCGCCTACGACCTGCCACCCTCGGTCAAGCCGACGCTGGTCGCGACTCCTGGCCTCCCGCAACCTGTTCCGGTCACCCGGGTCCGGCTCACCGAGCAGGAAACCGCCGATCTGGTGGAATTCGCGCGGGAGAACCGGGTCAGCGTCAACACCGTGGTGGCCGCGGCGATCCTGATGACCGAGTGGCGGCTGCGGGAGACCCCACACGTGCCCATCCCCTATGTCTACCCCGTCGACCTGCGGTACTTCCTGAGTCCGCCGGTGGCTCCGACCGAAGCCACCAACCTGGTGGGTGTGGCCACCTACCTGGCCGAGGTTGGGCCGGACACCGACATCGTCGATCTGGCCACCGATATCGGCGCCACCTTCCGCGCCGACATCGCCGACGGCGTCGTACAACAGTCCGGGCTGAACTTCGGCGTGGCGTTCGAGGGAACACCGGCCGGGCTGCCGCCGCTGGTGTTCTGCACCGACGTCAGCGCTCTGCCCAGCGTGCGGATGCCGTCCGGTATCGAGTTGGAAGGCTTTCGCGGACAGTTCTATTGCTCGATCACGGTGCCGCTGGACTTCTATGGCTGCGGGATGTCGGGGGACTACCTGGTGATCGAGAACCACGGCCATTCGCCGCAGCGCAAGGATTCACTCGAAGCCATCCGCGAGGTGCTGTGCACCGCGCCGTCGGACTACGGCTGGGCCGTGGAGTAAGGGTGGCGAGCAGACGCTAAAGCCCCCATTTCGGCACGAAATTGGGGCTTTAGCGTCTGCTCGCCCCACCTAGCCGGCCGAGCCCTCCTCGGCCAGCGTCTGCGCCAGGTGCTCGGCCAGCGCCCGCGCGGTGTTGTGAGTCGCGATCACTTTGGGACTCAGCCGGATTCCGGTCTCGGTCTCGATATGGGTGCGCATTTCGAGCATGCCCAGCGAATCCATGCCGTACTCCACGAAGGGCCGGTCGGCGTCCACGGTACGGCGCAGGATCACGCCGACCTGCTCGGTGATCAGGCGGCGCAGCCGCCCCGCCCACTCCTCCGGCGGCATTGTCATCAGCTCGGCGCGGAACTTGCTCGGGCCCCGTGTGCTCTGCCCGCTGGACTTGAACATCTCGCCGAACGGGCTGCGCCGCACCACGTCGTCCAGCCAGGGCGCCCCGATGATCGGGATGTAGCCGGTGTAGGCGCGGTCGTAACGCAGCAGCGTCGCGAACGCGTACGCGCCTTCGTCGGGGCTGATCATCAGCTGGTTGCCGCCTTCGGCCAGGAAAGTGGCCCGGCCGACCTCGGCCCACGCGCCCCATGCGATCGTGGTGACCGGAAGCCCTTGCGCGTGGCGCCAATACGAGAAGGCGTCCAGCCAGCTGTTGGCGGCGGCGTAGGCGCCCTGGCCGGGCGAGCCCAGCAATGAGGCACCCGAGGAGAACAGGCAGAACCAGTCCAGGGGCTGCCCGAGAGTCGCCTTGTGCAGGCCCCATGTCCCGAAAACCTTGGGCGCCCAGTCTCGGTCGATGATCTCGTCGCTGATGTTGGTCAGCGTGGCGTCTTCGACCACCGCGGCCGAGTGCACCACACCGCGCAACGGAAGGCCGGTGGCCGTCGCCGCTTCCACCAGCTTGGCGGCGGTGTCCGCTTCGGCGACGTTGCCGAGTTCCACCACCACATCGGTGCCGGCCTTGCGTAGACGTTCGATCATCTGCCGCGCCTTGGGGTTCGGCTGCGACCGCGCGGTCAGCACCAGCCGGCCGCAACCGGCGGCGGCCAGTTTGGAGGCGAAGAACAGACCAAGTCCACCAACCCCACCGGTGATGATGTAGGCGCCGTCGCGGCGGAACACCGGAACCTGCTCCGGCGGCACCACCACGCTGGCGCGCCCACTGCGCGGCATGTCCAGTAGCAGCTTGCCGGTGTGTTCGGCATTGCTCATCGCCCGCACCGCATTGGCCGCTTCGGCCAGCGGGTAGTGCGTGGTCTGCGGCGCCACCAGCACACCCTCGGCCGTCAGCCTGAACACGGTCTCGAGCAGCTCCCGCACCCGCTGCGGCTGCAGCACCGACATCAGTGCCAGGTCCAGGTAGTAGAACGTCAGGCCGCGCCGGAACGGGTACAAACCCAGCCGGGTGTTGCCGTACACGTCAGCCTTACCGATCTCGACGAACCGTCCACCAAAGGCCAACAGCTCCAGTCCGGCCCGTTGCGCGGCACCGGTCAGCGAGTTCAGCACGATGTCCACGCCGTAGCCGTCGGTGTCGCGCCGGATCTGCTCGGCGAACTCGACGCTGCGCGAATCATAGACGTGCTCAATACCCATGTCGCGCAACATCTGTCGTTTAGCGTCGTTGCCGGCGGTGGCGAAGATCTGCGCCCCGGCGTGCCGCGCGATCGCCAGTGCCGCCTGCCCCACCCCGCCGGTGGCCGAGTGGATCAGCACCTTGTCGCCGGACTTGATGCCCGCCAGATCGTGCAGCCCGTACCAGGCGGTGGCGTTCGCGGTGGCCGAGGCGATCGCCTGCTCGTCGCTCAGGCCCGCGGGCAGGGTGATGGCCAGGTTCGCGTTGCACGTCAGGTAGGTGCGCCAGCAGCCGCCCTCGGAGAAACCGGCGACACGGTCACCGACCCGGTGGTCGGCGACACCCTCCCCCACCGCGGTCACCACACCGACGAAATCCATACCCGGCTGCGGCTCGCGGTCGTCGACGACCGGGAACTTGCCGAACGCGATCAGGACGTCCGCGAAGTTGATCGTGGACATCGCGACCGCGACCTCGATCTCACCGGGACCGGGCGAAACACGTTCGCAAGCAACGAGTTCCATCGACTGCAGATCCCCCGGCGCGCGTACCTGCAGACGGATGCCGTCCGTCTCGTGGTCGATCACCCGGGTGCGGCGGTCGTTGTGCACCAACGGGGTCGGGCACAGCCGCGCGGTGTACCACTGGCCGCCCCGCCAGGCGGTCTCGTCCTCGGGCGACCCGCTCAGCAGTTGGGCGGCAACCTGCTCGCCCTGGGTGTGCTCGTCGATGTCGATCTGCGTGGTACGCAACAGCTGGTGTTCACTGCCGATCACCCGCAACAGACCACGCAGTCCGGCGTGCTCGAGATTGACGTCGTCGCCCGAGCACACCCACTGGGCCTGCCTGGTCACCACGAACAGCCGGGGCAGTTCCCCTTCCAGCTCGGGCAGTTCCCGGGCCAGCCGCACCAGGTGGCGCACCTGCTCCCGGGCCTGCGCCAGACCCCCTTCGTCGGGTGCGAGTCCGACCGGGCCGCACAACACCACCACGCCGGTGAAGGACCGGGCACGCAGTTGGGCACGCACCGGCTCCACGTCGCCACCCCGCGCCAACGGCACGTTGAAGCATTCGGCGCCTTGGGTTTTCAGCGCATCGTTCAACGAGCCGACCAGCATTTCGGTGGCCTCGGAGGTGTCAACCAGCAGCCACGAGCCGGCTTCTTCGACGTCGATGTCGGGCAGGGTGCGTTGCTGCCATTCGCAGGTCAGCAGCCGCTCGTTCAGCACCCGGTCCCGTTCGCCGCTTTCGGTGGTCCCGGTGCCCAGGCGCAGCCCGCGCACCGCCAGCAGCACGGCGCCGTGCTCGTCCAGCACGTCGAGGTCGGCTTCACCACCCGTCGCGTCCGCGCGCGTCACCCGCGTATAGCAGTACTGGGCATTGCGCAGCGGACCGTAGGCGCGCAGCCGCTGCACACCCAGCGGCAGCAGCAAGCCGTCACCGCCACCGGCGCCCACACCGGCCGCCACCGATTGGAAGCAGGCGTCCAGCAACGCCGGGTGCACCTGGTAGGCGGCGTGCTGGAAACGTATCGACGCGGGCAGCGCGACCTCGGCCAGCACCGTGTTCCCGCCGGATTCCGCGGTGTGCGCGGTGGACAGGCCGCTGAAGGCGGGGCCGTGCTGCACACCGCGCTCGACGAACGACTCCCGCAGTTCGGAGCCCTTCACACTGCCCGGATGCGCGGCCAGCAGCGCGACGATGTCGTAGCCGGGCGGCACCGAGTCGTCCTGCGCAGCGCACAGCGACGCGGTGGCGTGCCGGGTGGTCTCGCCGTCCAGTGCGGACTCCACCACGAAGTCGATGACGCCGGGCGCCTGCACCGTCGCGACCGCGTCGATCGGGGTCTCCTCGTCGAGCAGCAGCATCTGCTCGAACACGATGTCGCGCGCTTCCAAACTCGTTCCAGGGCCCTCGCCGAACACCTCCGCCGCCGCGGCGAGAGCCATCTCGCAGTACGCGGCGCCGGGCAGCGCGGCCACGTTGTGCACCTGGTGGTCGTCGAGCCACGCCAGCGTCGCCGTCCCGACATCGGTCTGCCACACGTGCCGTTCCGGCTCCTCGACCAGCCGGACATGGGAACCGAGCAGCGGATGCACCGTGATGGTGCACGCGCCTTGCACTTTGCTGTCGCTGCCGTCGGCATCGATGAACAGGTGCCGATGGCTCCACGCCGGCAGCGGTGCGTCCACCAACTGCCCGGCCGGATAGAGCACGGAGAAATCGATCGCAGCACCGGCGCTGTGCAGATCGGTCAGGAAGCCGCGCAGCCCGTGCGGCAGCGGTTGCTCCCGTCGAATCGCGGCCAGGGCGGCCACCGTCATGTCCAGGCTCTTGGCATTCTGGTCGACGGCGTGCGTCAACAGCGGATGCGGCGACAGCTCGGCGAAAACCCGGAAACCGTCGTCCAGCGCGGCCTGGATCGCGGCGGCGAACTGCACGGTGTTGCGCAGGTTGTCCACCCAGTAGTCGGCGTCGCACACCGGACGCTCGCGCGGATCGAACTGGGTGGCCGAGTAATACGGAACCTTGGGTTCCATCGGCTCGAGATCGGCCAGCGCCGTGGCTAATTCGTCGAGGATGGGGTCGACTTGCGGTGAGTGGGATGCCACGTCGACGGCCACCTCGCGTGCCATCACATCGCGTTGTTCCCAGCGGGCGACCAGGTCGCGCACCTGCTCAGTGGCTCCGCCGATCACCGTGGACTGCGGTGACGCCATCACCGCCACCGCGACGTCGTCGATTCCGCGTGCCATCAGCTCCGAATTGACTTGCTTGGCAGGCAGTTCCACCGATGCCATGGCGCCCGAACCGGCGATGCCGGCCATCAGCTTCGAGCGGCGGCAGATCACCCGGGCGCCGTCGTGCAGCGACAGCGCCCCGACCACGACGGCCGCCGCCGTCTCACCCATCGAGTGCCCGACCACCGCGCCCGGCCGCACCCCGTAGGCGCGCTCCATGGTGGCCGCCAGGGCCAACTGGATGGCGAAGATCGTCGGCTGCACCTTGTCGATGCCGGTCACGGTCTGCGGCGCCGTCATCGCCTCGGTGACCGAGAACCCCGACTCGGCCAGGATCAACGGCTCGAGTTCGGCGACAGTCGCGGCGAACACCGGTTCGGTCGCCACCAGATCGGCGCCCATCGCCGCCCACTGGGACCCCTGACCGGAGAACACCCACACCGGGCCCCGGTCGTCGTGCGCCACCGCGGATTGATACCGGGTGTCCGAGCCGTCGGCCACCTCACGCAGCCGTTCACCGAGTTCGGCCAGGCCGTCGGCCACCACCAGGGTCCGCACCGGCCGGTGCGCACGCCGGCGGGCCAGCGTGTACCCGAGATCGCCGGGATTCACCTCATGGGTTTCGACCCAGTCGGCAAGCCGCCCTGCGCTCGCCCGCAGACCGTCCGCCGACGAAGAGGACAGCGCATAAACCAGCGGGCCCTGCGCCGCGGCCGCGGTCGCGGCTTCCGGTTCCGGGGCTTGTTCGACGATGGCGTGCACATTGGTGCCAGACATCCCGAACGACGACACCGCCACCCGTCGGGGCCCGTCACCGTTTGGCCACGGCGTAACAGACTGCGGCACAAAGATTCCCGTGTCGATCGCGGTCAGTTCCTCGGGCAGCCGGTTGAAGTGCAGCAGCGGTGGCAGCACGCCGTGCCGCAGCGACAGAATGGCCTTGATCAGTCCGACCGCACCCGCCGCCGACTCGGTGTGACCCATGTTGCTCTTGGCCGACCCCAGTGCGCAGCGGCTGCCGCCGGTGCCGTAAACCCGGGTGAGTCCGCGGTATTCGATCGGGTCGCCGACCGGGGTGCCGGTGCCGTGCGCCTCCACCGCACCGATCGTTTCGGCGGCGACGTCCGCGGCCGCCAGGGCCTTGCGGTACACCGCGACCTGCGCGTCCTCTGACGGCATCGTTAGCGTCTCGGACCGGCCGTCCTGGTTGGTCGCCGTCCCGCGCACCACGGCAAGGATGCGGTCGCCGTCGCGCAACGCATCGGGCAGCCGCTTGAGCAGCACCATCGCGCAGCCTTCGGAACGCACGAAACCGTCCGCGTCCGCGTCGAAGGAATGGCACCGGCCGGTCGCCGAGAGCATGCCCTGCGCGGACGTCGCAACGCTGCCATCGGGTTCCAGCAGCAGCGCGCAACCGCCGGCGAGCGCGAGGTCGCTCTCGCCGTCGTGCAGGCTGCGGCAGGCCAAATGCACGGCCATCAGGCCGGAGGAACACGCGGTGTCGAAGGTCAGGGCGGGACCGTGCAATCCCAGCGCATGCGAGATCCGCCCGGAGGCCACGCTGTTGTTGAGGCCGGTGACCGCGTACGGGCTGGCCAGACCGCCGGAACCCTTCGTGAGCAGCAGGTAGTCCTCGTGCGTCAGCCCGGTGAAAACCGCCGTCGCCGACCCGGCCAGCGACGCCGGATCCAGCCCGGCATGCTCGATCGTCTCCCAGGCGGTCTCGAGCAATAGCCGGTGCTGTGGATCGATCGAGGTCGCTTCCCGCTCGCTGATGCCGAAGAACTCGGCGTCGAAGCCGGCCACGTCGTCGACGAACCCGCCCCATCGCGACACGCTTCGCCCGGGAACTCCCGGCTCCGGGTCGTAGTAGGCGTCGGCATCCCAGCGGTCGGCGGGAATCTCGCAGACCAGGTCGTCGCCGCGCAGCAGCGCTTCCCACAGCTTCTCGGGGGAGTCGATCCCGGCGGGCAACCGGCATCCCATACCGATCACCGCAATGGGGGTGAACTGTCCTTCCATCCCTCTACCAACCTCGTTCTCAGCTCAACCGGCGCGGCCCGACGCAGCACCGGATAGGGGTACGGGCAGCGGGATAGTGCAGCACCGGTCTGGCAAGCCCCCGGGCTGACGGGACCTCGACACCGTCTCGGGTGCCGAGCTTAGACGTCCCAGCTGGGTGGGGTGCACAAACTCAGCTAATTCCCAGGTGAATGCCTGCTGCCGAGCGGCTGACCAGGGCCGATGCAGTCGAGCCGGACCGGCGCAGCCCGGCGGGGCCGCCCATCGATTGCATTCGGCGCCTGCACCTGCGGCGCGCCGGTACCGTCTTGCCTATGAATGCGCGTTCCCTCCCCGCTGTGCTGCGCACATGGGCCCGTATCCAGCCGAATGACCCGGCTTTCACCTTTATCGACTACGACCGGGACTGGAACGGTGTGCCGACGACCCTGACGTGGGCACAGCTGTATCGGCGCACCCTCAACGTCGCCAAGGAATTGGCTCGCATTGGTTCGACGGGTGATCGCGCGGTGATCCTGGCACCGCAGGGCCTCGACTACATCGTGGCGTTCCTCGGCGCGATGCAGGCCGGCCGCATCGCCGTTCCGCTGTCCGTGCCGCAGGGCGGCGCCAGCGATGAACGTGTCGATTCGGTGCTGCGCGATGCGTCCCCGGTCGCCGTCCTCACCACCTCTCCTGTGGTAAGCGAAGTCGCGCAGCGTGTTTCGGCCCAAGACAGCGCCTCCCCCACCCCTTCTATCATCGAGATCGATCGGCTGGACCTGGACGCGCCCAACCGATCTGGCGCTGGCGACGACCATCCCGCCACCGCGTATCTGCAGTACACATCGGGATCGACGCGTGAGCCGGCCGGCGTCGTCATCACCCATGACAACCTTCGGATCAACTTCGAGCAGCTGATGGCCGGCTACTTCGCCGCGGACGACGGCGGCGTGCCGCCACCGGGCGTGACCATCGTGTCGTGGCTGCCCTTCTACCACGACATGGGCCTGGTCGGCGGAATCTGTACGCCGATCCTGGCCGGATTCTCCGCTGTGGTCACCAGCCCGGTGGCGTTCCTGCAACGGCCGGCCCGGTGGATGCACATGCTGGCCGACAATTCCCGATCGTTCTCGGCGGCACCGAACTTCGCCTACGAGTTGGCGGCGCGCAAGACATCCGAGGAGGATATGGCCGGGCATGACCTCGGCGACGTGCACACCATTCTCAGCGGGAGTGAACGGGTGCAACCCGCGGCTCTCAAACGTTTCGCCGATCGATTCGCGCGCTTCAATCTCGACCACAAGGTGATCCGGCCGTCGTACGGGCTCGCCGAGGCAACAGTGTTCGTGGCGACCGGCAGCCCGAGCGAGCCACCTGAACTGGTCAACTTCGACTCCGAGAAACTGGCCGCCGGGCAAGCGATCCGGTGTCCCGCCGGGAGCGGCACACCGCTGGTCAGCTACCTCATACCGCAAGCGCCGGAGGTCCGGATCGTCGACCCCGACACCTGCACCGAATGCCCGGAGGGGACGGTCGGCGAAATCTGGGTGCACGGCCCCAACGTCGCCAGCGGCTATTGGCAGCGACCCGACGAGAGTGAGAACACTTTCGGCGCAACGATTTTCCAGCCCGCCGACGGCACCCCCGAGGGCCCTTGGCTGAGAACCGGCGACTCGGGGTTCTTCTCGGACGGCAAGATGTTCATCATCGCCCGTATCAAGGACCTGCTGATCGTCTACGGGCGCAACCACTCTCCCGACGACATCGAGGCGACCATCCAGGAGATCACCCGCGGCCGGTGTGCGGCCATCGCGGTTCCCGGCGACCGCAGTACCGAGCAACTGGTCGCCATCATCGAATTGCGCAAGCGCGGCGAGTCGGACCACGAGGTGATGGACCGGCTGGGCGAGATCAAGCGGGAAGTCAACTCGGCGCTGTCGAATTCGCATGGTCTCAGCGCCGCGGATCTGGTCTTGGTACCACCCGGCTCGATCCCGATCACCACCAGCGGCAAGGTCAGACGGGCGGCCTGTGTCGAGCAGTACCGGCAGCACAAGTTCGCCCGATTGGACGCTTAGCATCATCGTGTCCCGGCTGGTCAAGCAACTTCTCGTCGTCGCGGCGTGGATCGCGTTGGCGGTGGGCACCAATGTGCTGGCTGTCCTGAGCGCGCCGGGCGCCCACCGGGCGGGGTCCGCGCTGCCGGCGCCGGACGCCGAAGCCGTCACTACCAATAACCGCATCGCCCAAGCGTTTCCGGGCACCGGCACCGACGCGATCGCCTACCTGGTGCTGGACGGCCGCGATCCGCTGGGCGACGCCGACCGGCCGTACTACGACGACGCCGTCCGCGCCTTGCGCGCCGACACCGCCCACGTGGGGTCCGTCCTGGACTGGTGGTCGGACCCGCTGACGGCCCCGTTGGGCAGCAGCCCCGACGGGCGGTCCGGCGCCGCGGTGATCTGGCTGCGGGGCGAGGCCGGCTCCGCCAAGGCTGCCGAATCACTGGATGCGGCACGAGCGTTGGTGCGCAAGCTACCGCCGAGCGCGGGATTACGCGCCCGCGTCACCGTCCCGGCCGCTGCGCACAGCACCGGGCTGGGGTTGGCGCCGTGGCAGGCCGCGGCGATCGTCGCCGCGGCCTTGCTGGTCGCCGCGCTGTTCTTCCTGCGCCGGGGACTGTTGTCGGGTGCGGTCATGGCATTGACCGCCGGGTTGTCGCTCGCGGCGGCCTGGCCGCTGGCCGCGCTGTTCGGCCTCTTCTGCTGGACGGTGGCCGCGGTGCTGATGGTCGGGGTGATTGCCGCGTCCGCGCTGTTGTTCACCGCGCAGGAGCAGCGTAGTTTCCGCGCGGAGCTGGGCCAGCTGGCTGCGCCCGGCGCGGGTGTCGTGGCACTCACCGGCCCGCTGCTGCTCGCGCGCACGCCGGCGGTGCATGCCGTGGGGCTGGCCGGCCTGGGTGTCGTTGTGGCACTGGGTGCTTCGCTGACATTGCTGCCCGTATTGCTGACGAAGACCGCGGCGCCGCCGGCCCGTACGTGGGGACGTGCGGTTCGCAGCCCTGTCGTCGTCGTCGCACTGATAGCCGCGATCTGCGCGCTGCCCGTCCTCGGAATGCAGTGGGGCACGGTCGATGCTCCGGCCCGCACCGCCAGCGCGCACTTCACCCCCACCAACCGCCTGCCCGATGTCGTCATGGTCACGGCCGGCCACGACCTGCGCGACCCGGCCGGGCTGATCGCCGTCGACGCCGTCAGCCGCCGGCTGATGGAGATCCCCGGCGTCCGCAAGGTGCAGTCGGCGGCCTGGCCGGGCGGTGTTCCCTGGACGGACGCGTCGCTGAGTTCGGCCGCGGGCAGGCTCAGCGATCAGCTGGATCGTCAGGCCGCCACCTTCGTGCCGCAGGTCACCGCCGTCAAGACACTGGGCAGGGTGCTGGACCAGGTGTCGGGATCGGTCAACGAACTCGAGGCGAGTGTCAGCGCCGGCGTCGGCGGGCTCGCCCAACTGCAGCAGGCCATCAACTCGGTGGTGTCCGGCACCCGGAATATCAAGGACACCGCCGCCGAGGTCTCCGGCTATCTCGACCCGGTGCGCGGCTGGATGGGCGGCGTCCAGGATTGCGCGGCCGACGTGCTGTGCTCGGCCGCGCGGAAGGCGATCGACCCCTTCGACCGCGTGATCGCCGACGTCACGGTGCTTTCCGACGGTGCTACCCGGCTGGCCGCAGGATCGGCGCGGACCACCAGCGCCCTGGCCGGGACGCCGCGCGCGGTGGCCGAGATGCGCTCAGCGCTGGATCAGCTGCGTTCGTTCGTGCCGACGTTGCAGACGACCATCGAGAGCACCATCCCGCAGGTCGTTCAGTTGTCCGCCTTCTTGAAGAACCTCAGCATCGACTTCGCCGACACCGGTGAGGGCGGCTTCTACCTGCCGCGCAAGGCGCTGGCCGATCCGTCCTACCAGCACGTGCGCCAAACCATGTTCTCCGCCGACGGCACCGCTACCCGCTTCCTGGTGTATTCCGACCAGACCGGGGTCGATGTGGCTGCGGCGTCCCGCGTGGATCAGATCCAAGCCGCCGTCGGGAACGCGACCAAGTACGGCAGCCTCGTCGACAGCGAGGTGTACGTGAGCGGCGGCGCGCAGGTGGCCGCGGCCGTTCGGGGTGCGCTGGAGCACGACGCGATCCTGCTGGTGTTGGTGGTGGTGGCGGTGGCAGCTCTGGCCGGGATGTGGCGCGGCGCGCTCGGCGGGCTGTCGGTCGCGCTGGCGCTCCTGGGTTCCTACCTCGCGGGCCTGGGGGTAACCGTCGGGGTATGGCAATACCTGCTGCACGGGTCCGTGGCTGCCGCCGCAGTGCCCGCGTCGTTCGCCGTCCTCGCGGCTTGCGGTGTGCCGTATCTGATGGCCGCCCTGGTGCCGATCCAGCGTGGGGCCGCACCGTTGGCAGCGGCCGGCGGAGCCCTCGGCGCTGGCCTGATGCTGCTCGGTTCGTCGGTCGCCCTGGCTCAGACTGGCACGGTTGTCCTGGTCGGAGTGGTTGTGCTGGCGGCGATGGCGCAGCTAGTCGACGTTGACCGGCTCATTCCACTTCGACAGCGTGACCTGGACGGAGCCTGAGCCCAGATCGACACTGGCGCGCACCAGTCGATGCGAACCGTCCTGCGCGATCCACACGGTCGCCGGCCGGGACTGTCTGGCGCCTGGATCGATGATCTTGACCGTCTCGGTAGGCAGTGTGCCGGAGATCTTGCTGGTGTTGACTCCGTCGATCACCTCGGAGCCCTGGGCTTGCAGGTTGGTAACGCCGGACAGCATCTTCGCCACGCCATTGGCCGGGTCGAGCAACCGCGTTGCGGACAGGTCGGATACCGAGCCGAGGTTGGTCCAGTCGTCGAACAGCTTCACCGAGATGGCGTCGTCCTTGATCCGGAACGGGACGTCGGCCTGGCCGTTGTAGGTGCACGAGCCTTTTGCGGTGAGCGGGTTGGCGCGCAAGTCGACGTCGGCATTGGTAATGCCGAGCATGCTGTCGACCTGACCATTGGTACGCACCGACAAATGGGCGCTGGTCAATGCCTTGGTGGCATCCACCGACTGCCGGACATCGGCCATCAGTGGCGAATCAGTGGTGGTGCCGGTAGCCGGCGGAGCCTCGGATTCCTTTGGCGCAGAGGCGCACCCGGCCAACCAGAGCGCCAACGAGGCGGTGAACGCCAGCAGTAGAGCCGATGCTTTCGGCACTTTCACGCGTGATTCCATCGTTTCCTCGTCTTAGCTGAACTGGTGTGCGGAGCCTTGCTCCCAGCGCACGAACCGCCAAGCTTAGTGGCCCGCGCCGGGAAGGACGCCCAAAGCTGTCATTCTGCTGACTGTGCGCTGGATTGACATATACCCCCATGGGGTATATGTTCCTGGATACTGACGCGAGTGATCGGAGATCTTCATGGCAGACAAGGTGCTCAGTGCCCTCGGTCACGCTCTGGCGCTGACCGGTTCGATGACGTGGGAAATCCTGTGGGCGCTGATCCTGGGCTTCGCACTGTCCGCCGTCGTCCAGGCGGTGGTACGTCGCTCGACGATCGTGGGCCTGTTGGGCGACGACCGGCCGCGGACCCTGGCGGTCGCGGCCGGACTCGGCGCGGCGTCGTCCTCATGCTCGTACGCGGCGGTGGCGCTGGCCAGGTCGCTGTTCCGCAAGGGCGCCAATTTCACCGCCGCCATGGCGTTCGAGATCGGGTCGACCAATCTGGTGGTGGAGCTGGGCATCATCTTGGCACTGTTGATGGGGTGGCAGTTCACCGCGGCCGAGTTCGTGGGCGGTCCACTGATGATCATCGTCCTGGCGTTGTTGTTCCGGTTGTTCGTGCGTCAGCGACTGCTCGACGCCGCCCGCGAACAGGCCGAGAAGGGACTCGCCGGTTCGATGGAAGGCCATGCGGCCATGGACATGTCGATCCAGGGCGACGGTTCGTTCTGGCGGCGGTTGTTCTCCGGAGCGGGCTTCACGTCGGTGTCGCACGTGTTCGTCATGGAATGGTTGGCGATCCTGCGCGACCTCGTCATCGGCTTGTTCATCGCAGGTGCCATCGCGGCGTGGGTGCCCGAAACCTTCTGGCAGGAATTCTTTTTGACCAACCACCCGACGTGGTCGGTGGTGTGGGGGCCGATCGTCGGGCCGTTCGTGGCGATCGTCTCGTTCGTCTGCTCGATCGGTAATGTGCCGCTCGCCGCGGTGCTGTGGAACGGAGGCATCAGTTTCGGCGGGGTCATCGCGTTCATCTTCGCCGACCTGCTGATCCTGCCCATCCTCAACATCTACCGGAAGTACTACGGCACCAAGATGATGCTGACGCTGCTCGCCACTTTCTACGCGGCGATGGTGGCGGCCGGGTATCTGGTCGAATTGCTTTTCGGGACAGCGGGGCTCATTCCCGCTACGCGCAACGCCATGGTCATGTCGTCGGGCATCACGTGGAACTACACCACCTGGCTGAACATCATCTTCCTGGTGATCACCGCAGCGCTCGTCGCACGGTTCTTCACCTCTGGTGGTATGCCCATGCTGCGGATGATGGGCGGTTCGCCGGATGCCGAGCATCAGCACGGTGGGCACGGTGCGGGGTGCCACTAAGGGTGCGTGGGCGGACTCAAAGCCTCTTATCATGTTCGCTGTCAAGGTGATTGGCTGTGTCGTCTGGCCCGTCCCAGGCGACACATCAGTAACACCAGCAAGGTGGCACTAGGCTCTAGAATGTGATATCACCGGCGATATCAACGTAATTGGCTATTCTTGCTGGCCCGTCCCAAGCGACACATCAGTAACACCAGCAGGGTGGCACTAGGCTCTAGAACGTGATATCACCGGCGATATCATCGTGATTGGCTATTCTTGCTGGCCCGTCCCAGGCGACACATCAGTAACACCAGCAGGGTGGCACTAGGCTCTAGAAAGTGATATCACCGGCGATATCAACCCGATTCGCTGTGTCGTCGCCATCCGAACTTGTCGGTGGTCCCTCGTAAAATTCTGGTATGGCAGCGTGCGCGCGTGAGGAGATCGTCGAGGCGTTTGACGCGTCCGACGATGCCCAGGACCGGTTGTGCGCGTTGACCTTTGCGGCAATGACCACCCCGGAGCTGATGCGGTTGCTGGAGCGCGAGGAACGCCGGGAACGCCGAGAGCGCTCCGTGCGCCACGCCTTGATCAACCAACTCGCCACCCAGGCC
>NZ_LQOY01000024.1 GCF_002101675.1 Mycobacterium gordonae | reverse complement strand
GGGGTCGGCTTAGTAACGGAACGAATATGGTTGTTTTGTGATCTCGCTATGGCTACGCGGGGATGCGTAGCGGCCGGTGGCCTTCGCGGCGCTGCTCGGCGTCGATGTCGAAGGAGTAGGTGCCATAGAAGTTGATGTGATCGTGCTGGGCAGGGGTCAAGTGTGCCGCAGTCTCGTCGCTGACCTCCATGCCGTTTGACCGCAGGTTGTCGATCGTGTCGGCGAGGTAGGTGGTGGTCCATAGGACGCAGGCGTTGGTGACCAAGGTGAGGCACAGTGCCTGATCGATTTGGTCATCGAGATGACGTCGGCGGACGTGGCCTTGATGGGCGAAGAACAGGTCGCGCCGTAGCGCATGCAGGCTCTCGCCCTTGTTGAGCTGACGGCGTACGCGGCGACGGAGTTCTTCGTCCGCGACGTAACGGCATACGTAGAGCGTGCGGATCAGGCGCCCGTACTCGTGCAGTGCCTTGGCGAGCGTGCTCTGCCGGCTGCTGGCGTGCAGCTTGGCAATGAGCAGACTCGCGGTGGTGTGCCCGAACTTCATTGAGGCGACCAGGCGCAGCAGATCATCCCAGTGGTCGGCGATCAGCTGGGTTTGGATCGGCTGGCCGAGCAACCGCCCGGCGTGCGGGTATTGAGCGCGCCAAGCTGAGGCGGTTCCGAGGCGGTAGAGCTGTAGGCGGCCGATGTCGCGGATGCGCGGAGAGAACTGCAACCCGGCCAGGTGGAAGATCGCGAATGTCGCAAGGGTTTGTCCGGCGGTGTCGACGGTGTGTTCGGCGAGCGGCAAATCCGTTGGGTTGCCGAAGATTTCGTCCAGCACTGCGACCGCCTCGCGCCAGGTGGTCGGTATTACCTTGGTGCCGTAGGTCGAATGTTGATCGGAGACATGGGTATACGTGGTGGTGCCTTCGTCAACGAAATACCGTGACAGCGCGCGGGCAGTGAGGCTGTGTCCCCGTTGTGGGAACCGCTGCCCGTCCGACGACGAGAGCGTCCCGCCGCCCCACAGCGCGGCCAGCGGGTGCGCGTGGTGTGCGTTGACCAGGCGCGTGTTCGCCGCCCGCAACGTGTCTTGGCGCAGGTACCACTGCGACGTCCAGGCCAGGGCGTCTTCGGAGATGCCCGAAGCGTCGGCCATCCCGGCGTAGCCGAGGTTGCAAGCGTAGGCGATCAGCGATGCGTACAGGTTGCGGGTGAGGTCGGGGTTGCGTGGTTGAGCGCCGCCGGCGTGGGTGAACTCTTCGCTGAACCCGGTCAACTCATCGACCTCAATCAGCAGCGCCGGTAATTGCACGCGCGGCAGCCGGGCCGACGTGGCGTCGGCGAGCGTATCCGCTTCGGCCGGAAGCTGTTCGGCAGGTAGCGGCGACACGATCAGCTCACCGTCATCACCGAGACGTGCGAGTCTCTCGGCGCCTTGGTCCGTCAAGACTGTCTCCAATACCGCGACTGCCGCGTGCAGTTCATGCTCGAGGCGCTCGAGTTGCCGGGACGCGCCGGGCTCGGTGCGGGTGACGGTGCAGAAGTCGTCACGGTGCCCGGTCCACCGATCCGGCGGTAGCAGCAGGGTGGACGGGTCGGTGTAGCGGCGTGAACCGGGCACCCATAGGTCGCCGGAGCGCAGCCCGGCCTGCACCCCGTAGAGGACGCTCAGTTCCCAGTAGTGGCGGTAGGCGGCGCCGCGGCCTTGACCACGCGCGGCGTCGAGATAGCCACGCCAGCGCGCCGGCACAAACACCGTCGCCGCGGCGGTGGTTGCCTCGTCCGGGACCGCGGTGCGGGCGGCGGTGTTGAGCTCGCGCAGCACCTCGACGGCAGTGAGCAGGGCCGTGACCGACGGGCTGCCGGTGTTGCCGGTCAGAGGAAGCGCGGCGATCACCACAGGGGTGAACGTGCGCAGGTACTTGTAGCGGGCGGCCAGCAGGTCAAAGTGACCATGGTCGCGCTGCCCGCGATCTTCAGGTGGGCGGCGGGCGGCGATCAGGCGTTGCATGCCGATCCGCTGGCGGACAGCCCGCCCGGCCTGCTCGTCGGGGACGGTCGGGTCGGCGAGCACATCGAGGATCTCGTCGAGCAGCTGGCCCCGGTCCACCTCGGCTTTGGCGCGGTCGACGAGCCGCCGTGAAAGTTCATGCCGGGCTCGGGAATCCGCGCCGGCCAGCGCTTGGTCGAGCAGCTGCACCAGCTCGTCGAGCACCTCGACGTAGGTTTCGGCCAGTGTTGCCAACAGGACCGGGTGACGCCGGTCGACCGCGGCGCGCTGCAACGCCTGATTGGTTGAGCGGCGGCCGATCTCGGCGAGCATGCGTCGCCGCCCAACCGGGAGCCGGGACAAGTCGAGGCGATCGGCGCCGTGGCGTCGCAGGAATTCCAGCTTGTCCAGCTCGGCCTTGAGCAACTCGGGCGTTGCAACGGTGGCCCCGCGGCGCAGCCAAGCCAGGCGAGTCAAGCCGAGGTCGGGGTCGACATCGAGCAGGCCGTCCAGCTGCATCGGCCGCGGTGGTTGTAGCAGCGGCCCAAGCCGGTGGTAGGTCTCGGCGCGAGCCGCGTCGCGGGCCGCGGCCACCCGACGAGTCAGGCTGTCGACTGGTGGGCGGACAATCCGTTCGGCGCGCAGCCAGTCACAAGCCAGCTGCAATAGGACGCCGGGAGCATCGTGTTCGAGCGCCCGCGCTAGCAGGAACTCGTCGAGCAGCTTGCGTTCGCCGGCGGCGCACAACCGCCAACCCAGCCGAGCCAGCACCTGTGCGCGGTGTTCCCGGCGGGTTCGTCCCTGCCAGCCGCCGTACCCCGCCAGCAATGCCGACGAGATATCCGGCGCAACACCTAAAGCCTGCCTGAGCCGATCCAGTGCGAGCGACGGGCAACCGGCCAGGTCGTCGGGAATCCAGCCCAGCCACGGCAGCGTCGACAGTTGAACGGCGACACCGAGACGGTTCTGCTGGCGGTTGAAGCCCGCCAGCCACGAGAGATCGTCGGCTGACAGGGTGAAGTAGGTGACCGCATCCTCGACTGCGAGCTCGTCCGGCCAACTGCTCAGCCGGGCAAGCTCGGGATCAGACAGGTAGCGGACCGGCATCTGACCTCCGAACGGCCCGCGGTTCAGGCCGTCATCGCAAGGACGCTAGCCACGGTCAGTGGAGGCCGCAAGGGCCGCGGCGCACCGCCCGTATGGGGATCCC
>NZ_LQOY01000023.1 GCF_002101675.1 Mycobacterium gordonae | reverse complement strand
ATGGCCCCGTCATGGATATGACCGTGGCGGTATCACCGCTGGTCACACCCACTTTCATCTACCTCTCCTAGAGATAATGCGCGAACCCCTGACACCCGCCTTGCAAAGGCGGTGCTCTACCAACTGAGCTAAGGCCCCTCTGGTTTGTCAGGCACGTCGCCAGGGGTTACATCGGGTGCCACATGCCAGACCTCGACGTCACGCCGGGAACGCACCACTGCCGCCGCACCCAAAGCGGCGGCCGCTGCCAGTGGCAACGCGAACTTCACACGACGTTTTGACGGGCACATGGTCGTGGGCCTAGGAGGACTCGAACCTCCGACCTCTTCGTTATCAGCGAAGCGCTCTAACCGCCTGAGCTATAGGCCCGTACTGCCAGTACGGCCGAGCGACGAGATTACCGCACCGGCCGCCTGACTCCCAAAACGCATGCACTAGTCCCGGTCTGCCAGCGTCACTTCGATCCCACCGATCAGATCGGTCGTCAGGTTGTAGACGAACGCGGCGATGGTGGCCATCGCGGTCATCAAGACGATGTTGACCAAACCGATCAGCACGGCCCCGCCGAAGATCGTTCCGCTCGAGACGAGTTCACCGCTGCTGCCGCTGGTGTTGTTCAGCAAGTCCCCGACGTTGCTGTTCAACTTCGACCACACGCCCATGCCGCCGAGCACCAGGTAGAGGAACGCCACCGCGATCATCCACACGAAGAACAGCGCCACCGAAAGCAGCAGGGAGACCTTCAGGGTGCTCCACGGGTCGATGCGCCGAATCTGCATGCTGGCCCGCACCGGTCCGCGACCGCGGCGGGAGCCCACGGCAACGCCGCGCGATTCCCGGGCCTCACCGGCGGCCGGGCGGCTTGTCGATGACGACGGCGGCGTGTCGGCGGGGCGTTCCGGCTTCCGCGGTGTCGCCCGCGGAATCGGTCCCGACAGGTCCGGTAGCTCACTGGCATACGCCTCGGCGGGGGAACTTTCACTGCGCACGGCTGGGACCTCCGCCTGTGGGCCGGGCGTCGGTGCGGACGTCCCGGAAATGAAACGGTTCAGGCGGGCTTCGGAACCGGTGGGTGCCCGCACGTCGGTGGGCGGGTCGGCCGCCGGGCGCGACCCGCCCTGCGACCCCGCGCGGGTAGCTCCCCGCTGCCATGGCGGCGAGTCTGCGGCCTCCGGTAAGCGGCCCGGTCCCGTCGCCGCCCGGTGCGCACCGGCACGTTCGACAGCCCCGTCCCCGTTCGGGTTGTCACCCTGACTGGGGCCGCCCGGCTCGTTCGGTGAACTCACCCCGACTCCTTACATGTCTGCTCAGGTAGCTGAGTCTATGCCGGGTTCGCCGCGAGTCTGCCCCCCGCCCGGTCAGCTACCGGACTCTTCACCCTCAACCTCGGCGTCGGCAATCTCTTCCGCATTACGCGCGATGGCCAACAACGTGGCACCCTCACCCAGATTCATCAACCGGACGCCCTTGGTCTGCCGGCCGGCTTTGCGGACCTGTTTGGCGGTGGTGCGGATGACCCCGCCGCCAGAGGTGATCGCATACAGCTCACTCTCGTCGTCGACGATCAGTGCTCCGACCAGCCTGCCGCGCCTCCGGTCGTACATGATGGTCAGCACTCCCTTGCCGCCGCGGCCCTGCACCGGGTACTCCTCGATGCCGGTGCGCTTGGCGTAACCACCGGCGGTGGCGACCAGCAAGTACGTGCCCTCGCGCACCACATTCAGCGACAGCAGCCGGTCGTCGGCGTTGAACCGCATGCCCTGCACGCCGGAGGTGGCGCGACCCATCGGGCGCAGCGCCTCGTCGGTCGCCGAGAACCGGATGGACTGGCCGTTGGCCGAGACCAGCAACAGGTCCTCCTCGGCCGAACACAACACCGCACCGACCAGCTCGTCGCCGTCGCGCAGGTTGACGGCCACGATCCCCCCGGAACGGTTGGAGTCGAAGTCGGTGAGTTTGGACTTCTTCACCAATCCGTTCTGCGTGGCCAGCACCAGGTACGGCGCATCCTCGTAGCTCTTGATCTGGATGACCTGGGCGATGCGTTCCTCGGGCTGGAAGGCCAGCAGGTTCGCGACGTGCTGGCCGCGCGCCGTGCGGGAGGCCTCCGGCAGCTCGTAGGCCTTGGCCCGGTAGACCCGGCCCTGGGTGGTGAAGAACAGGATCCAGTCGTGGGTGGAGCACACGAAGAAGTGCCGCACGATGTCGTCCTGCTTGAGCCCGGCGCCCTGCACGCCCTTGCCGCCCCGCTTCTGGCTGCGGTACAGATCGGTCTTGGTGCGCTTGGCATACCCGGTTTCGGTGATGGTGACGACGACGTCCTCACGGGCGATCAGGTCTTCGTCGCTGACATCCCCGTCGGCCGCGATGATGCGGGTGCGACGGTCGTCACCGTGCTTCTCCACGATCTCGCCGAGTTCGTCGCGCACGATGCCGCGCTGACGTTCGGGCTTGGCGAGAATGTCCTCCAGGTCGGCAATTTCGGCTTCGATCTTGGCCAGGTCGTCGACGATGCGTTGACGCTCCAGAGCGGCCAGGCGCCGCAACTGCATGTCCAGGATCGCCTGGGCCTGGATCTCGTCGATGTCGAGCAACTCGATCAGGCCCTGGCGGGCGATGTCGACGGTTTGCGACGCGCGGATCAACGCGATCACTTCGTCCAGTGCGTCGAGCGCCTTGACCAGACCGCGCAGAATGTGGGCCCGCTCGTTGGCTTTTCGCAACCGGTAGGTGGTGCGCCGGACGATGACGTCGAGTTGGTGCTCGACGTAGTAGCGAATCATCTGGTCCAGTCGCAGGGTGCGCGGCACCCCGTCGACGATGGACAGCATGTTCGCCCCGAAGCTGGTCTGCAGCTGGGTGTGCTTGTAGAGGTTGTTCAGCACCACCTTGGCCACGGCGTCGCGCTTGATCTCCACGACGATCCGCAGCCCGACGCGGTCGCTGGACTGGTCTTCGATGTTGGAGATGCCGGCGAGCCGGCCGTCGCGGACCTGTTCGGCGATCGAGGTGATGAAGTTGTCGTGGTTGACCTGATAGGGCAGCTCGGTGATCACCAACGAGGTGCGGCCGCGTGAATCTTCTTCTACCTCAACGACTCCGCGCATCCGGATGGAACCGCGGCCGGTCTTGTAGGCATCGGAGATCCCTTGTGATCCGACGATCAGGCCGGAGGTGGGGAAGTCGGGGCCTTTGACCCGCTCCATGACCGCGGCCAGCGTCGCCTCTTCGTCGGCGTCGTAGTTCTCCAGGCACCAGAACACCGCTTCGGCGAGCTCGCGCAGGTTGTGCGGCGGGATATTGGTGGCCATACCGACGGCGATGCCGCCCGAACCGTTGGCCAGCAGGTTGGGGAACCGGCTGGGCAGGACGGTCGGCTCCTGCACCCGGCCGTCGTAGTTAGGGATGAAATCGACTGTTTCCTCGTCGATTTCGCGCAGCATCTCCATGGCCAACGGGGTGAGCCGCGCCTCGGTGTTGTGGCTGACGAATCCGTTGGTCAGGAAGGCGTGATCCTCGGAGTCAACGCGCAGGCTGTACACCGGCTGCACGCCCGCCTCTGTGACCGAGGCTACTTTTGCGTAGTAGAAGCGCCCGTCGGTGAGGTCGGTTGCGATGGCACGGACATCGGGGTTTCCGATGCGCGAGAGTATTTCCGCACCGTCGCGACGCCACCGGGACAGCCGATCGATGTTGTGCTTACGCAGCCACTCCTTATCTACCCATTGGCTATCGCAATGGCTGCGGATGAAAGCGGCCAGGCCGGGAACGTGGTCGGTGTCCATGCCGGTGCAGAGCGGCAGTGAACCCAGGATCCTGGTCAGCTTACTTTGCTTGGCGCCGCCGAAACCGATTTGAGTGGCGAAAAGCTCGGCCTGAGCACGGTTGGTTATGACGACCTTATACTCACCGACGGCATGGCGGTACCGGCGCGATATGACTCCGAACTCGAGCAGCATCTGTTGCACATCGATGGCAAGCTGTCTACTACGTGTCGAATAAGAAACCTGAATTGTGTTGCGGGGTAACGCCGAACACGAGCCATCACCCTCGAACAACGCCTGCAGGAATACCCGCTTCACCGTGGCGGGGGATTGCCAAAGCCACTCGGGCACCGATTTGTCTGCGGAGCGTTGCCCGCAGAGCACACCGAGCCGAGTGCCCTTCAAAGCTGAAACATCGTGAATATCCAACTCGTTCAGCACAGAACCCGACGCGATAGTCCGTTGAGCTACGTACCGCTTGCCTCCGACAACCGCGTCGTAGGCCGCTACCACCGCGTTGAAGTAGTCGCGGTCGACGTTGTTAAAACCAGCTCGAGACTCGGACATGAACCCTTCGCTGATGAAGGCCCCGAGTAAGAGTGCCTCCATGGCGTCGCGCCAATTCGCCGGACCGAATTCAACAGGCGGCGTGCGCTGTAAGACGACGTAGTCGTCTGGCCGAATCTCCTCGATCAACTTCCACAGCAGTGTCGGCACGCCGGCGAGGTTCACCAGGCAAAGCAAGGGGTGATTCGAAGTGCCTGTGACCTCATAGCCCTCGGCAGTTTGCACCCTGAAAGTCTGGTGATCACCCGAATGGAACAAGCGATCAGCCAAAACCGGGTCACCGTGCCTATCGAGGACCTTCAACTCGACGGCGTGGTCCGAATTTGGCCGAGCCCCCGGAACGACATCGCCGATTCGCATCGACTGTCCAAATGGTAAGCGCACCAATGCATCTGCGGTGAGACAATACCGCATCGCGGCCGGCGGGTCATTCCCCGGCGAGCCGAAGTTCCCCTGCCCGTCGACCAGCGGGTAGCGCAGCGACCACGGCTGCGCCATGCGCACCAGGGTGTCGTAGATCGACGCGTCACCGTGCGGGTGGTAGTTACCCATGGTCTCGGCCACCGAGCGCGCCGACTTGGCGTGGCTGCGATCCGGCCGGAAACCGCTGTCGTACATGGCATACAGCACCCGGCGGTGGACCGGCTTGAGGCCGTCGCGGACTTCTGGCAGGGCGCGGCCCACGATGACGCTCATCGCGTAGTCGATGTAGCTGCGCTGCATCTCCTGCTGAATGTCGACCGGTTCGATCCGGTCTACCGGCCCGTCGCCGGGAGGCAGCGTTGTGTCAGTCATGAATTCCTCGTCTGCTGGTTGAAACGCGGACTGGCGTTAGACATCAAGGAAGCGAACATCTTTGGCGTTACGGGTGATGAAGCTGCGGCGCGCCTCGACGTCCTCACCCATCAGGATGGAGAACAGCTCGTCGGCCGCGGCGGCGTCGTCGAGAGTCACCTGCCGCAGCACCCGCACCGACGGGTCCATGGTGGTTTCCCACAGCTCCTTGGCGTCCATCTCGCCCAGACCCTTGTAGCGCTGGATGCCGTCTTCTTTGTTGATCTTCTTGCCGGACTTCAGCCCGGCCTCCAACAGACCGTCGCGTTCCCGGTCGGAGTAGGCGAACTCGGGCTCGGAGCGCTGCCACTTCAGCTTGTACAGCGGCGGTTGCGCCAGGAACACGTGGCCGTGCTCGAGCAGCGGGCGCATGAAGCGGAACAACAGCGTCAACAGCAACGTCGAAATGTGTTGTCCGTCAACGTCCGCGTCGGCCATCAATACGATCTTGTGGTAGCGCAGTTTGGTGATGTCGAACTCGTCGTGGATCCCGGTGCCCAGCGCGGTGATGATGGCCTGGACTTCGGTGTTCTTCAGCACCCGGTCGATGCGGGCCTTCTCGACGTTGATGATCTTGCCGCGCAACGGAAGAATCGCCTGGAACATCGAATCCCGACCGCTCTTGGCCGAGCCGCCGGCGGAGTCCCCCTCCACCACATACAGTTCGGATTTGCGGGGATCCGTCGAACGGCAGTCGGCGAGCTTGCCCGGCAGGCCGCCGAGGTCGGTTGCGCTCTTGCGGCGCACCAGCTCTCGCGCTTTGCGCGCGGCGATCCGCGCCTGGGCGGACGACACCGCTTTGTTCACAACGGTTTTAGCTTCCGACGGATTGGCCTCGAACCAGTGGGTGAGCTGTTCGTTGCACACCTTCTGCACGAACGACTTGACCTCGGTGTTGCCCAGCTTGGTCTTGGTCTGACCCTCGAACTGCGGTTCGGCGACCTTCACCGAGATCACCGCGGCCAACCCCTCCCGGATGTCGTCACCGGTGAGATTCGGGTCCTTCTCCTTGAGCAGCTTCTTGTCTTTGGCGTACTTGTTGACCACCGAGGTCAGCGCACTGCGGAAGCCCTCTTCGTGGGTGCCGCCCTCGTGGGTGTTGATGGTGTTGGCGAAGGTGTGCACCGATTCGGAGTAGCCGCCGTTCCACTGCATCGCGATTTCGACCTCGTGGCCGGTGCCTTTGCCTTCGAAGTCGATGACGCTCTGCTGGATCGGGCTTTTGGTGCGGTTGATGTGTTTGACGAAGTCGACCAGACCACCGGGATAGTGGAAGGTGCGCTGCTTGACCTTGTGCGGGGCCTTGGATTCGGCAGCCTTCTCTTCGGCGGATTTGGGCGCTTCGGCGGTGTCGCTGACGACCTCGTCGACAACCTCGTCCTGCTCGACGCGTTCGTCGGTCAGATTGATCGTCAGACCCTTGTTCAGGAACGCCATCTCCTGCAGCCGGCGCGCCACCGTCTCGAAGTCGTATTGGGTGGTCTCGAAGATCTCCGGATCCGCCCAGAACCGGATTGTGGTGCCGGTCTTGCGGGTCGTCTCACCCTGCTTGAGGGTGCCCGGCACCGCGCGCTCGTAATACTGCGACCACTCGTGCCCGTCGCGTTTGATGTCGACTTCCAACCGCGTCGACAACGCGTTAACCACCGACACGCCCACGCCGTGCAACCCACCGCTGACCGTGTAGCCGCTGTTCTCGCCGCCGAACTTGCCGCCGGCGTGCAGCTGGGTCATGACCACGTCGACGGTCGGCGCACCGGTGGCGTGCATAGCCACCGGAATGCCCCGGCCGTCGTCAGCGACCTCCACACTGCCGTCGTCGAGCAACCGGACGTCGACCTTGGTGGCGTAACCGGCCATCGCCTCGTCGACCGAGTTGTCGACCACCTCCCAGATCAGGTGGTGCAAACCACGCTCCCCGGTGGAGCCGATATACATGCCCGGGCGTTTGCGGACAGCCTCCAATCCCTCCAGGACGGTGATGGCTGAAGCGCCGTATTCGTTTTGTGCCTTCTTCTTCGGGGCAGCCACGGTCGGAATGCTCTCCTTGGGGTTGCATGCGAGCGGTCACCTCACCGCAGCGGTCGCATCCGACTACTCTACCGCGAAGGACCGACAGGACCGATTTTGTGGGCGCGTTTCCACCCTGCTGATTGCGCCGTGCGCTCAATTTCTTCACTGTCGCCGCGTCCCGACGTTCCAGATAAGGGTTTGTCAATTTCTGGCGGCTCTGAGACGGCTGCGGTTGGCCCCCCGTTCACCGAGTGGAACGACCCTAGCCATAGGTGTCGCGGGGGCCTCGGCCGGCGATGTGACGCGGACCTTTCCGCCACGACGGCGCCGCCGGGCCGGTGATCTTCAGCGACGTCACGACACCGTTGCCGACGGCAGCCGCGATCTTGGCGAGCAACTGCGCCTGCATGAGGCGCAGCTGTGTGGCCCACGCGGTCGATTCGGCCGTCACACTGAGCACCCCGTCGTGCAGCCCGGCCGGCGTCGCGTGTTCGGCGATCTGCGCCCCGACCACCGACGTCCACTGACCGAACACGGTGCCTTCAGCTACCTGGGCGGTCCAACCCTGCTGCTTGGCCAGGTCGCGGGTGAGCCGGCCCAACGGCTGCGGATCTCGCACGTCCGGTCCCGGCCCCGACCAGCTGCGCCGCCCACCGGTCCCGCGGCGGCGCGGTAGCGGCGCGGCGCGGCCACGTCCGGCGTCCTGTCCGCGCTCGCGGGCGGCCGCGCGTGCCTCTTCCAGGGTTCGCCGCACCAGATCGAGGCCGCGCTGGTTCACCTCATCCTGGTTTTCCTCGCTCACTGCCGCACCTCCGACACCGCGCCGAGGTCGGTGTCGACAAGTTCGACGCGCACCCGACTGGCTTCCCAGCCGTCGGGAATGTCCTCGGGCACCGCGGCGGTGACGAGCACCTGCTCAGCGGATTCCGCGACGGTGGCCAGGGCCCGCCGGCGTTTGGTGTCCAGCTCTGCGAAGACGTCGTCGAGCAGCAGCACCGGGTCGCTGCCGTCGGTGCGCAGCAATTCGTAGGCCGCCAGCCGCAGCGCCACCGCGAATGACCACGATTCACCATGGCTGGCAAAACCTTTGGCGGGTTGATCGCCCAGGCGCAGTTCAAGATCGTCGCGGTGCGGACCCACCAGGCACACACCCCGTTCCAGTTCCGCGCTCCGCCTCGCAACCAGCGCTTCCAACAGAGCGGCTTGCAGTGCTTGCTGATCGTCGCCCACCGGCGCCACCACTGCCTCCGAACTGGCTCGGTAACCGATTGCGGCGGCACGCGATTCGGGTGCCAGCAGCTGATACGCCTTTTCCACCTCCGGTGCCAATTGATTCACCAGGCCGATGCGCGCGGCCATCAACGCCGCCCCGTGCTCGGCCAGCCTGCTGTCCCACACGTCCAGGGTGTCCAGCGCGCCCTGGTCACCGCGGAACCGCGCGCCGGACAACGACTTCAGCAAGGCGGTGCGCTGCCGCAGCACCTTGTCGTAATCAGCGCGCACCCCGGCAATGGTCGGTCGCCGCACCGTCGCCAAGTCGTCGAGGTAGCGTCGTCTTTCGGCGGGATCACCGCGCACCAAGGCCAGGTCCTCCGGAGCGAACAACACCGCCCGCAGCACGCCGACGACCTCACGCGTACTGCGTACCGGCGACCTGTTCAGCCGCGCCTTGTTCGCCCGGCCCGCCGCGATCTCAAGATCGACGGCGCATTCGCGGCCCTCGTTGACGACGATGGTGGAGATCACGGCGCGGTCGGCGCCGGCGCGGATCAACGGTGCGTCGGTACCCACCCGGTGCGACCCCAGGGTGGTCGAATACCACAGCGCCTCAAGCAGATTGGTCTTCCCGAAGCCGTTGCGCCCGACGAACACGGTGCGCCCGGGCTCCAAGTCGAGGTCCACCTGGGCCCACGACCGGAAATCCCGCAACGCCAAACGCCGGACGTACACGCCCCGACCGATCAGCCCGGCAGCCGCACCGGCATCAGCAGATACACGTAGTCCGTCGGCACCGCCGGGAACGGACCGTTGCCGGTCGGCACCGGGTCGTCAGCCGATGCCGGCCGCAACAACGCGGGCTTACCGGGCGTGGTGAAGCCGAACGACACCCGCTCGGAGTGCAGCGAGCCCAAGCCGTCGGTCAGGTAGGTCGGATTGAACGCGATCGTCAACGGTTCACCCGCGTAGTCCACCGCAAGATCTTCCTCGGCGCGGCCCACATCGTCGGCACCGGCCGACAGCCGAAGCATGCCGTCGGCGAATTCCATCCGGATCTGGGCGCCGCGATCGGCCACCAGTGCGACCAGCTTGATCGCCTCGGTCAGTTCGGCCACGTTGATGGTTGCCACCGCGGTGTGCTCGGCCGGCAGCAACTGGCGGAATTTCGGGAATTCCGCGTCGAGCAGCCGGGTGGTGCTGCGCTTGCCGTTGCCGGTGATGCCCAGCAGGCCGTCCTTGCCCACCGCCGAGCCGGCGCCCAGCGACAGCCGGACCTCGGTGCCGTCGGCACCGGCCTTGGCCGCCTCGGAAAGAGTCTTGGCCGGCACCAGCACCGCCGCCTCGATGTCCGGCGACAGCGCCGACCAGGTCAGCTCGCGCACCGCCAGCCGGAACCGGTCGGTGGCCGCCAAAACCACCGTCTCCCCGGAGATCTCGACCCGAATCCCGGTCAGCATGGGCAACGTGTCATCACGCCCGGCCGCGATCGCAACCTGCCCGATCGCCTCGGCGAACAACTCCGCAGGCAACGTCCCGGTTTCCTCGGGCAGGGTGGGCAGGGTCGGGTAATCCTCGACGGCCATCGTCGGCAACGAGAATCGGGCGCTGCCGCAGGTCAGTGCGACGCGGTTGCCGTCGACGTAGAAGTCCACCGGCTTGTTGGGCAACGCCCGGGTGATGTCGGACAACAACCTGCCGGACACCAAAACGCTTCCCGGCGAGGCGATTTCAGCAGCGACCTGCACTTCGCAGGACACCTCGTAGTCGAATCCCGAGATGGTCAGGCCGTCGTCGGTGCCGTTGAGCAACACACCGGAGAGCACCGGGACGGTTGGCCGGGACGGCAGGTTCTTGGCTACCCACGACACCGCTTCGGCGAAGGACTCCCGCACCAGCCGAAACTTCAGGTCGGTGACAGCCCGTGTTGTAGCCGCGTCCATTGCGTCCCTTCACCTAACGTGACGTCCAAATCCGTGCCCAGCTCCCCCGGCCGGCGTTGGGGACCTTCCGTGACGAACGCCGCTGGCTCAGTAATTCGCCACGACGGCCGCAACAGCAGTCGAACAACAACCGTAGAGCTTCTGAGGCCAACTTGAAAGCTAACCGTTGACGGGGACAACCCGCGTTGGGGGGCCACTTCGGCGGGCGTCAACGACGAATGTCCCCAGCGCCTTACTTCAAACAAGAAACTACGAAGAGATCTCAATATCAGTATTAAGGGCTGTGCAATCTGGGGACAGCCCGCTCTTGGCGCAGCGTGCGGGCATCGGGCGGGTGTGGATGACTGTGCAGCAGGCTGTGCGGTCGGCGGTGCGTGACTGGGGACCAATCACCGGTGTGCACGGCGGGACGGGTGCTGCACTCCAGTTTGCGGAGGTTGTACACAGAAGTACCCACAGCGCAGCGGTGGTGCTCATGTGACTTGAGGGAGAGAAGTTTTTTCCACAAATCCCGGACGAGACGGGATTTTCAGCGCTTGGAGCGCTGCCGGATGCGGGTGGTGAGTTCTTTGACGTTGTCGAAGATCTCGCGGCGCTCGGCCATCTCGTTGCGGATTTTGCGTTCGGCGTACATCACCGTGGTGTGATCGCGGCCGAAGGCCTGACCGATCTTGGGCAGCGAGAGGTCGGTGAGCTCGCGACAGAGATACATCGCTATCTGGCGGGATTGCGCGAGCGGGCGGGCCTTGCCGGGGCCGCGCAGTTCCTCGACGGTGGTGTCGAAGTACTCGGCGGTGGCCGCCATGATGGTGGCCGCGCTGATCTGCATGCCGCTGGCGTCGGCAATCAGATCGCGCAACACGATTTCGGCCAGTGACTTGTCGATCGCGGTCTTGTTCAGCGACGCGAACGCGGTGACCCGGATCAGTGCGCCCTCGAGTTCGCGGATATTGCGTTCGATGCTGCTGGCGATCAGTTCGAGCACATCGTCGGGCACCGCCAGTCGTTCGACTTGTGCTTTTTTGCGCAGGATCGCGATGCGGGTTTCGAGATCGGGCGGTTGGACGTCGGTGATCAGTCCCCACTCGAACCGCGTGCGCAGCCGGTCTTCGAGGGTGGCGAGTTGTTTGGGTGGCCGGTCGGAGGAGATGACGATCTGCTTGTTGGCGTTGTGCAGCGTGTTGAAGGTATGGAAGAACTCTTCCTGAATACCGTCCTTGCCTTCGATGAACTGGATGTCATCGACCAGCAGCACGTCGACGTCGCGGTAGCTGCGCTTGAACGACACCTTGCGGTCGTCGCGCAGCGAGTTGATGAAGTCGTTGGTGAATTCCTCGGTGGAGACGTACTTGACACGCATGCCGGGGAAGAGCCGCTGCGCGTAATTGCCGGCGGCGTGCAGCAGGTGCGTCTTGCCCAGGCCGGACTCGCCCCAGATAAACAGCGGGTTGTAAGCGCGGGCGGGTGCTTCGGCGATCGCCAGGGTGGCGGCATGGGCGAAGCGGTTGGAGGATCCGATGACAAAGGTGTCGAAGGTGTAGCGCCGGTTGAGGCTGGTGCCCGATGCCGCGGAGGTGTCGGCGGCGCTCGGGCGCTCGGCGAAATAACTCGGCCAGCTCTGCCCCGGGCCCACCACGGTGTCGCCGTGCTCGTCGTCGGGAACGCGTGCCTCGATCGGCTCGGGATTCTCGATCGGGGCCGGGGCCTCGGAAGGGGAGAAGGCGCCGTCGTCCTCGGCGGGCGGGGGAGCGATGCGGACGCCGAGTTGGATCTGTTGTCCCAGGCGACGGCTCAGCGCGTCGGTGATCGGGGTGCGCAGGTGGCGTTCGATTTCGTTCTGGACGAAGACGCTCGGCACTGAGAGCAGAGCAAATCCCTCGACGATGGTCAGCGGTTGTACGAGCTTGAGCCAGGCCCTTTGCTGGGCGGTCAACGGAGAGGTGAGGGCGGAACCATTGCCGGCCTCACCGTTGAGCTCGGAGACTACCGCGTTCCATACCGTGGCGAATCCGGAACCGGGGTCATCGGTCAACGACGCATCTCCCTGGTCCTACGGTCGGAGTACAACGTTTCGGTAGCAACAGCGCACCTGTCCACATGGTTATCCACAGATGTGGAAAGGAAGGTCAGTAGCAAGCCGCAGCCTACCGGCAACGGCTTGCGATCTTCGTGCTGGAGACAACCATGCGATTGTCCGATCAGCTAGTCGATCCGCCATCCTCGTTTCAGTGTCATTGTCGACCGAGTTCCAAGTCCGTATCGGCTTGAAAACTGCCCCGCCCGAAGCTAACAGTTTTCGCTCCGGCTGCCAACAGTTCTTTGTATTCTGCTGGCGTTCTTCATGATCCTGCGATCCGGGCCGCGGTGGGGGCACCCGCGTTGTGAGCCAGCGGGGATTGTCCTGGGTCTGTTGGGACGGGCGAGGTTTGACCAGGAGAAGCCTCGTCAGTACCCTCAAACAGTCGCCCGAAAGTCGGCGATACGGCTGCGACCCGAACGAACACCCCGGGGACCGCGCCGGCCAGCAAGCGAGAACACCTTCGCCCACGAGTTGCCGAGCATCACCGGGCGGACTGTTATGCCATACACAGCGAGGAGAACGCGGTGGCCAAGGGCAAGAGGACTTTCCAGCCGAACAACCGGCGTCGAGCCCGCGTTCACGGTTTCCGGCTGCGCATGCGCACCCGTGCCGGCCGGGCAATCGTTTCCAACCGGCGTGCTAAGGGTCGCCGCGCTTTAACTGCCTGATCGCAATTCGGGTTTCCCAGCGGTGCTTTCCGCACGGAACCGCATGAGGCGGTCGACCGAGTTTGACGCGACGGTGAAGTACGGGATGCGCACGGTGCAGCCCGATGTCATCGTGCACGTTCGACGGGCAAGTGAGCGCGAGGACGCCGAGGGCCCCCGGGTGGGCCTGATCATCGCCAAGCGAGTGGGTACCGCGGTGGAACGTCACCGGGTGGCGCGACGGCTGCGGCATGTGGCGCGCCCGATGTTGGAATGCCTGCACCCGCGCGACCAGGTTGTCATCCGTGCGCTGCCCAGCAGCCGCAACGTCTCGTCGGCGTGGTTGGAGCAGCAGTTGCGCAGTGGTCTGCGACGCGCCTTCGACGTGGCGGGTTCCGAACGGTGACCACATCGGTGTGGAGCCCTGGGGGCGCGGTTCGCTCCGCCGGCAGGGTCGGCACCCCGGTCGCTCGCGCGTTGATCTACCTCATCCAGCTTTACCGGCACATGGTCTCGCCGTTGCGTCCGGCGACCTGTCGGTTCATGCCGACCTGCAGTCAATACGCCGTAGAGGCGCTCACCGAATACGGATTGATTCGGGGGAGCTGGCTGTCGGCGGTCAGACTTGGCAAGTGTGGTCCCTGGCATCGGGGAGGATGGGATCCGATTCCGGAGCGCTGTGGGTGCCCGGCCGACGTGGACGTCTCGCGCGGGGCGGTCGAGGACCGTCCGGCGAAGCAAGGGGAGAGTGAATCTGTTGTTTGATTTTTTCAGCTTGGACTTCATCTACTACCCGGTGTCATGGATCATGTGGCTCTGGTACAAGGCATTCGCCTTCGTCCTGGGACCGGACAATTTCTTCGCCTGGGCGCTGTCGGTGATGTTCCTGGTTTTCACCCTGCGCGCGCTGCTGTACAAGCCGTTCGTCCGGCAGATCCGCACCACCCGGCAGATGCAGGAACTGCAGCCCCAGATCAAGGCACTGCAGAAGAAGTACGGCAAAGACCGTCAGCGCATGGCGCTCGAGATGCAGAAGCTGCAGCGCGAACACGGCTTCAACCCGATCCTGGGCTGCTTGCCGATGCTGGCGCAGATCCCGGTGTTCCTCGGGCTCTACCACGTACTGCGTTCCTTCAACCGCACCACGGGGGGTATCGGTCTGCAGTCGATGTCGGTCGAGCAGAACAAGCTGATCGGCAACTACGTCTTCACGGCCGTCGACGTACAGAACTTTCTGAAGGCCAATCTGTTCGGTGCGCCCATCGGTGCGTCGATGACACAGCGCGGCGGATTGGACGCCTTCGAACACTTCAGTCGTCCGGCGGTGATCGCGGTGGGCGTGCCGGTGATGATCCTGGCCGGCGTGGCCACGTACTTCAACAGCCGGGCCTCGGTGGCCCGGCAGAGCCCGGAGGCCGCGGCCAATCCGCAGACCGCGATGATGAACAAGCTGGCCTTGTACGTTTTCCCGCTGGGCGTTGTGGTCGGCGGTCCGTTCCTGCCGCTGGCGATCATCCTGTACTGGTTCGCCAACAACATCTGGACGTTCGGCCAGCAGCACTACGTCTTCGGCATGATCGAGAAAGAGGACGAGGCCAAGAAGCAGGAGACGCTGGCACGCAGGGCGGCTAACGCCCCGGCGCCCGGGGCAAAGCCCAAACGCACGAAGTCGGCGTCCGGCACCGGTGCAGCGCTGGAGACCGATTCCGCGGAGACCGATTCGTCCGACACAGCTGAAGCCCAGGCGGATGGAACGGCCGAGGAGAAGCCGGTCGCGAAGAGCCCGCAGGCCCCGTCGAACAAGCCCGCCAACCGAAGTAGCGGCCCGGGCCGCACCCCGCGGCCGGGGGCACGGCCGAAGAAGCGCAAACGCTAGTAAGGCCTGAACTTGCCGGGGTCGACCGCCCAGCGCGGAGGACTCCAAGAATTCCAGCAAGACACCGCGGCGCGAAGCCGTGAACACGAACCCGGGAATGAGGGGAGAGAGAGCCATGACGGACGCTGACACCACCGAACTGGAATCGGATGCCGTGGCGGGCACGCCGGACGCGGAGAACGCGGACGCCGCCGACGAATCCGATGACCTTGAGGAGCGCTTGGTTGCCGAGGGCGAGATTGCCGGAGACTACCTCGAAGAACTGCTGGACCTGTTGGACTTCGACGGCGACATCGACTTGGACGTCGAGGGCAACCGTGCAGTGGTCAGCATCGATGGCAGCGACGACCTGAACAAATTGGTCGGCCGTGGGGGAGAGGTCCTTGACGCGCTGCAGGAGCTGACGAGGTTGGCGGTGCATCAGAAGACTGGAGTGCGCAGCCGGCTGATGCTGGACATCGCGAGTTGGCGACGGCGCCGTCGCGAGGAGCTGGCATCCCTGGGTGACAAAGTCGCCCGCCGGGTGGCAGAGACCGGTGAGCGTGAAGCGTTGTCGCCGATGACACCGTTCGAGCGCAAGATCGTGCACGATGCGGTGGCCGCCGTCGCCGGCGTGCACAGCGAAAGCGAGGGCGTCGAGCCGTCGCGCCGCGTCGTCGTGCTGCGTGACTGAGTCGTGACCCACTGTGACCGGTCTGTGACCGTCGGAGTTACAGGGATGTAGTTCCAGCGACCTCGACCGGGTGGTGCTGATCAGACGGGATGCCGGAAGAGCGGAGGGAATGTTTCACGTGAAACATGTCGATTCGCACGAACCGGCCGAGCTGTCGCCGACGGAATCCCAGCCGGCCGCTGCAGCCGTTTTCGGTGAACGGCTGGACCTAGCCGAGCGCTACGCGGAAATCTTGGCCACGGACGGCGTGGACCGCGGGTTGCTGGGACCGCGGGAAGTCGATCGAATCTGGGATCGGCACCTGCTGAACTCAGCCGTGGTCAGCGAGCTGCTCGACCACGAGGCACGCGTGGTCGACATCGGGAGTGGGTCCGGACTTCCCGGGATACCGCTGGCGATCGCCCGCCCGGATCTCGACGTGGTGCTGCTCGAACCCCTGCTGCGGCGGAGCCAATTTCTGGACGAGGTGGTCGGCAAGCTCGGACTCGCGGTGCGCGTGGTGCGGGGGCGGGCGGAGGAGCGAGCGGTACGGGACCAACTGGGCGGCATCGATGCCGCGGTGTCCCGGGCGGTTGCGGCGTTGGACAAATTGACGAAGTGGAGTATGCCCTTGCTGAGGCAAGACGGACTGATGGTGGCAATCAAAGGGGAGCGCGCTCCCGACGAAGTCCGGGAGCACCGGCGTGTGATGGCGGCATCGGGTGCCGTGGATGTCAGGGTGGTGAGGTGTGGCGTGAACATTCTGGAGCAGCCGACGACGGTAGTGGTCGCGCGGCGCGGACGTCCGGATCGACGGGCGAACAGGTGAGCGCCATGAGATTCTTCCGCGCCGACGCTCGCGTTGCGGCCGAGGATGAGCAGGCCATCTCGATGCATGGGGTGGCGGCGGGTCCGGCTGGGGCGCACAATCCCACGGTGAATGTTTCACGTGAAACATCGACCGAATTCGATACGCCGATCGGCGCCGCAGCCGAACGTGCGGTCCGGGTATTACACGCCACCCATGACCCGCTACCGCGCCCTCGACACCGGCGGTTGTTCACCATCGCGAATCAGAAGGGCGGGGTGGGCAAGACGACCACCGCGGTCAACCTTGCGGCGGCACTGGCGGTGCAAGGACTCAAGACGCTCGTGATCGATCTCGACCCCCAGGGCAACGCCAGCACCGCGCTCGGCATCGCCGACCGTCAGTCCGGCACGCCATCGTCCTACGAAGTGCTCATCGGGGAGGTCACCCTACGGGAGGCGCTGCGCCGCAGCCCACACAGCGAGCGGCTGTTCTGCCTTCCGGCAACCATCGATCTGGCCGGCGCGGAAATCGAACTGGTGAGCATGGTCGCGCGGGAGAACCGCTTGCGTAATGCGCTGGCGGAGTTGAATGACTTCGACTTCGATTACGTCTTCATCGACTGCCCGCCCTCGCTCGGGCTGCTCACCATCAACGCGTTGGTGGCCGCCCCCGAGGTGCTCATCCCCATCCAGTGCGAGTATTACGCCCTCGAGGGCGTGTCACAGCTGATGCGCAACATCGAGATGGTGAAGGCGCACCTGAATCCTCAGCTGGACGTCACCACCGTCATTCTCACCATGTACGACGGCCGGACAAAACTTGCCGATCAGGTCGCCGAGGAAGTGCGCCGGTATTTCGGGGACAAGGTCCTGCGGACGGTGATCCCGCGCAGCGTCAAAGTCTCCGAGGCTCCCGGCTACAGCATGACGATCATCGACTACGATCCCGGTTCGCGTGGGGCGATGAGTTATCTCGACGCCAGTCGCGAACTCGCGCAACGCGACCGACCATCCGCCGGGAGGGGATAGGCAATGACAAATCCGTCACGCAGGAAGGGCGGCCTCGGTCGGGGGCTGGCGTCGTTGATTCCCACCGGTCCGGTGGAAGGCGACGCCTCCACGTTCGGGCCGCGGATGGGCTCTGCGGCGGCCGATGTGGTGATCGGCGGCCCACTTCCCGATGCCGCCGCGATGGGTGCGGTATACCGGGAAATCGCCCCGACCGACATCGAGCCCAACCCCCGTCAGCCCCGCCAGGTGTTCGACGACGAAGCGCTTTCGGAGCTGGTGCACTCGATTCGTGAGTTCGGCCTGTTGCAGCCGATCGTCGTCCGCGCGGTGCAGGGATCGCAAAGCGGTGCGCACTACCAGATCGTGATGGGGGAGCGGCGGTGGCGGGCCGCCCAGGAGGCGGGTCTGTCGACCATCCCGGCGATCGTGCGCGAGACCGGCGACGACAATCTTCTCCGGGACGCGCTGCTGGAGAACATCCACCGCGTCCAGCTGAACCCGTTGGAAGAGGCAGCGGCGTATCAGCAGCTGCTCGACGAGTTCGGCGTCACCCACGACGAACTGGCCGCGCGCATCGGCCGCTCGCGTCCCCTCATCACCAACATGATCCGCTTGCTGAAGCTGCCGATCCCGGTCCAGCGCCGGGTGGCTGCCGGGGTGCTGTCGGCGGGGCACGCCCGTGCCCTGCTGTCGCTGGATGCCGGCCCCGAAGCGCAGGAGGAGCTGGCGAGCCGGATCGTTGCGGAGGGCCTTTCGGTGCGGGCCACCGAGGAAGCGGTCACCCTGGCAAACCGTGACGGTGGGGCGACGCCGACGCCACCGCGTCGCAAACCGATCCAGATGCCGGGCCTGCAGGACGTTGCTGAGCGGCTGTCAAACGCCTTCGACACCCGGGTGACGGTGGCCCTCGGCAAACGGAAAGGCAAGATCGTGGTGGAGTTCGGTTCAGTCGACGACCTCCAGCGGATCATCGATTTGATGACCGCACAGAAGGCCTGAACGGGCATGACCGGACATATTCTGTAATTACGTCACTGTGACACTGAGCCGGTCCAGAGCCGTTTTCCGTCCGGCTGGAGACACCGCCATTTAACGGAGATGTGGTGTGCATCAAGAGATTTCGAGCTCCAAGCGGCTAGCGCAACCGTCCCGGACGGGCCCTCGAGCGCGGGCAGCGGGAGGCTCGGGCGCCTCGGGGAATCGCTGGGCAAAAACTGGCCGGACGGCGACCGACTCTCCTATTCTGGAAGGGTTGCCGGTGCGCATCAGCCTCACGCGAGTTGGGCAGATAGCACTGCGGGCCGCCCGCCCGCGCAGGAGTGAAGCCATGGGCTCGGGTACCGCATGGAGGCTAGGAGACTAGTGTCAGCTCGGATTACAGCGCTGCGGCTCGAAGCTTTCGAGCAGCTCCCCAAGCACGCGCGCCGCTGCGTCTTCTGGGAGGTTGATCCCGCGGCCCTGGGTAAGGACGAGCACCTCGCCGACCCGGAGTTCGAAAAAGAAGCGTGGCTGTCGATGGTGATGTTGGAGTGGGGGTCCTGCGGCCAGGTGGCGACGGCGGTTCCCGACGAGCGCAGCCAGGCCGAACCGCCGTGCCTGGGCTATGTCCTGTATGCCCCGCCGCGCGCCGTGCCGCGCGCCGGGCGCTTTCCCACCGCGCCGGTCTCTGCCGATGCGGTGCTATTGACGTCCATGGGTATCGAACGCGGGCAGGCCGATGACGATTTGCCGCACCAGCTGATCACCCGAGTCATCGAAGAGCTGGTGCGCCGCGGTGTGCGCGCGCTCGAGGCGTTCGGACGCACTCAGGCGGCGAGCGAGTTGCAGGAACCGGTAGATGCCGACGTGCGACCGGTGCTCGAGGTGCTCGGCGACTGCTCGGTCGAGCACTGCATCATCGACGCCGACTTCTTGCTCGACGCCGGTTTTGTAGTGGTCGCGCCGCATCCGTACTTCCCGCGGCTACGCCTTGAGCTCGACAAGGGTCTGGGGTGGAAGGCCGAAGTCGAGGCCGCGTTGGAGCGGCTGCTGGAAAACGCTCAGCTGCAGCAGCCGGTGGGAGCGTCGTCTGCCGCTTCCGCGGGCAGCGGTACCGCGGAGATCAGGAACCGCTGAGCCTGCTGGCCCGCTCGCGTTCCACGGACAACTCGTGGGCCAGAAGTTCGGCGAAGGTGAAAGTCCCTGTGGGCCGGTCGTTTTTGCCCAGCAGGTACAGCCGCTTGACCGCGGCGAGAATGCCTTCGGCGATGGCGTCCCGACTTTGCGTCGAGACCAGCATGTCCCGGTCGCCCGGGTTGGTGATGTAACCGACGTCGACCTGGACGGTGGGCATCCTGGTCAACCGCAGCAGATCCCAGGTCCGGCCGTGGACGCGGCAGTCACGTAACCCGGTGCGCGCCACCACTTCACGCTGAATGAAATCGGCCAGGTTGCGCCCGATGGTGGATACCGAGCCGTGCGAATTGCCGAAGTGGAAGGACGCGACACCGTTGGCCGACGGGCTGGTCTGGGTTTCGCACCGCAGACTGATCATGAGGTCTGCGCCAACGGAATTGGCGGTGGCGGCGCGTTCGGCGTCGGACGGACTGCGGTTGGTGGGGCGGGAGAGAAAGGTCTCCATGCCGATGGCCGTCATTCGGCCTTCGAGGCGACTTGCCAAGTCCCACAACACGTCTGATTCGCTGATCGGGCCGGCCGGACCCTGGGTGATCAATCCATGGTCGCTACCGCCACGGCCCGGATCGATGATGATCCGCTTACCCGACAGTTTGGGGCCTGAACTGCGCACCAGCTCTTCCTCGCGGATCGCGTGCGGAGAGCCACCGCTGACCCGGGAACTAAGAAAGTACAAGGACCGCAAGGTTTCTGGCCCGCAGATGCCGTCCGCGGAAAGACCGTACTCGCGCTGGTAGGACATCAGCGCGTTGTGCGTCTGCAGGCCGAAATGTCCGTCCACCAACCCGGTGTAGAAGCCGAGGTCCTGCAACCGGGCCTGCAGCGTCGCCACGTCGTCGCCGTACAGCGGTGCCCCGAACTGGTGATACAGCGTGCGCGCACCGAGGCGGTAGGAGGCTTCCTTCAACGCGCGGTAGGTGGCCTCGCCTACGATGCCGTCCACCAAGAGACCCCGATGCTGCTGAAAGGCCCGCACCGCGTGGTCGAGCTCACCGTCGAACACGTCGGCCGCGACGTGGCGACCGGTGGTCAGGTCGTCGTCGGGGCTCTCCAGCATTCCCAGCGCGGCCAGCGCCGCCCGGATCTCGGTGACAGCGGCCCCACGGTCGCCGCAGCGCAACGCGTCGCCGTCTTCGCGGCGCGGACTCGGCATACCAAGGGCCCTCCGGGACTCATTGACACCGCTGGCAAAGCCAGCGCAGTTGATCGCTATTGTCGCAGATCCTCGCCAATATCGAGAAAACCCCAGGCCAATCAGCGACTCGTTTCTGCAACGAGAAACGTGCTCAGGACAGGTTGGGAACAGCGTCCGCGAGCTCGCGCAGCAACGCCGCCTTGCCCTTGGCGCCGACGATCCGTTTCACCGGTTCGCCGTCCTTGAACAGGATCATGGTGGGGATCGAGACGACCTGGAAGTCGCGCGCCGTCGCGGGGTTGGCGTCCACGTCGATCTTGGCGACGGTGAGGGCGTCCGACCGTTCGGCCGCGATCTCTTCCAGCACCGGGGCCACCATCTTGCACGGACCGCACCAGGTGGCCCAAAAGTCAACCAGCACAGGCTTATTGCTGGACAACACGTCACTCTGGAACGAGGCGTCGGAGACCTCGATAGTGGCGGACTTGCCGGAATCGCTCATCGCTGTGCTCCAATCAGTTCGGTACTGTCGGCGGGCCCGGCGGCTTCGTGGTCGGCCAGCCAGCGTTCGGCGTCGATGGCGGCGGCACAGCCGCTGCCGGCCGCGGTGATCGCCTGCCGGTAGGTGCGGTCCACCAGGTCGCCGGCGGCGAACACCCCCTCCAGCGACGTGCTGGTGGTGCGCCCCTGCACCAGGACGTAGCCGTCCGGGTCCAGCTCGACGGCGTCGCGGACCAGGGCGGAGCGCGGTTCGTGGCCGATCGCGACGAACACGCCGGTGACCGGCAGTGTCGTCTCCTCCCCGGTGACCGTGTCGCGCAGGCGCAGCCCGGTGACCGAGGTGTCGCCGTCCACCCCGAGGACCGCCTTGTTGGTCAGGATGGTGATCTTCTCGTTGGTCTCGGCCCGGTTGAGCATGATCTTGGAGGCCCGGAACTCCTCGCGGCGGTGGACCAGCGTGACGCTGCGGGCGAAGCGGGTCAGGAAGGTGGCTTCCTCCATCGCGGAGTCGCCGCCGCCGATCACGGCGATGTCCTGGTCGCGGAAGAAGAAGCCGTCACAGGTGGCGCAGGAACTGACGCCGCGGCCGAGCAGTTCCTGTTCGCCGGGCACCTGCAGATAGCGGGCGGCCGCACCCATGGCCAAGATGACGGCCCGGGCCCGGAACGTCTCGCCGTCGGCGGTCACGACGGACTTGACCGGCCCGTCCAGTGATACCGACTCGACGTCCTCCATGCGCAGGTCGGCGCCGAATCGCAGCGCCTGCTCGCGCATTTGGTCCATCAACTCCGGGCCGGTGATGCCGTCGCGGAACCCGGGATAGTTCTCCACCTCGGTCGTGGTCATCAGCGCTCCGCCGAACGAGACGCCCTCGAAGACCAGCGGCTTGAGTTGCGCGCGGGCGGTGTAGAGGGCGGCCGTGTAGCCGGCCGGGCCCGAACCGATGACGATGACGTCGTGGATGGTGTCTGAGGAAGCGGTCATGCGTGCCTTTCGGAACGAAAGCTGATCAGTGAGCGTGATCTGCAAATCCTACGAACGCCAGGGTAGGCGTGGGTGTTCCCGGCTGCGACGCACGACACTGACCGGCGCAGGCTACGCGCGCGGAATCGCGGTCGTGGCCAGCAGTCCGGTGTCGGCGGCGCTGCAGTTTTGCGCCACCGCGTAAGCGACCAGGGTGTCGGGGGTGTCGCCGCGCATCACCAGCAGCACGCCCGGGCGGGCGTTGACCTCGACGGGCCGGGCCCCCAGCACCGGCTCGCTGGCGGGATAGCCCAGGCCGCCGAGGCAGGATGCCCGCTGAGAGGCGTTGCCGAGCGCGCCGAAATCGGGCGGGCGATGCGTCAGGTCGCGGATCTCGGCGTCGGAAAGTGGTATCACCGGGACCGGAGTGGAAACGGTGATGTGGTTCGCGGTGACGGGTGCGCTGGGTGTGGACTCCGGCTCGTTGAGCAGTGACATGGTCCCAATGCCGATCGCTGCCAGCACCGCGACCACCCCGGCGACGCCGGCGAGGACGCGGGCCGGGCGCAGGGGCGGTCGGGCGGCATGGGCGGCACCGGATGCCTTCAGTGACGCGGCGACGCGGGTCACCACCTCGGGCGGGGTCTCGGGTGCCGGGGCGGTGTCGGCGGCGGCGACGTCGCAGCGCACCTGGTGCAGCGCCTGCAGGGCCGCCGCCGCCTGCGGGTCGCTGCGGATGCGCCGACGCACGCGGGTGGCGGTCTCGTCGTCGAGCAACCCCGCCTGCAAGTCGGCGAGCACCTCGACGGTCAGCGGCGGATCCGCCTCCTCGGCTGCATTCATCGGACCCAGTGTCCGCCATCGCGGCCCGCGCGCTCGTTATGGGGTGCCGGGCGTCCCGGCCAAGCCGTGGTCACCGTGAGCGCCCCGCTCATCGTGCCCGGCAGGCCGGCGGCGGCCGACAGAGATAACGCTAAGTGGCGCCGATCATTTCGAGATAGCCCAGTAGGTAGGCGAGCTTCGTCCGCCCACGTGCGCACCGACTCTTGACGGTGCCCTCGGGCACCCCCAACAGCCGCGCTGTCTCGGCGACGGAGTAGCCGTGCATGTCGACGGCGACCACCGCGGCGCGTTGCTGGATCGGCAGCCGCAGCAGCGCACGCTGCACGACGATGGCGGTGTCGACGTGCGACGTCCGGTCCGCGACCGGGTGCACGTCCTGGAACGGGACGGTCGGTCGGGCCTGGGTGCGGCGGAGCCGGTCCAGGCACGCGTTGAGCACGATGCGGTGCAGCCAGGTGCCGACCGCTGCGTCACACCGGAACGAGCCGGCGCTACGGTGCGCCGAGAGCATCGCATCCTGGAACGCGTCGTCGGCGTCTTCGCGGCTCAAACTGGTCAGCCGCGCCAGCCGGTAGAGCTGCCGGTGGTGGCGGCGGAACAACTCGGCGAAGGCGTGGCGGTCGCCGGCCACGTGGGCGGCCAGCAGTTCGGTGTCACTGCGTTGCCGTCCCGTTCCCCACAAGCCCACCGCCGGACGGTAACCAATCGGCGGCCGCCCGGCACTTCACCTGAAGATCAGGAGGCGGCCTGGATGGTGATCTCGGAGAGGTCGGCGCGACTCTTGCCGTCGGTGGTGCCCAGCGTGGAGATCCACACCAGCAGGTTCGACGTCGGCGCCGAGGCCTTGACTTGGATGGTGTTGTGGCCGGGCTTGAGCGCCGTGGCCGGGGTTAGCACGGTGGTGTCCTCCAGCTTCGAGGGATTCGGCGAGGACGACGAACGGATCTCGACCTTGGTTCCGGTGCTGGAGATGTCGAGACCGACCACGCCGACCACCGTCGGCTGGGGCAGCTGCAGCATCAGCCCGACCCCGTTCTTGAACCCCGGGAACGGGACAGGGTCGGAGTAGGTGTCCGTCTGCCACACGGTGCCCGGGTTGCCGTCGATGGCGTTGCCCGCATCCCCGGGATTGTCGGCGTCGCCGCCGGGGGAGAAGACGGTGGCTCTGGTGGGCTTGACGAAGCTGCCGGACGGCGCCGAGCTGCCCGGCGACTCCGAGGCGGCCGACGACGTCGGGTTGTTCAGGCCGAGCTGGTCTCCCTTGATGCCGCTGCCGACGTCACCGAAGATCTTGCTGACCACCGAGGCGAGCACCAGCAGTGCCACCAGCAGGACGGCCGCGCCGGCGCCGAGGCCGATCAGGATGTTGCGACGCCGGCGGGAGTAGGTTTCGCCGCCGCGCTCGGCGGTGCGTCGTGGCGAGGCCGGGGCGGGGGGTTCGGCGATCGGACCGATCACCTCGGTGCGGTCGGCCACCGCGGTGGCTTGCTGTAGCAAGTTCAAAAGCGTTGAGGCGCTGCGTATTCCGCCGTCCTCCTGGACGGAGCGGACCGCGACCGCGGAGATCTGGAACGGGATGTCGCGGTCGACGACGGTCGGTTCGACGGGCTGGCCGTTGGCGTCGCGGTCGGCGGGCGCCAGGCCGCTGCGCACCCCGGATTCGGGCAGCGGCCAGCGGTTGACGAGCAGCGCGTAGAGCGAGGCACCGATGCCGCGGATGTCGTCTTGCGGGTTGGCGTCGGGCATGGTCGCGGGGTAGGCCAGCACCACGTCGCCGTCGATGCTCACCCGGACCCGGCTCGGATGGTCGATGGACAGCGCGACCCCGGCACGATGTGCGGCGTCGGCGGCGGCGGCCAGGGACTGCATCGCCCGGATGGCGCCCACCGGCGACGGCGAGGTGTCGGCGACTTCCTGCAGGGAACCGCCGCGGACCCACTCCGAGACCACGAGGCCGCCGGATCCGGTGTGGACCACGTCGAGGATGCGGGCGATGCCGGGTTTGTCGATCCGGCTGAGCCTCAGGGTGCGGGACAGGATCTCCTGCAGCACCTCGTCGGGCAGCGAGCCTTCGGGATCGACGAAGGTCAGTGCCACCTGCCGGTCCAGCGCGGTGTCGAGGGCCTGCCAGAAGTGCAGCGGCGGCGTGCCGCCGTGCGAGATCAGCAGTCGATAGCGGCCGTTTGCGATGCGGGCGCCCGGCACCAAGCTGAGGTCGTCCGGCGGCGGGTCGGCGTCGCGTTCGCGGGGCGCGTCGAACGGGATCGGTCCGCGGGGGTCCACCTCGCGGTGAAGCTGATCCCCCGAGGTCGAGCCGCGACTCGGGATGTCGGGCTGGAAGTCGTCGCCCGCCATCGAACTCGGTGCTGCGTTATCCGAAGTGCGGTCGGTCACCTCCGGTCCTTTCCCTCGCCCGGCCCCAGCCACCGGAGGTCTGCGCCGGATCGGCTCCTGGACCGCGTGTCCCCCCGGCAGGGACGAATTTCTTTGCTCAGGGTACGTGACGGGGCGACCCGCGGACGACACTGTCGCCTGGGCCGGCGCCTGGGCCCGGGCCGGCTGCCCGCGTCGGGTTCGGCGCCGGATAGCCGCGGCGGCCGCCCGTGCCTCGGGGACCCGCGCGCCCAGCATCACCGCCGCCAGGATAGGCACCATGATCACTCCGAGCACGAATAGCCGCAGCAGTGAGCCCATCCCGCCGTGCTCGGTCAACCCGTGCAGCCCGAGGAGTCGGTCGGCGACGTGGGCGACGAGGCCGGCCAGCAGCGACGCCGAGACGGCCACCAGGATGGTGCGCACGGTGCCGAGGTCGATCAGCGCGCCGCCCTTGGGGCGCAGGCTGCGGCGCAGCAGGACGTGCCCGACCACGGCGCCGGCCAGAAAGCCCAGGCCGTTGGCCGTGCCGAGGTAGCCGGCGACCAGCTCTTTGTTGCCGGTGACTCGCGGGGCCAGCAGCGACCCGGCGATTTTCACCGAGGTGATCACCATGATGATCACAATCGGCGTCCACGGCTGTTCGCGGGCGTAGAAGACGCGGAGCTGAAGCAGCACCAGGGCGTAGGGGATCAGGGTGAACGCTGACAGCGCGATGGCCGCACCCAGATACCCGGCGTCTACCTGTCCGAAATGCCCATAGGCGAACAGCGCGCTGCCCATCGCCGGGCCGCCGACGGTCATGAACGCCACCGCCGGGATGAGCGTGATCATGGTCAGCCGGGTGGCCAGCGACAGGTCGGCCAGCACCGCCGGAATGTCGTCGGCGGCGGCGTTGCGGCTCAGCCGGGGCATCACCACCGTCAGGATCGTGACGCCGATCATGCCGAACGGCAGCATCAGCACCAGCCACGTGTAGTTGTAGATCGCCGGCCCGGAGGCCGCGGCCGAACTGGCGATCTGGTTGCCGACCACCAGGCCGAGCTGGCTGATCAGCACGTAGAGCACCATGGCCGCGGCCATGGTGCCGAAGCGTTTGAGCCGGTCGTCGACTCCCCACAGCGGGCGCAGGCTGATGTGCTGGCGTCCGATGGCCACCAGCAACACCGCGGTCTGCGCGAAGACGCCCAGGGTAGTGCCGATACCGAGGACCAGCAGCTTGGCGTTGCCCATCTGAACGGGGTCGACCGACAGTTCGCCGGGGACGGCGAGGTAGACACCCAGCGTGGCGATCGCCACGACGTTGTTGACGACCGGCGCCCAGGCCGGGGGCCCGAAGACGTTGCGCGTGTTTAGGATCGCCATGAACACCGACGACAGGCCATAGACCAGCACCTGGGGCAGCAGCAGGTAGGCGAACGCGGTGGTCAGTGGTTCGTTGACCTCGGGGTTGCGGCCCAGCATCAGGCGCACCAGCAGCGGCGCCGCGGCCACTGACAACGCGGTCGCCACGATCAGCAGGGTGGTGGCCAGGGTGACCAGCCGGCGGACGAAGGCCGCACCGCCGTCGGGGTCGTCCTGCTCGGCGCGGGCCAGCACCGGCACGAAGATCGCGGTGAACGTCGCCTCCAGCACCAAGGCGGCGACCAGGTTGGGCAGCTGGTTGGCCACCGAGAACGAGCTGGACAGCGCCGCACCCAGGATCGCGGCCAGCAACACGATCCGGGCGAAGCCGGTGAGCCTGCTGATCAGGGTGGCGAACGCCATGCCCCAGGACCGGGACACCACCGCGGCGTCGGACAGCTCCTCCTGGCGGGGCCGCGCGGGCGCGTCGGGTCGCCCTTGCTGGGCCGTCTGTTGCGGTGTCCAGCCGGGGCGCGGTGGCAGGCCCGGCGGCGGCACGGTGCTGCGCGGCTGGGACAGCTGATGTCGAGGTGGTTGTGACGTCGGCCGTGGTGCCGCCGGTTGCACCCCCCGGGGTGCGGAGTTCATACGCGATGCTCTTCGTGAACCCGTTGCTCGATCGCGGGCGCACCAGGGGGCCGCACGTGTCCGCTCGCGGGTGGGTCGGGGCGGTCGAGGTCGGCGGGGTCGGGCTGGCCGCGAAAGCGGTGCCACAGTCGTCGGCCGGCCAGGGTGACCAGCACCGCCGCCGCGGTGAGTGTGATCGCGAACAGCACCTTGCCGTAGGCGTTGGAGTGCACCGACAACCGCACCGGTTCACCCAGCACGGTCCCGTCCGGGGTGCGCAATCCCACGTCGATGGCGACCCGCTGGGTGAAGTTGACCTCGATGGGCACCCGCAGCGGCAGGTATCCCGGCGGCAGCTCGATCTCACCCACATCGGTGACCGTCATGCCGGGCGGCGCGTTGACCTGCAAACGGACCCGGATCGGCACGGCCAGGCCGTTGTGCAGGGCCAGCGGCAGCGGGCTGTGCTCGGTGGCCAATGTGTAGGAGCCACCGGGGTTGACGATGGTCACCGAGCCGAAGAAGTCGTTGATGGTGGTGCCGACCACGCTCAGGCGCTGCTGGGCCAGCCCGTTGCGAGTGTCGGGTGGCACCGATTCGCTCAGTGCGCGCAGCATGTCCTCGCGCAGCGGGGCGGTGTACTGCGGCCCGGTCAGGCCGGTGCGCTCATCGGTCATCAACGCCGAAGTGAGTTTCCACAGCCGGCCCACCTGCCCGGCGATCTGTCCGGTGATGTCGTCGCTGAACCTGCCCCGTTCCGACGGGTAGGCGCCGGGCGGCACCGGGGGTTCGATCCTTGCGGCGGCGTCGGCGACCAGCGCCGGCAGCGGGCGAGGGACGGCCAGGCCGGAATGGATCGAGGTGGCCAGCGCGGTCAGGATGAACTGCGCGTCGTCACCCGGCAAGGACCACACCGCCGGCGGCACCAGGATCTGGGTGCGCGGAGCGGCGTCCGGGGTGAGGCTGCGCCACAGCATCGCGCCCAGCGCGTCCTGGCGCCGGGCGGTGAGGGAGTCGTGGTTGACCCGGATCGCCAGCGACGGGTCCAGATAGGTGGGGACCGTCGGGTTGGTTCCCGCTGCGGCCAGCGCCGCCCCGACGGCCGGGTCGAATGGCGCCGCCACCACCTGCGGCGAGAGCCGGCGCGGCGCCACGTCGGCGCTGACCGGGTCGGCGGCGTCCTGAGCGGACAGGTCAGCGGCGGCGACCGCGACCGTGGCGTCGTTGGCGTTGAGCAGGGTGACTGCGCGGCCGGTCAGCGGGCCGTCGGGCAGCAGCGCGGCGCCGCGCACCGAGGTGACGTCGAGGATGCGGTCAATGATCTCGCCGTTGCTGACGATCGCGGTGGAACTCAGGCCGGGGTCGTTGACCCGTTGCAGGGCGTCCAGGTCGGCCTGCGCGTAGGGCAACGGCGCCACGCAGGTGCGGTGGGCCAAGGCACGCAGGCGGTTGAGCCAGGTGGTCGCGGCGGCCTGGCCGGTGCCCGGATGGGTGGGGGTACCGGGGAGTTGGGCTGGCCCGTCGGGGGAGTTGGACACCACGTAGCCGGCGGTCATCGCGTTGACGGAGACGATCAGGTCAGGGTCCACGGCCAGGCACAGCGCCCGTGCGACGGCGCCGTCGGGGTCGACGTCGCGACTGGTGGCCAGCTCGGCTGCCGACAGCAGGGTGTCGAGCCGGCCGCCGTTGGCCAGGGAGTTGGCCAGGTCGTCGTCAATGAGGCGGACCGGGATGGTGCCGCCGGGGACACCGGGCGCCAGCCGCGGCCGGTCAGCCAGCGGCCAGAGCATGGTGATCCACACCGGCTTGGTGGTTTCCGGCGCGACGGCGGGGGCGGCCTCGGCGCCTCCGCCTTTGTCCGGGGGGACACCCACGACCGGCAGCAGGAATCGCGCGTTGTCCAGCCGGGCGGGCGCGCCGTAGTCGGGGGTGCCGTTGACGTTGACCAGGACGGGGAAGATGCCGGGCTTGTCGACGGCCAGCGACGGCTTGGTGAGCGAGCGCAGCGGCGCGGACAGGGTGAACCCGGCCTGTTGGCCGCGCTGCAGTTCCGGGGACACAGTGAGGAAGTCCGCCGCGGCTTCGTACTGGTCGGTGCTGCCGTCCAGGGAGGTGCGCAGAGCGGCTGAGGTGGATACCGCTGACGCGTGCTCGAGGCGCACCATCACGTCGCGGACCGGGCGGTCGCCGATGTTGGTGACCATGCCGCTGACAGTGACGACGGGATCGCTGGTGGTGGTGACGACGTCCGGTGACACCTGATCGATGCGGACCTGCACGAACGGGGTCGCGGAAGGCTCGCCCGCGTCGGCGCGCGGCGCGGTGAGTAAGACGCCGAAACCGGCCACGATGCCGATCACTGCGGCAAGACGCACCAACCTGGCCCAGCGGGGGAGCGGCGCCGTCACGGCCCCCGCCCGTGACCGTTCTTCTTGCCCGGTTCCGGGTCGTTGGCGTGACGGGTGCGCGAGTGGGTCTGCGGCCGTCGCCGCGGGGCGCTCGGCGGAAGCGGCGGAAGCGCATGCTCGCCGTCGTTCTGCAGCTTGTCGATCAGCTCGTCGGCCCGTTCGGCCAGGCGGCGTTCGTCGGCGTAGGCCAGCCGGGAAGGCAGTTCCCGGATCGGCACCCACGCCACCTCGGCCACCTCCAGGTCTTCGTCGCACAGCTCCCCACCCAAGAACCGCATCAGATAGTGGTGCACAGTCTTGTGCACCCGTCGTCCGTCGGTGACGAACCAGTAGTCGATCCGCCCCAGCGCGGCGAGCACGCCGCCGCGGATCCCGGTCTCCTCGGCGACCTCCCGGATGGCGGTCTGCTCGGCAGTCTCACCCATCTCGATGTGGCCCTTGGGCAGCGACCACAGCATCCTGCCACGCCGGTCGATGCGCCCGATGAGGGCGGCTACTTGTGTTTCGCGGGGCCCGTCGATCCCGTCGATGACCAGTCCGCCCGCGGAGGTTTCGTGCACGGTGCGCATCCGGTCGGGGGCCCGGCGTGGCCGGGGCCGGCGCTTGGCAGCGGCAGCCGGGGTGGGTACCGGCTCGGCCGCCGGCGGGCTTTCCGTATTGTTCTCAGCCGGACGTGCGCCGCCACGACCGCGACGCCGGCCCCGGCGTCGACGTGGTTTGGCTTGTTCGCCCTCCGACACCCAAGCGATATTAGCTGGCACGGGCCGGTCTTCCCGATGCACTCGCCGTCAGTGGGCACCTTTGGTCACCTGAGTCGCGCCTGGCTCAGGCGTCACTCTGGTCTCTGGATTGGTCGGTCGGGTGTTTGCCCGTGTTTGCCCATAGCGCTTCGAGTGTCCCGTGACGGCGGGATTCTGCCTTCCTGGGCGCCGTGCACGCCCAGCCGAAGCCGTGGACGCAGACTCGAAGCGCCAGGACGTGCGCTGAGTCACCAAGGCATTCCTATTAGGCTCACCGAACGTGGTTGAACCCGTCCCGGACGCCGAGCTGCTGACCGCCGCCGCGGTCGCATTGCACCAGTACGCGCCGCAGTTGCGCGAGCTGGGTGCGGCATTTGCGACCGCGGGTCACGAGTTGTACCTGGTCGGCGGGTCGGTGCGGGACGCCGTGCTGGGCCGGCTGAGCCCGGACCTGGACTTCACCACCAACGCGCGGCCCGAGCAGATCCAGCAGATCGTGCGGCCGTTCGCTGACGCGCTGTGGGACACCGGCATCGAGTTCGGCACCGTCGGAGTCGGCAAGGACGGTCACCGGCTGGAGATCACGACCTTCCGGGCCGACACCTATGACCAGGTGACGCGCCATCCGGAGGTGCGGTTCGGCGACCGGCTGGAAGACGACCTGGTGCGACGCGACTTCACCGTCAACGCGATGGCGGTGCGCATCACCGCCGACGGGCTGGGCGAGTTCCTCGATCCCCTTGACGGCCTGGTCGCGCTGCGGGCCAAGGTGCTCGACACCCCGATGCCGCCGGAGGTGTCTTTCGGCGACGACCCGCTGCGGATGCTGCGCGCCGCGCGGTTCGTGTCCCAGCTCGGTGTGGTGGTGGCTCCGCGGGTGCGCACGGCGATCGAGCAGATGGCCCCGGAGCTGGCCAGGATCAGCGTGGAACGGGTGGCCGTCGAACTGGACAAGCTGCTGTGCGGGGCCAACCCGGTGGACGGCATCGACCTGCTGGTGCAGACCGGGATGGGCGAGGTGGTGCTGCCCGAGATCGGCGGCATGCAGATGGCCATCGACGAGCATCACCAGCACAAGGACGTCTACCAGCACTCGCTGACCGTGCTGCGCCAGGCGATCGAGCTCGAGGATCAGGGCCCGGATCTCGTGCTGCGCTGGGCGGCGCTGCTGCACGACATCGGCAAGCCGGCCACCCGCCGCCACGAACCCAACGGCGGGGTCAGCTTTCACCACCACGAGGTGGTCGGCGCCAAGATGGTGCGCAAGCGGATGCGGGCGCTGAAGTACTCCAAGCAGATGGTCGACGACGTGTCCCAGCTGGTGTTTCTGCACCTGCGGTTCCACGGCTACGGCGAGGGCAAGTGGACCGACTCAGCGGTGCGCCGCTACGTCACCGACGCCGGACCCCTGCTGCCCCAATTGCACAAGCTGGTGCGCGCGGACTGCACGACCCGCAACAAGCGCCGGGCCGCCAGGCTGCGCGCGTCCTATGACCGGCTGGAGGAGCGGATCGCCGAACTGGCCGCCCAGGAGGACCTGAACCGGGTGCGTCCCGACCTGGACGGCAACGAGATCATGCGGCTGCTCGACATCCCCGCCGGCCCGCAAGTGGGAGAGGCGTGGCGATTCCTCAAGGAGCTGCGGCTGGATCGCGGGCCGCTGTCCACGGAGGAAGCGACGGCGGAGCTGTTGGCCTGGTGGGAGACTCGGGGCTCTGACCAATCGGACTAGTGCGACTAGTCTGAGCCCATGAAGTCCGTCTCCAGCACCGAAGCCAAGGCCCGGCTTAATGCCCTGCTGGCTGAGGTGCAGCGGACGGGGGCTTCTGTCACCATCACCAGCCATGGCCGCCCAGTCGCAGTGCTGTCGCCGGTGAATCCCGTGCCACGCAGGTTCGGCCAATTGCCGATGTTGGCGGTGCCGGATGACTTCAACGCGCCGCTGCCCGACGCCGAAATAGCGATGTGGGAAGGCGACGGGCCCTGATGGCCCCGGTGCGGGTTCTGCTGGACACGCATGTTCTGTTGTGGCTGGTCAGCGCGCCGGACAAGATCGATGCGGAGGCCCGCGAGCTGCTCGCGGACCCACGTACTGAAGTGCTGGTGTCGGCGGCGTCGGCATGGGAGATTGCGATCAAGACGCGGCTGGGCCGCCTGGACGGGGAGCCGCTGTTGTCGGCCTGGCGAGACGTGGTCGCCGATATGGCAGCGCGGGATCTGGCGATTGACGCCGAGGACGCGATTTTCGCGGGGCGCCTCAACTGGGACCACAATGACCCCTTCGACCGGATCCTCGTCGCACAAGCCGCGCGGCGGAGCCTCAGCATCGTGACCAATGATCGCCAGATTCAGCGGGCGGCACTGACGCCGACGATTAAGGGATGAGCAGGGAACCGAGGGCTACGGGTCTCCGTCGAATCCTGCATGGACTACTGCTTGGGCGGAGACGACGGTGCGGCCTCCATCTGGACTCGGCCGCCCGATCTGGACCTCGACAGCGACGGCACGCTCGACGCGATCGGGCTGGATCTGGATGGTGACGGCCTGCGGGACGACGCGCTGGCCGACTTCGACGGCGACGGCCTGGCCGACCATGCGGTGCTCGACGTCGACAACGACGGCACTCCGGAGAGTTACTTCGTCGACGACGGGTCGGGAACGTGGGCGGTCGCGGTCGACCGCGAGGGGCAGCTGCGGTGGTTCGGCCTCGATGGCGTGGAACACCACGGCGGTCCGCTGGTCGACTTCGATGGGCAGGGGAATTCCGACGACCGCTTGATCGACACGAACGGCGACGGGACGGCCGACCGGGTCGTCTGCGCCGGCGTTGAAGAAGTGACCGGATATGTCGACACCGACGGCGACGGGCTCTGGGATCTTCGTCTGTCGGATACCGACAGCGACGGATCGGCCGATGGTGCCGCCACACTTTGAATTCATCTGTAACGAAGAACAGCTAATAACTATGAATCCCGACGATCTTCGCGCACGGTTTGACACACGCGCACTTCTCGTGTGCACTAAACAGCCTGATTAATGCCTGTCTATCAACGGCATTGGGTGAAGTGACAGCCCGTCGAAGCTGGTCTAGTTTTACGCAGACCCGAGCTCGGAGAGTGCAATTAATTGAGGGAGACGTAAATAATGGCAAATGCGACCGTTGTCACTCCGGAACTGCTGCGCAGTACTCAGCAGCGAATTGAAACACGACTGCAAGAGGCTGTGGCAATCGCCAACCAGTACCTCAGTGGTCATGAGAACATCATCAGCGCCACCGGGTGGGCGGGCGATGCCGGCTCGACCTCGCTGAACACCGCGGGTCAGATCCACCACGACCTGCAGCAGATCATGTCAGGCGGTCAGCGGTTGGCGCACGGGCTGGGCCAGGCGGCCGTGCTGATGGAGAACCACGAAGCGGACGCGGCGCACAACCTCAACGGCGTGTTCGGCGGAGGAGCCCAGGCGGTCTGACTCACATCGCTGTCCCCTCCGGAATCGCTGAACTACCCAGGTAAGGAATCACCGTCATGACAGATCAGATCGTTTACAACCACGGCGCCGTCATCGGATTCGCCGGTGAGGTCGGAAGCCAGGCCGCGCAGCTGATGGAAATCCACGCCGATGTCCTGCACATGACCCAGGCGCTCGGGGACTTCTTCCAGGGCCACGGCGCGACGGCATTCTTCGACGCGCAGCAACAGATGTTGCACGGCCTGGAAGACCTGATCCAGACCGTCAGCCGGCACGCTCACACCGTGCACAACGTGGACGAAATGGCCCAGGCGACCGATGCCCAGATGGGCACCTTGTTCACCTAGCAACTCCGAGTGGGCCGGCGGGGCGCATGCATTGGCGTGCGCCCTTGGCCTGCATTGAGGGACACCGTGCTAACCACCACTGTCGACGGGCTCTGGGCCCTGCAAGTGCTCACCGGGATCGAGTCGATCGCTCCCGAGCTGGGTCTGCGCCCCCATCTGCCCAGCGTGGAGCCCAAGGCACTGGCCCTGCGCCATCCGGTCACGGCCGACTTGCGTGACGCCGGTGTCATCGACGGGCTTGATGCCGTGGACCCGACAGTGGTGGAGTGGCTGACCGTCCTGTCGCGCCGCGATGTCGCGCTGATCGTGCAAGTCCGTGCACCCGGTGACGGCGAACCGGCCCGGGTCCTGCTCGCCAGGTTCGCGCAATGGTGGGTCACCCTGGAGCGGTCCGCGGAGCTGATTCGCATCGGCGGCGCGGGTACGGCGACCGCTGAAGCAACGGCCAGCACGGTGTTGACCAGAGCGATCGAGCGATTGTGCGGTCAACTCGAGCCTGCGCCGTTGCGCCCCGTCACCCTCGACGCCGCCGCGACGCGGACCGCGGCGGCCGGCCGGGAGGCGCTGCACAGTTTCCTGGCCAGACAGCGCCTCGACGCCGATCAGCTGCGCCTGCTGACCCTCGCCGCAGATCCGGACCGGTCCGCACAAGCGTCGATCGTTGGGATTCAGTCGGGAGTGGAGTCGGGCCGATTCGCACGCACCCATGTCGACCCCAGCGCGGTGACCATCATCGACACGCTGGAAGGGCGGCTGCTGGCCGAGGACGTCGAATCCGCAGGACGGCGGTGGATGATCATCAGCCCCGGCACCAGCGGCGATATCGCTGCCGCGATCACCCGCATGATGCGGCGCCTGCCGGCTCGGCAGGACTGGCATTCGTACCGCAAAGTTGTGTAGTCGAGAGGTATCACCGAAGTGTTAGTAATTGCGCTGTGACGAATACATGGAATTCAGGTCCGAACGCCGCGGAACAGACGGGACGTTACCAACACCAGGAATCGGTCTCGGGCACGCTGCGCATTTCCGACATGGTGGCGCCGCGCAAAGTCCCGCCCGGATCGGGCTGGCGCAAATTCGTGTATGCGGTGTCTTTCCAGACCATAAATCTCGGGGAGTCGCCCGCCGAACGGCATTACCGGGAATTGCAGACGCGCATCCGGCGTCATATCCGCAAGCAGTACGTGATCGGAATCATCTCGGGTAAAGGTGGCGTCGGCAAGACCACGATGACCGCCTGCATCGGCGGAGTGTTCCGGGAATGCCGCCCGGACAATGTCGTCGCGATCGACGCGGCCCCCGGGTTCGGGACACTGGCCGGCCGGATCGACGAGTCACCACCCGGGGACTATTCGGCCGTTTTGAACGACACCGACGTCCAGGGCTACGCCGACATCCGGGAACACCTGGGGCAGAACAGCATCGGGCTCGACGTGCTGGCCGGCAACCGCGCGTCGGATCAACCGCGGCCGTTGGTGCCGTCGATGTTCACCGGAGTGCTGTCGCGGTTGCGCCGCACCCACACCGTCATCGTGGTCGACACCTCTGACGACCTGGAGCACCCGGTGATGAAGGCGGTGCTGGACGCGTGCGATGCGCTGGTCTTCGTCTCGGGTTTGACCGCCGACACTTCGCTGCCGGTGACGCGCGCCATCGACCTGCTCCGGTCGATGGGCTTCCACGAATTGGTGTCCCGCAGCACCGTCATCCTCAACGACAGCCGCAATAAATACGACCCGGATGCCCGCAACTACCTCACCGAGCGCTTCCGGCAATCGGGGGCGAGCGTCGAATTCATGCCGTATGACCCGTATCTCGCGAAGGGCGGCATAATTGACACCCGCCACGAATTGCGAAAGCAATCACGACTGCGGCTGTTCGAGATCACCGCGGCGCTCGCCGACAAATACATTCCGGACGCCGACAGGCCACGGTGATGGCGAAGGTGTCCTTCCCGGCACGGTGTGCGGTCGCCGTGGTCTGCGGTGAACACCTGCTTTCGCAGGTGTACCCGGCATCGGTGCCCATCGAGGTCTTCCTCGACAACGCCGTAGAGCTGCTCAACGACGAGCTCAAGCGCCGCGGGCTGAGCGGGCTGGACGCCGGCGCCGGTTACGAATTGCACAAGGCCAACGGTGTGCGCCTGGATGTGACCAAGACCCTCGACGAACTCGGCGTCGAGGACGGCGCGACGCTGTCGCTGGTACCCGCGGTGGACGGGGAGTCGTTCGAGCCGCAGTACGAGTCGCTGTCCACCGGGCTGGCCCGAGTGGGCAAGAGGCTTTTCGAACCGGTCACGGTGCAAACCGCTGCCCACACCGCGCTGGCCATCACCGCGGCCGCCGCCGCCACCCTGCTGGGACTGGCGGTGCGACAACGCATCTCGACCGACGCCTGGACGCCCAGCATCCTGACCGGTGGCGTCGGGCTGCTGTCGGCCGGCGGCGCTGTCTTGGTGTGGCGGTGGTGGCCACGCCGCACGGACATGATCGACGGGCTCGGATGGCTGGCCGTGCCGCTGTTCACGGTCGCCCTGGGCAGCGCTGCGCCGGGGCAGCCGGGAGCCCCCCACCTGTTCATCGCCACATTGACCACCGCGGTGCTGACCTGGGCCGTCACCGCGGCGACCGGACGGTACCTCAGTCTGGCCGCGACGGTGGTGACGCTGTCCGCATTGGCCGGAACCGTTGCGGCGCTGCGGATGTGGTGGCCCGTGCCCGCCCAGTGGTTAGGCATGTGCACTCTGATCGCCCTGCTGTTCCTGCTGACGTCGGCACCGACGATCGCGCTCTGGGTGGCGCGGATCCGGCCGTACTTTGGCTCGATCACCGGGCGCGACCTGTTCCGGCGCAGCGCCGGACTTCCGACCGACGCGGTCTCTCCGGTGAGCGAGGCCGGCGACGAGGACGCGAATCCCGACACCACTCCTCGCGGAGCACAGATCGCCGCGGCCGCGATACGGGCCAACCACGTTTTGACCGGAATCTGCATCGGCGCCGCGGCAGCGTTGCCCGCCGCGGTGTGGTCTTCGCTGATGCCGGGCCGCGACCGCGCCACGGCGGCCGCGGTACTCGCGGCGCTCTTCGTGTTGATCTTCATCAGCAGGGGCCGCGCCTTCGCCGATAAGCGCCAAGCCGTTGCGCTGGTCTCCGGGGCGGCGGCGGCAACCTGCGCCGGTGTCGTCAAATACGTTCTGCACGAGCCGGCGTCGTCGGCCCAGGCACTGGTGGTGGCGGCGGTGTTGCTGGCTGCCTTCGCGGGCGCTGGACTGTTGGCCGCGCTGCTGGTTCCGATTACACGGTTCACCCCGCTGGTCCGGATGGCCGCGGAATGGCTCGAGATCGCGGCCATCATTGCGGCACTGCCGATGGCGGCCTGGATCGGCGGGCTGTTCAATTGGGTGCGGATGCGATGACGCGGCCAGCTGCGACCGGCCGGCGGCTGTGCGCCGTGGCGCTGGCCGGTCTCGTCGTCGCTCTCTCAACGAGTTATCCGACGGCACAGGCGATTCCGCCGCCGACGATCGACCCGTCCCGGGTGCCCCCAGACGGCAGGCCGGCCGCCGACCAGCCGATGCGGCAAAGCAACATGTGCGCCCGGACCATCACCGTGGCCGATCCCAACGTGGCGGTCACCGCGCCGGGCTTCACGATGCTCAACATCGGCAAGGCCTGGCAGTACTCGACCGGCAACGGGGTGCCGGTGGCGATCATCGACACCGGTATCAATCCCAGCCCGCGGCTGCGGGTGGTCGCCGGCGGTGACTACATCATGGGCGGCGACGGCCTGATGGACTGCGATGCACATGGCACCATCGTGGCGTCGCTGATCGGTGCCGCGCCGCAGGGAAGCTCGATGCCCGCCCCACTGCCCGCCACCCC
>NZ_LQOY01000022.1 GCF_002101675.1 Mycobacterium gordonae | reverse complement strand
ACACGGCACAATAAATACGACCACGTGGCCTACTTTTCGACCGTCACTCCTGGCCTACGTTTGGACCGTCGTCAACAGCGACCGCGGGTCTGCGGTTGACCGAGATGGGGCGCGCGTTGTTTCGTTCTCACGAGCGTGAGGATTCCGATGAGGACGTGAGCGTTGTCGTTCTAGGAAAAGATGACCCTTTGGCATATCCGATGTTGGTCGGGCACCTTGCCGCTGCAGGTCCTGGTCTGCTAGTCGACCCGTACTTGCAGCTAGATGAGCTGCACATGGTCGTCGTAAGCACAGGATTGACGCGGATTCTCGTATCAGGGAAGCCGAGGCATAAGCGTGTTGTGGCATCGATGCGTGCTTATCTTGACAGCGCAAGTCTCCCGCGCCGAGTCGAGGCGAGAGCGTCGACCGCCCTGCATGACCGGGTTCTTATCGCTGACGCGGAGGAACAGGTTCTGACCCTCGGAACTTCACTCAATGGCGTTGGGAAAGTGACTACGGTCCTTTCTCCCATGCCGGAGAAAGCCCGCGAGGTTCTGCGCGCGGATTACGCGCAGTTGTGGAACGACGCCGAACTTGTTGGCCCGCCCACCAGGACAATGCAAGAGGATGAAGCCGAACGAGAGGACGGACCAGCCGCTAAGTAGCGCTACGTTGGTAGTCCTGCGCCGCCGGACACTTGTGGTGCGCTGGTGGTGCTGGCGATGGCGTGTAGGTCGTCTTTCATCTGGGGTGTGGGTTGCCATGCGCCGCGCTGGTCGTAGGTGACGTTCAGGGTTCCGCCGGCGCTTGATGCGTGGACGGCTTCGGCGATGTTGGCCGGTGCTTGGGAGACGGCCATGGCTGGGATGACGGTCGGGCTGGTTGGGGTGTAGGACGAGTAGCCAGCGGACTGGTACGGGGTGCCGCGCACCACGGTTTGCGCAGTTCAGAGAAATATTTTCTGGAACGGCGCCATGGCCCATCGCCCCCGGCGCGGCCGCCGCGGGACCCGACGCATCTGCGGCCGCCAGCAGCTCGGCACCAGCGCCGCCAGGGCCGTCCGTGACTTGGTCATCATTTGTTTCTGCTGTCGGTCATTTGTCCCATCCGTAGGAATCGGACATCTCTGGCCGGATCGTCATCGGAATCATCGTTGACCGGATCGTCGCGTTTACGCGTTGAACCGTCCAGGGTGTCGCGCTGATGACTCCCCGGGTGTTCACGAGCAGCCAGTCGGCCCCGCCGGGCCCAGTGGAGGTGAAACGATCGCGCCGCCCCGTCCGACAACGGAACTCGGCCCTTCCCGAGGGCGGCGACGAGCATGGACGGTTGTCCGCCCTTGTTACGTTCGTGGCAGTGGTTCGTCGCCGCTCGACGTCAATGCAGACATGACGATTCCTACGGATGGGACAAATGACCGACAGCAGAAACCGAACCCATACGGGGTCACTCACCCAACATCTTGTGGCCGGACCTCATGGCAGCGGACCACCCACACGTCGCACTCACGCTTAGTGCGCAAGAAGATCTCTGAGCACCTCACCGATCGAGCGCATTCCCGCGAGCACTGTGTCTCGCCAATCGGGGCCGGCGGCATCCCAGTTGGCAATAACGGCATAGGAGTACCAGGTGCCGTTTCGTTCTATGGTGCCCACGTCGGCTCTGACGGCCGCGTCGGTTCCAGTCTTGTTGCGGACGCAATAGCCGCGATCCGGCTCGGCATGCGCTAGAGGATCCAGACCGAATGCAGATGCCACCATCGACAGATCCAGGCCTGTCGCCAGCCACCTGTTCAACTGGTCCGAGACCGCCTGCGATATGAGCCGCTTGGCGGCCAGGCGACACATGAAATCGGACAACTCAGCGGCCGAACCCACCGACAACGTCCACACGTCATCGGGTCCACGATGGTCCCGAACACGATCCAGCAGCGCGGTCTTGGCCAAACCGATTGTCCCACAAAATGCTTGGATGCTGTCTAAGCCCACACGGTTCAGCAACACGTTGGTGGCGAGGTTATCGCTGACCGAGGCGACCAGCACGCACAGATCGTGGACGGAGAACCGCTGAGCGTGCAGATGCTGCCAGATACCCGAATCCGCAACGTACACAGCAGGATTGCGGTCGAGCAATTCGTAGCAGTCCATCGACCCCTCGACGCACTGCCGCGCCACTTCGGCCAAGAGCAGCAGCTTTCCGACACTGGCAGTTTCCATGGACACATCGGAATTGTGTTCTGCGAGTTGGCGGCCGCCAGCGTCTCGAATACAGATCGACCAAGTGACGTCGGGCGTAGTGCCGACCGTGTCGCTGATCGACCGATCCAGCGCGACGTGCGGCATCGGCAGCCCATGCAACATGAGAGCACCGTAGATGGCTGAGCGTTACGGCGCCAGCGTGATGATCCCCGGTTCCATGGGCGGTGTCGGTGAGACCCCGCCGGTGCCACCGCCGGTGCCTCCTCCCCCACCGCCACCCCCGGGCGGCGGACCGACAACGGGAGGTGCCGTCTTCCGCGGTGGAGGCGGGGCCACTGCCGATGGTGGCGTGAGGTTCTGCGCCTCAGCTCCCGGCCCAGGCGGAGTCGGGATTTCCGGATTGGCTCCCTTGATCAGCGAAGAAGCCAGCACGACAGCATATTTCGGCCGGCTCCATCCCGCGGGATTGGTGAACACCACCCGTCCTCGGTAGTCCGGGCAGTAGGCTTCCACTGCTGCGTCGAGGAACCGTGATTCGGTGCGCAAGAGGCGGCCCGGGTCGGCACCAGGGGTGACGTTGTTCGCGTTGTCCACCAGCGCAGCCACCAAGGCGTCCGCCGACATGCCCGACGCCAGACTGCCGCAAATTTGATGCGCCGTGGCGATGAGGGCCGGCACACCCGACAGGGCCGAGACGCCCTTTTGGTCGAGCAGTGCCAGGAAATGGTCGTCCTGGCTCGAGTCAGCCGACGCTGCGCCGGCGTGCACCATTGCGGCGCCGCTGAGCAACGAGACGGTGGTGAGCAGTGACCCGGCAGCGACGGTGATGCGGGTGAACATAGCGGGCTCCGATTGGCTCGAGGCGCAGTCGTCCAGGCTCCCTCCTACACAGGGAGTTAGCGCTTAGTTTACCTCGCGTTAACCAAAAAAGCACCCTGCGCGGAAATTTGGCGAGTACTTGGGGCCTCGATGACAAGTCCGCCCTACCAACCCCATTCGTCATCCTCCAGCACATCCACGGTGACGTCGTTGTCGGCGGGCCTTCGCGTTCCGTACAGGAAGGTGAGCATCGTGCGGTCTCCTTCGAGGGGTTCGATTTCGACGACGGTCGCGTGCCCGATCGTCATGCGGATCCTGTCGCCGGGCTTCAACTCGTCAACACGTTTGAGGGTCACGTCCGCTCACCAGCGCCAGTGAAGCCGCCAGCGCGGCCGCCGCTCGTTTGCCCCCCGCCATGGCGTTGATGATTCGCTCGATCGAGACGCCGACGCAAGCCCGGGCACGGCCGGTGACTCAAATGCGCCAGCCGCACCAGCACCGATGCCGGGACTCGACCACGTTCATCTGCAAGAGTGACCACTCATGGCAAGTCTTCTCATGCTGATCATCGTCGGGATCGTCGGACTCGGCCTCGTTGCCGGCGTGATCGCACTGCTGGTGCGTCTGACCAGATCGCCTGAAGCCCCGCCCTACGTCCCGCACGCCTGGCAACCCGGCGCGGGCTGGTATCCCGACCAGTCAGATCCGAACGTGCTGCGCTACTTCGACGGTCACACCTGGACGCAGGCGACCAGGCCGGCCGGCTGAGCATCGACGGGACGGAGGTCGAACCTACTGCGGCGCTTAGACATTCGCTTACATATCGCCGAGATCTACTACGCCGTCAGCGATTCGATGACCTTGACCAGCTCGTCGGGAGCTTCCCAGTTCAGCGCGTGCCCCGCATCGGGCACCGTGACCAACCGGGCGCCGGGAATGCCGTCGGCCATCCGACGGGAGTGACTGGGCGGCGTGGTGCGGTCCGCTGCTCCAACCATGACCACCGTGGGCACGGTGATCTCGCCCAGGCGCGGATAGCGGTCTTCGCGCGAGAAGGCGCGCACGATCGGCAGCAGCGCCCCGTGTTCCTCAACGTGCTGGCGGAAGCCCTCGGTAAACACCGAGACCATCGCCGGCGAGGGACGCGCTCCGCATTGCGCAGCGCCGAACAGCACCCCCACCGTCCGATAGCGGATCAACCGCTGCAGGATGCCACGCTCGAGCAGGGGGATCTGCAGCTTGTTCTGGGGCGCTCCGTCCAAAACACGGCCTGCCCACGTGGCGAACAGCACGAGCCCCCGTAATCGCTGTGCGACGCCGGCGTGGTCGAGCAGGGCGCGAATGGTCACAAACCCGCCCATTGAATGGCCGACGAGGACGGCATCGGCAACGTCGAAATGTTCCAGCACCGCGGCGATGTCGGCGGCCATGGGCGCGGAGCCGATACCCTCCGAACCCAGAGTGGATCGGCCGTGGCCACGCTGATCGAAGGCGATGACGCGAAATCCCCTGGCCAGCAGGTCGTCCCACACGAGGTTCCATTCGGCGAGGGTCACGGTGTAGCCGTGCACGAGAACGACGGGCGGCCCCTCACCCGCGACCAGCGCGCGCAACTCCGTGCCGTCCGGGCGGATTAGCGTCACCTCCTCCCCTTGCGGCTCGGCGAGCAATTGCTCGCGTGTGAGGGGATCGGGGTTGCGCTCGATCCACCCGACCAGGGCGCGCAGCCCGGCCCAGCCCAACAAGCCAGTCGTCCCCAATGCCGCACCGATGGCCAGCCCGGCTCGCATCAGCGGTTGTCCCGCGCCACTGCGCCTCGCATCGCACACTCCCTCACGCCCGCGGGTTGCTCGTCCCTATTGGTATACCCGGTGGGCGCACTCTGCGCGCTGCGCCTACCGAAATATTCGACTGAAGCACGCGCAATAAGCGTTCTCAGCCCAGCCTGGTGACGTCAGGTGCGACAACGCCGCGAGTCGGTTTACTCGTGCGAATACCGCATGCTGTATTCCAAAACTGAACGCAATTTTCGACGCCTTGAGCAATTAGCCCTCGACCGGCGCCACATTACCGCCATTCGCATACTTCCGGGTGCAGAGAACCTCCTCATAATGGGGACTGCGGCGAATCGGCCACCGCTGAGCCAGCGGTGGCCGATTCGCCGGTGGGCTAGCTGCCGTCGTTACCTTTGGTGCCACTCTTTCCGTCACCGCCGGGTCCCGTCCCGGCCGCTCCTGCGGCGCCGCCCACACCGCCGATCGCGCCGTTGCCATTGCCGCCGTTGCCACCGTTGCCGCCGTTGCCGCCCTTGCCGAGGGCCGCCGCGCCGTTACCGCCGGCGCCGGCGGCACCACCGTTACCGCCCTTGCCGCCGCTGCCCACACCGCCGGCCGACCCGCCGGCACCACCGTTGCCGCCGCTACCGCCGTCTTTGCTCGAGCCGGTGCCGCCGTTACCACCGGCACCCCCGGCGCCTCCTGCACCGCCGCTGCCGCTGAGCCCGGCCGCCCCACCGGCGTTACCACCCGCGCCGCCGGCGCCGCCGGCACCGGCGTTACCGCCGGGGGTCGTAGGCCCGCCGTCGACACCGAGCCCACCGGCGCCTCCGGCTCCGCCATTGCCGCCGGCCCCGACCGTTGCACCGCTGCCTGTGGTCGCCGCGATGCCGCCGTTACCGCCAGCCCCGCCGGTCCCACCGGCCCCAGAACCGGCCGCGGCGCCCGGCAGCACGCTGCCCCCGGCACCACCTTGGCCGCCGTTACCGCCGGCGGCGCTGGCGCCCGCGATGCCGGTAGCGCCACCGGCGCTGCCACCCTGTCCGCCGTTGCCACCCGCACCGCCGTTACCACCGGCCTTACCGCTCCCGTTCGGGCTGTCAGCGCCATTTCCACCGTTGCCGCCGGCGCCGGCAGCGCCACCGTTGCCGACCTGGCCACTACCCCCGACCGCACCGGCCGCGCCACCGGCACCGCCGTTGCCGCCGTTACCGCCGCTGCCGCCGTTGCCGCCGCTCGAGGCGGCCGGGGTGCCGCCGTTGCCACCGACGCCGCCCTTACCGCCGGCCCCACCGCTGCCGGCAAGGCCGCCACCGCCGCCCGCGTTTCCGCCGGCACCGCCGGCACCGCCGGCACCGGCGTTACCGGCGTTGGTGAGAACGGGTCCGCCGTCGACGCCGACACCGCCGTCACCGCCGGCCCCGCCGTTACCGCCGTTACCCACGAGGGCACCGGCGCCCACCGTCGCCGCCACCCCGCCGTTGCCGCCACTACCGCCGGCGCCGCCGACTCCGGCTCCGGCCGGGGCACCCGGCAGCACGCTGCCGCCGGCACCGCCGTGGCCGCCATTACCGCCGTCGCCGCTAACACCGGCAAGGCCGGATGCGCCGCCGGCGCTACCGCCCTGACCGCCGTTGCCGCCCGCGCCGCCCTTACCGCCGGCGATGCCACTGCCGGCAGCGGCGGCGGCACCGTTACCGCCGTTACCGCCGTCGCCGGCGAAACCACCGGCGCCGACCGTTCCACCGGTGCCGACGGTTCCGGCCGCACCGCCGTTGCCACCGTTACCACCGTTACCGCCGGCGCCGCCGTTGTAAGCACCGGTGCCACCGTTGCCGCCCGTGCCGCCATCGCCGCCAGTGCCGCCGCTGCCGCTGGTTCCGGTCGCACCGCCGGCGTTACCACCGTTGCCGCCGGCACCGCCGACGCCGCCGCTGCCGCCGCCGGTGGTGGGACCTCCGTCGACGCCGATCCCGCCGTCGCCGCCGTCGCCGCCGTTCCCGCCGGCACCGACCGTTGCACCGCTGCCGACGGTGGCTGCGGCCCCGCCATTGCCGCCGCTACCACCGGCTCCGCCGGCGCCGACCCCGCTCGGGGCGGTGGGCAGCACGCTGCCACCGGCACCGCCGTCACCGCCGTCGCCGCCGTTTCCGCTGGCACCCGCGGTGCCCAGCGCACTGCCGGCGTTACCACCCTGGCCGCCGTTGCCGCCCGCGCCGCCGCTACCGCCGGCGTTCCCGCTGCCGATGGCGGCGGCGGCGCCGTTGCCGCCGGCACCGCCGTTTCCGGCCGCACCACCCTTACCTGCCGTGCCGCCGGCACCGCCGGTGCCGGCCGCGCCGCCGGCGCCGCCGTTGCCGCCGTTGCCGCCGTTCGTACCGTTGACGCCGCCGGTACCGCCGTTACCGCCGAAACCGCCCGCGCCGCCGGCACCGCCGTCGCCGTTGATACCTGAAGCGCCGCCCGCGTTACCACCGTGACCGCCGATTCCACCAGCGCCGCCATTGCCGCCACTGGTGGTGGGTCCGCCGTCGACACCGATCCCGCCGGCTCCGCCGGCGCCACCGTTGCCGCCATTGCCCACTGCCGCGCCGCTGCCCACGGTGGCCGCGAGACCGCCGTGGCCGGCGTTACCGCCGTTGCCACCAGCGCCGGCCCCAGTGGGGGCAGTGGGCAACACGCTGCCGCCGGCGCCACCTTGACCGCCGTTGCCGCCGTTACCGCTGACACCGGCGGTGCCCAGCGCGCCGCCGGCGTTTCCACCCTGACCGCCGTTGCCGCCCGTCCCGCCGCTACCGCCGGCCTTGCCACTGCCGGCCGCGCCCGAGAAACCGTTCCCGCCGTTGCCGCCGTCGCCGGCGGCACCGCCGTTGCCCACGATGCCGCCGGTGCCGACGGTGCCCGCCGCGCCACCGCTGCCACCGTTACCGCCATTGCCGCCGGCTCCGCCGTTCAGGTTGCCGGTGCCGCCGTTACCGCCGTCGGCACCGTCACCGCCGGCGCCGCCGCTGCCGCTAATCCCGGAGGCTCCGCCGGCGTTGCCACCGTTGCCGCCGGCGCCGCCGGCGCCGCCGTTACCGCCTCCGGTGGTGGGTCCCCCGTCGACGCCGACGCCGCCGTCACCGCCCACGCCGCCGTTGCCGCCGGCGCCCACCGTGGCGCCGGTACCCACCGCGGCCGCGGCCCCGCCGTTGCCGCCGGTCCCGCCGGCACCGCCGGCGCCGGCTCCGGTCGCGGCACTGGACAGCACGCTGCCGCCCGCGCCACCCTGTCCACCGCTACCGCCGTCGCCGCTGGCGCCGGCGATACCCGACGGGCCGCCGGCACTGCCGCCCTGGCCACCGTTGCCGCCCGCACCGCCGTTACCGCCGACGGCGCCGCTGCCGTGCGCGCCCGCAAGCCCGTTGCCGCCGCTGCCACCGTCACCAGCGGCGCCGCCATTGCCGGCCTTGCCGCCGGTGCCGACCGCGCCGGCCGAGCCGCCGGCGCCACCATCGCCGCCGTTGCCGCCGGTCAGACCGTTGAGGGCGCCCTTGCCGCCGTCACCACCGGTGCCGCCGGCGCCGCCGGTACCGCCGCTGCCGCTGAGCCCGGTCGCGCCTCCGGCGTTTCCGCCGTTACCGCCCGCGCCGCCGGCACCACCGTTCCCGCCGTTAGTGGTGGGCCCGCCGTCGACGCCGATCCCTCCGGCGCCTCCGGCGCCACCGTTGCCGCCGGCACCCACTGTGGCATTGGTGCCCACCGCGGCCGCGCCACCGCCGTTTCCGCCGTCGCCACCGGCACCGCCGGCACCGGCCCCGCCGGGAGCGGAAGGCAGCACGCTGCCACCGGCGCCACCCTGGCCACCGTTGCCACCATGCCCGCTGGCACCCGCGGTGCCCAGCGCGCTACCGGCGCTGCCGCCCTGGCCACCACTGCCGCCCGCACCACCACGACTGCCCGCGGCACCACTGCCGTTCGCGGCGTCCGCGCCGGCCCCGCCGTTGCCTCCGGCGCCGGCGGCACCGCCGCTGCCCACCGCACCCGCGGCACCCGCGCCGCCACCGGCCGCGCCACCCGCACCGCCGTTGCCGCCGTTACCGCCGGCGCCGCCGGCCTGTGTGATGCTCGTGCTGGCAGCACCGTTGCCGCCGATTCCGCCGCTGCCGCCGGCCCCGCCTGCCCCGTTGAGTCCGCCGGCGCCGGCTGACCCGCCACTCCCTCCCGCACCGCCGGCGCCACCACTGAACCCGACGCCAGCGGCGCTGGTGGCCGCGGCACCGGCGCCACCATCACCGCCGACCCCACCGTTGCCGGCCACCCCGGCGTGTCCCGCGATGCCGGCCTTTCCGAAGAGCGCGATCGAGCCGCCGGCGGCCCCACCCGCACCTGCGTTGCCACCGTCACCACCGGCACCACCTACTCCGCCAGCCATGCCCACACCGGTGCTTCCGGCGCCACCGGCACCGCCGACGCCGCCGGCGCCGCCCGCGCCGCCTATTCCACCGGCGCCGCCGAGCAGCGAGTAGTTGGCCCCGCCGGCGCCACCAGCCCCGCCGGTGCCACCGTGGCCGCCCGCCCCACCGAGCAGACCGTCCAAGCCGGCGGTACCCGTCCCACCGGCACCACCGGCACCGCCGGAGCCGAAGAATCCGAGCAGTTGCCTGTTCGCACCGCCGGCGCCACCCGTCCCGCCGATAGCCCCGATGCCACCGGCACCGCCCGCACCGCCGTTGCCGCCGAAGAGGAATCCGTTCGCTCCGCCGGCCCCGCCGTTGCCACCCACGCCACCTGGCGTGATCGCGTTGCCGCCGGCTCCGCCATTGCCGCCGGCACCGAACAGGGCGGCCGAGCCGCCGGCCCCGCCCTGGCCACCGGGGGCGCCCGAGCCACCATTTCCGCCGTTGCCGAACAACCACCCGCCGTTACCGCCGGCTTGCCCGGTACCAGCTGCGCCATCAGCACCGTTGCCGAACAAGGAGCGTCCGGTTAGATCCTTGATCGGATCCCAGGCCGCCGCGGTGCCGAACAGATTCTGAGCTGCCGCCAGTGGCGACGCGTTGACCGCTTCGGCCGCCGCGTACGCTCCCGCACCCCCCGACAGCGCCTGGACGAACCGCTGATGGAACAACGCCGTCTCCGCGCTCAACGCTTGGAAATCCTGCCCGAACGTGCCGAATGCCCGAGTGATGGCCGCCGACACCTCGTCAGCGGCCGCGGGCACGATCGCCGTCGTCGGTCCCGCCACCACCGAAGTCGCCTGCCGCACGGCGTCTCCGATACCCGTCAAATCCGCCGAAGCCGCGGCCAATGCGTCGGGCACCGCGATCAGGAAAGACGACATTGAACCCTCCTAGATGAATGGACAACACATCATTGGGGGCAGACGGTACGCCTCGGAAAACAAGCGTGCAGCCATTTAATCAATGATTGTAATTGCATTCTTTGTTGGTGAGTGAATACATTCTTGGTTGCGAGTGTTCGCAATCTTTAATTGCGAGCATATGCATTCTTTTATGGCGAGCGGCTACATTCTTTTTTGCAGCCATCGCCGATTGCCGCGTCGTGGGCTTGGCCGGCCGGGCTCCCAACCGGAACGCACGCTTGAGAGCCGTCACGCAGGTCAAGCGGCGAGCCATCTTGTCGAACCCATTGCGTCGCAGCGTTACCAGCTCATACCCGCGCGGATTTCATTGGCGCGCAACATGTTCCATGGCGCGTCGGCATCGGTCGAGAGTTAGCCGCCCGACGACGGCTGAATGGGGGGCAGCTGCGCCGGGCAGTACACACCGGCCGAGATCGCGGTGAACCGGGCGGCGTTCATCTGCGACAAGGAGGGGTTCGCGTCCTGGAGCACCTTGACGACCTCGACCCCCGTCTTGCCCTCGTTGGCCATGTCGCAGACCGTCTTGCCGGCCGCGATCGCGCTCTGGGGGTCCTTATAGGTCAGGCCGGCCGCCCCCAGGGAGACCAGGAAGGCCTGGTCCTGGTTGGCGTCCGCGTGCGCGGGCGCCGCCACACCGATGGCAGCCGCCGCCGCAACCATGCAAGCAAGGATTCTCATAGCCCTGCGATTCTCCCAAACCCGAGATCAGGCCGCATCTCGAGCGATGGAGAACGGCGAGTGAACTTTCCCCGGCACCAGCGTCAACCCGAGGTTGACACATCGCATGGCGTCAACCTAAGGTTGACGCCATGGAGTCATCGGCAAAAATCGCCTACCCGGTCCGCCTCGACGAGCTGATCAACGCCATCAAGAAGGTGCACACCGACGCACTCGACCAACTGGCTGACGCCGTGCTGACGGCGGAAACTCTCGGCGAAGTCGCCGACCACCTGATCGGGCACTTCGTCGACCAGGCCCGACGCTCCGGCGCCTCCTGGACCGAGATCGGCAAAGCCATGGGCGTCACCAAACAGGCCGCGCAGAAGCGGTTCGTCCCCAGGGCCGAAGCCACTCCCCTGGACCCCGAGCAGGGCTTCGGACGGTTCACCCCACGGGCTCGCGGAGCGGTGGTCGCCGCCCAGAACGTTGCGCACGAGGCCGGCAACGCCGAGATCACGCCAAATCACCTGCTGCTCGGCACGCTCAGCGATCCCGCGGCGCTCGCCACAGTGTTACTCCGGCTGCAGAAAATCGACACCGCAGCCCTGCAGAAGTCGATAGAGCTTCCTGCCGCTGCCGAGGAAACGCCCAGCCTGATCCCGTTCAGCGGCCCGGCCCGCAAGGCCCTCGAGCTGACGTTCCGGGAGGCACTTCGGTTGGGCCACAACTACATCGGAACCGAACACCTACTGCTGGCGCTGCTCGAACTCGAGGACGGCACCGGGCCGCTGCACCGGGCCGGCGTGGACAAGCAGCGTGTGGAAACCGATTTGGTCGCAGCCCTCGAGTCGATCGCCACCGCCACGAACCCCCAACCCTGAAGGGGCCAACCTTCCGCGCGGTGAACCCACGTGTGTAATCATGCGAAGGTCCGGAGAACAGGCAGCCCAGGAGGCGAAGATGCACCGCTGGCTGATCGTCCTTTCCGCTTTCCTCGTCACGGCGGCCGGCGTGCTGTCGGTAGACGCCGCTCTGCCCCGCGCGCGGGCCGGTGACGCACCGATCGGCCACATCGGCGACACGTTGCGGGTGGACACCGGCAGTTACGTCGCGGACGTCACCGTCACCAGCGTGGTACCGGTCGACCCCCCACCGGGATTCGGTTACACACGCAGCGGCGTTCCGGTCAAGAGCTTCCCGGACAGCTCGGTCAATCGCGCCGACGTGGTGGTGCGCGCGGTCCGGGTGCCCAACTCCTACATCATGGCGACCAACTTCAGCTTCGACGGCGTCACGCCCTTCGCCGACGCCTACAAGCCGCGACCGTGCGACGCGCCCGACTGGCTCGACGCCGCATTGGGTAACGCGCCTCAGGGAGCGGTCGTTCGGGGCGGAGTGTACTGGGACGCCTACCGCGACCCGGTGTCCGTGGTCGTGCTGCTGGACCGCAAGACCGGTGAGCACCTCGCGCAGTGGAACCTGTGATCTGCACGAGGTAGCCGACCCCGGCCCGGCAGACGCCGACGCGATCGCCGCCCTTGCCGCGCAGACCTTTCCACTGGCGTGCCCGCCTTCGGTGGCGGCCGAGCACGTCGCCGCGTTCATCGCCGCCCACCTTTCCGCCGCCCGGTTCGGCGAATACCTCTCCGACCCGCAACGCGGCATCCTGACCGCCCGCCGCGAGGGACGAATCGTCGGCTACGCCATGCTCATTCGCGACCAGCCAGCCCAGCAGGTGGAGCTGTCAAAGCTCTACACGCTCGCCGAGTATCACGGCACCGGGGTGGCGGCGGCACTGATGGAGGCAGCAGTTGCCCGCGCCGCCGAGTGGGGCGCCCAGCGCGTGTGGTTAGGCGTCAACCAGGAAAATCAACGGGCGCAACGCTTTTACGCCAAAGCCGGCTTCAGCGTCACCGGCACCCGGAGCTTCCGGCTCGGTCCCCATCTGGAGAACGACTACGTCATGACCCGGGAGCTCGGGTAGTCAGCGCCAGCAGCCGTGAGGTGGCCCGCAGGTACTTCTTGCGATAGCCACCGGCCAGCATCTCCTCGCTGAAAACGGTGTCCAGCTTTGCCCCGGACGCCACCACCGGGATGCCCGCGTCATAAAGCCGGTCGGTCAGCGCCACCAGCCGCAGCGCCACGTTCTGGTCGTCCAGACCGTGTACGCCGGTCACGAACACCGCCGTCACATCTTCGATCAGCGTCAGGTAGCGCGACGGGTGCATGGTGGCCAGATGCGCACACAGTGCGTCGAAGTCATCCAGGGTCGCCCCGGGCACCTCAGCGGCCCGGGCAACCACCTCCTCGTCGGACAGCGGGCGCGGCGCCGGCGGCAGATCACGGTGCCGATAGTCCGGACCTTCGATCCGCACTGTGGTGAAAATGCTTGCCAGCGTGTGGATTTCACGCAGAAAATCTTGAGCGGCGAAGCGTCCCTCGCCCAGTTGCTCCGGCAAAGTGTTCGAAGTGGCCGCCACCGAGACACCCCGTTCGACCAGTGACGACAGCATGCGGGAGATCAGCGTGGTGTTGCCCGGATCGTCCAATTCGAACTCGTCGATGCATACCGCGGTGTAGTCGGCCAGCATGTCGATGCACTCGACGAACCCGAAGACCCCCGCCAGCTGCGTCAGTTCTCCGAAAGTCGCGAAAGCCTTGGGGCTTTCGGCCACGCCTGGTCCGGCGCCGGGCAGCTGGTAGTAGGCCGAGGCCAGTAGGTGGGTCTTACCCACCCCGAATCCGCCGTCCAGATACAGCCCGACGCCGGGCAGCACCTCCCGTCGGCCGAACAGCTTCTTGCGGCCGGCCCGTCGCTCCTGCGCCTGCCGGCAAAACTCCTGACACGACAGCACCGCCGCCGACTGAGTCGGCTCGGCCGGGTCGGGCCGATAGCTGGCAAAGCTCACATCGGCGAACGTCGGCGGCGGCCGCAACTGGGCGATCAATCGCTCCGGTGACACCGCCGGATGCCGGTCCACCAGGTGACCGACCGCGGCCGAAGGTGTAGACCCGTGCATGGTGGCACTGTAGCGACGTGCTGCAATCGACCACATGCCAGACTTCGAGGCCGGTATCGCATCCGGCCTGGCCGCCGAGACCTCGCTGAAGCTGCTCGGCGCACAGCGCGAACTCGTCCACGGCGAGTTACCGCAGTTGTACGGCTACCCCCCGGGCGGCACCCGGGTGCGGGCGAACTTCATCACCAGCCTCGACGGCGGCGCGACCGTCCAGGGCCTGTCCGGTGCACTGGCAGGTCCCGGCGACCGGGCGGTCTTCGTCGTGCTGCGCGAACTCGCCGATGTGATCGTCGTCGGTGCGGGCACGGTGCGTTCGGAGGGTTACTCGGGTGCGCAGCTGAGCGTCGGACAGCGTCAACAGCGCCAGGACCGCGGCCAGAGCGAGATCCCGCCGCTGGCGATCGTCACCCGGTCCGGTCACCTGGACCGCGATTTGGCGGTGTTTACCCGAACGGAGGTGCCGCCGTTGGTACTCACCTGCACCGCGGCCGCCGATGACGCCCGAAGGCACCTCGTCGGGTTACCCGCCGAGGTGATCGACTGCTCGGGCGGCGATCCCGGCGAGGTCGACGTGTCCGTGGTGGTGTCCGCGCTGGCCGACCGCGGCCTGCCCTGTGTGCTGACCGAAGGCGGGCCGACACTGCTCGGCGCGTTCATCGAGGCCGACCGGCTCGACGAGCTGTGCCTGACGATCGCGCCGCTGGTGGTCGGCGGTCAGGCCCACCGGATCGCGGCGGGACCTGGGCAGGTGGCGACGCGGATGCGGTGCGCCCACGTCCTGACCGACGACGCCGGCTATCTCTACACGCGCTACGTCAGGGAGTAGCTGACGGTTCCCGCTACTGTGGTCGGCATGCGCCGGCACCTGACGTCCGCCACGATCCTGGTGGCGGTGACCGCATCGCTGACCGGCTGCGTACCGGTGTTCGGCGCCGACCCGCGGTTCGCCACCGAATCCGGCGCCCGGCCGCAGGGTGTCCCCAGCACCAAACCGCCACCCAGCGGGCCCCCGCCCATCGCAGCGCCGAAAAATGACCTGTCGTGGCGCGACTGCACGTCCAAGGTCAATGCGGACGCGGGTGTTCCCGACGCACCGGGCGTGAAGCTGGACTGTGCCACTTTCGACGCCGACCTGGACCCGGTTAACGGCGGGTCGGGGTCGGTGAGTATCGGCGTGGTCCGCGCCCGTTCGCCCAAGACTCCCAAGGACGCGGGACCTCTTGTTTTCACCACCGGATCCGACATCGCGTCCTCCACCCAGCTGCCGATCTGGTTGTCCCACGCCGGCGCCGACGTGCTGAACAGTCACCCGATCGTGGCGATCGACCGCCGCGGCATCGGCATGTCCAGCCCGATCGACTGCCGCGACCGCGTGGACCGTGACGAGATGCGCGACCAGGCCCAGTTCCAGACCGGGGACGACCCGGTGGCCAACCTTTCCGACATCTCCAACACCGCCACCACCAATTGCACCGACGCGATCGCACCCGGCGATTCCGCGTACGACAACACCCATGCGGCCTCCGACATCGAGCGCTTGCGCAACCTGTGGGACGTCCCGGCGCTCGCGCTCGTCGGAATCGGTAACGGCGCCCAGGTGGCACTGACCTACGCCGGCTCGCGCCCCGACAAGGTAGCCAGACTGATCGTCGATTCGCCGGTGGCCATCGGCGTCAGCGCCGAAGCTGCCGCCGAACAGCAGGTCAAAGGCGAGCAGGCCGCGTTGGACGCGTTCGCGGCGCAGTGCGTGGCCATGGGATGCGCGCTGGGTCCCGATCCCAAAGGCGCCGTCAGCGCGGTGCTGACCAGCGCTCGCAGCGCTCAGGGCCTCAGCGGCACGTCGGTGGCGTCGATCGTCGGGGCCATCACCACCGCGCTGGGATTTCCCGTCGGCGACCGCGTCGCCAACACCACCAACCTGGCCAACGCCCTGGCGGCCGCCCGCACCGGCGACATGAATCAGCTGAACAACCTGATCAACCGGGCCGAAAGCATCCGTGACAGCGACGGCCAGTTCGTCAACGGCTGCAGCGACGCGGCCAACCGGCCCACTCCGGATCGGGTGCGCGAACTGGTGGTCGCCTGGGCCAAGCTCTACCCCCAGTTCGGCAGCGTCGCCGCCTTGAACCTGGCCAAATGTGTGCACTGGCCCACCGGTTCAAGCCCGCAGGCCCCGAAGGAACTCAAGGTGGACGTGCTACTGCTGGGCGTGCAGAACGACCCGATCGTGGGCAACGAGGGGGTCGCCGCCACGGCAGCCACCGTGATCAACGCCAGCGCCGCCAGCAAGCGGGTGATGTGGCAGGGCATCGGCCATGGCGCCAGCATCTACTCGTCGTGCGCGGTTCCGCCGCTGGCCGGGTACCTGGACAGCGGCAAGCTGCCCGGCACCGACACCTACTGTCCGGCGTAAACGACGGTCGGACCGGCTGAGACTTGAGCTGGCTCAACGGTGTACGGTGCGCTGGTGACGGCAGCTGACTCGACCAGAACCGGCTTACGCGCATCAGTGCAGGCGGCATTCCGCCCCGGCCCATCGACCACCGCGTCCGTGTTGCGGGCGGTGCTGTGGCCGGCGGCCATCCTCTCCGTACTGCACCGCAGCATCGTGCTCACCACCAACGGCAACATCACCGACGATTTCAAGCCGGTCTACCGCGCGGTGCTGAACTTCCGGCACGGCTGGGACATCTACAACGAGCATTTCGACTATGTCGACCCGCACTACCTGTATCCGCCGGGCGGCACCCTGCTGATGGCGCCCTTCGGCTACCTGCCGTTCGCGCCCTCGCGTTACCTGTTCATCTCGATCAACACCGTCGCGATCCTCGTCGCGGCCTACCTGCTGCTGCGGATGTTCAACTTCACGATGTCCTCGGTGGCCGCACCGGCACTGATCCTGGCGATGTTCTGCACCGAAACCGTCACCAACACCCTGGTGTTCACCAACATCAACGGCTGCATCCTGCTGCTCGAAGTGCTGTTCCTGAAGTGGCTGCTCGACGGCCGGCCGAGCCGGCAATGGTGGGCGGGGTTGGCCATCGGGCTGACCCTGGTTCTCAAACCGCTGCTCGGTCCCCTGTTGTTGTTGCCGTTGCTCAACCGGCAGTGGCGGGCGTGGGTGACGGCGCTCGTCGTGCCCCTCGTGGCCAACCTGGCCGCGCTGCCCCTGGTGCCGCATCCGATGGACTTCTTTACCCGCACGGTGCCCTACATCCTGGGCACCCGCGACTATTTCAACAGCTCGATCGAGGGTAACGGCGTGTACTTCGGCCTGCCGTTCTGGTTGATCATCGCGCTGCGGCTGCTGTTCACCGCGATCGCCATCGGGGCGCTGTGGCTGCTGTACCGCTACTACCGCACCCGCGACCCGCTGTTCTGGTTCACCACATCCTCCGGTGTGCTGATGCTGTGGTCGTGGCTGGTGATGTCGCTGGCCCAGGGTTACTACTCGATGATGCTGTTCCCGTTCCTGATGACGGTTGTGCTGCCCAACTCGGTGATCCGCAACTGGCCGGCATGGCTGGGGATCTACGGCTTCATGACGCTGGACCGGTGGCTGCTGTTCAACTGGATGCGCTGGGGACGGGCGCTGGAATACCTGAAGATCACCTACGGTTGGTCTCTGGTGCTGATCGTGACATTCACGGTGCTCTACTTCCGGTATCTGGACGCCAAGGCGGAGAACAGGTTGGACGAGGGCATCGACCCGGCGTGGCTGCCGAGGGACCGCGCTAACGTCGAAGAGAGCGAAGAGGAGAAGCGATGACTGAACTCGCGCGCCCGAAACTGCAACTTTCCGACGACGAGTGGCGCAAGAAACTGAACCCGCAGGAGTTCGACGTGCTGCGGCGCGCCGGCACCGAGCGGCCGTTCATCGGCAAGTACACCGACACCAAAACCAAGGGCGTCTACAACTGCCGGGCCTGCGGTGCCGAATTGTTCCGCAGCACAGAGAAATTCGATTCGCACTGCGGTTGGCCCTCGTTCTTCGACCCGTCGAGTTCCGACGCGGTGGTGCTGCGTCCCGACCACTCGATGGGCACCACGCGCACCGAGGTGTTGTGCGCGAACTGCCACAGCCACCTGGGCCACGTGTTCGCCGGCGAGGGCTACCCCACGCCCACCGACCTGCGCTACTGCATCAACTCGATCTCGTTGACCCTGGTCCCAGACGAAGGCTGACGCCGAGAGCCGTTGTCGCGACACTGCACCAGCGCACACGACACGCCGGCAAGCAACGCCGTGGTTTCAATTTCGCGTGAGCGCCGCGTCAGTCGACCCGGGTGGCGTGCACTTCCCAGAACGGCGCGTGCACGCGACCGCTATCCAGCCACGGCTCCATCGCCCGATACTGCTCGAGCATGGTCTCCACCTGATCGGCCATGTCGGGATTACGGGCGGCAAGCAACTCGATCGATTCGGGACTGGTGTTGATCTGGTAGGTGGTCGGCCCCAGATACGTGATCTCCCAACCACACCGGGGCAGCATCTGCCGCAGATCATCGCCAGAAACCGACCGCAACATCTTGAAGCCGTTGATCTCACCCTCGCCGAACTCGAACATGAACAACCGCGCCCCCGGACGGGTGGCCCGGTGTAGCGCTTGCAGGTAGGACTCCTGCAACTCCGGTGCGGTGATGAAGGTGTGATAGAACGCGCAGTCCACGACGGTGTCGAACCGGCCGTCCAGGCCTTCGAGCTTGGTGGCGTCGGCCACCCGGAAATCGACCGTGACGCCGGCCTTGGCCGCGTTGTCCCGCGCACGCTCGATCGCGGTGACCGACCCGTCCACACCGGTCACCGAAAGGCCTTGCGACGCATAGTAAATGGCGTGGTGTCCGGGCCCCGTTCCGGGATCGAGCACCTCGCCACGCACAGCGCCCAGAGCGACAAGTTGCTGCACGACGGGCTGCGGGCCCCCGATGTCCCATGGCGTCGCGGCTGGCAGGCCCCGCACGACGCGCTCGTCGCGGTAACTCTCTTCGAAGCGGCTGGGGTCGGTGGGATCAAACGCTTGAGTCATTCGGCGCCGCTCCTCCTCATCGCTTCGTCCCCCGCAAGCGGGAGGTGCCCCCACTGCATCGTCGCCGGCGCGCGTCATGGCAGCGCGTTCACCAACTGCTCGACCCCCACCCGCGGACCGGTGTAGAACGGGGTCTCCTCGCGGGTGTGCCGACGCGCATCGGTGGCACGCAGTTCCCGCATCAGGTCGACGATGCGGTACAGCTCGGGAGCCTCGAACGCCAGAATCCACTCGTAGTCGCCCAGCGCGAAGGCCGGCACCGTGTTGGCGCGGACGTCCTTGTACTCGCGTGCGGCCATGCCGTGCTCGGCCAGCATTCGGCGACGCTCGTCGTCGGGAAGCAGATACCACTCATAGGACCGCACAAAGGGATACACGCAGATGTAGTTGCCAGGATCCTCGCCGGCCAGGAACGCCGGGATGTGGCTCTTGTTGAACTCCGCCGGCCGGTGCAGCGCCACGCTGGACCACACCGGTGTGCAGGCGCGGCCCAGCGTGGTGGTGCGCCGGAAGTCGGCGTAGGTCGCCTGCAGCGCCTCGATCCGCTCGGCATGCGTCCAGATCATGAAATCCGCGTCGGCGCGCAGGCCTGCCACGTCGTAGAGGCCGCGAACCACCACTCCGGCCTCTTCCTGCTGCTTGAGGAAGGTCGCGGTTTCATCGATGATGGCGTCGCGCTGCTCACCCAGCTCGCCGGGTCGTACGGAGAACACCGAAAACATCAGGTAGCGGATGGTTGCGTTGAGGGCGTCGAAGTCGAGGCGTGCCATGACCCCTATGGTGCCACCAGGCCGGTGACGGCCCGGCCGGCCGCCCCGACGCAGGCCGGCACCCCGATGCCGTCCAGGTAACTGCCCGCGACGGCCAGCGTCGAGGGCAGTCCGGCGCGCAGCTCGGCAATCAGCTCCGCATGCCCCGGCCCGTACTGCGGCATCGCATCGATCCAGCGCTGCACGCGCGCGTCCACCGGCTCGACCGTCAACCCGAACACGTCGGCGATGTCCTGGCGGGCCCAGGCCAGCAGCTCGCCGTCAGGGGTCGTCGCGGCGATGTCGTCGCCGTACCGCCCATAGGACAGCCGCAACAGTTGCACGTTCCCGCTACCGCCCCATTTGCGTGACGACAGCGTGATCGCCTTGGCATGCAGCGGTTCTCCACTGGCCACCAGCACACCGGAGGACTGCGGAAAGTCGGTGTCGGCCGGCACCGCCAGCGCCACCACCGCCGCCGAGGCGGTCACGATCCGCGCCGCGGCCGCTGCGGTGCGCGGCGCGATCGTCTGCACCAACCGGGCCAGCTGAGCCGCCGGGAGCGCCAGAACGACCGCGTCCGCGGGCCACTCGGCGCCGGTGTCGTCGCGCAACGTCCAGCCCGGCTCCAGGGTGCGGATACCGGCCCGGACCCAGCGAACCCGGCTACGTGCCACCAGTTCGTCGAGCAGCACCTGGTAGCCGCCCCGCAACGAACCGAAGATCGGCCCCCCGCCGGCCGGTGGCAGGCAGTGCAGGACCGCATCGGTGAGGCTGGTGGCGCCGCGGTCCAGGGCCGCCGCCACGCTGGGCACCGCGGCTCGCAACCCGATCGTCGCCGCCGACCCCGCGTACACACCGGCCAGCAGCGGTTCCACTGACCGCGTCACCACCTGCTCACCGAACCGGTCGGCCACCAGCTCGCCCACCGCGGGATCGCTTCCGGGCGTCCAGTGCAGCGGCCGCTGCGGTTCCGCCTCGATGCGTGCCAGCGTCAGGTCGTCGACCAGGCCGGTCACCGAAGCCGCCGACGACGGGATGCCGGCCACCGTGTCCGACGGCAGGGCGTGCAACCGCCCGCCGCTGTAGATCAGCGGCCGCACACCGGTGGTGGCACGTTCGTGGCCAGACAGGCCCAATTCGGCCAGCAACACCGGCATCTCGGGGCGGCGCACCACGAACGCTTCGGCGCCCAGGTCCATCGGCTGACCGCCCACCACTTCGGTGCGCAAGATGCCGCCGAGACGATCGGCCGGCTCGAACAGGGTGATGTCGGCATCAGCACCGACCGCGACGCGCAGCCGATATGCCGCCGTCAAACCCGAAATGCCGCCGCCGACGACGCAGTACGAACGGGTCATAGCGACTGGACCAGCGCCACCAATTCGGTCAGCACGCCGGGGTCGGTTTCCGGCAGCACACCGTGTCCGAGGTTGAAGACGTGCCCTGCCGCCCCGGCGTCGACGGCGCGACGCCCGTCTTCGACGACGGCACGCGCGGCCCGCTGGGCCACCTCCCAACCCGCCAGCACAACCACCGGGTCGAGGTTTCCCTGCAGTGCCGTCCCGGGCACCACCCGGTTCGCGGCGTCGGTGAGCGAGGTCCGCCAGTCGACGCCGACCACTCGCGCCCGCCCGGGTTGCACGGCCTCTGACATGGCACCCAGCAGTTCGGCGGTCCCGACGCCGAAATGCGTCATCGGCACGCCGTACTCGGCCAGCGTGGCGAAAACCCGGGAGCTGTGCGGCAGCACATACTGCCGGTAATCGGCCAGCGACAGCGTCCCGGCCCACGAGTCGAACATCTGGATCGCGTCGACGCCGGCCTCGATCTGCCCGCGCAGGAAGGCGATGGTGAGGTCGGTCAATTTCGTCAGCAGCGCATGCCAGTTGGCCGTTTCGGCCAGCATCATCGCCTTGGTGCGCGCGTGGTTGCGGCTCGGCCCACCCTCCACCAGATAGGACGCCAGGGTGAACGGCGCGCCGGCGAACCCGATCAACGGCACCTCGCCCAGGGCGGACACCAACAGCCCGACGGTGTCCAGCACCGGCTGAACCGCCTGCATGTCAAGGGGTTTCATGCCGTCGATATCGGCCGCGGTGCGGATCGGGTCGGCGATCACCGGGCCGACGTCGGGGACGATGTCCAGATCCACCCCGGCGGCGCGCAGCGGCACCACGATGTCGGAGAACAGAATCGCGGCGTCCACCCCGTACCGGCGAACCGGTTGCAGAGTGATCTCGCAGGCCACTTCCGGCTCGAAGCAGGCGGCCAACATGCTGTGCTGTTTGCGCAGCTCCCGATACTCGGGCAGCGAACGGCCGGCCTGCCGCATAAACCACACCGGGACCCGGCTGGGTTTGCGGCCGGCGACCGCGGCCAGATAGGGCGACGCGGGGAGGTCGCGACGGGTCGTGTTCATCGCGCTCAATGCTGCCAGAAGCGGATGCCGCCGCCGACGCTGCGTAACATCAGCCGGGATGCCCGCGACTTATGACGACTTCCCCAGCCTGCGCTGCGAACCCGGCGACAACGGAATCCTCAACCTGGTGCTCGACGCGCCCGGACTGAATTCGGTCGGCCCCCAGATGCACCGCGACCTGGCCGACATCTGGCCGGTGATCAATCGCGATCCCAACGTCAACGTGGTGCTGGTCCGCGGCGAAGGCAAGGCGTTCTCCTCCGGCGGCAGCTTCGACCTGATAGACGAGACGATCGGCGACTACGAAGGCCGCATCCGCATCATGCGCGAAGCCCGCGACCTGGTGCTCAACCTGGTCAATTTCGACAAGCCGGTAGTCTCGGCGATCCGCGGGCCGGCCGTGGGCGCCGGGCTGGTGGTGGCGCTGCTGGCCGACATTTCGGTGGCGGGGCGGACCGCAAAGATCATCGACGGGCACACCAAGCTCGGAGTCGCGGCCGGTGACCACGCCGCGATCTGCTGGCCGCTGCTGGCCGGCATGGCCAAGGCCAAGTACTACCTGCTGACCTGCGAGACGCTGTCCGGCGAGGAAGCCGAGCGGATCGGCTTGGTCTCCACCTGCGTCGATGACGACGACGTGCTCGCCACCGCAACGCAGTTGGCCGAGAATCTGGCCGCCGGCGCGCAAAACGCCATCCGGTGGACCAAGCACAGCCTCAACCACTGGTACCGGATGTTCGCTCCGGCGTTCGAGACCTCACTCGGCCTGGAATTCCTCGGCTTCGGCGGACCCGACGTACGCGAAGGACTGGCCGCGCACCGTGAGAAACGGCCCGCCCGGTTTGACAGCCGTCCGCAGAGCTGAGCCTAATTCGGCGCGCCTGTTCACGCGTGTCGGCGGATGGGGCTACCGTCGAAATTCATGACATCAGCGGTCGAACCCGAGCCATTCCGCGAAGCGGTCGCGGCGATGAACGGTGTCACCGTGCGGCCGGAAATCGAGCTGGGCCCTATTCGCCCGCCGCAGCGGCTGGCGCCGTTCAGCTATGCGCTGGGCGCCGAGGTCAAACACCCGGACCTGGAGATCGTTCCCGAGCGGTCCGAGGGTGACGCGTTCGGCCGGCTGATTCTGCTGTACGACCCGGAGGGTTCCGACGCCTGGGACGGCACCATCCGCCTCGTCGCCTACATCCAGGCGGACCTGGACTCCCACGAGGCCATCGACCCGCTGCTGCCAGAAGTCGCATGGAGCTGGCTGTCCGAGGCACTGGACTCGCACACCAAGCACATGACCGCGCTGGGCGGGACGGTCACCGCCACCACGTCGGTGCGGTACGGCGACATCTCCGGTCCGCCGCGCGCCCACCAGCTGGAGCTACGCGCATCGTGGACTGCGACCACCCCGGATGTGGGCAGCCACGTCGAGGCGTTCTGCGACGTCCTCGAGCACGCCGCGGGTCTGCCGCCGGCGGGTGTCACCGACCTGAGTTCACGGTCACGCGCCTGACATGTGCCCCGACCCGTCTCCGGCGGAGACCGATCCGCCGGGCAGCACGGAGCCCGAGGTTCCGCTGCTGCTGCACCCGGCCGACGGCATGCCGAATCTGTCCGTGTACGCCAGCGACATCGCCGCGGCCGCCGAGCAGCTCGACAGTGGGCACGGCCCGTTCGCGGTGGATGCCGAACGCGCCTCGGGCTTCCGCTACTCCAACCGGGCCTATCTGATCCAGGTTCGGCGCTCCGGCGCCGGGACGGTGCTCATCGACCCGGTCAGCCACGGCGGTGATCCGCTGGACGTTTTGCGGCCGGTGGCCGAGGTGCTCGGCCAAGACGAATGGATTCTGCACTCCGCCGATCAGGACCTGCCCTGCCTCGCCGAAGTCGGCATGCGACCGCCGGCCCTGTACGACACCGAACTGGCCGGACGTCTGGCCGGATTCGACCGGGTCAATCTGGCGACCATGGTCGAGCGCTTGCTGGGCAAGGGCCTGGCCAAGGGACACGGCGCCGCCGACTGGTCCAAGCGCCCGCTGCCGCCGGCGTGGCTCAACTACGCCGCGCTGGACGTCGAACTGCTCATCGAGCTGCGGGACGCGATCGCGCAAGTATTGGCTGAGCAAGGCAAATCAGACTGGGCCGCGCAGGAATTCGAACACCTGCGGACCTCCGAGGAACGGCTGGCCAACGCACCCACCCGGCGCGACCGCTGGCGTCGCACCTCGGGCATCCACAAGGTGCATGATCGTCGGGCGCTGGCCGCGGTCCGTGAATTGTGGACCACTCGCGACCGGATCGCACAGCGCCGCGACATCGCGCCACGCCGGATTCTGCCGGATTCGGCCATCATCGACGCCGCGCTGGCCAACCCCACGTCCATCGATGAACTGGTGGCGTTGCCGGTGTTCGGGGGACGCAATCAGCGCCGCAGCGCGCCGATGTGGCTATCCGCGCTGGAAGCTGCCCGGCAGAATCAGAATCTTCCGGACCCCGCGGAGCAATCCGCCGGACCGCCCCCACCGGCGCGCTGGAGCCGACGCAAACCTGAGGCAGCCGCTCGGCTGGAGGCCGCGCGCGCAGCGCTGTCCGGCTTGTCGGAGCGGGTGGGGATCCCGACGGAAAACCTGATCTCACCGGACCTGGTACGCCGGCTGTGCTGGGAGTGGGAAGCCCTCGCCGCGCGTGGCAACGACCCGCTCACCGTCGCCGAGGATTACCTGCGCGCCGGGCACGCGCGCCCCTGGCAACGGGAACTGGTCGTCCCCGTGCTGGCCGCGGCGATTAACAAGGCGCCGCAGGCTGGCGCCGACACCCCTTAACGGGACCGGTTACTCGCAGTTGTAGGCGTTGAAAGTGGCTTGCGGCATCGTGTACGCCGCCTCGTCTTCGAAAAACAGCATTTCGTGCTCCATTGTTCGACCCTTCGTATTGTGATCCGCATCGCGAATCTCTAAGATTCGTATATCGAATCGTAGCATGCCCGTTATTTGGGCGGTAGCCTTCCGCTGATTGACGTCGTGAGGGAGCCAACGTGGCGGAACAGCCTCGGCTATGCGCCTTTCCGCCCTGCGAGGCGATGCTGACCCAGTACCGGCAACAAGGTCCGGTCATCCGCCGGCGCAACACCGTCATCCTGCTGGGCGCCGAGGCCAACGAGTTCGTGTTCACCAATTCCGAGGCCTTCACTTGGCGAGAGGCGTACCAGGCGCTGATCCCGGTCGACGGCCCGACAGCGCTGATCGTCAGCGACGGCGCCGACTATCGCCGGCGCCGCAGCTTTGCGCTCCCGGCCTTACAGCACCGGCGGGTCGCAGACTACGTGCAAACCATGGTGGACAACACCGACGCCGTCATCGATGGCTGGCGGCCCGGGACGCGCATCGAGATCTACGAGCAACTGCGTTCGGTGGTCCGGCGCAACACCGCCGAGTGCCTGTTCGGCCCGCGCCTCGCGGCCCACGCCGACTTCCTCGGTGAACAATTGCAGCCGCTGATCGACCTGACCAATCTGGATGCGAGCAGGCGCCGGATGCATCGGTGGCTCGGGTCACCCTTGTCACGGCGTGGCAAGGCCGCGCGCAACCGGATCGACGAACTGATCTACGCCGAAATCGCCCAAGCCCGCCTGCGACCGCGAGCCGACGACCGTCTGCTGACGACGTTGGTCAACGGTCGCGCTGATCGCGGTGAATTCCTAAGCGACAACGAGATTCGCGACATGATCGTCTCGCTCATCGCAGACGGCTACGAGGTCACCAGCGGCGCAATCGCGTGGGCGATCTACGCACTATTGACGGTTCCCGGCGCCTGGGCCACCGCCGCCGCCGAGGTGCGTCGGGTGCTGGACGGACTGCCACCCACTTCGGGCACCCTCAACGAGCTGACCTATCTCAACGGCGTCGTGCACGAAACTGTCCGACTGTGCACGACGATCTTTGCGCGAAAGGTCAAGCGAGACTTGTGGTTCCAGGGGCACCACATCCGGGCGGGCCAGCGCCTGATTTTCAGCGCCTACGTCACCCACCGGCTCCCGGAACTGTGGCCGCAACCCTGGGAATTCCGTCCCGGGCGCTGGGATCCGAGCGCGCCCGGTTACCGCAAACCGACGCCCTATGAGTTCATTCCGTTCGGTCGCGGGTTGCATCGGTGCATCGGCTCGGCGATGGCGATCACCCAGATGACGGTGATGCTGGCGCGGCTGCTCGCGAGAACCCAGCTGCGGTTGCCAACGCAGCACATTCGGGCTCACAGCATCGCGGCGCTGCGGCCCTGGCCCGGGCTGAACGTCGACATCGTCGAACGCACCGCGCCCTAGTCCAGCTGCTCGCTGATCTCGGACTGCTCCACCGGTGAAGTCCCCAGCGCCGCAACCCAACCCGTGATCCGCCGGGCCACATCCTGGTCGGTGAGGCCCAACTCGGCCAGCACCTCACCGCGCGACGCGTGGTCGTAGAACGCTTGCGGCAGCCCGACATCGCGGCACGGAATATCGATATCCGCGGCCCGCAAGGCCGCCGATACCGCCGAACCCACGCCGCCGGCCACCCCGTTGTCCTCCAGGGTGACCAGAAGCTTGTGCTGCGAAGCCATTTCGCCCAGCACATCGGGCACCGGCAACACCCAGCGCGGGTCGACCACCGTCACCCCGATCCCCTGGTCGAGCAACCGCTTGGCCACAGCCAGCGCCATCGAGGCGAATGCTCCGACCGCCACCAACAGCACGTCGGTGTTCAAGCCGTCAGCCGGGAGGGCCAGCACGTCAACCCCGTCGCGCCGTTCCAGAGTCGGAATGTCTTCGCCCACATCGCCTTTGGGGAAACGCAGGGCAGTCGGACCATCATTGACATCCAGCGCTTCGCCCAGTTCCTCCCGCAACCGGGTGGCGTCGCGGGGCGCGGCCACCCGCATGCCGGGCACCACCCCCAGGATCGACAGGTCCCACATGCCGTTGTGGCTGGGGGCGTCGTTGCCGGTGACGCCGGCCCGATCCAACACCATGGTGACCGGCAGCTTATGCAGCGCCACATCCATCATGATCTGGTCGAACGCCCGGTTCAGGAACGTCGAATAGATCGCGACGACCGGGTGCATCCCGCCCATCGCCAGCCCGGCCGCCGACGTCATCGCGTGCTGCTCGGCGATGCCGACATCGAACAACCGGTCCGGGAACGCCTCGCCGAATGCCGACAGCCCGGTGGGTCCGGGCATCGCCGCGGTGATCGCCACGATGTCGCGCCGCTTGCGGCCGACGTCGATCAGCGCCTCGGCGAACGTCGACGTCCAGCCCGGGCCGGCCACCTTGGTGGCCACTCCGGTGATCGGGTCGATCGGCACCGTCGAGTGCATCTGCTCGGCTTCGTCGGCCTCGGCCGGTCCGTACCCCATGCCCTTGCGGGTGACGACGTGCACGATCACCGGGGCGCCGAAGCCGCGGGCGCTGCGCAGCGCCACCTCCACCGCCCGCTCGTCGTGGCCGTCGACCGGGCCGACGTACTTCAGGCCCAGATCGGTGAACAACAGCTGCGGCGACAGGGAGTCCTTGATGCCGGCCTTGACGCTGTGCATGAAGTGGTAGGCGACCTCACCGACCACCGGCACCGCCTGCATCGCGTTGCGGCCCCGCTCCAGGAACCGTTCGTAAGCCGGCTGCAACCGCAAGGTGGCCAGGTGGTCGGCCACTCCCCCGATCGTCGGCGCGTAGCTGCGTCCGTTGTCGTTGACGACGATGATCACCGGCCGGTGCGACCCGGCGATGTTGTTCAGCGCCTCCCAGCACATGCCGCCCGTGAGCGCGCCGTCCCCGACCACCGCGACCACGTGCCGGTTGCGGTGTCCGGTCAGCTCGAACGCTTTGGCCAGGCCGTCAGCGTACGAGAGCGCGGCGCTGGCATGGCTGGATTCGACCCAGTCATGCTCGCTCTCGGCGCGGGACGGATATCCCGATAGGCCGCCCTTCTTGCGTAGCGTCTCGAAGTCATGGGCGCGACCGGTCAGCATCTTGTGGACGTAGGCCTGGTGACCGGTGTCGAAGATGATCGGGTCGTGCGGTGAATCGAACACCCGGTGCAGCGCGAGTGTCAGTTCGACGACACCGAGGTTGGGGCCAAGGTGTCCCCCGGTGGCAGCAACCTTATGGATCAGAAACTCGCGAATCTCTTGCGCCAAGTCGCGGAGTTGCTGCTGCGAAAGGTGCTGCAGATCGGCGGGCCCGCGGATCTGTTCCAGCATCTGGCCAGTCTACGCAGCGAACGCAACCGCGGCAGGGTCAGCGGCTGGGCTACGACGGGCCGAACAGGTCGGCCAGGGTGTCGTGCAGTTCCGGGTCCGCCAGGACGACGACCTCGTCGCCTGCCTGCAGTTCGGTGTCGCCACGCACGGGCACCAGGCCGGTGGTGCGCACGACGATGCTGACCCAGATGTCGCCGACCTGGTCACCGAGCCCCTCGACCGTGCATCCCTGGGCAGCAGAACCCGAGGCCACGGTGAAGCGATGGACCCCGTGCGGTTCGTCCGCGAGCCGGACCCCGATCTCCCAGGGCTGCGTCTCGACGGTCCGCATGGGCAGGCGTAATAGCCTGGCGACGCCGGGCACGGAGCTACCTTGCACCAGAACCGAGAACACGACGACGACAACGACGATGCCGTACAGCCGTTCGGCTTCGGCGATGTGGGCGACGCGCAGGAATTCGCCGAGCAGAATCGGCACCGCACCTTTGAGGCCGGCGAACAGGATGAAGGCACGCTCATTGCGCTCCAGTTGCGCGCGCACCAGGCATGCGCTCACCGCCAGCGGTCGGATCAGCGCGGTCAGGCCGACACCCAGGACCAACCCGGGAATCCACACGTTCGCATGGGCCAGGACACGCAGGTCGACGGTCAGCCCCAGCACGGTGAAGGCGACGATCTCGGCCAGTCCCGCCAGGGCGGCGTGGAAGCGCTTGATCTCCGGTTTGTAGGGCGCCCGCGCGTCACCGATCACGATGCCGGCGACGAACACCGCCAGAAACCCCGATCCGTGGGCGAGCGTCGCAATGCCGTACAGCATCAGCGCGGATGCCAGCGTTCGCAGCGGGTAGAGGCCTTCGCTGGGCAGTGCGACGCGGCGCATGAACACGAGAAGGAGCCGGCCACCGATCACTCCGACGGCCCCGCCGATCGCCATCTGCAGCACGAATCGCGTTCCCACACTGGCAAAACCGGCGGCGCTGAGGCCGCCGGCGGCGATCAGGCTGGCCATCAGGGAGATGCCGACCGGATCGTTAGCGCCCGATTCGCCCTCCAGGATGGTGCTGCTGCGACCGGAGATCTCACGCTTGCCCAACACTGAGAAAACGACGGCCGGATCGGTGGGAGCTACCGCGGTTGCCACCAGAACCGAAGCGAACCAACCAATTCCGCACGCATAGTGCAGCATCAGCGCCGCCCCGGCGGCGGTGAGCGCGGTGCCCAGGACGCCGACCGACAAGATCGGGCCCGCCGCCGCGCGGAACCGCGCCGGTCCGATGTGCATGCCTCCGTTGAACAACACCAACACCAGCGCGATGGTCAGCACCCGCTCGACCGTCCGCTCGGATGGTTGTTGCACGGCGGGCACCGCGCGCACCGCCAGGGCGGCCCCGACCAGGACCAGCAGAGGCACCGGGATTTTCACCCGTTCGGTGAGCCGGCTCGCCAGCACCGCAATCAATCCGACGGCGCTGGAGAACAGGACGATCAGGGCGTAGCGGGCAGTCTCGTTCACCGGGGCCGCCTTTCACGCGATCGGTCGACAAAGATATTGCCGACCAGACTTCCCGGCACACCGCGAAGGAGTTTAGCCTGCCGGGACGGATCGCCCGTGCCCAGCAGACGCAAAATCCCCTTTTCCGGCACGAAAAAGGGGGATTTTGCGTCTGCTCGCCAGGTTGCGGGCGTGCTCACGGAACATGTGGTCACCGCTTCGGTGCGCCAAACAGGTGTAGGTCAAGTCCTCACGCGCGCCTGGCGAGTAAAGCGTCGGAACAACGGCACCGCGACCGCCGAATTGTAAGCGAAACCGGCGAGCAGGTAAGGCCACCACACTCCATGCGCGCTGGCCACCCAAAACGATTTGGCTGCCCAGTAAGGCGGCAATACGCCGAAGGTCAGGCTCCAGCCGGAGTGGATGAACCATGGCAGGCACGGCAGGCCTGCGATCAGCATGCCAAGCGCGCGAAGCATGGCCAAACCCTGAATCTTGTTGCTGGCCATCGCGATAATCAGCAACAGCGTCACGACCGCCGAAAGTCCGGCCAGCAATCCAATCGGGATCAATGCCGGAATCAGGCTCGGATCGAGAATGCCACTGAACGACATCGTAGTGATCACGTAGACGGTGGTTACCACCATCACAGTTGCCGCGCGGTAAGCGAAATACATCGACAGCGGCACCGGGGTTACTCGCAGTGCGGTCAACGTACCGGCGTCCGCCTCATCTAGGACCAGGAAGGCGGCCAGGCCACCCACGATGATGATGCTCGTCAACAACAAGAATCCGGTCAGGATCAACGGATAGTAGGGAACCAGGTTGAAATGGTGAACACGCGCCAGCATGGCGGTCACGCGCGGGGTGAGCAAAGCGACGGCAGACGTCCAGATAACGGGTGCAACGACGATCATCACCAACAATGGGTCGCGATACGTACCGCGAATGTCGTTGATGCCAAAGGCTTTAAGCGCTCGAACCGAGCGGGGATAGGCCGTCACTGGACGCCGGCCGTCGTCACAACATAACGGACGAACAGCTTGCCAGACACCCATTGCAGTCCGGCTACGCACAACGCCGGGTAGACCAGCGCGTAACCAATTTGCCATGGTGCCAGCTGCCGCTGGTCGAAGGCAGCCCCCAATAACAACAGTGGCCCCTGCGTGGGTAACAGATAGAGCACCGGCTTGGGCCAGAGGCCGGAGTAGTGCAGAAGAGGAAGATTCATCACAGCCAGGGGAACGGTTGCGGCCAGGAACCAGTCGCTGATCGAATCGAACGGCAACGAACTGATGAATCCCACCAGCAGCATCAGCAACGTTCCTAGCACGACGCCGGCAATCATGGGGACTGGACGGTACGAAAAGCCATGAACGATGGTAGTCACCGAAACAGCCACAAACACCGATACGGCCAGCAGCACAATTAGTTTGGCGGACAAGAACTCAACAAACCGCAATGGGCTGGCAATCACCGCGCTCAGAGTCCGCTCTTGTTTTTCGAAGAACACCGAGCCGGCGATGAAGAAGAACCCGATGATCGTGACGTCGCCGGCGAGCACGTACGGCTCAGCGACCGGACGCAAGTGGGCGGGCATCGGCAACAGCACCGCGAGCCAAATGAGTCCTGAAAAAACCGCCGCGTGCAAGAAGCGCTGGCGGACTTGCAGTGTCAGCTCCAGTCGCAGCGCCGTCAGCAGCCGCGTCACGCTAACCGCCTACCGGTGACCTCAACGAAGACATCGTCGAGGCTTGCTTCGCGACTGTGGATCGTCTCGACCCGGTGTTCTTTGAGCACCGCGTAGAAGGCGGGATCATCGGCCAGGGTATCCATCGGAAACTCGGCGCCGCGCAGATCGCCAGCACGGCTTCGGTATTCGACTCTGAGCATGCGCCGACTCCGGGCAATCTTGAGCTCGGAGGGCCGGTCGAGCGCGACGATCTCCCCGTCGACGACGAATGCCACCCGATCACATAACTCATCCGCAGTCTTCATGTCGTGTGTGGTGAGGAAGACAGTGCGGCCGCGCGCTTTAAGGTCCAAGATCATGTCCTTGACGGTGCGGGCGTTCACCGGATCCAGACCGGAAGTGGGCTCATCCAGGAACAGTAACTCCGGATCGTTGATCAATGCCCTGGCGAAGGTCAAGCGCATCTGCATTCCCTTGGAATACTTGCCCACTCGCGAATGAGCATCCTTTGCCAGACCCACGGCCTCCAACAAGTGCATCGGATCCAACGTCGGTCGCGCGTACAGCGAACCGAAGAATCGCAGATTCTCCAACCCTGTCAGCTTTTGGTAATGGTTTGGCAATTCGAAAGATACGCCGATGCGTTCGTAGTAGTCCGGGCCCCACGCTGTCGGATCTTCTCCAAACACTACGACTTCACCGGTGTGGCCGCGCAATAAGCCGATGAGAATTCGTTGAGTGGTGGACTTGCCCGCCCCGCTGGGACCAAGGAAGCCGAAGATCTCACCCCGGCCGACGCTGAAGTTCATGCCCCGTACGGCTGACACCGACGATTTCGGATACGTGAAACCCAGCGCCCGGACTCGGATGACGTCACTGCTCTTAGCAGCGATTTCGGGGCCCGGCATGCGCGGAGTTCCTTTCGGTAGGGACGAGTTTCCCAAGTTCCGACCAGACTTCCCGGAGCGCCGTCGTCAGCATAGTCAATAACAACCCGCGCCGAGGGAATCCGCGCGCCGACCCAGCGTTTAGCCCCACCCAGCCGCACTCGCGTTGGACAGCATTCAAGGGCCGGCCCGAACCTACCGGGTCAGCAGAGCCACGCACTCCACGTGGTGGGTCAGCGGGAACGCATCGAAGACCCTGATCCGCTCGACGGTGTAGCCGTGGCCCCGGTACAAACCGATGTCGCGGGCGAAAGATGCTGCTTCGCAACCGATGTGCACGACCCGCGGCACACCCGCGGCGGCCATCAGATCGATCACCTCACGCCCGGCGCCGGTTCGTGGCGGATCCAGCACCGCGACGTCGGCTACCCGGTCCTGCGCGGTCAGCGCCCGGCGCACCGAGTCCGTGGCGACCTCGACCTGCGGCAGATCGGCCAGGGCGGCACGCGCCGCACCCGAAGCACCCCGCGCGGTGTCGACGGTCAGCACCCGGCCGGACTCGCCCACCGCGGTGCCGAGCACCGCGGCGAAGACTCCGGCTCCGCCGTACAGGTCCCAGGCCGTCGCACCGGACGCGGGTTGCGCCCAGTCCGCGACCAACTCGCTGTACACGCGCGCGCCATCCCGATGCGACTGCCAGAACGCCGTCACCGGCACTCGCCAACTGCGCGCCCCGACCCGCTGCACTGCGTGGTAGCTACCTTCGATGACCTTCGACACCGTGCGCTTACCCTGGCGCACGGTGCGCAGGACGTGACGCTCGCCGTCGTCGTCCACGACCACGTGCACATGCGCACCGGCAGGCCAATCGGGCCCGGCCAGCCCGTTCAGCATCCCGGCCGGCAACTGTCCGCAGCGCAGGTCGGTAACCAGTTGCTCGCTGTGGTACCGGTGGAACCCGGGGTGCCGGTCGGCTCCGACGTCGAGCCGAACCCGAGTGCGCCAACCGGTCGAGCCGGTGCCGGAGAGCGTCTCGGCCGTCCCCGTCCAGCTGTGTCCGCCCAGCCGGTCCAACTGGTTGGCCACCACCTGCGCCTTGAGAGCGCGTGCGGCCTCTGGCACCACGAACGCAAGGTCGCAGCATCCGGCGCCGTCCACACCGGCGATCGGGCACAACGAATCCGTACGTTCCGTCGAGGCCTCGAGCACCTCGACAACCTCTGCGTGCCAATATGATCCGCGATCCGCCGTCACCCGGACCCGCACTCGTTCGCCGGGCAGCGCGTAGCGGACGAAGACCACCCGGCCCTCGTGATGTGCAATGCAGCTGCCGCCGTTGGCGGGGGCACCGGTGACCAGAGTCAGTTCCCCGCGGGCGGGTTGGTCGTTCAATCGAAGATGCCTCGACGGGCGTCGCCGGGAGCTACGTGCGGCTGCAGCGCCTTGACCCGTTCAGAAGACGTCAGCTGCCAGGGCACCGAAGTCACCATCACGCCGGGCATGAACAACAGGCGCCCCTTGAGCCGCAGCGCACTCTGGTTGTGCAGCAACTGTTCCCACCAGCGGCCTACCACATACTCCGGGATGAACACCGTCACCACGGTGCGCGGCGATTCCTTGCTGACCCGCTTGACGTAATCGAGTACCGGCCGGGTGACTTCCCGGTAGGGGGACGCGATCACCTTCAGCGGAACGCTGACGTCGCTTTCCTCCCACTCGTGGACCAACTCGCGGGTTTCGGCGTCATCGACGCTCACCGTGACTGCCTCGAGCACGTCGGGCCGCGTCGCGCGGGCGTAGGCCAAAGCGCGCAGCGTGGGCAGGTGCAACTTCGACACCAGCACCAGGGCGTGGTTGCGGCTGGGCAACACCATCTCGCCGCCGTGTTCGGCGGCCTGCTCGGCCAGTTCGCGGGTGACGCCGTCGTAGTGGCGGCGGATCAGCTTCATCAGCATGAACAGCAGCGCCATGGCGACGATCGCAATCCACGCACCGGCCAGGAATTTGGTGACCATCACGACCAGCAGCACCGCGCCGGTCGCGATGAAGCCGATGGTGTTGACGATCCGCGAACGCATCATGCGCCGGCGCGCCGCGGGGTCGGTTTCGGTGCGCAGCAGCCTGGTCCAGTGCCGCACCATGCCGATCTGGCTCAGCGTGAACGAGATGAACACCCCGACGATGTACAGCTGGATCAGCGCGCTCAGCTCGGCCCGGAACGCGATGATCGCCAGCAGCGCCGACACCGACAGGAACACGATGCCGTTGGAGAACGCCAGGCGGTCGCCACGGGTGTGCAGCTGCCGGGGCAGATAGCTGTGCTGGGCCAGCACCGAGCCCAGCACCGGGAAGCCGTTGAATGCCGTGTTGGCGGCCAGCACCAGGATGAGCGCCGTCACGGCTGTGATCAGCACGAACCCGATGTGGAAGTTGCCGAAAACGGTTTCGGCAAGCTGGGTGACCAACGTCTTCTGGTAGTAACTGGCCGGCGCCCCGGCCAGTTGCGTCGCCGGATCGCTGACCAGCTGCACCCCGATCTTCTTGGCCAGCACGATGATGCCCATGAGCAGGGTGACCGCGATGGCACCCAGCATCAGCAGCGTGGTGGCCGCGTTCTTCGACTTGGGCTTCTCGAACGCCGGCACGCCGTTGCTGATCGCCTCGACACCGGTGAGCGCGGCGCAGCCCGAGGAGAACGCCCGCGCCATCAGGAAAACCAGCGCGAAGCCGACGATTTTCCCGTGCTCGGAGTGCATCTGGAAGTTTGCCGACTCCGCCTTGAGGGGGTTTCCCAACACGAAGATGCGGAACAGGCCCCAGCCGATCATGCCGGTCACGCCGATGATGAAGCCGTAGGTCGGGATGGCGAACGCCAACCCGGACTCGCGCACCCCGCGCAGATTCATCGCCGTCACCAGCAGGATCGCGGCGACGCAGAACCACACCTTGTGGTGGGCCACCACCGGCAGCGCCGAGCCGATGTTCGACATTGCCGACGCGGTCGAAACGGCAACGGTGAGAACGTAATCAACCATCAGTGCGCTGGCCACCGTCAAGCCGGCGGTGGGGCCGAGATTTGTGGTGACCACCTCGTAGTCGCCGCCGCCGGAGGGGTAGGCGTGCACGTTCTGCCGGTAACTGGCCACCACCACCAACATGACCGCGGCCACCGCCAGCCCGATCCACGGCGACAGCGCGTAGGCCGCCAAACCGCCGATCGACAGCATCAGGAAGATCTCTTCGGGGGCGTAGGCCACCGAGGACAGGGCGTCGGAGGCGAACACCGGCAGGGCGATCCGCTTGGGCAGCAGCGTGTGGGCCAGCCGATCGCTGCGAAACGGCCGTCCGATAAGCAAACGGCGCGCAGCGGTTGAAAGTTTGGACACGAGAGCCAAGAGTAAGCCCACCCGGGTTTGGCGGTAGCGTTCCGTAGGCGAGAATTTTCACGACCGAAATCGGCCCGCCGAAATCGGTTGCCGATCACAATGACGCGCAGGACACAACCGAAAGGACCTCCGAGTGAAGGTGGTTGTGATGGGCTGCGGCCGGGTCGGTTCTTCGGTGGCCGACGGGCTGTACCGAATCGGCCACGACGTGGCGGTCATCGACCGCGACAGCGCCGCCTTCAACCGGCTCAGTCCCGAGTTCGACGGCGACCGGGTGCTCGGCCAGGGTTTCGACCGCGACGTCCTGTTGCGAGCCGGGATCGAAGGGGCCGACGCATTCGCCGCGGTGTCCTCCGGCGACAACTCCAACATCATCTCGGCGCGGCTGGCCCGGGAGACCTTCGGCGTGCGCCGCGTGGTCGCGCGAATCTATGACGCCAAGCGCGCCGAGGTGTACGAACGTCTGGGCATCCCGACGATCGCGACCGTGCCGTGGACAACCGATCGTCTGCTCAATGCGCTGACCCAGGAGACCGAGACCGCCAAATGGCGAGATCCGACGGGCACCGTCGCCGTCGCGCAGGTGGTGCTGCACGAAGACTGGGTCGGACGCCGCGCCACCGACCTGGAGCAGGCCACCGGCGCGCGGGTGGCGTTCCTGATCCGGTTCGGCACCGGCATCCTGCCCGAACCCAAAACCGTGCTACAGGCGGGTGATCAGGTCTATGTAGCGGCCATTTCCGGGCGCGCGGCTGAAGCCGTGGCCATTGCGGCGCTGCCGCCGAGCGAGGACTTGGACAAATGACGCGCGCTGAGAACGGCTGGGGCAGAGAATCATGAAGGTAGCTGTCGCCGGCGCGGGCGCCGTCGGGCGCTCGGTCACCCGCGAACTCGTCGCGAACAAGCACGACGTGACCCTGATCGAACGCAACGCCGACCATCTCGACACCGATGCCATCCCCGCCGCGCACTGGCTGCTGGGTGATGCCTGCGAGTTGAGCCTGCTCGAACAGATGCACCTCGAAGACTTTGACGTCGTCGTCGCCGCCACCGGTGACGACAAGGTGAACGTCGTCCTCAGCCTGCTGGCCAAGACCGAATTCGCAGTGCCGCGGGTGGTGGCCCGGGTCAACGACCCACGCAACGAATGGCTGTTCACCGACGCCTGGGGCGTCGACGTGGCGGTGTCCACCCCGCGCATGCTGGCCTCGTTGATCGAGGAAGCCGTCGCGGTGGGCGACCTGGTGCGGCTGATGGAGTTCCGTAAGGGCCAAGCCAATCTGGTCGAGATCACCCTGCCGGATGACACCCCGTGGGGCGGCAAGCCGGTTCGCAAGCTGCAGTTGCCGCGCGACGTCTCGCTGGTGACCATTCTGCGGGGTCCGCGGGTGATCGTCCCGGAGGGTGACGAACCGCTCGAAGGCGGCGACGAGTTGCTGTTCGTCGCGGTCACCGAGGCCGAAGAGGAACTGCGCAAGCTGCTGCTGCCGACGAGTTAGTCCCGTACGGGTTCGCCGTCGATCTCGGCAGCCACCGGACGCTCACCGTCCGGCAGGGCACGCAGCACGGCTTTGATCGCCCCGTACGTCACCAAAGCGGCCAGGGCGGTCAGGGGCCATCCCATGGCGATCCGGGTCACCCCCAGCCAGCCGGTCTTGCCGACCTCGTAGAGATGGCCCTGGACGCCGAAACGTGCGACGAAAACCACCGTCCAGCACAGCGTCGCGATATCGAACGCGTAGACCGCGCGCGACACGGCACGCCAGCCGTTGTCGCGGCCGCTGGCCCAGCTCCACAGATAACCCACCACCGGACGCCGGATCACGATCGACAGGGCGAACACGACCGCCCAGAACAACGACATCCAGATGCCCAGCAGGAAATACCCTTTGGACTGTCCGACCAGGTATGCGATCAGCGCGCACACCGCGACACCGAAGAAACCGGACACGGCCGGCTGCAACGAGTCTCGGCGGACCAGCCGCCACAGCAGGACCAGGGCCGCCGCACCCACCGCACTGCCGATCGCGGGCAGGAGGCCGCCGACGCTGGACGCGATCACGAACGTCACCACCGGCAACGAGGAGTAGACGAGGCCGCTCACCCCACCGGCCTGCGCCAGCAGGCGCTCGGCGTTGAAACGGTTATCGCTCACGAGATTTCGACACGCTCACGGTGATGAAACCGGTCACCGCTGAATTTCGTAGTGCGGGTTGTAGATGGCTTTGGTGCCGTTCTCCATCTTGCCCATCCGGCCCCGCACCCGCAGGGTGCGTCCGGACTCGATGCCCGGGATGCGTCGCTGCCCCAGCCATACCAGCGTCACCGTGTCGCTGCCGTCGAACAATTCCGCGCGAACCCCTCCGGAACATCCCTTGCCGTTCGTCTCGACGCTGCGCAGCGTGCCCACCATCGTGACCTCCTGGCCGCGCTGGCAGTCGATGGCGCGCTGTGCGCCGGTATTGAGGACTTCGTCGGACAATTCTTCGACGTCGCGTTGCTCCGGGTCCTCCGTCAACCGACGGGTGAGCCGGCGTAGATACCCTTGGGCCCCCATGGCCACTCCTGACACTTCGACGTCGTTAGAAAGCTTCGTGTTAATGAAGCATTTCACTATGCCAACGGTCACCGTAGACCTGTTGGTTCCCTGATGCCACACGGATGAAACCACTGATCTTCGGGTCTTCTGCAGCACCGGGCAGTATGGGGAGGTGGTTGTCGATTTGCGCGGTGTCACGACGGTGTTGCTGGCCGGAACCGGGTCTGACGAAAGCTACGTTCACCGGGCATTTTCGGCACCGCTGCAGGCAGTCGGTGCGGTGTTGGTCACACCCGCGCCCCAACCGCACCGATTGCTCGACAGTTACGTCGCCGCGCTGGACGATGCGGCTCGTGCCGGACCGATCGCGGTCGGCGGCGTATCGATAGGCGCCGCGGTGGCTACAGCGTGGGCGCTGGCGCATCCGGAGCGCACGATCGCCGTCCTGGCGGCCTTACCGGCCTGGGCCGGGGACCCCAGCGCGGCACCCGCGGCGCTGGCCGCGCGCTACACGGCCGCGCAGTTGCGCCGCGACGGCCTGCAAGCCACGACGGCGCAGATGCGGGCCTCCAGCCCGGCCTGGCTGGCCGATGAGCTGGCCCGGTCCTGGGCGGTGCAATGGCCGCTGCTGCCGGACGCCATGGAGGAGGCGGCGTCCTATGTCGCACCGACCCGTGCCGAGCTGGCGCGGCTGGTCAGGCCATTGGGTGTGGCGGCCGCGGTCGACGACCCGATTCACCCGCTGCAGGTCGGCGTCGACTGGGCGACCGCGGCGCCGCGGGCAGCGCTGCGCACCGTCACGCTGGACGAATTCGGGGCGCGCCCGGCAGCGCTGGGTGCGGCCTGCCTGGCAGCCCTGGGCGATGTGGGCTGATCTGCGCTCAGTACCGCCGAGCCTGCGACGGCGGCAACGAGACTGCGTGAACGGCGCGATTGACGGCGTTTTGTTGGCCGTGGGCTCAGTCTCGATCGCTGACCCGCGCCGGCGGGCTACCCGCCGGTTGAGGTGCTGCGCAACTGCTGCATCGCCGACCCCTCGGTGGAGCGGCGCGCGGCCGGCTGGTCCGACGGGGTCGGCGCTTGGGCCTCGTCGCCGCTCTGTTGTGCGGCCGCGGCCTCGCGCAGCTGCTGCACCATCGGCTCAGGCAGCTGCACCGGCAATGGGGTGCGTACCGGTAGCGGCGTATCGCCACGGCGAACGACGGTGTCCGCCAACGCTTCCCGGGCCTCGTCGGTCAGGGCGTCGATGGTCTCGTGCGGTCCGTTGACCACGCACCGGATCATCCAGCGGTAGCCGTCGACGCCGATGAAGCGCACCGCGCCGGAGGCAGAGCCGATAACTTCGCGCCCCCACGGCCCGTCCTTGATGGAAACCTTGGCCGAGTCTTTGCGCAGCGAGTCGGCGAGCTCGCTGGCCACCTCGCGCCACAGGCCCGCCGTCTTGGGGGCTGCGTAGGCGGCGATGGTGAATCGCCCGTTGGGCGTGACCACCCATACGGCGCTGGGCACACCGGTCTCGGTCAGCTCGACCTGCACCTGACCCGCCGCCGGCATGGGAATCAGCACCGAGCCCAGATCGAGTCGGGCCACCTCGGCGTCGGCCGGGTCGTCGAAGTCCTCGATGTCGAAGGGGCCCTCGAGCGACTCGTCGTCGGCGGCGCCCTGCTCAACGCCTTCTTCGACCCGAGGTGGATCAGCCGGCTGCGGTTCCGAAGCGCTGTCGTCCTTGCGTGTGCGTCTACCGAATGCTGGCATCAGCGCCGCTCCTTCTCATCGCTTCGTCGTCCTCATCGCTTCGTCGTCCACGGTCACAGACTCGCGTGCCCGCCCGAAGAACCGTGACCACCTTCGCCACGGGACGTTTCTGCCAGCCCGGCTTCGTCGAATGACGCAACCTCCACCAACTCGACCAATTCGACCCGCTGGATCAACAACTGGGCAATGCGGTCGCCGCGGTGCACCACGATCGGGGTGCTGGGGTCGAGGTTGATCAGCGCGACCTTGATTTCGCCACGATAACCGGCGTCGATGGTCCCGGGACTGTTGACGATCGACAGCCCCACCCGGGATGCGAGCCCGGAGCGGGGATGTATCAGACCGACCATGCCGAACGGGACGGCAACCGCGATGCCGGTACCCACCAGAGCACGGTGACCAGGTGCCAGCTCGACGTCTTGGGCGCTGAACAGGTCGACGCCCGCATCGCCGTCGTGGGCGCGGCTGGGCATCGGGAGGCCGGGGTCGAGGCGGACTATGGCCAGACTGGTCGACACGGGGGCACAGACTACCCTTGACCGCGTGTCCGATACGCGCGTCGCGCCGCAAAGCGTGCGATATCGCGAGCGGCTGTGGGTGCCCTGGTGGTGGTGGCCCCTGGGTTTCACGCTCGCCGGGGTCATCGCGTATGAGGTCAACCTGGGCATCCGCTCGTTGCCCGCCTGGCTGCCGTTCGCAACACTGTTCGCCGTCGCAACCGGGGTACTGCTGTGGCTGGGCCGCGTGGAGATTCGGGTGGCGGCCGGCGACGCCGGAGTCGAACTATGGGCCGGTGATGCGCATCTGCCGGTCACTGTCGTCTCCCGGTCCGCGGAGATAGCGCGCACCGCCAAGTCGGCCGCTCTGGGCCGTCAACTCGACCCCGCGGCCTACGTCCTGCACCGAGCCTGGGTGGGCCCGATGGTGTTGTTGGTGCTCGATGATCCCGATGACCCGACGCCGTACTGGCTCGTGAGCTGCCGGCATCCCGAGCGGGTGCTGTCGGCGCTGCGAAGCTGAGTGCGGCGCTCAGGCCGCGCAATCGGTACAGATCATCACGCCGTTCTTCTCGCTGGCGAGCCGGCTGCGGTGTTGCACCAAAAAGCAACTCGAGCAAGTGAATTCGTCAGCCTGCTTCGGAATCACGCGCACCGACAGTTCTTCACCCGAAAGGTCGGCGCCAGGGAGTTCGAACGACTCGGCGGACTCGGATTCGTCGACGTCGACGACGGCTGACGCCGCCTCGTTGCGTCGTGCTTTGAGCTCCTCCAGCGAGTCTTCCGAGACATCGTCAGTCTCGGTACGCCGCGGAGCGTCATAGTCGGTAGGCATCTTCTTCCCCGTCCTTATCCCCTCAGGGCCCTCATAAGCTCAAGGAACGCTTTGTACCAGCGTCGAACGCTTGCACCAAACTATTCGTGCCCGTAATACGGGTGGATTGGATGTGATTTGCGTCACACTGTTGGAATGGCCCTGTACTTGGCCTTAAACGGTGCGTTTACGGTGCGATTAGAGTGCATGTGTGGTTGCACACATCACCGAGGGTACCGCCTTCGACAAGCACGGTCGGCCCTTCCGGCGACGCAATCCCCGCCCCGCCATCATCGTCGTCATTTTCCTCGTGGTGGTGACCGGCGTGGTGTGGACGGTCGCGCTTACCCGGCCCGCCGATGTCCGCGAGGCCGCCGTGTGCAACCCTCCCCCTCCGGCGACCGGAACTGACACGCCGGCCAAGCTCGGCGATCAGGTGTCGCGTACGGAAATGATCGACGTCGCTCCCGCCAAGCTCAGCGACGCCAAGGTCCGGGTGCTCAATGCCAGCGGCCGAGGCGGTCAGGCCGGCGACATCGCCGGTGCGCTACAGGATTTGGGCTTCGCGCAACCCACGTCCGCCAACGACCCGATCTACGCCGGCACCCGGCTGAACTGTCAGGGTCAGATCCGGTTCGGCACCGCCGGGCAAGCCACCGCGGCGGCGCTGTGGCTGGTTGCGCCGTGCACCGAACTGTTCCACGACAGCCGCGGTGACGACTCCGTCGATCTGGCCCTCGGCACCGACTTCAACTCCCTGGCCCACAACGACGACATCGACGCCGTACTGGCGACGCTGCGTCCGGGGGCCACCGAGCCGGCCGATCATGCGCTGCTGGCCAAGATCCACGCAAACAGCTGCTGACGGTTCAGTCGATCGGATCCGAACCCCCGACGTGCCGCAGTGCCGCCAGCAATGCGTCGGCGATGCCCGGCGCCGCGGCGAGCACCAGGCCTGCCCCGTTCGCGCCCGGCGGCGGCAACACCACCCGGGCGCCGGCCTCCGCGGCGATCAGCGCGCCCGCCGCGCAATCCCACACCTGCAGACCATGCTCGTAATACGCATCCAAGTGCCCGGCCGCCACCATGCACAGATCTAGGGCCGCCGAACCGATGCGCCGCACGTCTCGCACCACCGGCAGCATTTGTGCCACCAACTCGGCCTGACGCACCCGGCGGCTGGGTGAGTAGCCGAACCCGGTGCCCAGCAGCGCCATCGACAGCTCGGTCACGGCGGTGCACCGCAACTCCTGGCTCCCGTGGCCGTCGGTGACGTGGGCGCCGAGCCCGCTGGCCGCCGAATACACCCGGCCCGCAACGACATCGGCTACCGCGCCGGCCACCGACACCCCGTCGATCTGCGCGCCGACCGACACTGCGTAGGCGGGGATGCCGTAAACGAAGTTCACCGTCCCGTCGATGGGGTCGAGGACCCAGGTGACCGCGCCGGCACCATCGGCCGCCGCATCGCGCGGCCCACCACCCTCCTCGCCGAGGATGGGGTCGCCGGGCGCGAGCACCGCCAGTCGGTCCCGCAGCAACTGTTCGGTCTCGGTGTCGACGACCGTCACCGGATCGGTGGGGGTCGTCTTGGCGTGTACCGCGTCGTCACCGGGGGCACGTTCTGTGCTGGGGCCGAACACCTCAGCGCGCCGGCGCCGCACGAACGCAGCCGCCTCGGTGGCGACCGTGACGGCCACCTCGCGCAGGTGCGCGGGCTCGGCACCGGGTTTGTCGGGGGATGTCACCGATCTATCGGAACACAACGGCCGACTCCTCGACGGACGCAACCCGCCTCACCCCGTTTGCGGTGCCGGGTCGATAAGGTGGGCGGACCACCAAAGTCTCGCCGAGGAGATTTCGATGACCAGCACCGCCTCTGGAATTGACCCCGTCGGTTCCCCGTCGCAGCGCCGAGGCTTCGGAATCGACGTCGGCGGAAGCGGCATCAAGGGCGCGATCGTCGATCTGGACACCGGGCAGTTGATCGGTGACCGGATCAAACTGCTCACGCCGCAGCCCGCCACCCCCGACGCCGTCGCCAAGACCATCGCCGAAGTCGTCAACGGATTCGGCTGGACCGGACCGCTCGGGGTCACCTATCCGGGCGTGGTCACGCACGGGATCGTGCAGACGGCGGCCAACGTCGACAAGGCATGGATCGGAACCAACGCGCGCGACATAATCAGCGCCGAACTCGCAGGCCAGGACGTCACGATCCTCAACGACGCCGACGCCGCGGGGCTGGCCGAGGAACGTTACGGCGCCGGCAAAGGCCATGAGGGGCTGGTCGTCCTGCTCACCTTCGGCACCGGCATCGGTTCGGCGGTCATCCACAACGGGAAGCTGATTCCCAACACCGAGTTCGGCCACATCGAGGTGGGGGGCAAGGAGGCCGAGGAGCGGGCGGCGTCCTCGGTGAAGGAACGAAACAACTGGACCTACGAGAAATGGGCCCAGCAGGTCACCAGGGTGCTGGTGGCCATCGAGAACGCGATCTGGCCCGACCTGTTCATCGCCGGCGGCGGGATCAGCCGCAAGGCCGACAAATGGGTGCATCTGCTGCAAAACCGCACCCCGGTCGTGCCGGCCGCCCTGCAGAACGCCGCGGGCATCGTCGGCGCGGCTATGGCCTCAGCCGGCGACGTGACGCACTGAATTTTGTCCGCTCGGCCAGTACGAGGACAGTGTGAAGTTACAATGGTCGTCGGCGGCCGCCCAAACCGATAGCGCGCGATACTCACGCTGATATCAAACGCCGACATTCGACATAACAGACACTTTCGGTCTTCCATGCCCAGACCCACCGGAAGTGCGTCCAACTGAAGGGGTGTACGTGGCACCGACCAAGGCAAGTGCGGCAACCGATGAGCCGGTGAAGCGCACCGCCGCGAAGTCTCCCGCCAAGCGCACGGCGGCCAAGGCCGCCACCGGCTCCGCTCCCGCGAAACGGGCCGCAAAAGCCGCCGGACCTGCGGTGGATGCGGCGCCCGGCGCGGCTCCGAGGAAGACCCGCGCCAAGGCCGCCGCCAAAGCTCCGGCAGCCCAGCCCAAGGACGCCGACAGCGCCGCACCCGACGACGTCACGCTCGAGGCCGGCGAGGAACTCGACACCGAGCTGGAAGTGGAGCCCGGCGACGACCTGGAGATCGACGCCGGCGATCTGAGTCTTGACGACCTGGACGAGGACGTGGCCCCCGATGCCGTGGACGCTGACATCGAGGCGGGCGACGCCGAGGAGGGCGAGGCCGTGACGGCCGCCGTCGTCACCGCTGCCCCCGTCGAGGAAGACGAGGACATCGCCGAGCCCACCGAGAAGGACAAGGCCTCCGGCGATTTCGTGTGGGACGAAGACGAGTCTGAGGCGTTGCGCCAGGCTCGCAAGGACGCCGAGCTCACCGCCTCGGCCGACTCGGTGCGCGCGTACCTCAAGCAGATCGGCAAGGTAGCGCTGCTCAACGCCGAGGAAGAGGTCGAGCTGGCCAAGCGCATCGAGGCCGGCCTGTACGCGACTCAACTCATGCTGGAGCTCAACGATCGCGGCGAGAAGCTGCCCGCCGCCCAGCGCCGCGACATGATGTGGATCTGCCGCGATGGCGATCGGGCGAAAAACCATCTGCTGGAAGCGAACCTGCGTCTGGTGGTGTCGCTGGCCAAGCGCTACACCGGCCGTGGCATGGCGTTCCTGGACCTGATCCAGGAGGGCAACCTCGGTCTGATCCGCGCGGTGGAGAAGTTCGACTACACCAAGGGCTACAAGTTCTCCACCTACGCGACCTGGTGGATCCGCCAGGCCATCACCCGTGCCATGGCCGACCAGGCCCGCACCATCCGCATCCCGGTGCACATGGTCGAGGTCATCAACAAGCTGGGCCGCATCCAGCGCGAGTTGCTGCAGGACCTGGGCCGCGAGCCCACCCCTGAGGAACTCGCCAAGGAAATGGACATCACGCCGGAGAAGGTGCTGGAGATCCAGCAGTACGCCCGGGAGCCCATTTCCCTGGACCAGACCATCGGCGACGAGGGCGACAGCCAGCTGGGTGACTTCATCGAAGACAGCGAGGCCGTCGTCGCGGTGGACGCGGTCTCCTTCACGCTCCTGCAGGACCAGCTGCAGTCGGTGCTCGACACACTCTCCGAGCGCGAGGCCGGCGTCGTCCGGCTGCGCTTCGGGCTCACCGACGGCCAGCCGCGCACCTTGGACGAGATCGGCCAGGTGTACGGGGTGACCCGCGAGCGGATCCGCCAGATCGAGTCCAAGACCATGTCGAAGCTGCGCCACCCCAGCCGTTCACAGGTGCTGCGCGACTACCTGGACTGAACGACACTCCGTGTTACGGGTCTGACCAGCGGGTTTGTTGGTCAGTGCAGAAATAGTAGACAAGTACAGCGTTACTAGTCAAGATATTGGCCATGGCGCGCCTCAAACCTGCGGCTCTGGATTTGGTCGAGCTGCTGCCGTCTTGGGAGCTGGCGCTGCGCGCCGAGCGCAAGTCGCCCCAGACCATCAAGAGCTACGGCGACGGCGTACGCGCGTTCATCCGGTGGTGCAACGAACACGGCCACTCCCCCGCGCTGGACCGCGACCTGGTGAAGGGGTTCGTGGCCGATCTGCTTGAGGGCGGCGCTGAGCCTGCCACCGCGCGGGCCCGTCAGCTCGGGGTGCGGCGATTCTCGGCCTGGCTTGAGGAAGAGGGCGAGGTCGACACCGATCCCCTGCTTGGACTTAAAGCGCCCAAGTTGGACGCGAAGGTCACAGAATCCCTGACTGAGACCGAACTGCGCCAGCTGATCAAGGCGTGCGGCGGGAGGGAATTCCGCGACCGGCGCGACGAGGCCATCGTGCGGCTCATGGCCGAGACGGCCATGAGGGCCGGCGAGGTGTGCGGGCTCAGCGTGGGTGATGTGGACCTCAACCGCGGCATCGTGACCGTGCGTCGGGGCAAGGGCGGCAAAGGACGCATCGCGCCATTCGGGGACCAGACCGCTCGCGCGATTGACCGCTACCTGCGCGCCAGGCGCACCCACCGGCTAGCCGACAGTGACGCGTTGTGGCTAGGCGACCGTGGCAAAAATCTGTCGTACTACGGCCTGCATGCCGCGCTGAAATACCGCGCCCAGGTGGCCGGTCTAGCGAAGTTTCACCCACACCTGCTCCGGCACACCGCCGCATCGCGCTGGCTGGCCGCTGGCGGCTCCGAGGGCGGTCTGATGGCCGTCGCCGGGTGGTCGACGCGCGACATGATTGATCGCTACACCCGCGCCACTGCGGCCGAGCGAGCCGCCAGCGAAGCGCGCGGGCTGAATCTGGGCGAACTGTGACCACCACAGTCGCGCGAATCAAACTTGTCGATGACATCGGCAAGACCGTGTGCGCGTTCGTTAAGTTCGTCGTCGACGAACAGTGGGGCGACGAATGGCTGTCCGAACCCTTTCCGGGAAGAATTGACAATTCAATGGCGGCTTGGCGGATTGAGGGGAAGCCGCTAAGTCGCAGGGCCCGGCAGCGGTCGGATGCAATCTTGGCAAGTGGCGGTACCGACATCTACAGTCCGCGGCCGCCGGTCAGAGCGATACCGACCGACGACGGGTACCGCTGGGTCCTTGAGCTGCCGGGTCTGACGCTGCGATGGGAGCGCGTCATGCCCGTTCTTGAAAGCCTCGCTGAGCGAACCGACACGCTGACAGTCACTCAGTTACGCGCTCTTGCACAACGCTCCTGATAGCGTTCAATACAGCGAGCGGGCTCCGTATCCCGTAGCAGCGCATTCCGCGCCGGCTTCTCAGCGCCACCCTCTACAGGTGGCTCAACTCCCATGCCGGAGATGAGAAGTTGACCATGACACCGACCGAGCGCTCCTTGCGCGCTCAAATCGCAGCCCATGACTCGTGGGCACGTACGCCGGACCGATCTGCTCGAACAGCCAAGGCGCGCAGAGCTTTAGACGAAAAATTTCTTTCCGCAGCCGAGGGCGATCCCGTCCGCGCAGAACATCTCCGTAAAGCCCACTTCGCGCGGATGGCGCTCAGGTCGGCACAGGCAAGGCGGCGCCGTAAGGCCATTGTCGCCGAGCGCATTGCCGAGCCGGATGCCGCCGGCGGTGGCCAGTGAGCCCCCCTCAACGAGAACGCCGCCCGGGTGGCAACCGGGCGGCAGATTCTCGAGCAGCAGATACCCAAGAGCTTACCGTCTCCGGCGCCGTGCGTCAGTGGCGACGCGGCCGCGCCTTGCTCGATTGCGGTCACCGCGCCGACCCTCACGCTCCCTGTTGGCGTTGTGGTGAAATCACCGATCGCCAGGCTGAGGCCGCAGCCGAGGCCATTGATCACCTCGACGCGCAGGGCCTGCCGGCGCTGGCTGATACCAAGACCTGCCGCGGCCTGGCGCGCATCGGCCGACGCGATCTGGCGTCGGCCGTTCATCGCCGCACGGCGGGGGTGTAGCCGTGGGCGACATCCCCTACGGGCGTGAGTATCCCGATGCTCCGTGGATCGATCGCGACGGTGGGGTGATAATCGATGACCCTTATGCCGACGTACCGCCACCAGACGAGCCGGCTGATGAAGGCCTAAGGCTGCGTCACGCCCCTCATGGCAGCCAGCATGTTGCAGGTAACAGCAACATGGCCGCGCACAAGCGCTATCCAGCTCTGGACTGGCACAGACTGTTTGAGGGCGCTCCCGACGATATCGCCTGGTTGGTTCCCGACTTCATTGCACGGGGGCAGTCGTATTCGCTGGTCTCGCCGGCGAAGGCCGGTAAGTCGTTGCTGATGCTCGACGTCGCGGCCGCGATCGCGGCCGGGCGCTCGGCGCTGGGAAGTCCTCGCCAGGCACCGGTTCGTGTGCTCTACGTGGACCACGAGAACAGCCGCGACGATCTTGTTGAGCGGTTGCGCGACATGGGGTATCGGCCAGATGATCTCAGTGGCTTGCGCTACCTGTCGTTTCCCACGATGCCACCACTGGACGGGCCGGCCGGTGGCGCAGACATCGCTGAAATGGCCGAGTATCACGCTGCGGACCTGGTCGTCATCGACACGATTGCGCGTGTCGTAGCAGGCGAGGAAAACAGCGCCGACACCTACCGCGCTCTCTACCGACACACCCTGTCGCCATTGAAGGCCAGGGGCCGTGCCGTAGTCCGACTCGACCACCGCGGCAAGGACAGGACTGCCGGTGCCCGGGGTTCCTCAGCCAAGAATGATGATGTCGATGTCGTGTGGCAGCTGAGCCAGCAACCAATGCCTGATGGCGAAGCAAGCGTGAGACTGTGCTTGGAGCGCCAACGCGGCAGCGCCCACCCGGACGAGATGCATCTGCACCGTCGGGTCAATCCACATCTGCGACACGTCGCTATCGCGCCGAAGCTCAGCTTCTCTGAACGCGAGCGAATCGGCCAGTGCATCGAGGCGATGAAGACCCTTCGCCTGCCTATCGATACGGGTGCACGCAAGGCGCGCCTTGCGCTGCGCCAGCGCGAATACAAGTTCGGTAACTCCATCATCGCGGCAGCCGTGAGGGCACGAAAGACCACCGAAATGTGTCCCGAAGTCGACGGGGACACCTACCAGGAGGTGTTCGGAACATGAGTGTCCGCGAACCTTCTTCCCGCTGTCGGGAAATATCCAGCTCAGACGTGTCCCCAATGCCGCCGGGACACATCGGGACACGCACCGGCTGCGCCGCGCCCAACGTGTCCCCCGGAGAGGGGGGTCTTATAAAGACCCCCTCCCGGGACGTGGGCAGGCAGCGGCCCTCGTCGAGGGCAGCGTGTCTCACGTGCTGGACCTACGTCCGATCCTGGGTGATATCGCCCGGCTCTGGCCGCAGATTCATCCGGGCGACTTAACGGCACCTGAGGCGTTGCGACTCCTGGGCGTTCTCGCCGACATCACCGACCGAAAGGCCAAGGCACCATGACTAACCGCGACGACGAAGAAAGCTTGTTCGCGTTTCTCGAAGTCACTGCAAGCCCCGATCCAGGCCACCTCGGCGAGGGCGTGCCGGAGCTGCAGCCGCTATGTACCGAGTGTGTCCGTGAGCTACCGGACGGCGACGACGGGCTGTGCGCGTTCTGCCGGGTGGTCAACCCAGGCGGTGACGCATGAAGGTCATCGGCGTCAAGGACGCGGACTTTGAGGCGCGCCAGTACATCGGCTCGCCACGGGTGTTCATCCGCATCGGCTTTCAGCGATACGCCGCGACAGCAGACGAAGCCGACGAGCTGGCCCGCCAGCTTGCCGCCGCGGCGAAGGCGGTGCGCGATGCCGCTGACTAGCACACACGACCTTGTGCAGCTGCGCTGGCGGTGCGCACAGTGGCTGCTTGCGGTCGTCCAGGGAGACCAGCTGCAGCGCGCTGCCCTGCGTGGTGCGATGGATGTCGAAGGCTTCACCCGCCAGGAGATCATCGACGAAATCACCTTGCTTAGACAACAATTCGGCCACCTGCGGCCTGTGATGCTGGGCCGAGAAGTGACACGGCTGTGGATCAAGCTTCAGGAGCGGCTGTGATTGAGCGGGTTGACGGGGTGGTCCTCAGCGTGCCGGATGTGCAGTATGTGCTTGCCGCGCTTGCAGCGTTGCTGGTCGATCGCACCCCGACTGCTCAGCTCGATCAGTTCATCAGACAACTTCGGAAATCTGTTGCCCGCGCCAGTGATAACCCCGCGACATGCCGCGTAGACGCCAGAGAAGTTGGCAGTCAGCAGGATTCGGCGCACACTGCCCGCTATGACCTGCTCGACACCGGAGAAGCTGCGGCAATCCTTGGCATCGGGCCCAACGGCGTCCGCGATCTTGTCCGCCGCGGGAAGTTGCCCGCGCACCGTGCCGGCGGCCGGCTTCTGCTCCCTGCGCTGCCGGTCGTCGAGCGCGCCGAGCGGCGCGCGGCCAAGCGGAGTTGACCGTGCCTGACGTGCGAACCCTGCGCGGTATCGAGTTGGTCCGGTTGGGTCGGTGGCCCGCCAAGACCGGGATCATGCGCACCACCACACAGGATCTGGTGAGTGCGATCGAGGCGTTCAACGCCGGCGTCGTGCATCGGCCGGCGCTCAAGCTCGGGCACGTCGAGCCGCTGGGCGAGGGAGATCCAGCAGTGGGCTACGTCGACGCCATGCGCCTGTCGGCCGACGGACAGGCACTGCTTGCCGACTTCGTGGGCGTGCCCGCCAAGCTGGCCGAGATCATGCAGTATGCGTATCCCCAGCGAAGCATCGAGGCTGCGTACGACTTTCGGGATCAAGACGGCCGCGAGTGGCCAATGGTCATCTTGGCTGTCGCGTTACTCGGCGCCCACGGGCCCGCGGTGACGTCGTTGAAATCGCTGGCCGACGTCGAGGATCTCTATGCGGCGCGTGCCCGAGATTGTGCTGTGAAAGTGGCCGCCGCACGGCGACGCCGTACCCAACTCACCTCGAAGGGAATTCGATGAGCACGACCCTGAAGAACATCAGCGTCTACAACCCGGGCCAAGACATCACCGGCGAAGCGGGCGGCAGCATTACCTCCCGTACCTTCGTCAAGATCAACGGCAACCGCACCAGCGGCGGCAACATCTCCGTGGTCACCGCCACGGCCGCCGGCCGGGTTTGCGGAGTCGCAGCCAACGATGCCGCCAGCGGCGAGCTGGTGACCATCGCCCGCGGCAACTCCCGCGTGGTCAAGGTGACAACCGCCGGGATCATCGCCGCCGGGGCCGAAGTCGAGGTGGGCAGCGCCGGCAAGGCCGTCACCCTCGATGCGGGTGTGGCAGTCGGCTACGCCATGACCGGCGCCGCCTCGGGCGCCGACGCTGAGATCAGCCTCTACTAGAACAGGACCCGCACATGCCCAACGCACTGATCCCCGAGCTGTCCGGCCGCCGGCTCACCGTCGACATCGCGCTCAAGCAACCGCCCTACATCAGGGCGCGCATTGCCAAGCTCGCGGATGAAACTATTCTTCTCCCAAAATTCTTCCGCACGTTCGGTTCTCAGGTCACCGGCGGCGGGATGTTGTACAACGTGATCCAGGCCAGTGACTTCTTTACCTCCGACGTCGAGAAGCGGGCACCCCGCAGCGAATACCGCATCGTTGAGGGCGTCGACCCCGATCCCAAGCTGGCACTGGTCGCCGACTACGGGGGCAAGTTTCAGGTCGGCATCGAGGAAATCACGCGCAACAACGTGTCCTACCTCGATCAGCAGACCACGCAGCTGGCCAACACCATCAGTCGCAAGCTCGATGTGCTGGCCATGGCGGAACTGACCGCGGCCGTCACCGGTGCCAACGTGGTGCCGGGCAATGACTGGTCGACGTTGGTCACCATCGGCCCGCTCGACACACTCACCGCATCAGCCGACCTGCCCACCGCTGACCTCTCGGCCGCCCAGCTGGCCAGCGATCTGCAAGAGCTGGGCGTCAAGCACAACTTGCTGGTAGTGCACCCTAACGAAGCACACAGCCTGCGCGTCGCCTACGGCGACAAGCTCGACGCGATGCTCAAGAGCGCTGGCATCGAGAGCATGTTCGCCAACCCGCGCGTCACAGCCGGAACCGCCTGGGCTGTTGAGCGCGGCATGGTCGGAACCGTGGGCTTCGAGTGGCCGCTGACCGTTGACATCTGGGAAGACAAGGCCACCCGCTCCTGGTGGGTTCAGGCGTACGTGGTGCCGGCCTTCGCAGTCGATCGTCCTTTCGCCGCAAAGAAACTCACCGGGCTCGCCGGTTAAGGAGGAACACCCCATGGCACTGATGTTTGACGACGAGCAGGCCGCCGCGCTGCTTGATGCGCTCGGTCTGCCCACCGATACCACCGACATCGACACCACCCTGGCCACGGTCAGGGACGCGGTCACGGCATCAACTGCAGAAACGGCACAGCCGTCAGCCGTGGCCGCAGCAGCCCGCCGCGTGGGGCTCGAGCTGATAGACGCCGACACCATTACCGCCCTGCGCCGTGACGCCCAGGAGGGGCGTCGCATCGTTGCCGCGGCGGCCAAGGCCAAGGTGGAGGCTTCGGTGGACGACGCCATCAGTCGGGGCAAGATCACCCCCGCTCGCCGCGGGCACTGGGTGACGCTGATCGAGGCGGACCCGGCCATGGCCGAGGTGCTGGCCTCGGTGCCCGACGAGACGGCCGTGCCGATCCACGAACTGGGCCACGGCGTCTCCCGCGAGGACGCGGACGCCCCGGCCGCCGCCGATGCGTGGTTCCACTGATGCCCACGCGCACGCTGGGTGTCGCGCTGTGGAACTACCGCGACGGCGACGGACGCAGACGACGCGCTCTGTTCGGGCAGCGGTTCGAGCTGTCCGAGGACGAGCTGGCCCGCGGTGAGCGGGCGGACGTGTTCGCGCCGGAGCCTGAGCCCGCAGCAGCACCTGGGCCCGCAGCACCTACCGGCGCCGCCCCATTGCCACCCAAGCAGGCTGCACCGAAGGCCGCCTGGGTGGACTATGCCGAGGCTATCGGGATCGAGCGAGCCGAGGCTCATGCTATGAGCAAGCCCGACCTCATCGACGCGGTGACGACTCAACTCGATGAAGCCACGTAATGTACTGTGGCGCAACAGCATTGGTTGACGATGTGAACGTGAAAAGCGTTGTCCCACAACGCAACCCCCCCAGCCGAAATTATCAGACCGGGGGGGTGTCGAGTCGCGCGACGGACGTCGCGACTTTTTCACACACGGGGCGAAAAGTTTGCTGGCCCGCCCCGCGGAATCCGTTGTGCAGCAACGCATTTGATTGTCCAGAGTTGTTGTGCCGCGATACGTTTCGAGGCGATGCGTAATGGCACTACACACAGATATCGTCGCCCGCCTCGATGAACGGTCATCGCGCACCGAGGCCGACAAGCTGGTGCAGCAGTTCGCCTCCGCCGGCACCCGCGCAGGCGCGGCGTTCGCGGCCCAGGTCCAAAGCAGCGCCGAGGCGTTCAACCGCGTCGGCGGCCAGCTCGCGACCCAGTTCACCGCCCATGGTCGCCTCGCCGGCCGGAACTTCGGCACCGGATTCGGCGCCGAGATGGTCCGATCCCTGCCCGGAATCAGCGGATTCGCCTCTACTATGTCCGGTTACGAGGGCGCGGCGGCGAAATCCGGTGCCTTGGCGGGCCGCGCGCTGGGCATGGCGTTCACCACGGCCGCGGGCGGGCTGATCGGGGCGGCGGGATACACGCTGTTCAAGGGCTTCCAGCGTTACGAGGCCATCGACGCGGCGAAAAACCGGCTGCAGAACCTCAACCGGACGCTGCAGGCCACCGGCAAGGCGGGCATCGACGTCCAGCGGGTGATGGACACCGTCAATAAGGTGGTGCTTGACACCCCATTTGCTCTCGATAAGGCATTCTCCGTCGCCACAAGGGCTTTGGCGTCGAATACGGGCGACCTCAAGCGGTTCATGACCGACGTGGCCGACGCGGCGGGCTTCGCGGGCGCCGGAATCGACGAAATCGGCGACGCATTCCTGCAGGTGGCCAACCAGGGCAAACTGTCCATGGAGGAAGTCACCAATCAGCTCCGCAACATCCCCGTCGTGCCATGGCTGCAAGAGACGATGCATCTCAGCGGGGCCGAGCTGGCGAAAATGCTCCGCGAGAACAAGGTTGGGCTCGAGGACCTGCTGAAAGCGATCGAGCAGCATGCCGGCGGGTTCGCCAAAGCCTCCGGCGACACGATCCAGGGCGCAATCCAGAACGTGCAGACGTCGATCGCCCGCGGTGGCGCTAATTTCCTCGGCGCGCTGTTCGGCAAGCCCACCGACCAGGGCAACACCCTCGTCGAAGTGCTCAAAACGCTTCGGCAGCGGCTCGACGAGATGAGCGCGTGGGTGACGGCCCACCAGCGCGAGATTCACGATTTCTTCAAGAATTCGGCCGAGGTTGCGGGCGAGGTCGTCAAGGTGCTGGGCGCCATCGCCCGCGCGCTGGCCGAGCATAAAGAGCTGATCTACGTCGTGGCCGGCTCGTACGCGGCCTGGAAGACAATCGAGGGCGTCTCGGCGCTCATTACCAGCCTGCAGACGATCAACACGCTACTGGGTGTCTCACTGCCCGCCAGCGCCACTGCCGGCGCGACGGCCATCAGTGCCGCGCTGTCCGCGATCGCGCTACCGGCCGAGCTGATCGCCCTGTTGCCGCTACTGAAGGGCAGCGAAGCACCCGGCAGTATCGGCCCCGGCGCTGGCGACCGTCAGGCCAAGCTCGACGCCGGCAAGAAGTACTTCGATCAGCACCACCAGATGCCGCAGGGCTACCAGCAGTGGCTCGAAGGCCGGGGGCCGATCCCGAAGGAATTGGAGCCGCTGTACCGCGCGCCGTCGTCGGTGCCGTTCTTCGACTCGCAGGGGCGGCCACTCAAGGCCGATGGCACGCCGTTCGGTCCGACGGCACCGGGCCCGTATGACCCGCGCATACCCAAGTCTGTAGCGGGCGACGGCGGCCCCGGGCCTGCCGGCGGGCCGATCCTGCCGCCGTCCGGCGCGGCCGGCGACGGCAAGCCGCATCTGCCGAAAGCGCCCGTGGTGCCGTACGACACCACCTTGCCGCCGGGCTTCGAGAACCTGCCGATGTCGTCGTCGCTGTACGGCGCCGAGTCGTCCTTCCTCGACGCCCGGCACAAGCTGGCCGAGAAGCGCGCCCGGTTGGCGCAGCTCGAGCACGACGCGAACGCCACGGAGCAGGACGTCCTCGACGCCCGCAACGACGTCGTGGAGGCGCTGCGCGACCAGCAGCAGTCCGAGCTACGGCTGTACGAGGCTCGGGCCGAGATTTTCGGAAAGCAGGGCAAGCAATTCAAGTCGTGGCTGTCCGAGCTGGGTGACATCGGCGCCGCGCTCGATCAGGACTTCGGTATCAGCAAGGGTCTGGCGGGCATCGCGGAAAACATCACGAAGTTCATCGCCAACCTCGCCGCAGCCCCACTACTAGGAAGGCTGGCCGCGTCCCAGCTCGTTTCCGGCTACAAGCCCGGTGAGGCTGGATCCGGGCTCATGGGCGCAATGGCCGCCTCGGGCGCTTTCGGCTCGCAGTATCAGCTCACTCCGTTCGCCTCACTAGGCCAGGGCGGTCAGGGGGCGCCGGGCGCGGCGTTGTACTACCCCGCCAGCCGAGGCGGCGGGGCATACCCGGGCGATGCCGCGCTGCTGGCCAGCGTCCCAGCGGGGCGGTACGACGCCAGCGGCGACCTGTCCAGGGGCCTCGGTGACTGCTCAAGCGCCGTAGAGGATCTCGTCAACATCCTGGATGGCCGTCCGACTGCAGGGCGCTCGATGGCAACAGGGAACGCGGCCCAGTGGTTGACTCAGCATGGGTTCATCCCCGGGATGGGCGGCCCCGGAGACTTCCGCGTCGGGTTCAACGGCGGGCATATGCAGGCCACGCTGCCCGGCGGGACACCGTTCAACTGGGGTAGCGATGCTGCGGCCGCCAACCGCGGCATCGGCGGTACCGGGGCTGATGACCCCGCGCTCACGTCGCACTACTTCCGGCCCGGCGGCGCGTCCCCTTCGGGAGGGCCCGGTTTGTCGATACCCGGTTTGTCGATGCCCGGACCTTCATCAGGTCCGGCCAGTACAGGGCCGGCTGCGCGGGGACCGGCGGGCGGCGGCGGCCGCGGCGGCGCGGTAGGCCCCGGCACGGCAACACAGTGGCGGACCAACGCCGACGGGTCGAAGACGGGGCTGGACGCCTCCGGCAATGCAACTGGGGACTACATACCGCCGGGCGCGCCTTCCGTTAGTCCCAGCGGCTTCGGCCCGGGAGGCGGTGTGCCACGGGCCCCCAGCGGCCCCCAGCCCGGCGCACCCGGCCCCGGATTGCCTCAGCTGCCCTACACGGCCAACCCCACCCGCATCGGCGGCGTCGCAGCACCGCAGGGCAAGGGCTCAGGCGGCGCAGGCATTGGCGGGATGGCAATGGCCGCGATTCAGGCCGGGATCGGCGCGGCGGGCATGGCCGGTGCACCCTTCGGTGGCCAGGCGGGCGCGGCGGCCGCCCAGGCGATGATTCAGCTCGTCAACCGCGGTATTCAGTTCGGCAGTCAGGCCGCGGGCATCGGCGTGCAGGGCCTCGCGGAGACGCTCCTACCTGCGGGCTCGGACCTCGCGACGAACAACTGGGTAACTAAGATCGCGGGCGGCCTTGCGGGCGCGTCCTTGGCATTGCCCAACGTCGCCGGCAAGGGGGGCGAGGACGGCGGCGGCGGTCCCACCCCAGAACAGGTCGTCGGCCAGGGGCAGGGCATCGACGGGCGTCCGGCCGGGCTGCCCGACCCCGTGCACCAGGGCGGTAACACCGACAACAGCAAGAACGTCAATATCACCAACAACAACACGTTCAACGCGGCCAATTGGAGCGAAAACTCCATGGCGAACACCGTTGCCGCGGCACAGCTGGCGTCGTACACGCGCTGACGTTAGGAAACTGGACTGCCAAACCGTGGCTGAGGCCCCGCCGGGGGTCGTGTGTCGGCCAGCGGTGGTTGTATCAACTCCATGACGCCCCTCGAACCCGACAAGCGGCACGGCAGCATCAGGTGGCCGAACCATGAATATATCGACGGCACCGCCCTCTATCACGCGGCCCTGAAGCAGGCTGAGGCCACTTTGGCTGACGACGAAGAGATCCTGAGGCTCGACATCGGAGACGAGTTGGATCGGGAACGCAGCACCGAGCGCATGCTGATGTACAACTACACCTACATGGTGTCGAGGATTTGACCGCCGGGCGCGACGCTCGGTGGTTACTCATTTTCATCGCCAGTCACCCCAAGCCGGTTAATCGCCTCCGCATGCTTGGGGTTGGCCACCTGGACGTAGATCGCAGTGGTGTTGAGCTGGGCGTGCCGCATCAACGTCTGCGTGGTGCGCAGATCGGTGCCGCTGTTGACCAATTTCGTCCCGTACCAGTGACGTAGACGGTGGGCCGTGCCGCCCGGGATGCCGGCCCGGTCCATGGCGTCCCCAATGAGGTCAGCAACGCTTCGGGACAGGATCGGCTGCCCGGCCCGCCGCGAATTCCCTGGAAACCACCAGCCACGCCGAGGCATGCCGCGCGCAGCCTCCACGAGCAGAGGATGTAAGGGGAGCTCTGCGGTCACGTTGCCCTTACCCGTGACTCGCAACGCACGGGCCATCGGGTCGACATCCTCCCCCCGAATCTTCGCGATCTCGTGCACCCGCAGGCCGGCGAACGCCGCGAGCAAGATCATCACCCGGGTCCGGCGGTGCATGCGCAGATCCAGCAGATTGCGCAGCTGCTCATCGGTGATGGGCCGGGGAACGCCCTTCGGCGCCTTCGGCCGTGGCAAATTCGCCGCGGCGTTGACGCCACCATTTTCACCCCACCACCGGTAGAACGCGTGAATGTAGCCGTAGTAGGCGGCGCGGCTGTTCTGCTTGAGGCGTTTGCGACCGAGGAACCGTGCGATATCCAGCGGCCTCACACATTCGACGCGCGCGCCGGCGAACTTCTCCAAGCGCCGCAACACACCGATCGTCTCAGAAATGGTCCGATTGGAACGCCCGGCCCCGCGCATGTACAACTCCCACTGCTCCAATGCGGTCAACCCGCCATCGTCGTCGCCGGCTCCGGCGTTCGGCACCAATCTCAGTACGGCGCTCATATTGCGGTGATCCTCACGGCGTCGTTGAAGCTGGGGAATGCGTGGCCGCAGTGGGCGCACCGCGGCAGGCCGTTTTCGCTCTGTAGCGCGCGGGCCTGTTCTCGTCGAACCCATGCGGCCTTGTGGTGACTGCACATGTTGACCTGCTCGCAGCCGTGCAAGTCGATGCGCCAGCGCGCCAGGCGCTGACACTGGCCGCTGGTGTGGGTCGGCATCTCGCAACCAAGCTGCTTGCTGAAGGAGGCAACTATCTCGGCGAAGGCCGTCGCGGCGCTCACCGGTCGCGCCAAGAGGTTGCGGGGTTATCGGGCCGGGTCGACATCCGAATCCTTTCCCGGAAGTCCCCTTCAATCCAAGATATTTGCGCCTACACGGCTACGCTTACACCTGCATCCCTGCTGGTCACGTACAGCGCTAACCGTTCCCTAGTGCGCGACTACCTGGACTAGCCTCAACCTCCGCCCAACAACCGCACCGTCACACCCCGCGAGTAGGGCGAGTCGCGCAATTCGATGGCGGCGGGCAGCGTTCCGCTCGGCACGTCGAATGCACACTTGACGAGTACCTTGGCGCCCGGATCGATCCGGACGAGGTCGCCGGGCGACTCGATGTTCGCGACGTTCGTGTATCTCTTTCCCGCGGGATCCCTGAGCGTCTGGTCCTGGCAGAAAACAGATCGCGGCCGGTCCCCCTTGTTCTGGACCATCAGGTTGACGACGTGGAAGACGCCCTGAACCGTTCGGTGGCCGGTCGCCGGGACCCCGAGGTTGATCGACGTCACGGTGAACGCCAACTCGCCCACCCGGACTTCGTCGTTGATCGACGGAGCGGAAGCGTGCCTGGCGCCAAGGCAACCGGAGGCCGCCAGAGCAACCAGAATCCACGCCAAAGCGGTGTTGCGGCGCACCCCTGCACAGCTACCAGCAGATGCCCTGCGGGTAAAGCTGTCAGCCGGTCGTACCGTGACGGCCATGCCAGCGAGCCGCCAGAACATCGCGTCAGACTCCCCCTACGAATCGATCGTCGGCTATTCCCGAGCCGTACGCGTCGGCCCGCTGGTCGCGGTGGCCGGCACCACCGGCCGCGGTGACGACCTCGCCACTCAGACCCGAGATGCGTTGAGCCGCATCGAGACCGCCCTGAAGCAGGCCGGCGCCACACTCGCCGACGTCGTTCGGACCCGCATCTTCGTCACCGACATCTCCCATTGGCGTGAAGTCGGTGACGCGCATGCCGAGGTTTTCGGGGCGATCCGCCCCGCCGCGACTATGGTCGAGGTGTCGGCGCTGATAGCCCCCGAGCTGTTGGTCGAGATCGAGGCGGATGCCTACGTCGGTTCCTGACCCGCGCTGACGGCGGGGAAGCTGCCGTCAGCGGCCGGCGGGTACGGCGCCGACCGGATGACCGCGCCCACCGGCAGCCGACCGTACAGATGCGGAAAAAGCATGGACTGCGGGTCAGTCGGAACTCCCGGCTCCCACCGCAGAGGCGCGTCGATGGCCGACTCGTCGATGTACAACAGGATCATGTCGCGGCGGCCGCGGTAGAGCCGATTGGCCGGCAGATGCACCTGCTCGATGGTCGACAAGTGGACGAACGGCTCTGCGTCCGGTCCGGCGGGCTCGGGAGCGATCCAGCCACGGTCCCGGGCCGCCCTCCATTCCTGCTCAGAGCACAAACGCACCAGTACAAGACCAATTTCCGACACGGTGATTATGGACCCCCATTTGTGGGCAAATATTCGTGAGAAACGACACACCTCATAACGGTCGGGGAACAAGGCGAAAACTCCGAACGTCTGACAGAGTGAAATTACCGCCAGAACGGAGGAGCCATGAACGCAACTCTGACCAGTCCCGAGCTCACTCGAGCGGACCGCTGCGATCGCTGCGGTGCCGCCGCCCGGGTCCGCGCCAAGCTGCCTTCGGGCGCTGAGCTCCTCTTCTGCCAGCACCACGCCAACAAGCACGAAGCCAAGCTCGCCGAGCTGGCGGCAGTGCTGGAGGTCAGCGGCCAGTAATTGCCGCAGAACTCGCCGACCCAATGTCGCGCGTGCGAGGTCTGATGGGCAATGCTGGACGGGTATGAGCGACCAGGTCCGAAAACCGTTCCGCCACCACGTCTGGCAAATCAGCCGTAGGACACTGTCCAAGGCGTGGGACGATTCGATTTTTTCCGAATCCGCGGAAGCCGGTTTTTGGACCTGTCTCTCGACGCCTCCGTTGCTATTGGGCATCTTGGGGTCGTTAGCCTGGGTGGCGCCGCTGTTCGGCGAGGACACGCTGTCCTCCATTATCAAGAGCACGCTGTCCACTGCACGAAACTTCTTCTCTCCCAACGTGGTGAACGAGATCATCGAGCCCTCGATTCGCGACATCACCACCACTGCCGGCGGTGAGGTGGCGTCGCTCGGCTTTCTGATCTCTCTGTGGGCGGGCTCGTCGGCCATCTCGTCGTTCGTCGACGCGGTGGTCGAGGCCCACGATCAGACGCCCCTGCGCCATCCGGTGCGGCAGCGCTTCTTCGCCCTGTTTCTGTACATCATGATGCTGGCGTTTGTGGTGATCACCGCGCCGGTCGCGGTCGTGGGCCCGCGCAAGGTGAGCGAGCACATCCCGGTGGGTCTGCAGAATCTGCTGCACTACGGCTATTACCCGGCGTTGATCCTGGGTTTGATGGCGGGAGTGACCGTGCTGTATCGGGTCGCGCTGCCGGTACCGCTGCCGACCCACCGATTGATACCGGGCACCGTGCTGGCCTCGGTGGTGTTCCTGGTCGCCACTCTCGGTTTGCGCTTCTACCTCCGGTGGATCGGCAGCACCGGCTACACCTACGGTGCGCTCGCCACACCGATCGCCTTTCTGTTGTTCGCGTTCTTCGGCGGCTTCTCGATAATGATCGGCGCCGAGCTCAATGCCGCGATCCAGGAGGAGTGGCCGGCACCGGCCACACACGCTCACCGGCTGCGCAACTGGGTGGTCCGTCGCACCGCCGCCCTATCGGGCTCGGACGACCCGGCGCCACCGCAGCCGGACACCGCCGCACTGGATACGCCCGACCCGGTGGAACCGAAGGCGTGAGTCAGCCCTTCTTCAGTCGTTCGTAGATCTGCTTGCAGTCCGGACACACCGGCGAGCCCGGCTTGGCGGCGCGGGTCACGGGAAATACCTCACCGCACAAGGCGACAACGTGATTGCCCATGACCGCGCTCTCGGCGATCTTGTCCTTCTTGACGTAGTGGAAGAACTTCGGCGTGTCGCTACCGGTCCCGTCGTCGGTGCGTTCGCGGGTATCGGTGCGCTCGATCGTCTGGGTGTCCATCCCTCATATTCTGCCTCCTGACCTGCCGACAGACACCGGGGAAACCGGAATCGGCTGGATGTGCAACAGTGGAGGTATGAAGCGGGGCCCGCAGTTCGACGGCTTCGACCACGAGGGCCGGCCGGTACTGATCACTGCCGCCGCACCTTCCTACGAGGTGCAGCACCGCGCTCGCGTGCGTAAGTACTTGACCATCATGGCTTTTCGAATTCCGGCTCTGCTGCTGGCCGCACTCGCCTACGGCGCTTGGCACAACGGCCTGGTGTCGCTGCTGATCGTGGCGGCCTCCATACCGCTGCCGTGGATCGCCGTGCTGATCGCCAACGACCGACCGCCGCGCAGCGCCGACGAGCCACGACGCTTCGACCATGCCCGGCAACGCACCCCGTTATTCCCGACGGCCGAACGTCCGGCGCTGGAGCCGCGACCGCACTTCGCGCCGCGGCCTGATCCGCAGACAATCGACGCGGACGGTTCCGACTAACCGTCCAATCGCGCCACTTCTCAGGACATTCTCAGGTCACCGCCGTATTTGTGCACGTCACGGGGTGTGAGATGACGAGCGGGTGGGAACTCATCCGGCGGGCTTCTCGTTAACCACATGACAAGACAAGCCAATCGGGAGGGCGCAATGGCCGAACTCACTACACGGGCCACCACAAGCCGGTTCGACGGCGATCTGGATGCTCAAAGCCCAGCTGCAGACTTGGTGCGCGTGTATCTGAACGGCATCGGGAAGACGGCGTTGCTCAACGCCGCCGACGAGGTCGAGTTGGCCAAGCGCATCGAGGCCGGGCTGTACGCCGAGCACCTGCTGGAAACCCGGAAGCGCCTCGGCGAGAACCGGAAACGTGATCTCGCCGCAGTGGTTCGCGATGGTCAGGCCGCGCGTCGTCACCTCCTCGAAGCGAACCTGCGACTGGTGGTGTCGCTGGCCAAGCGCTACACCGGACGCGGGATGCCGCTGCTGGACCTGATCCAGGAGGGCAACCTGGGTCTCATCCGGGCGATGGAAAAGTTCGACTACGCAAAGGGATTCAAGTTCTCCACGTACGCCACGTGGTGGATCCGGCAAGCGATCACCCGCGGCATGGCCGACCAGAGCCGCACCATCCGGCTGCCCGTCCATCTGGTGGAGCAGGTCAACAAGCTGGCACGGATCAAGCGCGAGATGCACCAGAACCTGGGCCGCGAAGCCACCGACGAGGAACTGGCGGCCGAGTCCGGCATCCCGATCGAGAAAATCAACGATCTGCTGGAGCACAGTCGCGACCCGGTGAGCCTGGACATGCCGGTCGGCTCCGAAGAAGAAGCACCCTTGGGCGACTTCATCGAAGACGCCGAAGCCATGTCGGCCGAGAACGCGGTGATCGCCGAACTTCTGCACACCGACATCCGCAGCGTCCTGGCCACGCTCGACGAACGCGAACACCAGGTGATCCGGCTGCGTTTCGGTCTGGACGACGGCCAGCCGCGCACCCTGGATCAGATCGGCAAGCTGTTCGGCCTGTCCCGTGAGCGGGTTCGCCAGATCGAGCGCGACGTGATGTGCAAGTTGCGCCACGGCGAGCGGGCCGACCGACTGCGGTCTTACGCCAGCTGAGGTGTAGCCCAAGCCAATTTGGCAAGCTTGGTAGGAGACGGTGTGCCCGCCGCGCAAGCGCGGCGGGCATACTGCTGCGGTGGGGCGTTTTGGACGAACCACTCGCGCGGCTGGCGAAGTAGACTCGGCGGCAACGGAGGATGCTGAATGAACGACCTGGTTGATACCACCGAGATGTACCTGCGGACGATCTACGACCTCGAAGAAGAGGGCGTGACGCCGCTGCGTGCGCGCATTGCCGAACGGCTCGAGCAGAGTGGACCCACTGTCAGCCAGACCGTGTCCCGGATGGAACGCGACGGCCTGCTCCGTGTTGCGGGAGACCGGCATCTTGAACTCACCGACAAGGGGCGGGCGCTGGCCATCTCCGTCATGCGCAAGCACCGGCTCGCGGAGCGTCTTCTCGTCGACGTCATCGGGTTGCCGTGGGAGGAAGTGCACGCCGAGGCATGTCGGTGGGAGCACGTGATGAGCGAGGATGTCGAGCGCCGCCTGGTCAAGGTGCTCAACAATCCGACGACGTCGCCGTTCGGAAACCCGATCCCCGGTCTGCTGGACCTCGGCGTCGGCCCCGACTCCGGCGCCGACGAAGCCAACTTGGTCCGGTTGACCGAGTTGCCCCCCGGATCGCCGGTCGCCGTTGTGGTCCGCCAGCTCACCGAACATGTGCAAGGTGACATCGACCTGATCGCCCGGCTCAAGGACGCCGGCGTAGTGCCCAATGCGCGCGTCACCGTCGAGAACAGCCAGAGCGGCGGGGTCACCATCCTCATCCCCGGTCACGAGAACGTCACCCTGCCACACGAGATGGCGCACGCCGTCAAGGTCGAGAAGGTCTGAGCCACCGATCCGCTCAGCCCGCTCGTTGACCGAAGGACTGGCGCGGCGGCAACCGCACCCCGAGTTGCTCGGCCAGTCGGTAACCCGTGCCGCCCAGTCTTCGAATGTCGTTGGGCCGTAAACCTGATTGCAGTGCCTGGTCCAGCATGCCGGCCATCCGGTGCGACGGGTCGCAGCGCAGCGCCGCGTCCAGCGACAGCCCCGCCAGCGGCCCGTCGCCGCGCGCGTAGGCGCTGAAGGCCAGTAACACCAGCGCCTCCACCCGCCACGGCTGCGGCAGCAGCCGCGACAGCAACGCCCACAACGACTCGGCCGCGTCGGCGTCCTCACCCACGGCGAGCGCGTACAGCGTGTCGCGTACCTGGACGTCGGTCAGCGCGCAGCCCACTTCGGCCACATCAGCGTCCGACAGTGAATCCCCGTCGTTGACCCGCGCAGCGGCCGCGATCGCGTTCTCCACATCGCGGCGCGAACAGGTGGTGGGATCGTTGCGGTGGACGATCTCGCGCGCGCGTGCCGCCTGCTCGACCGCGCCGGCCACCGCGGCGCTGCGCCGGGGATCCAGTGCGATCACCGCCTGCAGGTCCGCGCGCCGCGGGTAGAGGGGGCGGCCCTCGACGACCGCGGCCGCCGCGAGCGGCGACGCCGACGGGTCGTCGATCTCGCCGCCCGCACCGCAGCCGTCGACGCAATGCCAACGCCCGCCCGCGACGATCCGGTCCACCACATGCGCCGCATAGCGCTCGACGCCGTACTCCGCCAGGGCGTCGGTGAGCGCGTCGCACAGCTGCCGGTGCTCTTCGTCGCACCCCGGACAGTGCGCACCCTCGGCATCGACGATCACCATGATCGCCGCCTGCGGATCGGCCGCGGCTGCGACCTTGGCCAACTCGTCCACCCGGTCGGCGAGGTCGTCGGACAGGTCGGCCCGCAGCACCGCCCCGAGGGCGCCGTCCTCAAGAGTCACCAGCACCAGCGATTTCTCCGGCACAAAGCCGAGAATGGCCGGCAACGCGGCGATCAACGTGGCGGGGCGGTTCAGTGCATAGCCAGCTTCATACGTCGTCATGGCGTCCACGGTGACGACCCGCACCGTCACTTCGTGCTCGCGCAACGTGATTCAGCCGCCCGCTTGTGGAGAAAGTCGCGACTGTGGGCTTTATCGTCTACACATGACTTCGATGCGCGAGTACGACCTGGTCGTTATCGGATCCGGGCCCGGCGGCCAGAAGGCCGCGATCGCGGCGGCCAAGCTGGGCAAGTCGGTCGCCATCGTCGAGCGTGGCCGGATGGTCGGCGGCGTCTGCGTCAACACGGGCACGATCCCGTCGAAAACCCTGCGCGAAGCGGTCGTCTACCTGACCGGGATGAGCCAGCGCGAACTCTACGGCGCCAGCTACCGGGTCAAAGACAAAATTACTCCCGCCGACCTGCTGGCCCGGACCCAGCACGTGATCAGCAAGCAGGTCGACGTGGTGCGCTCCCAGCTGATGAGAAACCGGATCGACCTGGTGCTCGGGCACGGCCGTTTCATCGACCCGCACACCGTGCTGGTGGAGGAAGACGCCCAGGGTGAGCGGGTGACCGTCAGCGGCGACTACATCGTCATCGCCACCGGTACCAAGCCGGCGCGGCCGTCCGGGGTCGAGTTCGACGAGAACCGGGTGCTGGACTCCGACGGGATTCTCGACCTGCGCTCGTTGCCGGCGTCGATGGTCGTCGTCGGAGCGGGCGTGATCGGCATCGAGTACGCGTCGATGTTCGCGGCGTTGGGCACCAAGGTCACCGTCGTGGAGAAGCGGGACACCATGCTCGACTTCTGTGACCCGGAGATTGTCGAGGCGCTGAAATTCCACCTGCGCGACCTCGCGGTGACCTTCCGGTTCGGCGAGGAAGTCACGGCCGTCGACGTCGGCTCGTCGGGAACCGTCACGACCCTGGGCAGCGGCAAGCAGATCCCCGCGGAGACGGTGATGTATTCAGCGGGCCGCGAAGGCCAGACCGAGCACCTGGGGCTCGAGAACGCCGGTCTCGAAGCAGACCATCGCGGAAGGATTTTCGTCGACGACCAATTCCGGACCAAGGTGGAACACATTTACGCCGTCGGCGACGTCATCGGGTTCCCGGCGCTGGCCGCGACCTCGATGGACCAGGGCCGGCTGGCCGCCTACTACGCCTTCGGGGAGCCGACCGAGGGCATCACCGAACTGCAGCCCATCGGGATCTATTCGATCCCCGAGGTGTCCTATGTGGGCAAGACCGAGGTGGAGCTGACCAAGGACTCGGTCCCGTACGAGGTCGGCGTGTGCCGCTATCGCGAACTGGCCCGCGGCCAGATCGCCGGTGACTCCTACGGCATGCTCAAGCTGCTGGTCTCCACCACTGACCGCACCCTCCTGGGCGCCCACATCTTCGGCACCAGCGCCACCGAGATGGTGCACATCGGGCAGGCCGTCATGGGGTGCGGAGGCACCGTCGACTATCTGGTCGATGCGGTATTCAACTACCCGACGTTCTCCGAGGCCTACAAGGTCGCGGCGCTGGACGTGACCAACAAGATGCGGGCGCTGCACCAGTTCCGGCGCTAGGCGATCGCAAGCGCGGCGAAGCCGGGCGCCGCGGGTCGCCGCCAATGTCGACAGCGGCGATCGCAAGCGCGGCTGGGCGCAGCGGGTCGCCGCCAATTCGCACAGCGGCGATCGCAAGCGCGGCGAAGCCGGGCGCAGCGGGTCGCCGCCAATTCGCACTGATCTCAACAGGTGTCGTCGTAGTCGGCCGGCGGGCTGTCGCCGGGACCGCCGGCTTGCGCGCGGGCCAACAGCTGCGCGGTGCGCTCATCGAAAGGCGCTGAGTACGAGATGTTTTCGGTGCAACCGCCGCCTTCGAACCCACCGACCACCCCTACGACCGTCGCCCCGCTCACCCATGGTGCACCACTGGTTCCGTCGACGAGGCCCTTGCACGGCAATGACGGGAACCCTTCATCGGTGAGGCTGGTGGTGCCCTGACAGGCGACGGGCCGGCCGCCGACCCCGGCGGGGTAACCGGTGACACTGACCCGGCTGCCTGCCGTCGGCGCGGTCCCCAGCGACAAGGCAGCGCCGGCCCGACCTTCAACCGATCCGGTGCCGCTGACCTTGGCTATCGCATAATCCGCGCGCGGATCGCGGCTGGTGATCCAGCGGGAGTCGAAGTAGACCTCATCGACGGTGAAGGTGTCGTTGGTCGTCGCCTCCCCTGCGAATCCGGGGACAAAGGTGGCGTCGATCTCCCCGAGCAGACAGTGCGCAGCCGTCAGCACGAGGTCACCGGCCCTCGAGTGGACCACCGACCCGGTGCAGACGTGCAGATTTCCGCCCTCGCGGGAAGTACCGCGGAATATCGCGCCGACCCGGGAATCCAGCCCCGCGTTCTCCGGCTCGCTGAGCCGCTGCACCGAGCTGCCGGGCCCGGGCGCGGACGAGCTGGCCACGGACGCATGATGGACCGCCCCGGCGCATGACGTAACTAACACCGCCACGCTCACGGGCAGGCACAGAATTCCCGTCACGGCGCGCATCGAGACCCATCATGCCCGACCGGATGCTGCGACAAGCGAATAGAAAGTCTGCCCGGTGGGTTGATACGAAGTGCGGCAAAAGGGCTCGAGTCGTCGATAATGGAGAGCCCGATCGATTGAGCGACACTCGACAGGGCACCCTAGAGAGGCGTTACGAGAATCGGAGAGGAGGCAGCACCAATGTCCGATCACTACGACCCCGAAGAGGCACAGGAATACCAGCCAGGACAACCAGGCATGTACGAGCTGGAGTTTCCGGCGCCTGTGTTGTCCACGTCCGACGGCCGCGGTCCGGTGTTGGTACACGCCTTGGAAGGCTTCTCCGATGCCGGTCACGCGATTCGCCTGGCATCGCGTCACCTCAGGGCGGCGCTGGACACCGAACTGGTCGCGTCGTTCGCCATCGACGAACTGCTGGACTACCGCTCACGCCGGCCGCTGATGACGTTCAAGACCGATCACTTCACCCAGTACGACGACCCGGAGCTGAGCCTCTACGCGCTGCGCGACACCGTCGGCACGCCGTTTCTGCTGTTGGCCGGCATGGAGCCAGACCTCAAGTGGGAGCGCTTCATCACCGCGGTGCGACTGCTCGCCGAATCACTGGGAGTGCGACAGACCATCGGACTGGGCACGGTACCGATGGCCGTTCCGCACACCCGGCCCGTCACGATGACCGCACACTCCAACAACGCAGCCCTGATCGCGGAGTTTCAACCGTGGATCTCCGAAATCCAGGTTCCCGGTAGCGCTTCCAACCTGCTCGAGTACCGCATGGCACAGCACGGCCACGAGGTGGTCGGGTTCACGGTGCACGTCCCGCATTACCTGACCCAGACCGACTATCCGGCCGCCGCCCAGGCGCTGCTCGAGCAGGTCGCCAAGACCGGATCGCTGGAGTTGCCGCTCACAGCGCTCACCGAAGCGGCCACCGAGATTCGGGCCAAGATCGACGAACAGGTTCAGGGCAGTGCGGAAGTCGCTCAAGTGGTGGCCGCACTCGAGCGCCAGTACGATGCGTTCATTGACGCTCAGGAGAACAGATCCTTACTGACGAACGACGAGGATCTGCCGAGCGGCGATGAGCTTGGCGCCGAGTTCGAGCGGTTTCTGGCTCAGCAGGCTGAGAAGAAGTTCGACGACGACGACAACCCGAAGTAACCGCTTCCGACACGCCTACCCGGCCCGACAACGAGGTTGCCGACATGACCGAGCGGACGCGCAATCTCCGCCCGGTGCGGGAAGTGACATCCCCGTCGCTGCAGTACCGCACCATTCACGGCTACAAGCGGGCGTTCCGGATCGCGGGATCCGGTCCGGCGATCCTGCTGATCCATGGCATCGGCGACAACTCGACCACCTGGACCGGCGTGCACGCCAAGCTGGCACAGCGATTCACCGTCATCGCCCCGGACCTGCTGGGCCACGGTAAGTCCGACAAGCCGCGCGCCGACTACTCCACCGCCGCCTACGCGAACGGAATGCGCGACCTGCTCAGCGTGCTGGACATCGAGCGGGTGACCATCATCGGTCATTCGCTCGGCGGCGGTGTCGCGATGCAATTCGCTTACCAATTCCCGCATCTGGTCGACCGGCTGATCCTGGTCGGCGCGGGCGGCGTCACCAAGGACGTCAACGTCGCGTTGCGGTTCGCGTCGTTGCCGATGGGCGCCGAGGCACTGGCTCTGCTCCGACTGCCGATGGTGCTGCCGGCGGTGCAATTGCTGGGCCAGTTGGCCGGACTCGCACTCGGGTCCACCGCCATTGGCCGGGATCTGCCCAATATGCTGCGCATCCTGAACGACCTGCCGGAGCCCACAGCGTCCTCGGCGTTCACCCGCACACTGCGTGCGGTGGTGGACTGGCGTGGCCAGATCGTCACGATGCTCGACCGATGTTATTTGACCGAAGCCATTCCGGTGCAGATCATCTGGGGCCAGAAAGACTCGGTGATTCCTGTCCGGCACGCGCACATGGCGCATGCCGCGATGCCTGGATCCAGACTCGAAATCTTCGAAGACTCCGCCCATTTCCCCTTCCACGACGACCCCGCCAGGTTCCTCGACATCGTCCAGCGGTTCATCGACACCACCAAGCCACCCGAGTACGACCAGGCCGCCCTTCGGGAACTGCTGCGCAGCGGCGGCGGCGAGCGCACCGTATCCGGGCCCACCGACACCCGGGTCGCCGTTCTGAACGCCATGGGAGCCGACGAGCGCAGCGCCACCTGACCTGTCCGTCGTATGGTCGGGCCATGAACATCGACGTCACCGTGTTGCGGGTGTTCACCGACGCGGACGGAAACTTCGGCAATGCGCTGGGTGTGGTGGACGCCAGCGTGGTCGACCCCAGCGACCGGCAGCAAATCGCCCACGAATTGGGTTACAGCGAAACCATTTTCGTCGATCTGCCCGGTGCGGGCGCAACGACCGCGCACGCGGCCATCTACACCCCACGCACCCAGTTGCCATTCGCCGGGCACCCGAGCGTCGGAGCGTCGTGGTGGTTGCGACGGCGCGGAACTCCGATCAACACGCTGCAGGTGCCCGCGGGTCTCGTCCGGGTGAGTTATTCCGAGGACCTCACCGCGATCAGCGCGCCCGCGGAGTGGGCGCCGGAGTTCGCAATTCACGACCTGGACTCACCGGAGGCGGTGTTGCGGGCCGATCCCACCGATTTTCCCGACGACGTCGCGCACTATTTGTGGGCGTGGTCGGATAAGGCCACCGGGTCGATCCGCAGCCGGATGTTCGCGCCGAATCTGGGTGTGGCCGAAGACCAGGCTACCGGCTCGGCGGCGGTGCGCATCACCGAATACCTGAGCCGGGACCTCCTGATCACTCAGGGACACGGATCGCTGATCCAAACCACATGGAGCGCGGACGGTTGGGTACGGGTCGCCGGCCGGGTATCCGAAGACGGTGTGCGACAGCTGGACTGACGTTCAGTGTGCGCGGTGCAACACCGCGGCCACGTGATGCTGCTCGGGCTGCCCGACGGCACCCATGCGCAGCGAGTAGGAGAGCTCATCACCGTCGATCCGGAAGGAACGGCTCAGTGACGTCACTTCTTTGGCGGTCGGGGTCAGCCCGATTTCGCTGGTCGCCAACTCCAGCTCGACGACGCCATCGGCCACCGCGTACGTGCCGAGTTCGATCTCTGCGATTCCGCTCGGATGGGCAAGGACGAATTCGACCTTCCCCTGCTGGGGCACGCGCAGGTAACCCAATTCGGCGTGCAGCGGTCTGCCGTCGGAGGCCGCCTTGGTCTTTTTCGCGTAGACCAGAAACGGCTTACCCACGTGGGTGAGAGCAATTTCCTCGAAGTACTCGAACGGCTGGATGGTGGGGTACTCCCCCGCTCCCTTTCCGGTCCAGGTGCCCAGCAGCGGCGCCAACTCTTCCAGATCGGGGTGTAGGTCTGTCGGCATGTAGCGAGCCTAGGGCCCCGCTCAGCCCGGCGTCGACACGTTGCGATGGGCGCGCAGGGCTTCGATCTCCCGCTCGAAGTCGTCGGCTGACGAAAACGACCGGTACACCGAAGCGAAGCGCAGGTACGCCACCTCGTCGAGGTCCCGCAACGGACCCAGGATGGCCAGCCCGACCTCGTTGCTCGGCACCTCCGGCCCTGCGGCGCGCACCGAGTCTTCCACCTGCTGGGCCAGCAGGTTCAGCGCATCGTCGTCGACCTGGCGGCCCTGGCAGGCCCGGCGCACGCCACTGATCACCTTTTCCCGGCTGAAGGGTTCGGTGACGCCACTGCGCTTGACCACGGCCAGCACGGCCGTTTCCACGGTGGTGAATCTGCGTCCGCACTCGGGACACGACCGGCGGCGGCGGATGGCCTGGCCTTCGTCGGTTTCCCGCGAGTCGATCACCCGGGAATCGGGATGACGGCAGAACGGGCAGTGCATAGCCGCTCCTTTGCCGTACCTGACGTCCAGGTTCCGCAGAACCCCCACGAGAGTACCTGTGCAACTCCCGGTGTGGCGAGCGCTGGCACGATCGGTTCACCAGCCGATCACCACGGCCGAGAGCGTTGACGCAGAGCGGTATTCGGCCCGCACGGCGCGGTTCACCCGATCGGAGCGATAAGGGTTTGGCCGGCGGACACCGAGTTGGAGTCCAACGCGTTGAGGTTGCGGATGCGTTCGACGACGTCGTGAACCGGCGCACCGGGCGCGACCCGGGTAGCCAGCTGCTGCAACGACTCGCCCGGTTCCACTCGCACCACGGCGAGTGCCGCGGGCACCTTCGCCGATGCGTCAGCGGGTTCGTCGTTCAGCACGCTGCCGAAATTGGCCATCAGCCCGAGCCACAGCGTGATGACGCCGGCCAGCAGGGCCAGTCCCACCGTGGTCAGCGCGGAGACCGGACGCCGGCGGTGCGACGCCGTCGACATTGCGACGCCGGTGCCGTGGTAGCGCAACGGCGCGCCGGCCGGGCGCGTCGGACCAGGCCTGCTCGACCGGAGCTGCCCCGCGCGGTGAGCGGGCGACTCGTCGATAGGCCTGTTGGCAGGCCTGTTCACCAGCCTCTGCGCGTTCCAGGTGCGCTGCGGGCCCGCGTAGCTGATTGTCATGTCGGTTGCCTCCGGTCGACGAAATATCGCTCGTGTGTTCGACCCTAGTCGCTCACTTGTTCGATATCGAACATCTGAGCGACGCGTGTCGTACGAGCAAAACGGTAGACCTCACCACCGACAAGGTTTTGTCGGTGCAACCAGCTGGATGAATTTCGGATACCCGATCGACCCGGAAGTTACACACTTGTGATTTCGCAGTTCCGGGCCGATAGGTGGCGCACGAGGGCGGGCACGACACGCGTGTCGAACACATGTTTGATTCTTCGGTCGGGTGCGGTTACATTCAGTGGCATGAGCGACAGCAACGATCCTCCAGCGGACAACCGATTGCACGCCGTCGACCCCACGCTGACCGAAAGGCAGCGCACCATCCTGGAAGTCATCCGCGCGTCGGTGACCACCCGCGGCTATCCGCCGAGCATCCGAGAGATCGGTGACGCCGTCGGCCTGACGTCGACATCCTCGGTGGCACACCAGCTGCGGACCTTGGAACGCAAGGGCTATCTGCGCCGAGACGCCAACCGACCGCGGGCCGTCGACGTGCGGGCGGCCGACGATGTGGTGACACCGCCCGCCACCGATGTGGCCGGCTCGGACGCGTTGCCAGAACCCACCTTCGTGCCGGTGCTGGGCCGCATCGCCGCCGGTGGTCCGATCCTCGCCGAGGAGGCCGTCGAGGACGTTTTCCCGCTACCGCGTGAGCTGGTCGGCGAGGGGACGCTGTTCCTTCTCAAGGTCGTCGGCGACTCGATGGTGGAAGCCGCCATCTGCGACGGCGACTGGGTAGTGATACGTCAGCAGAACGTCGCGGACAACGGCGATATCGTCGCGGCCATGATCGACGGTGAGGCCACGGTCAAGACTTTCAAGCGGGCAGGCGGTCAAGTGTGGCTGATGCCGCACAACCCGGCATTCGATCCGATACCCGGAAACGACGCCACCGTGCTCGGGAAGGTCGTCACCGTCATCCGCAAGGTCTAGCGCCGCCGACCCTCAGTCGGCCCTGACGAAACCGTTGGCCTGCGCGACGGCCTCGTTGGCGAACCAGATCTCGGCCAGCGTGTCGTGATACAGCGCGCTGTCGGGCGTGTAGTACAGGCCGAACCGGGCACTGGCCTTGATCGGGTAGCCGTCCGGAGCCCGGTACGGGTCATCGTCTAGCGGCAGGTGGATGGTGGGGCGCACTGCCGCGCCGCCCGCCATAGAAGCTGCGGCCTGCGGCGCCGCCGCATACGCCGCCTCCGCCGCGGCCGGAGCGTAGCCCGGGTCGTCCGCGGCGGCGTGCCGCCCCTTCCTGGGCTCGGGCGTCTCGCCCGCATCCGGGGCCGGCGCGTGGGGCACCTCCTCTTCTTCCGCGGGGCCTCCGCGTGGGTAGAAGATGTCCGGGAACTCGTGTTCGGCGTGAGCTTCGGGAACCTCGACGTCCGGCTCCACAGGCCGCTGAGTGTGCGGCACCGAGGCCTCCGCGGCGAAGGATTCCGGCGGGATCGTTTCCGCAACCTCGGGCTCACCCTCGACGAGCTGGCCGAACGCGCCGCGCGTCACGATGGGCGTGGGCGTGGTGTCCACCGCGTCGGGGTCTTCGTCGTCGTTGAAGTCGTGGAAGTCGTCGACCTCCTCGTACTCGTCGAACTCGGCGTCTTCGTCGGCGCGCGGCGCGTAGTCGTCGGCATATGCGGCCTCGTCGTGCTCATCGTGATCGACCGCAGCCCCGCCGGCTCTGGACCAACTCACCCGCCCTGTGGAGCCGTACTCCGGCACCTCATGATCTTCGGGGTGGTGCTCGACGGGCGGGAACCGCTCGGAGCCGTAGTCGGCGTCATCGTGCGACCAGCGATCCTCGGGGCCGGGCCCGAAGTCCTCGGCCACGTCGTGGGGGCGGCGGTTGTAGGCCGCCAGCTCGCGGCCGGCGCGACGGCGCCGCAGCCCGAACACCACCAATACGGACATCAAGACGAGCAGCAGCACCGGCACCGCGGCCGCCAACCACCACCAGTGGAAGGTGAACTTCTTGCCCGGGGGCGGCGAGGCGGACGTGCTGGGCTGGTTCTGCCCCGACACCTGCAGGCCGGACAACAGCGGCGCGAGGTTGGCGGGATCAGTGGTGAAGGCGTTCTTCGCGCGATTCCACGAGACCTTGCCGCCGGTGAATTTCTGCGATACCACGTCGCCGTCCACCGTCTGGTCGCCAACGGGCGCGCCGAGCTTGCCCGTGGCCCCCTTGAGTTTGTCCCAGGCAGCCTTCATCGCCCCGCGCACGACGAACGCGCCGTGGTCGGGAGTCCAGAAGATCACCGGTTTGTCGGCAGCCGAGAAGGTCGCGATCCGGCTGGCCGGAGTGATGCCCCCGTCGGCCTCGTTGGCGATCGGGAAGCCCAGGTCGCTGCTGACCGGTCCGCCCAGTGACTCGTATTTCTGCAGAATCGGGCCCTCGACGGCGTTGGCGCCGGTCGCCGGGCTGAAAAAGATCTTGCCGCCGTTGAACTCCTGAACGATGCCGTCGCCACCGATCGGATTCGGGCCGCCCTTCTTGGCACCCAATGGACCATTCGCACCCCCGGCGGCACGCCAGGCCATATTGATGGCGGCCGTGGGATCGATCGCTATCTGCAAGCCCTTGAGCTGGTCGGCCAGCGCCGGTGGGTTGGTGGTGAACTCCTTGGTCTTGCGGTTCCAGGACACCTCCCCGCCGGTGAATTTCTGAGTCGCGACCTCTCCGTCGTAGGTTTCGTCCCCGGTCGGAGCTCCCAGCACCCCGCCCGAGCTGCCGAGCTTGTCCCATGCCGCGTTGAGCGCCCCACGGACCACGAACGCGCCGTGATCAGGCGTCCAGAAAATCACCGGGTTGTCGCTGGCCGCGAAAGTACTGACCCGGCTGTCGGGTCCGGCCAGTCCAGGGACCTCATTGATGGTCGGAAACCCGAGGTCACTGTTGGCCGGGCCGCCCAGTGACTCGTATTTGTCCAGAATCGGGCCGAACATGTACCTGGCTCCGGTGGTGGGGGTGAAGTACATCCTCCCGCCGTCGAAGTCCAGGGCGAACCCGTCACCGACGGGATAGACGTCGCCTTTCCTGGCGCCGAGCGTGGACGAGGTGCCGCCCGCCTTGTCCCACGCGGCCATCATGGCCGCCTCGGCGTCACCGATGGGCGACGCCGACGCGGGAGGCGCCAGCAACGCCAGGGCCAACCCGGTGGTCAACGCCGCGGCCGTCAGGCCAGCCAGCGCACGTCCAACCAACTTGCTCAATTGACCCCTCTGCCCGTTCACCAAGCCTCCCAGCCGATGCCCTGCCCACCTGGCAAGCAGGCGGATCCACCGCCGTGGGCCGTTTCCCGGCCACGATGCGCATCGCTGCCGGGCTCGCATAACTTTGCTCTAGCGAACGAGATATGCGAAGTCAAATCGTACATAGTGCGGAAACGGATACCGAGCCGATGTCGAATTGATGCCGCGCCGCGCTCGTGTCGCGAGAAACCGCGCTGCGCCGTAGGCGTCGGTTGGGTTACCGTGCCGGAGACAACATCCCGCCTGGCATGCCGGCCGACCCCGCGAGAGGAAAACCAGCACGCATGGGTGTTTCCGGACTTGGCTGGGCCATCACCATCATCCTGATCGCCTGCCTGATGCTGTTCGACTATGCCTTCCAGGTACGTAAGACGCACGTGCCGACGCTACGCGAGGCCGCAATCTGGTCGACAACCTACATCGGTATTGCGGTACTTTTCGGTGTCGGCGTCGCCGTGGTGTTCAGCCCGCACATGGCAGTCGAATACTTCGCGGGTTACTTGAGCAACGAAGCCCTGTCGGTGGACAACCTTTTCGTATTCCTGGTCATCATCAGCAGTTTCGGAGTGCCACGGGTGGCCCAGCAGAAGGTGCTGCTGTTCGGCATTGCCTTCGCGTTGATCGCACGTACCGTCTTCATCATCCTGGGCGGTGCACTGATCAACAATTTCAACTCGGTCTTCTACCTGTTCGGGGTGGGGCTGCTGGTCATGGCCGGCAAACTCGCCAAACCAGCTGAGACAGAAGACCATAACGCCGACAACATGGTGATCCGGCTGGCTAACCGCTTCCTGCATACGTCAACGGAATACAACGGCGACGCGTTGTTCGTCGTCGAGGACGGCAGACGGGTCATGACCCCCCTGCTGCTGGTCATGATCGCCGTCGGCGGCACCGACCTGTTGTTCGCCTTCGATTCGGTGCCGGCTATGTTCGGTCTGACCCAGAACATCTACCTGGTTTTCGCGGCAACCGCGTTCTCCCTGTTGGGTCTTCGCCAGCTGTACTTCCTGATCGACAATTTGCTGGACCGGCTGGTCTACCTGACCTACGGCCTGGCCGTGATCTTGGGCTTCATCGGCGTGAAGCTGATTCTGGAAGCGTTGCACGGCAACAACCTTCCGTTCATCAACCACGGCAGGCCGGTCCCGGTCGTGGAGCTGAGCATCACGGTGTCGCTATTGGTGATCGTCGCCGTACTGCTCATAACGACGCTCGTGTCGTTGTTTTCGCCGCGGGGACGCAGACAGAACGCCGTCACCCGGGCCCGCCGCCACGCGCTCGAGTATCTGACCTCCGCGCAGGACCCGGTACAACAGGCCAAGGCGTATGCCGAGCTACTGCAGGCGGAACGCGAGATTAGCGCGCTGTCAACGAAATCCAGCAAGAAGAATACGCAGGACGAAGAACTCGCGACGCTGCTACAACGCGCACACGAGGCACACCGCCAGGCGGACTAGCCGCTACACACCCAGTCCGCGGCCGATGATCTCTTTCATGATCTCGGTCGTGCCGCCGTAGATGGTCTGCACCCGGGCGTCGAGATAGGCACGGGCAACGTTGTATTCGCGCATGTAGCCATATCCGCCATGCAACTGCAGGCAGCGGTCGATCAGGTGAACCTGCTTTTCGGTGGCATACCACTTCGCCATCGCGGCCTGCTCGGCCGTCAGCTTCCCCTCGAGGTGCAGGGCAAGGAACTGATCGACCATGATGCGCACCACGGTAGCCTCGGTGGCCAGTTCGGCCAGCAGGAACCGGCTGTTCTGGAAGCTGCCGATCGGTTTGCCGAAAGCCTTGCGCTCCTTGGTGTATTGCAGTGTCTCTTCCAGCACGGCTTCCATCGCGGTAGCCGCCATGACGGCGATATTGATCCGCTCCTGGGGCAGGTTCTGCATGAGGTAGATGAAACCCATTCCCTCTTGGCCCAACAGGTTTTCGACCGGCACCTTTACGTCGGTGAACGACAGTTCGGCGGTGTCCTGCGCGTCCAGGCCGATCTTGTCCAGGTGCCGACCCCGCTCGAAGCCCTCCATGCCGCGCTCGACGACCAGCAGGCTAAAGCCCTGCGCGCCCTTCTCCGGATCGGTCTGGGCGACCACGATCACCAGGTCGGAGTTGATTCCGTTGGTAATGAACGTCTTTGACCCATTGAGCACGTAGTGATCGCCCTCTTTGACGGCGCGGGTCTTGATGCCCTGCAGGTCACTACCGGTCCCCGGCTCGGTCATCGCGATCGCCGTGATCAGCTCACCGGTGCAGAACTTGGGCAGCCAGCGCTGCTTCTGCTCCTCGGTGGCCAGGTGCAGCAGGTAGGGCGCGACGATGTCGTTGTGCAGCCCGAACCCGATGCCGCTGTAGCGCCCGCGGGTGGTCTCCTCGGTGACGATCGTGTTGTACCGGAAGTCCGGATTGCCCCCGCCGCCGTACTCCTCCGGCACCGCCATGCCCAGGAAGCCTTGTTTGCCGGCTTCCAGCCACACCCCGCGGTCGACGATGTGGGCCTTCTCCCATTCGTCGTGGTACGGCGCGACGTGGCGGTCCAGGAAGGCGCGATAGGACTCCCGGAAGAGCTCGTGCTCGGGTTCGAAAAGTGTCCGCTGGTATTTGACGGCGCTGCCCATGGGTGCGACCTCCGGCTGTCATAGGTGGAAGACTCTTGCGCCCAACATATACCAACCGGGCGGTTGGTCGGCGCGCGCATCCGCCCGGCTAGGCCTCCGACCCGTATTGCCGCAGCGCAGCGGCCAGCGCCACCGGGACCCGGGCTTGGATGCGGGTGCCCTCGGCCTGGTGTTCTGCTTGGTGAACCCGTCCGTCGGAGTGGACCCGGGCCACCAGGTCGCCGCGGTCATACGGGATGACGACATCCACGGCGGTATCGGTCGGCACTGCCAGCTCGGCCATCCGCCGTCGCAGCGCGTCGATGCCGTCACCGGTGCGCGCGGAGACGAAGACCGCGCCGGGGAGTTCGTGGCGCAGCCTGGCCAGCATCAGGTCGCCGGCGGCGTCGATCTTGTTCACCACCACCAATTCGGGCGGCGCTTCGGACCCGTGATCGGCCACCACGTCGGAGATCACCTGGCGCACGGCGCTGATCTGCGCCAGCGGGTTGACGTCGGAGCCGTCGACCACGTGCACCAGCAGGTCTGCATCGACCACCTCTTCCAGGGTGGACCGGAACGCCTCGACCAACTGGGTAGGTAGGTGCCGGACGAAGCCGACGGTGTCGGTGAGCACGAACGGCCGCCCGTCGTCGAACTCGGTGCGCCGGGTGGTGGGCTCCAAGGTGGCGAACAGGGCGTCCTGGACCAGCACCCCCGCCCCAGTCAGCGCGTTGAGCACACTGGACTTGCCCGCGTTGGTGTAACCGACGATCGCGATCGCCGCCATGTCGGCGTGCAGGCGACGGCTGCGCTGGGTGTCGCGGACCTGCTTCATGGCCCTGATCTCGCGCTTGAGCTTGGACATGCGTTCGCGGATGCGGCGCCGGTCGGTTTCGATCTTGGTTTCACCGGGGCCACGAAGACCCACCCCGCCGCCGCTACCTCCGGCCCGCCCACCGGCCTGCCGCGACATCGACTCACCCCAGCCGCGCAGCCGCGGCAGCATGTACTCCATCTGCGCCAGCGAGACCTGGGCCTTGCCTTCGCGGCTGGTGGCGTGCTGGGCGAAAATGTCCAGGATCAGCGCAGTGCGGTCGATGACTTTGACCTTGACGGCCTTTTCCAGCGCGGTCAGCTGCGCCGGTGACAACTCGCCGTCGCAGATCACGGTGTCGGCGCCGGTAGCCAGCACCACCTCGCGGAGCTCCTGGGCCTTGCCCGAGCCGATGTAGGTCGACGGATCCGGGCGGTCGCGGCGCTGAATGAGCCCTTCGAGCACCTGAGAGCCGGCGGTTTCGGCCAGCGCCGCCAACTCGGCGAGGCTGGCCTGGTTGTCGGCCGCGCTGCCCTCGGTCCAGACACCGACCAGCACCACGCGTTCCAGCCGCAGCTGGCGGTACTCGACCTCGGAGATGTCGGTGAGTTCGGTCGACAGCCCGGCGACCCGGCGCAGAGCCGACCGGTCTTCGAGGGCAAGCTCGCCGGTGCTGGGCTCCGGTCCGGCGGGTCCGGGAAATTCGGGATATGAGTCAGAATTTTTCATAGGCAATGTGCAATGTTGCACGCCGAATTGGCGTCATGCATCTGATTTAACGCTCTTGCGCGCGCCACCATTCCCCGCTCACCTCGCCATGCGCCACCAGCACCGAAGGCCCGCGCAGAAAGCTGGTCGCTTCGGTGATGGTGACAGTGACATCGCCACCGGGTACCCGCACGGTCAGGACGCCGCTGTCAGCGCCGGTGGTCGCCAGTGCCGCGACGGCCGCCGCCACTGTCCCGGTGCCGCATGAGCGGGTTTCTCCCACGCCGCGTTCGTGCACCCGCATGCAAACCAGGCCGTCAAGCGGGGCCGTGAGCACCTCGACGTTGACGCCCTGGGGGAACTGAGCCGCATCGAATTGCACCGGCGCCGCGACGTCCAGGGCGGCCAGGCTCTCGACGGTGAGTTGCGGATCCACGCACGCCAGGTGCGGATTGCCGACGTCGACGGCCAGGCCGGTGAACCTCCTGCCACCGACCACCGCGTGGCCGGTGCCGACCTTGTTGGCCTTGCCCATGTCCACGGCGACGTCGGCCTCCGTCCCGTCGACGCGGTGCAGCCTGACGGGTCGCGGCCCGGCGAGGGATCCGACGACGAACTCGTCGCGCGATTCCAGCCCACTGGCCCGCAGATAGTGCGCGAACACCCGCACCCCATTGCCGCACATCTGCGCGATCGATCCGTCGGCGTTGCGGTAGTCCATGTACCAGTCGGATTCGCCCACCCCGTCGGGCAGCCGGTCCAGCACTCCGGCGCCCCGCGCCGCCCCGGCGGTGGTGACCCGCAGGACGCCATCGGCGCCCAGGCCGCGGCGCCGATCGCACAAGGCGGCGACCCGGGTAGAGGACAGGGCAGCCCGACAATCCAAGTCGGGCAGCAGCACGAAGTCGTTCTGGGTGCCGTGACCCTTGGCGAACTTCATGGGGCGCCGCTCCTCAATGCCGACTCGATCCGGGCCGGCATCTTCGTCGTCGGCGCGCATCACCAGATCAGGTTACGTGCCGCCAGGCCCGCACCACGTCGTCGACGGCGTCGTCCGCGGTCGGATCGGTCCAGTGCACCCGGTGGTCGCGGCGAAACCAGGAACGTTGGCGACGCACGTAGCGGCGGGTGCCGACGAAGGTCTGCTCCTGTGCCTCGTGCAGCAGCTGCGGGGTTCCGCCGGCATCGAGGGCCGCCAACACCTGCGCGTAACCCAGTGCCCGTGACGCCGTCACCCCGACGCGCAAACCGCGCGCCGCTAGCGTTTGCACCTCTTCGACCAGCCCTTGGTCGAACATCAGCTCGGTGCGCCGCGCCAGCCTCTCGTCCAGAACCGTTGTGTCACAATCTAATCCGATGATGACCGTGCCCCAGCGCGGCGCACCGATGCGGGGCGCCGACGCCGCGAAAGGCTGCCCGGTGAGTTCGATGACCTCCAGCGCCCGCACCGTGCGCCGGCCGTCGGTGGGCAAAATGACGGCCGCCGCGGCCGGATCGCGACAGGCCAGCTCGGCATGCAGCCCGGCGACCCCGATCTCGTCGAGCCGCTGCTCCCAGCGCGCCCGTACCGCCGGATCGGTCGCGGGGAATGTCCAGTTGTCCAGCAGCGACTGGATGTAGAGCATGGATCCGCCGACCACGACCGGCACCGCTCCCCTGCCCTGGATCGCTTCGATGTCGGCGACCGCAGCCTGTTGATAGCGGGCCACGGTCGCGGTTTGGGTGACGTCGAGGACGTCGAGTTGATGGTGCGGGATGCCGCGACGCCTTTCCACGGGCAGCTTGGCGGTTCCGATGTCCATACCGCGATAGAGCTGCATCGCGTCGGCGTTGACGATTTCCGCTGCACCGCCGAGCCGTTCGACCACATCCAGCGCCAGCTCCGACTTGCCGACGCCGGTCGGGCCGATGATCGCCAGCGGTCTCACGGCTGCCAGACGCCGGCAAAATAGCCGACCCCGTAGGGCGCGCCGCGGTAGAGCTCCTTGGCCGCGCGCGGTCCCGGCTCGGCCAGCCCGGCCAGCACGCCGAAAGCCACCCGCCCGAGGATCCGCGGCGACAGCCGGCTCAGAGCGGCGAGATCGCCGCCGGCCAGGGCGTCGTCGAGGACTTGCTGCGCCCCGGCGCCCTCGGGGTCGTAACCGCCGGGCGCCCTGGCGGTCAGGGTGTTGGCACCGTCGGCGACGACCAGCACACCGATCGGATCGGGCTGCGCCTCGATTTCGGCCCGCAATCGCCGTCCGCGGGCCACCGACGTGGCGGGATCCTCGTCGCCGGCGTAGACACGAACTTCCACCGACCCGTCGGGCCGAGCCTGACCGCGAACCCAGGCGGCCATCAGCGCACACAACGGCATGTCCCGGACAACGCCCGGCTCCGGCGTCAGGCGGACCGGCACGTCGACGCCGAATCCGGCGAAGGTGCCGGCGCTGTCCGGAGCCACCACGGCGGCCGGCCGACCGGTTCCCACGGCGATCCACCGGGGCGGCAATACCGCTGCCGCGGCCAGGACCGCCGCTGTGAGGCCGGCGACTTCGGCGCCGGCCGCTCCGGCGAGTTCGGGCACGAGCACCGGCGCGCACGGAACGATGGCGATGGCGCTCAGCACGGCATCAAACTAACGTCTCCGGCCGCCGGCGGTGTCCGGGGCCGCGGCTCAGCCGTCGGCGGCGGTGGTGACCGCAGCGCCCTTGTCCGGCCCGTGCGCCAAGTGAGCCTCTTCGGCGTCGGCTTCCATGTTGGCGGCCTCGCCGCGGGCCAGCGCCACCGTCGCGATGATCACCACCCCTGCCGCGATGGCCAGCACCAAACCCTCGGGGCCGTCGGCGGCCTCCAGTGTCTCACCGAGCACGAGGACGCCCAGGATGGTTGCCACCGTGGGCTTGGCGACGGTCATCGTGGGCAATGAAGCGGTCAGCGAACCGGCGCGGAAGGCCGATTGCTGAAAGATCATGCCGCACAACATCACAACCAACCAGGGGAAGAACTCCGGTGAGCTCACGGCGGCCCACAGACCGTGGTGGTGCAGAACGTCGACCACTCCCTTGGTCAGCACGGCGAACAGCGCCAGCGACGAACCGGCCACCAGCGCCAGCAGCACCGCTGCCTGGGGCCGGCCGGACCACACCTTCGCGGCGATCACGCAGGACACCAGGATGGGTCCCATCACCGCCGCGACGACGATCCAGGTACTCAGCGGCGCCCGGTCATGACCGGCAGCCGGGTCACCGACGATGATCACCACGGCAAGAGACGCGGCGAGCACGGTCGCCCACAGCCACTGCGACCGGGTGATCCGGTGATGTGCCAACCGGGCGTAGATCGGCAGGGCGAAGAGCAGCGCGGTCACCTGCAGCGCCGTCACCAGCATGACCGAGGCCCACACCAGGGCGATCGCCTGCAGGCTGTAGTTGAGCACGGCGCACGCGCCGCCTGTCCACCACTTGGCGTCGCGCAGCGACATACCGAACAGCTTGAGGTGGCCGACTTCTTGGTCGGTGATCTCATGCGCTGAACGCTGGCGAATCACATCCCCGGTGGCTGATGCCAGCGCTGCAAAGAGCGCGATTATCGCGGCGATTCCGACCATTGACATGGCGATCCTCAATTCCCCAACTTCGCCACCGGCGTTCCCGCGATGTTCGCCGGCAGTTCATCGAATACTCTATGGCTCTGCCCATGCTCTGAACAGTCACTATGCCCCACTCAGACTTTCTGACAGAGCTGAGATCCTCCCAGAACCAGCTATGCGGCAGCTGTGAAAGTCCGACTGGGGCGTCCTAGGTAACGGTACCCGGCGGCGCCCGATGGCTATCAGGTGCAACTCAACGGGAACCGTTTTGTTACCCGCCGACCCGAGCCCGGCCGGGTCAGGAAACGGCTAACTGGCCTGGGGTTTCCGCCGGGTGCGCGGGCTCCATCATGGCGGCCTCGTCCCGGGCCAGCGCCACGGTGGCGACGATCACCACGGTCACCGCGGCGGCCAAACTCAGCACCTGACCCTCTCCGGCATGCACCACCTCGCCCAGCACGGTCACTCCCAGCACCGACGCGATCACCGGCCTGAACACGGTGATCGTCGGCAGCGTCGCGGTGAGCGCGCCCCGCCGCAACGCCGATTGCTGCAGCATCAGCCCGATCGGCAGCACTGCGATCCACGCATACAGCTCGGGAGCGCGCCCCAGCTGCGCCAAGCCATTGCCCAGTTCGGCCACCACGCCCTTGGTCAACACCGTGAAGACCGCCAGCGCCGCCGCCGAGCCCAGCGCCAGCAAGACCGCCGAGACCGTGCCCGACGCCAGCCGCGCACCCAGCACGCACAGCAGCAGGCCGGGGACCATCACCGCGGCGACGACGACCCAGGTGTGCAGCGGAGCCCGGGCGTAGCCCGCCGTGGGGTCACCGGCCAGCACGATGACCGCCACCGCGGCGGCCAGCAGGACCGCCCACATCCACTCCTTGGCAGTGCAGCGGTGGTGGGTCAGCTTGGCGTCGATCGGCAGGGCGAACAGCAGCGCGGTGGCTTGCAGCGATTGCACCAGCACCACCGAACCCATGGTGAGTGCGAGCGCCTGGAACACGAAGCTGCCCAGTGCCGCCAGGCTGCCCAACCACCACTGGACGTGTCGCAGCGACAGGTGGAACAACGTGAAGTGTCCGACCTGTTCGTCGGTCACCTGTTGCGCGGAGCGCTGCAGGATCACATAGCTGACACCGGCCAGCACCGCGGCGGCCAGTGCCAGCAACGTCGCATATTCGACCCCGTAATCGACATTGCCCATTGATGACCTCCCGCCGGCAACCGGGTATGAAATCTCCCGTTCGCGGTTCAATAATGACCGGTAGGTCCCCGATAAGCGACACAACCGCAATTTCGCTCTCAAATGCCCGTCGCATCACGGTATTCAGGCGCCAACGGACGCGAAGGCTGCAACACAGCTAACGGAACGGCTCCAGGTCGGGGCCAATGCTGCATTATTGGTGCGTCCGGTTCGGCGAGGAATTACCGTCATGGTTGCTTGACCCCGCGATGCGGTAGTTAAGTCGACCGGGTGGGGTTACCGGTGCATTTGCCCATTGGGTTGAGGAGTCGACGATGAGCTCCGCGCGAGGTTCGCGAGTGGGGACCCGATTCGGGCCCTACTTCCTCAAGCGGCAACTCGGCGTCGGCGGTATGGGTGAGGTGTACGAGGCGGTCGACACCGTCAGACAGCGCGTCGTCGCGCTCAAATTGCTCAGCGAGCGACTCAGCCACGATCCGGTTTTCCGGATGCGCATGCAACGCGAAGCCCGAAACGCCGGCCGGTTGCAGGAACCTCACGTCGTGCCGATCCACGACTACGGCGAGATCGACGGTCAGTTGTACCTGGACATGCGGCTGATCGAAGGCACTCACCTGGCGCTGTTGCTGGAGCGGTTCGGTCCGGTGACGCCGCCCTGGGCGGTGGCGCTCGTGCATCAGGTGGCCTCGGCGCTGGACGCGGCCCACGCCGCCGGGGTGCTGCATCGCGACGTCAAACCGGAGAACATCCTGGTGACCCAGGACGACTTCGTCTACCTGGTGGATTTCGGGATTGCCAGCGCGGCCACCGACGAGAAGCTGACTCAGATCGGCACCGCGGTCGGGACCTGGCGCTACATGGCCCCCGAGCGGTTTTCCGACGCCGAGGTAAGCCATCGCGCCGATATCTATTCACTGACCTGCGTGCTGCACGAATGTCTGACCGGAACGCCGCCGTACCGGGCGGACAGCGCTGGAATGCTGATCACCGCGCATCTGATGGCGCCCATTCCACGTCCCAGCCAGCTGCGTCCCGGGATTCCACCGGCATTCGACGCCGTCATCGCGCGCGGAATGGCGAAACGGCCAGAGGAACGCTATGCCAGCGCGGGCGAGCTGGCAGAGGCGGCGCACCAAGCGCTGAGTGCACCGCACCAGGCGCAGGAGTTTCGCATCCTCAAGCGCAGCGAAGCCTCCGGGCCGCAACAACACACCGCGGTTGAGGCGGCAACGGCGTCCGTGTCGCTGCCACTTGCCCCCGAGGCCGGGCCGGATCCGGAATCCTTGACGGCACACCGCGCCGTTGACGTTCCCGAACGAGTGATCCTGCCCAAGGGCCTCACCGCGTTGACTGCCCAGGTGGAGACACCGGCGCCGCCGGCCGAGCCACCCGCTCCCCCGGCCGAGCCGGTGGCGGCGCCGCAGCCCGCACCCGAGCCACGGCCGAGTCGGCCGCCATCACCGCTGCGGGCGCGTCTGCGCAACCCGTGGGTGCTGATCGGAGCACTCGCCCTGGTGGTTCTGCTGGTGTTGGCAGCACAGGGAATCCGGCTGAGTCTGCGTCCGAATCCCGCCGCGGCACCCAAGACCACCACCGTCGCGCCCACGCCGTCGTCCAGCACACCGCCGACGGGGTCCGCGGACGCCATGGCGCGACTGCTCAGCCTGCTGCCGCTGGGGTACGCCCCGGGTGCCTGCAGGCCTTTCCTGCCACCGAAAGATGCCCTGGCCAGAGTGATCTGCGACAAGAACATCGACCCGGGCGGCCCCAACCGCGCGGTGTTCACCGTGTTCGGAGAGACCGAAACGCTACGTCAGTTCTTCGACGGACTGCTTCGCACCGACATCATGGTGAACTGCCCCGGTGAAGCCAAGTCACCGACGGACTGGCACCACGCCGACAGCCCCCAGATCGGTGGCAGGGCGTTCTGCGCCGTTCAGGACAGCAGTCCGTCACTGGCGTGGACCAACGAGGCGCAATTGATGATCGCTCTCGTCCAGGGCGACCCACAGGGTCCCAGCCTGGAAGAGCTCGACGCCTGGTGGAAAAAGCACCGGTAAGTAGAAGGTGGGGGCACACCACCGGCCAAGCTGCTTGAATACTTGTTGGAATCCGGTCGCAAACCGCGGTGTCCGCACCAGAATTGCCGACCGGACGGGTGCCGCTTCGCGCGGCAGCTGCGCGGGAAGTCGACCGCGCTACTGGCAGAGGGTAGGTGACGAGCGCAATGACGGGTGAGCAGCCCAGCAGCAACGACGCAGTGACGGCCGAACCGGTTTCCAGACCGGTTCCAGGGCCACGACCCGGGCCACGACCCGGTCCGCGGCCGGGCGCGGCGCCCCGGGCCACGGCCCACGCGTCGGCCCATCCGACATCGACGTTGCCGCACAGCGATCCGCACCGATTCGGACGCGTCGACGACGACGGCACGGTGTGGCTGCTCAGTTCCGCCGGTGAGCGCGTCGTGGGTTCGTGGCAGGCCGGCGACGCCGAAGCGGCATTCGCGTACTTCGGCCGGCGGTATGACGATCTGAGCACCGAGATCGCTCTGATGGAGGAGCGGTTGGTGTCGGGCACCGGAGACCCGCGCAAGATCAACGCCACCGCGGGATCGCTGCTCGAATCCCTCCCGAGCGCATGCGTGTTGGGCGACATGGACGCGCTGGCGGGCCGGTTGTCTGACATTCGGGCCCGCATCGACGTCTACGTCACTGCGCACCGCTCCCGCCGCATGGAGCACCGCGCGGCCCAGACCGCCCGCAAAGAGGCGTTGGCCGCCGAGGCCGAGGACCTGGCCGCCAACTCGACTCAGTGGAAGTCCGCCGGCGACCGGATGCGGGCCATCCTCGACGAATGGAAGACGATCACCGGTCTGGACCGCAAGGTCGACGACGCACTGTGGAAGCGCTACTCCGCGGCCCGCGAAATTTTCAACCGCCGGCGCGGATCGCACTTCGCCGAACTCGACCGGGAGCGTTCCGGTGTGCGCGCGTCCAAAGAACGGTTGTGCGAGCGGGCCGAGGCGCTGTCCGACTCCACGGATTGGACCGCTACCAGCGCGGAGTTCCGCAAGCTGCTCACCGAATGGAAGGCCGCGGGACGCGCCAGCAAGGACGTCGACGACGCCCTGTGGCGCCGGTTCAAGGCCGCCCAGGACACGTTCTTCAGCGCCCGCAACGCAGTTACCGCGGAGAAGGACGCCGAGTTCCGGGCCAATGCGTCCGCCAAGGAAGCGCTGCTGGCCGAGGCCGAGAAAATCGACACCACCAACCACGACGCCGCACGGGCCGCGCTGCGCAGCATCGCCGACAAGTGGGACGCGATCGGCAAGGTCCCCCGGGAACGCTCGGCCGAGCTGGAGCGGCGACTGCGCGCCGTCGAGAAGAAGGTGCGCGACGCCGGCGAGTCAGACTGGGCCGATCCGCAGGCCCAGGCCCGCGCAGAGCAGTTCCGGGCCCGTGCCGAGCAGTTCGAACAGCAGGCCGCGAAGGCGGCCGCGGCCGGCAAAGCCAAGGAAGCCGACGAGGCCAGGGCGAACGCTGAACAGTGGCGGCAGTGGGCCGATGCCGCTGCCCGGGCGTTGACCCGGCGGTCTTAAGTTTTCGGGCCGGCCTCGTCAGCCTCGTCGGGCCGGTCGGTATTCAGGCTGTCCAGCAGTGTCTTGGACTGATCTTGCGCGACGACGCGGCGGCGCTGCTCTTCGGCGGCCAGTTGGACGAGGGTGCGCTGCCACACCACCCGGGCCCAGTGGAACGTCAGCAGGATCACGGTGATCCAGGCGACGAACAGCCCGATTCCCGGTCCCGGGTGCCCTGCTGGCGCGGTCTGCCGAGACCAGACCGCCAGCAGGCCGGTGCCGCTGGCCAGCATGGAACCGGCCAGCGCCACCCAGGCCACCGCCCAGCGCCGGGTCAGCAACGCCAGGATCGAGAAGCCGACGCTGAACACCAGTGCCAGCCAGGTGAAAACCTGCTGCGGCAGGCCGACGGCCGCGGATGCGGCGCCGTGGCTGCTGAAGAGCACGTCCCAGCCGCGCACGCTGCCCGCGTGCGGCAGGATGAACGACCCCAGCAGGACGAAGACCAGGATGGCGACGACCAGAGCCCTGGCGCCGGGCTCGATCTCGCGCGCGACGCGGCGTTCGGCCGCCTCGATTTCAGACCGGTAGGCGTCGAATTCGGCCACGTGAACTGTCTCCGTTCAGTTATTGGCCGCAACCGGCCGGTTGGACCGGCGCGGCGACGGGCACGCCCACGGTGGGGATACCCAATCCGACGCCACGGAAGCCCGACATCTGCGCGTCGCCGGCGCGAGTGCGGCGATGCGTCAGGATGCCGGCGTCGGCGATGAGATGGTGGGGTGCGGCGTCGGTGACCTCGGCGGTGATCACGTCGCCGGGACGCACCTGCAGGTCCCCGGCGGTGAAGTGGACCAGCCGGCCGTCGCGGGCGCGGCCGGTCATCCGCGCGGTGCGGCTGTCCTTGCGTCCTTCGCCGGTGGCGACCAGCAGTTCGACGGTCTGTCCTACCAGCGCGCGGTTGTGCTGCAGGGAAATCCGCTCCTGCAGTTCCACCAGGCGCTCATAACGTTGCTGCACAACGCCTTTGGTGATCTGGTCAGGAAGTTCCGCGGCCGGTGTGCCGGGGCGCTGGGAGTACTGGAAGGTGAATGCGGCCGCGAAGCGGGCCTGGGCCACCACGTCGAGCGTGGCGTCGAAGTCCTCTTCGGTCTCGCCCGGGAAGCCGACGATCAGATCGGTGGTGATCGCAGCGTGCGGCATGGCCGCCCGAACCCGGTCGATGATGCCGAGATAGCGCTCCGCACGGTAGGAGCGCCGCATCGCGCGCAGAATCCGGTCCGAGCCCGATTGCAGTGGCATGTGCAGCGCCGGGCAGACGTTGGGGGTCTGGGCCATCGCCTCGATGACGTCGTCGGTGAACTCGGCCGGGTGCGGCGAAGTGAAGCGGACTCGTTCGAGGCCTTCGATGTCGCCGCAGGCGCGCAGCAGTTCGGCGAAGGCGCCCCGATTGCGGGGTAGGGCCGGGTCGGCGAAGGAGACGCCGTAGGCGTTGACGTTCTGGCCGAGCAGGGTGACTTCGAGCACGCCGGTGTCCACCAACGACCGCACTTCGGACAGGATGTCGGCCGGGCTGCGGTCGACCTCTTTGCCCCGCAGGGACGGCACGATACAGAAAGTGCAGCTGTTGTTGCAGCCCACGGAGATGGAAACCCAAGCGGCGTAGGCGGATTCGCGGGCGCTGGGCAGCGACGACGGGAATGCCTGCAGCGCTTCGGCGATCTCCACCTGGGCTTCGTTGTTGTGCCGGGCCCGCTCGAGCAGCGTGGGCAGCGATCCTATGTTGTGGGTGCCGAAGACGACGTCGACCCAGGGCGCCTTGCGCAGCACCGCGTCCCGGTCCTTTTGCGCCAGACAGCCGCCGACCGCGATCTGCATGTCGGGATTGCCCCGCTTGCGCGGCGCGAGGTGGCTGAGGTTGCCGTAGAGCTTGTTGTCGGCGTTCTCGCGGACCGCGCAGGTGTTGAAGACGACGATGTCGGCATCGGTACCGTCGGGCGCACGTCGGTAGCCGGCCGCTTCCAGCAGTCCGGCGAGCCGTTCGGAATCGTGGACGTTCATCTGGCAGCCGTAGGTGCGCACCTGGTAGGTGCGGCCCAACCCGGACGCAGCCGCGGCATCGCCCGCCGCGCCCGCAGCACCGGCTGCCACCGTCGAAGTCACGGGGCCATCGTACTGGCGAGCGACGCAGGCCCTGGTTGTCGGCCATCACGGCGGCCGCGCGACTGGCTCTGGACCGGTCAGCGCCGGGCGGGCCGTCAGACCCGCCGGCGCTCCCGTTCGGCCGCCAACTCACCCAGCACCACCTCGCATGCCACCGATTGGCTGTACCCGCGGCGGGCCAGCATTCCGATGAGCCTGCGAGTCACTTTCGTGTCGTCCTCGCTAAGCACCTCGCGTCGCAATTTGGCTCTGACCAGTTGTTCTGCCCGGTCCCGTTCGGCGCCGGCGTCGATACCGGCCAGCACCGTGTCGATGACCTCGTTGTCCACACCCTTGGTGTGCAATTCGGCCGCCAGCGCGCGCTTGCTCTTTCCCTTGTTTGCCCGCCGGGACTGTACCCACTGCTCGGCGAAGTCGGCGTCGTCGATCAAACCGACATCGGCCAGCCGGTCCAGTACCCGGTTGCTGACCTCGTCGGGGTACCCCCGCTTGGCCAGCTGGCCGGTTAACTCGGCCCTGGTCCGTGATCGCGCGGTGAGCAGGCGCAGGCACAGCGCCCGCGCCTGCTCTTCGCGACGAGAGGACTCAGAAGTCGACGGGGGCGGGCAGGACGCTGTCATCGGTCACCACTGCACCAATGCCGAGCTTTTCCTTGATCTTCTTCTCGATCTCGTTGCCGATGTCGCCGTTTTCGAGCAGGAAGTTGCGGGCATTCTCCTTGCCCTGGCCGAGTTGCTCACCCTCGTAGGTGAACCAGGCGCCGGACTTGCGGATAAATCCCTGATCGACACCCATGTCGATCAGCGAGCCTTCCCTGCTGATGCCCTTGCCGTAGAGAATGTCGAACTCGGCCTGTTTGAACGGTGGCGACACCTTGTTCTTGACCACTTTGACCCGGGTGCGGTTACCCACCGCATTGGTGCCGTCCTTGAGCGTCTCGATCCGCCGGACGTCCAAGCGCACCGATGCGTAGAACTTCAGCGCCTTGCCACCCGTGGTCGTCTCCGGTGAGCCGAACATCACGCCGATCTTGTCCCGGAGCTGGTTGATGAAGATCGCCGTGGTGCCCGAATTGTTCAGTGCGCCAGTCATTTTCCGGAGCGCCTGGCTCATCAGCCGGGCCTGCAGGCCGACGTGGCTGTCACCCATCTCGCCTTCGAGTTCCGCGCGCGGCACCAGCGCCGCCACGGAGTCGATGACCACGATGTCCAGCGCACCCGAACGAATCAGCATGTCGGCGATCTCGAGCGCCTGCTCTCCGGTGTCCGGCTGGCTGACCAACAGCGAATCGGTATCGACGCCCAGCTTCTTGGCGTAGTCCGGATCCAACGCGTGCTCGGCGTCGATGAACGCCGCGACCCCGCCGGCAGCCTGGGCGTTGGCTACCGCGTGCAGGGCGACGGTGGTCTTACCCGAGGACTCCGGGCCGTAGATCTCGATGACCCGGCCCCGGGGCAGACCGCCGATGCCCAATGCCACGTCCAGAGCGATGGACCCGGTCGGGATCACTGAAATGGGCTGGCGGACCTCGTCCCCGAGGCGCATCACCGAGCCTTTGCCGTAACTCTTCTCGATCTGGGCCATAGCCAGTTCGAGAGCCTTCTCGCGATCGGGGGCTTGAGCCATGGTGCCTCTCCTGTAGTCGGTGTTCGGTGACCGTTATCGGTCGGTTGGCCGTGACACTAGAGAAGGCCACCGACAAGTTGAGATCTCCGAGTGATCACCACAGTAGCCGAACACCTGTTCGACTCAAGTTCGACACGCCGCGTGTGGCAGGATCACCTCGAAGAACACATGAACATCGCTGCGGAACTGGCCGAAATTTCCACCTATGGCGGGTTTTTCGCCCTGACCGTGGGCGGAGACCCGGCCGGGTGGCATCCCGTCGCACAGTCTTACGCGGCCGGTTACGCGGACCTCATCGAGGCCACCAGCAGGCGCTACGGCGCCGCCGACCTGCGGATCGGCGCATCCCTGGTCCACCTCGGCCACGCCGCCCGGCTGTGGTCACCGGTGCTCGCGTGTGTGCTGGCGCGCGCTGTCATCCCGGACCTGGCCAACCTGCAACGCGCCGACGACGGGGCCCAGCTACGGCTGCCCGAGCCCGCCGGAGAGACCGCCTCGCCCTGCCCCGACCTGCTGTATCGCGTCGTCGTGGCCGATCACTTGGAACCGTTCGCCGCGGGGCTCCGAATCAAGCTCGCGCCCGGACTGCTCCACGGCAATATCGCCTCGGCGCTGGTGGGAACGTCGCGGCAACTGCTGGCGGCGCGCCCGGATCTCCGCGCGTCGATCGCAAAGGTCACTTCAGAGCTGCTGAGCACCGGCAAGCTGGCCGGCACCGGTGCGATCACCAGCGCGGACCTGGACTTCCGGCGCAACAGCTGCTGCCTCTACTACCGCGTCCCGGGCGGCGGCATGTGCGGCGACTGCGCGCTGCGCTGAGTTGTTAGTGGCGCTGACTCTGCGGTGAGGGCGCGATTCACGGTGCGATTCACGCCCTGGACGCAGGCTCAACGCCGCGAAATCACCACTGATCGCGGGGCACGTCGAAGTCGGCGCACAATGCCCGCCAGACCTCGCGCGGCTCGATACCTTCTTCGATCGCCTGGGCAGCGGTCCGGCCGCCGAGCCCGGTCAGCACATGGTCGACCAGCACCGAGGCGCCATACGCCGCGCCGAAGCGCAGCACCACCCGCTCGTTGAACTCGGTCAGCCGCACGCCAGCCAACCTACCGGTCAGTGCCGGACTCCCAGCGCCGCGCGGCACACCCCCACCGGATCGGCCACCCCCGTGACGCTGGCGGCGGCTCGCTGCGCGGCCGCCCGGTAGCGGGGCGAGGACAGCACCTCGCGGACCTCGGCTACCAGCGATTCACCGGTCAACGGCCGGATCAGCCGGCCGCTGCCCTGCCGTACCACCCGATTGGCAATCTCCCACTGATCCCCGCCGCCTGGGACCACCACCAACGGCACCCCGGCCAGCAACGTCTTGGCCACCATCCCGTGGCCGCCGCCGCAGACCGCCACGTCGGCATGCGTCAACAGCTCGTCCTGACGGCCCAGGCCGACTGTGGCCCAGGGCGGTACCACCAGCTCCTCACCGCCCAGCCGGGACACCACCACCCGTGCACCGGTGGGCAGCGTCTCCCCCGGCCTGAGGGATTGCAGCGCGAGTTCGGCCATTCCGGTGGTGCCGGTGGTCGCCGTCGAGGGGGCGACCACCACCACCGGCCCGGATCCCGGCGGGATCTGCAGCACCCGGTCGGTCGGCTCAAAGTGCAACGGACCCACGACCACCGCTTCGGCCGGCCAGTCCGGGCGCGGTACCTCCAATGCGGGCAGCGTGGCGATCAGCCGCCGTGCCGGCCCGGGGTCGCGCGCGGGCAGTCCGATCTCCACCCGGACGGCCGAACGCTGCTTCAGACCGACCCGCACCGACCGTGCCGTCAGCGCCCGCATCACGGTGTCGCGCAGCTTGCCTCGTAGGCCGGTTCCGGGCGCCAGGCCGCTACCGATCGGCGGCAACCCTTTCGACGGCAGATACAGCGGATGCGGACTCAGCTCGACCCACGGGATTCCGAGCAGCTCGGCAGCCAGGCCGCCGCCGGAGGTGATGACGTCGGACACGACCAGATCCGGAGCCAGGTCACGCAACGTCGGGGCGATGAGCACCGCCATCCGTGCGGCGCGCGCGTGAATTCGGGCCCCCGCATCGACATCGTCATCGGTGGCCACCAAACCGTCCAGCTCAATGGCGTCGATCCCCGCGGCGCGGGCGGTCTCCAGCCACTCCACCCCGGTCATCAGCGTGGGCGTATCTCCGGCCGCCAGGAAGCGTTGGCACAGCGCTATTGCGGGAAACGAGTGTCCGGGATCGGGTCCGGCGACCACGGCGACGCGCATCCGCTTCACCCTGCCACACCCCGGCTCGCCTACGCTGGCAACTATGACTGAGCTGACTCAGAAGGGGCCCGAATCCGGAGCCGAAACAACCGACAACATCCGTGCGGTCGAGGACTTCCTCTACGCCCTGCAGGACGAGGACTTCGACACCGTCGACGCGTTGCTGCACGACAACCTGGTCTACGAAAACGTCGGCTTCTCTCGGATCCGCGGTGGCCGGAAGACGACGGCACTGTTACGCAAGATGCAGGGCCGCATCGGCTTCGAAGTGAAGATCCACCGCATCGCCGCCGACGGATCCGCGGTCCTCACCGAACGCACCGATGCCCTGATCCTCGGTCCACTGCGGCTGCAGTTCTGGGTCTGTGGCACGTTCGAACTGCACGACGGGCGGATCACGCTGTGGCGGGATTACTTCGACAGCTTCGACATGCTGAAGGCGACGCTGCGCGGTCTGGCCGGGATGGTCGTTCCCTCGCTGCGCGCCACGCTGTAATTTTTCGCGGCCATTCGGGGCACCCGTTTACCAAAATGCGAACCAGTGTGCCGATTTCCGAATCCCAAACGACCTAATGCGCTTACCATCCTTGTGCCGAGTCTCGAGGGTGAGCTGGCGACCCTGGACGGGCACGACCTAATGGTGACGGCGTGTGGAGGTCTGGGATGTCATTTGTTTTCGCGACTCCGGAGTTAATGACGGCGGCGGCAACGGACTTGGCCAGCCTCGGATCGGCGGTCAGCGCAGCAAACGCGGCAGCGACGGCCCCGACCGTGTCGATGCTGGCAGCGGGCGCCGATGAGATCTCGGCTGCGGTTGCCGCGGTCTTCAGCGGGCACGCCCAGTCCTATCAGAGCCTCAGCGTGCAGGCGGAGGCATTCCACCAGCAGTTCGTGCAGACCCTGACTGCCGGCGCCGGCCAATATGTGGCGGCCGAGGCCGCCGCCGTATCTCCGCTGCAGCAACTTCTCGACCTCCTGAATGCGCCATTCCAGGCGGCGTTGGGACGCCCCTTGATCGGCAACGGCGCCAACGGTAAGCCAGGGACCGGGCAGGACGGCGGGGCCGGCGGGATTTTGTGGGGCAACGGCGGCAACGGCGGATCCGGCATCGGTGGCGGCGGCCAGAAAGGCGGTAACGGCGGGGCGGCCGGGCTGTTTGGCAACGGCGGCAACGGCGGCGAGGGCGCGTTCCAAACGGGCGCCGGGAAGGCTGGCGGGGCCGGCGGCAACGGCGGGGCGGCCGGGATGCTCTGGGGAAGCGCCGGGAATGGCGGCAACGGCGGCTGGGCCGACATAGCCGCCGGCCAGACTGGCGGCGCCGGCGGTACCGGCGGCGCCGGCGGACTATTCAGCGCCGGCGGCCACGGCGGTAATGGCGGGCACGCCGGGTCTCTTGGTAAGAGTGGCGCCGGCGGCGCTGGCGGCGCTGGCGGGGCCGGCGGACTGTTTGGCGCCGGTGGCGCCGGCGGGGCCGGCGGCGCCGGCTCCGAATTCGCCGGCTTTAACGGTCCGGGTGGCAACGGCGGAGCCGGCGGGGCCAGCGGCCTGTTCGGTCCCGGCGGAGGCGCCGGAGGCGCCGGCGGCACCGGCGGTCTCACTGGTGCCGTAGGTACCGCAGGCGGCCAGGGCGGTGCAGGTGGCGCCGGCGGGTTGTTCGGCCTTGGCGGGAATGGCGGGGACGGTGGCAACGGCGGTTCGGCTGGCGGTAACGGCGGGGCGGGCGGAAACGGCGGCATGGCCTGGGGCTCAGGCGGGGCAGGCGGACTGGGTGGCGACTCCGCCCAAAACACCACCCTCGGCGGCAACGGTGGTCAGGGCGGCAATGCCGGCCTGCTGTTCGGCACGGGTGGGGCCGGCGGAGCTGGCGGGTTCGGCGGCTTCTTCGCTGGCAACTTCGGCGGCGGCGGTGCCGGCGGCAACGGCGGCACCGGCGGGCTGATTGGCTCCGGCGGCGCCGGCGGCAGCGGTGGCTACGGCAACGTCATCGGCGGGCAGGGCGGGGCCGGTGGCAATGCCGGCGCACTCTACGGTTCCGGCGGCGCCGGTGGCACCGGCGGGGCCGGCGGCAACACTACGTCCGGCGGTAATGGCGGGAATGGCGGCAAGAGTGGGTTGTGGGGTGACGGCGGCAACGGCGGCGACGGCGGTCAAGCGCATCCAGGAACGGCCGGCAACGGCGGTAACGGCGGCAGCGCCTGGCTGGTGGGCGGGGGCGGCAACGGCGGCAACGGCGGACAGGGCAGCGGGGGGAATGGCACCGCCGGCATCGGTGGCAACGGCGGGCTGCTGCTTGGCCCGGGCGGCCAGAACGGATTGGTGCCTTAGCCGGCGCGCATGCAGAGGCCCACTCCGCTCGGTAGCGGCCCTCAGATCGCTTTCGGCAACCCGCCGAGCTCGTCGAACGCCTGCGCCCAGCTCAGCAGCCGATCGGTCGCGCCGACCAACTCGTCGCGGTAGCGCTGCTGCGACAGGTTGGCTGCCCCTTCGCCGTTGGCGGACGACACCAATTGGGCTGCGGCGGTGACCATTTCGTTGTACTGACGCACGCCCGCACCGAGCTGCGCGGTGTAGGCGTTGATCGTCGGCACCAGGTACTGCCGCGACCCTTCGGCATTGTGCGCGGCCCGTTCCATCGACACCACCTCGGCAGCGGTCGACGCCATAGCGGCCGAGGTCCGCTTCGCCGCGTCGGTCAGGTCAGTGATCTCATCGGGCGGCAACATCGCGCCCCGCTCGATCACGCCCAGCAGCGAGAAGAACCCCCGTTCGGAGGCACCCAGGGCATACATCGCGGGCCGGGCGGCCGAACCGGGCGGCGGCAGCCGACGCGGAGCCGTCGGCCGTTGCGCCGGCAGCGGCTCCGCCCTCAGCCAGTAGTAACGGAAGAACAACAGGGTCGCCGGGATCACCATCACGACCGCGACGGCGCCGGTGATCTGCAGCAGCAGCGCGAACCATCCCCACGCCGCCAGCACCGCGGTCAGCAGGCCCCAGAACACGACGCCGGCGGTGAAGATCCAGGCCCACCGCAGGGCGCGGCGGCGCCGGCGCAGCTGGCGCGCTCGGGGATCGCTTGCTGCGCTGATCCTGCGGGCAACCAGGTCGGTCAGGTCCGCGGCGGTGTCAAATCCGCGCTGCAGCAACCCGCGCCACAGGCCCCGCTGCTTCGACTTGGCCGCCATCGGCTCGTCCCTTACTGACCGAACGGCTTATCGGGCACGGCTCGGCCGGGCTCGGCGGCCGGCGTCGCCGGGGTGACACCGGGTGCCGCACCGCCAGCGGGCAGAGCCTCGCCACGCATCGAGGCGCGAATCTGCTCCAACCGGGAGTGCCCGGCCATCTGCACCCCGGCCTGCTCAACCTCGAGCATGCGGCCTTGCACCGAACTCTGCGCCAGCTCGGCGGAGCCGATCGCGTTGGCGTAGCGCCGTTCGATCTTGTCGCGCACCTCGTCGAGGCTGGGCGTGTTGCCGGGCGCGGCGAGATCGCTCATCGATCGCAGGGAGGCGCTGACCTGCTCCTGCATCTTCGCCTGCTCGAGCTGGCTGAGCAGCTTGGTGCGCTCGGCGATCTTCTGCTGCAGCACCATCGCGTTGCGTTCGACGGCCTTCTTGGCCTGACCAGCCGCCTGCAGCGCCTGGTCGTGCAACGTCTTGAGGTCTTCGACGCTCTGCTCGGCGGTCACCAGCTGCGCCGCGAACGCCTCGGCGGCGTTGTTGTACTCGGTGGCCTTTGCGGCGTCTCCGTTTGCGACGGCCTGGTCGGCCAGGGTGAGCGCTTGACGCACGTTGACCTGCAGCTTCTCGATGTCGGCGAGCTGCCGGTTGAGGCGCATCTCCAGTTGACGCTGGTTGCCGATCACCTGCGCGGCCTGCTGGGTCAGCGCCTGGTGGGTGCGCTGCGCCTCTTCGATGGCTTGCTGGATCTGAACTTTGGGGTCGGCGTGCTCGTCGATCTTGGAGTTGAACAGCGCCATGAGGTATTTCCACGCTTTGACGAACGGATTGGCCATCAGTTAGCTCCGCCTTCGCTTCTTCTTGTATGCCGGATGGGCCGCAACACTTACCCTGCCGCTCAATTTAGTGGGTCTGCTCCCATCGCCCCACCCATGGTGCATATCTGGCGCACGCGGGTCTACCCGCGGCGCTCACGCCACAGCCAGAGAAACCACCGGAGGGATGACGACCTTGATGCTGGCATCGATGGATGCGGCGCGGCTGGCGCGTTCTTCACGGGCCATTCTTTCGCCCGCATCAATGAGAACCTGCGACAAGGGAACCCGTAAGGCGTCGCAAATCGCGGTGAGCAACTCACTGGACGGCTCTTTGCGTCCGCGCTCGATCTCCGACAAGTACCCGAGGCTCACCCGCGCCGAATCGGACACCTCGCGTAGCGTCCGACCCTGCGATGTCCGGGCCCCCCGCAGCACGTCGCCAACCACCTCGCGCACTAGTGCCGCCATCGCGCTCCCCTTCGTCCAGTCATCCCCAAGAAATCATGGGACTTCAGGTGAACGCAGAAGATGGCTGCAATGGTTCCCTAGGCGGCGCGTTTGGTTCGGCGAATTTCTCGGACCGTCGACGCGACGTAATCGATGCCCGTGATGACGGTGAGCAGAATCGCCAGCCCCATCACCACCACGGCAGCGGTGTGCAACACCCCGGACAGCGGCAGCACGAATAAGCCGATCGCCACCGCCTGCACCACGGTCTTGAGCTTTCCGCCCCAGCTGGCCGGAATGACACCGCGGCGAATGACCGCCAGCCGCAACACCGTGATCGCCACTTCGCGGCTCAGGATCAGCACCGTCACCCACCACGGCAGGTCACCGAGCATGGAAAGCCCGATGAGCGCCGCCCCGATCAGCGTCTTGTCCGCGATCGGGTCGACGAAGGCGCCGAATTCGGTCGCCATGCCGTAATTGCGGGCGAGCAGGCCGTCGAACCGATCGGTGATGACGGCCACCGCAAAAATCGCCCACGCCACCACGCGCGCCCACGAGTGGTGTCCGTCGCCGTAGAACAGCGCGTACAGGAAGATCGGGACGAGCAGCAACCGCACCAGGGTGAGGACGTTCGCCAGATTCGCGATGCGGGCCTGACCCGCTGCCTGACCCGCCTGCGGTTGCCCCGACACGGCCTCAGAATAACGGCTGGCCAGCTCATCTGTTCAGCGATGTCGATACTGTTTCCCCGTGACCGAAAGTCGACGGGATTACCGGCCGGTGGTTCGGCGAGCGCGCACGTCTGACGTCCCCGCGATCAAGCAACTCGTGGACACCTATGCCGGGAAGATCCTGCTGGAGAAGAATCTCGTCACGCTGTACGAGGCCATTCAGGAATTCTGGGTGGCCGAGGACCCGGAAACGCCCGGCAAAGTGGTCGGTTGTGGCGCATTGCACGTGCTGTGGGCCGATCTGGGCGAAATCCGCACGGTCGCGGTCCATCCGGATCTGACCGGCCACGGCGTGGGCCACGCCATCGTCAACCGGTTGCTCGAGGTGGCCCGGGAGCTGGAGCTCGAGCGCCTGTTCGTGTTGACGTTCGAGACCGAATTCTTCGGCAAGCATGGATTCACCGAGATCGAGGGCACTCCGGTGACCGCCGAGGTGTTCGAGGAGATGTGCCGCTCCTATGACATCGGTGTCGCGGAATTCCTGGATCTGAGCTACGTCAAGCCCAACATCCTGGGCAACTCCCGGATGCTGCTGGTCCTGTAAGGGGCGCGAGCAGACACAAAAGCCCCGTGGAGCGAACGCTCCGGGGGCCTTTTGTGTCTGCTCGCCCGCCTAGTCCTCGTCGGCGTCGCTGCCGTCGGCGCCGCTGCCACCCCGAATCAGCGCCAGCGTCCCGGCCAGCTCGTCGGGCTTGACCAGCACCTCGCGCGCCTTGGACCCCTCGGACGGGCCGACGATGCCGCGGGTTTCCATCAGGTCCATCAACCGGCCGGCCTTGGCAAAGCCGACCCGCAGCTTGCGCTGCAGCATCGAGGTCGAACCGAACTGGCTGGACACCACCAGCTCGACAGCCTGCAAGAACACCTCCATGTCGTCGCCGATGTCGGGGTCGACGTCGGCGCGCTCACCGCTGGGCTTGGCAGTGGTGACGCCTTCGGTGTACTCGGGTTCGGCCTGGTCCTTGCAGGCGGCGACGACGGCCTGGATCTCCTCGTCGGTGATGTAGGCACCCTGCAGCCGGATCGGCTTGCTCGCACCCATCGGCAGGAACAGGCCGTCGCCCATGCCGATCAGCTTCTCCGCGCCGGCCTGATCCAGGATCACCCGGCTGTCGGTCAGCGATGACGTCGCGAACGCCAGCCGGGAGGGCACGTTGGTCTTGATCAGACCGGTCACCACATCGACCGAGGGCCGCTGGGTGGCCAGCACCAGGTGAATGCCGGCTGCTCGCGCCTTCTGGGTGATCCGCACGATGGCGTCCTCGACGTCGCGCGGCGCGGTCATCATCAAGTCAGCCAGCTCGTCGACGATCGCCAGCACGTAGGGGTACGGCCGGTACACCCGCTGGCTGCCCAGCGGAGTCGTAATCTCACCCGAGCGCACCTTGGCGTTGAAGTCGTCGATGTGGCGCACCCGCGAGGCCTGCATGTCCTGGTAGCGCTGTTCCATCTCCTCGACCAGCCAGGTCAGCGCCGCCGCCGCCTTCTTGGGCTGGGTGATGATCGGCGTGATCAGGTGCGGAATGCCCTCATACGGCGTCAGTTCCACCATTTTCGGGTCGATCAGGATCATCCTGACCTCTTCGGGGGTGGCCCGGGTCAGCAGCGACACCAGCATGGAGTTGACGAAGCTGGACTTGCCGGATCCGGTGGAGCCGGCCACCAGCAGGTGCGGCATCTTGGCCAGGTTGGCCGAGATGAAGTCGCCCTCGATGTCCTTGCCCAGCCCGATCACCAGCGGGTGGTGGTCCCGGCGGGTCGACGGCGCAGTGAGCACGTCGGCCAGTCGCACCATCTCGCGGTCGGTGTTGGGCACCTCGATGCCGACGGCGGACTTTCCCGGAATCGGGGCCAGCATCCGCACGCTCTCGGTGGCCACCGCGTAGGCGATGTTCTTCTGCAGCGCGGTGATCTTCTCCACCTTGACGCCCGGTCCCAGCTCGACTTCGTAGCGGGTGACGGTGGGGCCGCGGGTGCAACCGGTGACCGCGGCATCGACCTTGAACTGGGTGAGCACCTCGCCGATCGCACCGGCCATGTGCGTGTTCGCCGCACTGCGCTTCTTGGGAGGCTCGCCCGCCACCAGCAGGTCCAGCGACGGCAGCGTGTAAGGACCTTCGACCACCCGGTCGAGCACCGGGGTGTCACGCTTCTCCGCTTTGGCTCCGCGCCGGCGGGTCTTGGGCTCCGGGATGGTCGGCGTCTCGTCGGCGATGGGTTCGGCGGCGTCCGACGCCGACGGCCAGGGCTTCGGTTCGTCCTCGGGGCGCAGCGGGGCTTCGTCGAAGTAGCCGTCCGAGAAATCCTCGGCCGGAGCGACCTCGACGGTGTCCGCGTCGTCACCGGCGAAGTCCTCGTACTCGTCGTCGTTGTCGTACTCCCGGTCAAACAGCCTGGTGCCGAACATGTTTCGTAGAGCGTCCGGCACCTCCCGGATGGTGATGCCGGCCAGCAACAACATGCCGAACAGGGCGCAGATGAACAGCAGCGGCGCCGCAATCCACGCCGTCAACCCGTCCGAGAGGGGCCCACCGATCGCGAAGCCGATGAAACCTGCTGCCCGCTTGCGCAATTCGGGATCTTCCGGGGAGCCGGACCAGAGATGGCGTAACCCGAGAAACGACAGCGCGATCAGACTCGAGCCGAGGATCAGCCGTGGCCTGGCGTCGTGGTTGGACTCCGTGCGCATCAGCACTATCGCCGCGGCGGCGGCGGCCAACGGCAGCAGCACGACCGCGGATCCGACGAACAGCCGCAAGCCCGCGTCGACCCACGCCCCCACCGGCCGGGCGGCGTTGAACCACGAACTGGCAGCGATGATCACGGCTACGCCCAGCAGTGCAAACGCGATTCCGTCGCGGCGATGTCCCGGCTCGATGTGGCGGGCCTGGCCGATCGACCGCGCCGCACTCCCGGTACCTCTGGCGGCCACCATCCAACTGGCTCGTGCCGCCCGTCCGCAGGCGCGCCCGGTCATCACCAGCAAGGACTGGTTGCGACGTTTGGCAGGCCGGCTCACCCGCTTGACGGGCTTGCTCGGACGCTTCTTGGGTGCGCGGGGCGACGCACTCGATCGCCCACTCGCGGCCCCGGCCCGCGAAGTGGCCCCTGGCCTGCTCGTTCGTGTTCCGGAGCGGGCGGTGGTCTTACTGGCCATGCCCGCAAGCGTAGTCGCATCAACAACATCCGCACCACCCGCCACACTGGTAACGGAGGGTTAATCGGCGTGTGCTCATCCTGTTACGCCAGACGCTCCCAGAAGGCATTGTGGTGGGGTGTCAGAACGGGAGCATCTCGACAGCCGGATCGGTGAGGCGGCAGTAGTCCGGTCGGTGTTCGAGGCGATGAACGTGATGGCGTGTTGCTGGCAGGGCCCCGAATTGCGTCTGGTGGCCGCGAATGCCGCGTTCCGCGACGTCGCCGGCAGGGACGACGTGATCGGTCGCACCGTCTCGGAGGTGTTTCCGGAGCTGGACGGCCAGCTGATGAATCCGGTGATCGAACGGGTCTACTCCAGCGGCCGGACCGAGGTCGGCCACGAGTGGCGCGTGCACTGGGAGCATCCGGCGTCCAACCAGGTCGAGGAGCGGTGGCTGAGCTTCGTCGTGACCCCACACCCCGACAACCGGGAATGGGTGCTGGCATACGCAAACGACGTAACCGAACGGGTGATGCAGCGTGACGTCGTCGGGCGACGGGCGGCGGAAGCGCAACGGCGCTACGAGGCGACCCGCGATGTCGTCGACGAATTGCAGCGGGCCCTGTTGCCGATCGAGCTCCCCGTGGTGCCGCATCTCGACATCGCCGCGCGCTACCTGACCGCGTCACGCGACCAGGCGGCCGGCGGGGACTGGTTCGACGCGCTACCTCTCGACGATGGCCGGATGGCACTCGTGGTCGGTGACGTGGTGGGACACGGAGTCGGCGCGTCTGCGGCGATGGGGCAGCTGCGAGCCGCGCTGGAGCTCGCGCTGACGACGGCTGGGGACCTGGGTTCGGCCATCGCACGCGTCGACGCGTTCGCCGCACAGAAGCGACCACTTCGGGCCGCCACTATCGGCGTCGTCGTAATCGACCCTCGCACAATGGATATGGAGTACTGCCTGTGCGGGCACCCGCCGCCGGTCGTGGTCGGCACCGACGGTCGCACTCGGTTTCTGCACCAAAGCGGCAGTGCGCCACTGGGAGTCGGCCATCATCACACCGTCGTCCGGAGACCGCTGGTGGCCGGTGATGTGGTCCTGTTGTACTCGGATGGACTTATCGTGCGTCCGGGCAGAACCATGGCAGAAGGCTACGCGGAGGTGGCGCAAGTGGCAGCCGACGCCGTCGCCAACCGCGTGCTGCCCACCGGCGCGGCGGCTTCGCCGGCGGCTCGTGCGTGTCAGCTGACCGTCGAATTGCTCACTCGCACTGGCTATGACGACGATGTGACGACACTGGCTGTACAGCTCGTCGCCGCACCCCCAGCCGAGCTGACCGTGTCGACGGTCGCGGACGACAACGGCATCATCGAAGCACTCGATGGAATCCGGACATGGCTGGCCGCGATCGACATCAGCGACGAGGCCACGCTGGCAATGGAACTGGCCGTCAACGAAGCCGTCGCCAATGTCGCCGTACACGCCTATCCCGACTGTGCACCCGGACCGTTGCGCGTCACCGCTCGACTGGGGTCAGGCGGCGTTGCCGAAGTGTGCATTGGCGACGACGGAAAGTGGCGTACTCCCGGCCTCGGTGACATCGGCCGGAGCCGTGGCCTGGCGATGATGGAACGGCTCCTCGACGAGGTCGCGATCAACCACGACGGCCTACCCGGGCCGGGCGAGAACGGCACCGTAGTCACGTTGCGGCACAAGGTGTCTCGCCCCGCTCTGGTCGCCACCCGCAGCCCCGCCGGCAGCCGGTCATTCCTTACCCTGCACTCCTACCGCGCGCAGCGCCACGACGAACCCGGCCAGGCGACACTGATGGTGACCGGCGCGGTGGATGCGCTGACCGCGGACCAGTTCATTGCTGACCTCACCGACGCGGCACAGGGCGGCACCGTCGGCTTGACCGTGCTCCTGGACGACGTCACCTTGCTGACGAGCAGAGGTGTGCTGGCGTTGTTCAGGACCCGCGACCAGCTGGCCGCCCATCAGCGGCCGTTCACATTGGTGGCGGCTTCGGGCAGCTCGGCAGCCGTGGTGCTCGACCTGGTGGGTTTGAGTCGCACCGCGAGCCTGCAGCAAGGCGGCGGCTGAAACCGTCGGCCGCCGTCGGTGTGGGTAGGGTGACCTTCAGTGCTCACACCCACCCGCCACAGTCGTCAGGAGGCCCCAGCATGCCCGTAGTCGTCGTCGCCACGCTGACCGTGAAACCGGAATCGGTCGACACCGTCCGCGACATCCTCACCACCGCGGTCGAAGAGGTGCACGGCGAGCCCGGCTGTCAGCTGTACTCGCTGCACCAGTCCGGCGAGACCTTCGTCTTCGTGGAGCAATGGGCCGACGAGGAGGCGCTGAAGACGCACAGCACCGCGCCCGCGGTCGGCAAGATGTTCGGCGCCGTCGGCGAGCACCTGGCCGGGGCACCCGACATCAAGATGCTGGCCCCAGTTCCCGCCGGCGACTCCGATAAAGGGCGAATTCGCGCCTGATGACGCGGCCCCTGGACGGCAAGACGGCCTTCATCACCGGCGCGGCGCGGGGTCAGGGGCGCGCCTATGCGGTACGGCTGGCCGCCGACGGCGCCGACGTGATCGCCGTCGATCTGTGCGGCCGGATCGCCAGCGTGCCCTACCCCCTGGGCACCGCCGAGGATTTGGCACAGACCGTCAAACTCGTGCAAGACGCCGGCGGGCGCATCGTGGCCAGGCAGGGTGACGTCCGGGACCGCGATTCGCTCGCGGCGGCATTGCAGGCCGGCCTCGACGAGTTCGGCCGGCTCGACATCGTGATCGCCAACGCCGGCATCGCCCCCATGCAGTCGGCCGATGGCTGGCGCGACGTCATCGACGTCAACCTGACCGGCGCCTACCACACCGTCGACGTCTCGACACCGACCATGATCGAGCAGGGCGAGGGCGGTTCGATCGTGCTGATCAGTTCGGCCGCCGGGCTGGCCGGTGTCGGGAGCGCCGACGCCGGATCGATCGGCTATACCGCCGCCAAACACGGGCTGGTGGGGCTCATGCGTTTGTACGCCAACTTGCTTGCGCCCCATGATATCCGGGTGAATTCGGTGCACCCCTCCGGTGTCGATACGCCGATGATCAATAACGAGTTCATCCGCGCCTGGCTGGCCGATCTGGTCAGCACGTCCGGCCGGGCGCCCGGCATGAGCAACGCCCTGCCCGTACAGATCCTGCAAGCCGAGGACATCGCCAACGCCGTGGCATGGCTGGTGTCCGACCAGGCCCGCTACATCACCGGCGTCACCTTGCCCGTTGATGCGGGCTCGGTGAACAAGCGGTAGCTCATGGCCCGAAATTCCGCTGCCCGCACGGCGTTCGGTCCGATGCTGTTGTCTGCGATCGAGCAGAACGAACCGGCCGGGCGCCGACTGGTGGACGACGACCTGGCGGAACTTTTCCTGCCCGCACCGCTGCGCTGGCTTGTCTCCGCTACCGCCCCGGCGGTGTTTCGGCGGGCGTTCATCGCCGCATCCGAGCGGACCGGTCCCGGCTTGTGGGCGAATCTGGCTTGCCGCAAACGCTTTATCGGCGACAAGCTCACCGAAGCCCTCGGCGACATCGACGCGGTGGTGATTCTGGGCGCGGGGCTGGACACCCGGGCCTACCGGTTGACCCGCCAGATCCGCAAACCGGTGTTCGAGGTGGACCTGCCGGTCAACATCGCCCGCAAGGCGCGGACTGTGCGCAAGGTGCTGGGTGAGCTGCCGCTCTCGGTTCGTTTGGTGGCGTTGAATTTTGAGCGCGACGACCTGTTGACGGCGCTGGCCGAGCACGGATACCGCACCGACTACCGGGTATTCTTCATCTGGGAGGGCGTCACCCAGTACCTCACCGAGCAGGCTGTACGCACCACGCTAGAGGGCCTGCGGCCGACGGCGCCCGGCAGTCGCATCGTGTTCACCTACGTCCGGCGCGACTTTATCGACGGCTCGAACCGGTATGGCTCCCGGACGCTGTACCGCTCGGTGCGGGGACGACGTCAGTTGTGGCACTTCGGCCTGCTGCCTGACGAGGTGGCCGGCTTCCTCGAGGAGTACGGCTGGCGGCTGGTGGAACAGATGGGGCCCGACGAACTGGTCGAGCGGTACGTGATGCCGACCGGCCGCCGACTCCCGGCGTCACAGATCGAATGGTCGGCGTACGCCGAGAAGATGTAGCGGCCGGACGCTGCGCTGCCTGCCGAGTTGTGAACTACCCGACGCTCGCGCGGCGTGTCGCGTCGTGAAATTCACTCCCGCGGAGGCGTTTCAGACCTCGAGAACCGTCGGCACGATCATCGGCTGCCGGCGAAAGGTCTCACCCACCCATTTGCCAACGGTACGACGCACACCCTGGGCGATCCGGATCGGATCGGTGACGTTATTGGCGGCCAACTGTTCGAGTTCGGCCTCGACTTTGCGGACCACAGGCTCCAGCGCCTTGGGATCCTCGGAGAAGCCGCGGGAATGCAGGTGCGGCGTCGCCACCGACTTACCGGTACCCCGGTGCACCACCACCGTCACCGCGACGAATCCCGAGGACAGGATGAGCCGCTCGCCTAGCGTGATTTCGCCGACGTCACCGGTGATCAATCCGTCGACGAACATCTTGCCGACCGGCACCGCACCGGCGATACGCGCCTTTCCCGCGACCAGATCGACGCTGACGCCGTTCTCCGCCAACATGATCGACTCCTCCGGCACGCCGGTGCTGGCGGCCAGCTTGGCGTTGGCCCGCAGGTGCCGCCAGGTTCCGTGCACCGGCATGACGTGGCGCGGCCGGACTCCGTTGTACAGGAACAGCAACTCACCGGCGTAGGCGTGACCCGAAACATGCACGCGCGCTTGGGCGTTGGTGACGACACGGGCCCCAATCTTGGCCAGCGCGTCGATGACGCCGTACACGGCTTCCTCGTTGCCCGGGATCAGCGACGACGACAATATGATCAGATCGCCGGCGGTCAGAGTGATGCTGCGGTGCTCACCGCGCGACATCCGCGACAACGCCGCCATCGGCTCGCCCTGAGTTCCGGTGGTGACCAGCACGACCCGGTCGGCGGGCATCTCCTCGGCCGCAGCGATGTCAATCAGGTCAGAGTCGGCTACCCGCAGGAACCCCAGTTCGCGGGCGATACCCATGTTTCGCACCATCGACCGCCCGACGAACGATACCCGCCGGCCCAAAGCCACTGCGGCGTCGATGATCTGCTGTACCCGGTCGACGTTGGAGGCGAAGCACGCCACGATGACCCGTCCGTCGGCACCGCGGATCAGCCGATGGAGCGTCGGGCCGATTTCGCTCTCCGATGGGCCGACTCCAGGGTGCTCGGCGTTGGTGGAGTCACACAGGAAGAGGTCCACACCCGCGTCGCCCAGCCGCGACATGCCCGGCAGGTCGGTCGGACGGCCGTCGAGCGGCAACTGGTCGAGCTTGATGTCACCGGTGTGCAGGACGGTGCCGGCGCCGGTGTAGACGGCAATGGCCAGCGCGTCGGGGATGGAGTGGTTGACGGCGAAATACTCGCACTCGAACACTCCGTGCCGACTGCTCTGACCTTCCTTGACCTCTACGAACACCGGCTTGATGCGGTGCTCCCGGCACTTGGCGGCGACGAGGGCGAGGGTGAACTTGGAGCCGACGACCGGAATGTCGGGCCGCAGCCGCAGCAGGAACGGGATGGCGCCGATGTGGTCCTCATGGGCGTGGGTGAGCACGAGCGCCTCGATGTCGTCCAGCCGGTCCTCGATATGACGAAGATCGGGCAGGATCAGGTCGACACCGGGTTCGTCATGGGTGGGGAACATCACGCCGCAGTCGACGATCAGCAGTCGACCCAGATGCTCGAAAACCGTCATGTTGCGGCCGATTTCGCTGATCCCGCCGAGTGCGGTGACCCGTAGCCCGCCCGCGGCCAGTGGACCGGGTGGGGCGAGCTCCTCGTTCACGGCCGAATCACCGCAGAACAGAGGCCGCACGCATATCGGCCGCCAACGCGTCGAGTTGCTCCGGTGTGGCCGGGACCTGCGGCAGCCGCGGGTCGCCGGCGTCGATGCCCTGCAGCCGCAAACCCGCCTTGGACAACGTCACCCCGCCTAGCCGTGCCATCGCGTTGCACAGCGGCCCGACCGAGAGGTTGATCTTGCGAGCGGTGGCCACATCACCAGAGTTGAAGGCCGAAAGCAACTCGCGTAGCTGACCCGCCGCCAGATGCGAAATCACGCTGATGAAGCCGGTGGCGCCCATGGCGAGCCAGGGCAGGTTCAGCGCGTCGTCACCGGAGTAGTAGGCAAGCCCGGTTTCGGCGATAATCTGTCCCGCGCCGTGCAGGTCGGCTTTCGCGTCCTTGACCCCGACGATGTTGGGATGTGCCGCCAGCGCGCGCAGGGTGTCGAATTCGATCGGCACCACCGACCTTGGCGGGATGTCGTAGAGCAACACCGGAAGTTCGGTCGCGTCGGCGACGGCGGTGAAGTGGGCGATAAGACCGCTCTGCGGCGGTCGCGAGTAGTACGGGGTGACTACCAGGAGCCCGTGGGCGCCTTCGGCGGCGGCGGACTTGGCCAACTTGATGCTGTGGGCGGTGTCGTAGGTGCCGGCGCCGGCGATGATCCGCGCCCGGTCCCCCACCGCCTCCAGGACGACGCGCAGCAACTCACGCTTCTCGTCATCGGTGGTGGTGGGCGACTCCCCGGTGGTTCCCGAGACGACCAGACCGTCGCAACCCTGGTCCACCAGGTGGGCGGCCACCCGAGCCGCAGCGGCGGTGTCCAGGGCGCCGTCGGCGTCGAACGGCGTCACCATCGCGGTCAGGAGTGTTCCCAGGCGCGCGGGGGCATCGAATCCGACGGTGCTCACGGTTCCCTAGGTTACCTGGCTGCGGCAAGCCCTATATCACCGCCGCGCAGCTCAGGCCTCGGTCGCGAGCGGGCTGGTGGCGACCTCGCTGCCGTCGGCCAACGTGGTCACTTCGAAGTCGGCAAACACCGCCGGCGCGACGTCGACGAGCTGGCGCAGGCAGGCGATCGCCAGCCGCCTGATCTCGACGTCGGCGTGCTCGCTGGCTCGCATCGCGATGAAGTGCCGCCACGCCCGGTAGTTACCGGTGACGACGATGCGGGTTTCGGTGGCATTGGGCAACACTGCGCGGGCGGCCTGGCGGGCCTGTTTGCGGCGCAGCGGCGAGTTGGGTTGGTCGGCGAACTTGGCTTCCAGCCTGGCCAGCAGCTCGGTGTAGGTGGCGCGGCTGGCGTCGGCGGCTGCGGTCAGGATGGCGCGCAGCTCGGGGTCGTCTTCGATGCCGGGCGGCAACACCACCTGCGAGTCGTTCTCCGGCACATACCGCTGGGAAAGCTGCGAGTAAGAGAAGTGCCGGTGCCGGATCAGCTCGTGGGTGCACGACCGCGAGATGCCGGTGATGTAGAACGACACGCTGGCGTGCTCGAGCACCGAGAAATGCCCGACGTCGATGATGTGCCTGATGTAGCCGGCGTTGGTCGCGGTGCGCGGGTTCGGCTTGGACCAGCTCTGGTAGCAGGCCCGGCCGGCGAACTCGACCAGCGCGGAGCCCCCGTCGGCGTCGGTGCTCCAGGGCACATCGGGGGGCGACAGGAAGTCGGTCTTGGCGATCAGTTGCACGCGGAGCGGCGCGGTCTCGGCCACGGCGCTCAGCGTAGCCCGGTGACGATGCGCGCCGTGCAACGGCGCGAGGAGGAGGCGGGCAATCATCGCCAACCCAGTGACGATGCGCGCCGTGCAACGGCGCGAGGAGGAGGCGGGCAATCATCGCCAACCCGGTGACGATGCGCGCCGTGCAACGGCGCGAGGAGGAGGCGAGCAGTCGTCGCCAGCCCGGTGGCTCGGTCAGGGGATGCGGCTGGCAGCGGTGCAGGGAGAAGAATCGTTCGTGTGAGCGCATATTCCATCGCTGAGCTCTATGACTCCACTCCGGCCGTCGAGAGCGATGTGTCCTCGACACGAAATCCCCTGATTGAACAGGGCGCTCTGGACGAGGCGGAGTTGATTGATGTGCGTCTGTCTCCGCAGCGTTCACGTGCCGGGGCGATATTCGATATTCGATGGTGCGGTTTCACCGGATCAAACGTCGCATTGGTCGTGATAAAAGGAGTCGGGAAGGTCGCGTGGGCGAACGATGTCACCAGTCGACAGAAAGATTGGTACTCGACCCGCGGCTATTGGGCACCGAGCACATCGGAAAACTCGAGACGGTCAACGGGTGACCCTGACCCACTGTGGGCAGCGGACGCCGATTCCCCCGAGGCTGTCACATCTGAGACGATCACGCCCCCCGCGGAAAGATTGCAGGAGTATGTTTTGGGTTTCGACTGGCTATCTCTGTCGGGATTAGCTGCTCGAATGTACATCGGTTACGCACCCGGACTCGGCGACGCACCTCCTGATATGACAGAGTTGTCCGACGCCGAGATCATTGCCGGATATCCCCAGTGGTCATCGGCGATGGAGGTTCGCGAGTATTACACGTATTCGAGCAGTGAAGACATTTTCGGTTGAGGTCGCCCCACCGGTGTCATCAATCCAGACCCCTGTAGCTTTCTGCATCCATTAATCGACCTGCGTGCTCCGCATATCGGGGTGCCAACGCCTCCATTTGTTCAATCACCAACTTGATCGCTGCCGGTTGCTTGTCCGGCGGGTACTTGTACTTGACCAGCAGTCGCTTGATGGACGACCGCAATTTCGCCCGCACATCGTCACGTACGGTCCAGTCGGTTTTGGTGTCACGCTGCATCACTGCCACCAGTTCCCGGGCTATCTGCGCCAGCGCCTCCTCGCCCTGCAGCTCAAGTGCCGATTCGTTGTCTGCGACAGCGTCGTAGAACGCGAGCTCGTCATGCGACAGCGGCGGCGTGAACTTCTTGCCTCGGTCACCCTCGGCAGCAACCTCTTTGGCCATCGCGATCAGTTCGGCGATCACCTCGGCCGAGGTGAGCTGCTGGTTGGTGTACTTACGCATCAACTCCGAAACCCGCTCAGAAAATCCACGTTGACGCACCAGATTGTTTTTGGTCGCTCCACCCAACTCTTTGCTGAGTAACGCGCGCAACGCCTCGATGGCCAGGTGTGGGTTTTCCGACTTATTGGCCTTGATTTCGAATTCCGGGGCCAGGTCGGACAGTGACGGCTTGTCCAGTCCCGCCGCCTTATAGATGTCGACGATGTCGCCGCCTGCGGTCGACGCGTCGACCAGTCCCGAAAGCAGTCGCTTGATTTCCTCGGGGATCGGCTTGCCCTCGGCCTGGCGCTGCTGGGCATCGAACTTGCCCATCACCACCCGGGCCTGCTCGTAGAACCTCACCGTCTGCCGCAGCTCCACCAGCGTCTCATTGCCCGCGCACAACGACCACGCCCGCGCCAAATGGCTTGATAACGTGCGGAACTGATCGCCAAGCGTCGGTGTGTCCTGGTTTCCCGGAGTGCTCGGTGCGCGCAGGTATGCGGCCAGGCCGATGGCCGCCTTCAACCAGCCCACAAGTGGCGCCTTAGAACGCCAGTCGTAGCCCGCGCACAATTCATCCAGTCGCGCAACGAGTTTGCGGGTCTCGACAACCGCGGCTTCGATGTCCTTGCCAAGCGGCTTCTCCGCGCGGTCGGTCTCAGTGTATTCGGCCAGGGCCGCCGCGAGGTTGTCCACCAGGGGCGCATAGGCGACCAGCAATCCTGACGGCTTGCCACGGAACGTCCGATTTACGCGTGCGAGCGTCTGCATCAGCAGCGCGCCTTTGAGTGGCCGGTCCAAATAAAGGGTGTGCAGCGGCGGCGCGTCAAAACCAGTCAGCATCATGTCTTTGACAATGACGATCTGCAGCTCGTCGTCAGGATCCCGCAGCCGCTTCTGAATGGTCTTGTTTTGACCCTCTCGGCGCACATGTTTCGCGATCAACGCCGAGTCGTGGGCTGAACCCGAATAGACAACCTTGACGACGCCCTTGTCGACGGATTCGTGACCCCAGTCCGGGCGGAGCCTGACGATCTCCTCGTAGAGCCGTGCGCAGATTTCCCGTGTTGCGCCGACAATGAACGCCTTGCCAGCGCAATCGATGAAGGGCCGCATCGCTGCGGAGCGCGCTTCCCAATGGGTGAGTATGTCTTCGGCCAGCTTCGCCAGGCGTGCCGGTGCGCCGTAGATGGCGTTGATGACGGCAACCGACTTTTCGACCTGCGCACGTTCTACATCGTCGAGGCCAAGAGTTGCCTCATTGGCCGCCTGGTCCAGGTCGGCCTCGCCGACGCCCGCCGCCCAACCAACTTTGGCTAGTCGCGGCTCGAAATACACTGGTACCGTCGCGTTGTCGGCCACTGCCCGGGTCAGGTCGTAGGTGTCGATGGTCGGGCCGAAGACCGCACGCGTATTGCGATCAACTTCCGAGATCGGCGTGCCGGTGAAGGCGATGAACACCGCGTTGGGTAGCGCATCGCGGATGTGCCGTGCGTAGCCGTCGATATTGTCGTAGTGGCTGCGGTGGGCCTCGTCGACGATGACGACGATATTGCGCCGCTCGGTTAGCAGTGGGTGGTCAGCACCGGATTCCCGTTCAGCCTTGGTAAGCCCAAACTTCTGCAGGGTGGTGAAGTAGATGCCGCCGGTAGCGCGGTTCGACAGTTCGTCGCGTAGCTGCGATCGCGTGGTCACTTTCACTGGGGATTCCGCGAGCAGCGCTGAGCGATTGAATGTTTCGTACAGTTGGGAGTCGAGGTCGGTACGGTCGGTGACAACGACGATGGTCGGGTTCTTCAATTTAGGGTACTGGGCTACCAAGTGTGTGTAGAGCTCCATTTCCATCGACTTGCCCGAGCCCTGGGTATGCCAGACCACACCGGCCTTACCGTTGGTCTCAGCCGCCTGCACCGTCTGGCCGGCCGCCTTGGTGACGGCAAAGTACTGATGCGGCTTGGCTATTCGCTTGGTCAGCCGGTCGCCGTCTTCATCGAAGGCGGTGAAGTTGCGCAGCAGCTGCAGGAAGCGTTCGGTGTTGAACAAACCGTCGATCAGGGTCTCCAGCTCGATCGGCACGTCCAGCTCGTCAGCAGACTGCCCGACCTCGACAAGCTTGCCGTCGTCGTCGACGTTCCACGGCGCGAAATGCTCCAACGGGGTGAATGGTGTGCCGTAGCGGGCGTTGATGCCATCGCTGATTACGGTGAGCATCGTGAACCGGAAAGCCATGGGGAATTCGCGTCGATAGGTTTGGAGTTGCGCGTGCGCGGCTGCGACGTCAGCGTGCTGCGCGCCGGCCTGCTTGAGCTCGAAGATCGCGACCGGCATCCCGTTGAGGTACAGGACCACGTCGAAACGCCGGTGCTTGTCGGTGGTGCGGATCGTAACCTGTTGAACGGCAAGGAATTCGTTCTCCTCAGGCCGGTGGCTGATCAGCCTTAGGGTGGGGTTCTGCTCGATGCCGTCGGAATCGATGTAGCTGATTCCCCGGTAGCCCTCGACAAGGTAGCGGTGCAGCCGGAAGTTCTCGGTAATGGCGTCTTGGGATCGCGGCGTGATGATCTGTGCCCGAGCCTGGTCCAGGTATTCGACGGGGACATGGGGATTCAGCTCGCGCATCTTCGCCAGCACGCGGTCAGGCAGCACGATGTCGGACCAAGAATCGCGACCGTTGTCAGTACCGGGAGCAATGTCGCTGCCGGACATAGCGACCCACTCATGCTCGGCCAGTTCGTCGAGTACTTTATGTTCCCACGCGGCCTCACTGAATTCGGTCATGGGGTCGCTCCTGGTGCGCTGAGTCGGTAGCTCTGGTTGCGACTGCGAAGAGCCCGGGTTGGCTCGATTGCTCCGGCGTTGACTAGTTCAGCAACCCTGCGCGTGACAGTCCGGTGTTTGATACCCAGGGCATCACTCAGCGCACGAGTAGTGGTGTGTCCGGCGCGGATCGCCTGCATAATCGCGTCACGTTGACCCTGCACACCAGTTCCCGCTGATTCCGCGTTCGAGCCAGCCAGATCGAACGGAAGAGTAAAAGGCAATCCGGCGGCGGCAAGCTCGTAGCTCGCGTATCGTCGGCCCCCGTTGCGCACGCATAGCCCGCGAGCGACGAGATCACGCAGTGCGAGACCAGCCGTATTGGGGTCTATCCCCCATGCCTGAAGCATTGGATTGGTCGCGCGCCCTGTCGTGCGCATCATCGCCAGGGCAAGGTGCTGAATGTCGGTAAGCCCACGGGCCTGCAGCGAACCGATCCACTCGATGATGTCCGGTGAGAGCAATGCATGCTGGGGGACCGTCACCTTCAACTGGGCAGGTCCGGCCTCGAATGTCGGTGGACTCATGCCGGCTTCACGGAGGGACGCCATCACCTGCGGAATTCCCGAACCCCTATTCTCACAAATTGTTTCGCCCCGGCTGTTCGGCAGCGGAAGATCCGAGAGAACTGCGGCGAGGGTACGATTCCGCGAGGTGCTGACTTGGTCATCGGAACCCAGCATGTCCACCGACACCCCGCCGTACAGCCCGCCGGGGCTCTTGACCACCAAGCGGTCTGCATACAATTCGATCTGCACTTGGGCTCCCCGACTATCCGGGCTGTAGTCCCGATGCATCAGCGCGTTGACGACCAGCTCTCTGATGACTTCGATTGGGTAGTCATAACGGTCGGCACGACCGATCCCCTTGACTACCGCGGCCTTTCGCATGTTGCGGATCATCGCCGCGACCGCATCAGTCACCATGATGGGAATTGGGCCGGTGATCGTCTGGTTGTCCAAGAATCTCGCTCCGTCGGGTGACGGCTGCCCCATCCGAACACCAGGTAGCACAACGAATGAGATGAATAGCTGCGGAAAGTACTGCTGCGGATAAGCGCCGAGGCTCAGGAGGCCGGCAAGCGTGGGATGAATGTCGCCATCGACGCCGCGGGCCACGGCTCCAAGGCGGATAAGGGCGTCAGTCGTGTCGAGCCTGTCGAACGCCCGCGGCGACCGCCGCCTGCTCATCGCCAGCAAACCTTCAACGAGTTCGTCGTCGAGGTCTGCCATCATGGCGTTGGCCACTATCTCTTGGTCACTGGTGGGCTGCGTTCGATTGGCAAGGAGTTGTGTCACTTCGTAATGGGTTAAACGACGGTCACCGTCTCCACCACGAATGAAGGAACCTTGATAGGCACCTCGAGTCTTAACAAAGCATGGTTTGGCTACCGGATCGAGTTCAGGGACGTCAGCGCGGACGATCAGCGCGCCTTCGAATTCCTCGATGTCGATCTGCAGACGCAGTGGCGGTTCCATCTTGTCCGCGCAGGCACCGGCCAGAGCGTCCCTGGCCTTGCCAGCGTCGAAACCTTTCGACGGACGAAAATCCGCGGCCTCATCGAGGCCCAGGATCACCGTGCCGCCGTCGCCGTTGGCGAATGCGCTCAGCGAGTCGACTACGGACCCTGGAAAGCCACCTGCGCCCGACTTGATCTCGACTGCGTGGTAATCGGTCCCGACCGCCCGTGCCGCGGCAATCATCGCCTCGGTGCGCATTGCAGCCTCGATTCGCAGCCCATCATAGACACAACATAGTCAGTGTCTCTGACACTGACTATGTTGTGTGTCAGCAACCGCAGGAAGGCGTCGAAACCCCGAGTTAACGCACCTCGACGCGGGCATCTACCCCTACTCGTCATTGTGCAAGGACCGCTTGCACAACTGACGAGCTCGACTCTCGACCCGCGTTACAGGCAGCCATTGATGGCCCTCGCCTACTGCCGCTCCGCGGCTTAGACAGCACTCCGCCACGGTCTGAGTCGTTGTCGAAGTTGCCGGCTACTGAGAACTGAGGCTGACTGACCTCCATCAGAGCACCTCTGACGCGACAGTCTCGGCCGCCTTGACCGAGAGCTTCCCAGACATAAGGAGTGGGAGGAGTTCGTCACGGGTGCGGGCGAGAGATTCGTTCTCGACGCAGCATGCGTCAAATCGATCAAGCAACCCACTCTGAAGCTTAGATTGCCGATGTTGCACGCTCGGATCGAAGACGGGCATGGACAGCGACCGGATGTCGCGAAGATTGATGTACGGCGCCATGTCGCTCTTGTACATCAGGCTCGCGGTCTGACTCGTCAAGTCCGGGCTTCGGAACCACGCCGCCAGGCAGCCGACGCCCAAGCTGGCAATATCCCTGACTCGAAAGTAGCAAATCTGCGGGCTGTACACGACCTGTTCAGTGTGCGCACCAACGACCGCAACTCGGCCTACCGTCCCCTTCGTCGTCATAACCACGTCGCCAGGCATGGAAGCCTTGCCGCCGATTTGTCGCGAGTAATCAGCGGACACATAGTCGCCCCCAGTCGGCAGTAACTGAAAGTCCCGGACATCGCCGGCTCGCAGGATCCGCAGCCCAGGCTTGCCGTGCTCGGAACGCTTCGTGCGGTAGCCGTCACCGAATTCAATGATGTTCTGTTCAGCCAACTCACCTATTGTCGTCCGCTCCTCACTGGAACTGCGGGCCTGCTCGAATAGCGAATCAGCCAAGGCAAGAGCAGCTTTAGCTACACTCTCGTTCGCGGCGATCTTGTCATCGAGAGCTCCGAGCACCTTCACAATTGCCTTTTGTGTCTCGAAGTCCGGCACCCGCACCTCAACGTCAGCTATGTAGTTGCGATTCAGCATTGGTTGGACACTGCCTGAATCAAAGCCCGTGAGATCGACCACCTCAAATAAGTGAAACAGGAACTTTGGATGATTGCCCTTGAAGTCTGCGGCATACAGCGTGGTGTTGAGTGGCCAAAAGTTGCAGTCGCTCCACGTCGGCTGACCAAGGTTAGTAGCGCGTCCCACCACAAAGCCTGGCCCTTTGACGGGGCCTTCGCTGTGCCACCCAGCCGTTACGCCCGACGATAGAACGGGATACGGACCGTGGACTCGAAGTCTCGCGGGGAGATCGAAGCCCCTCCGAAGTTCTATGATGTCTCCCAGTCGGCGCTTTGCCCACTCACCCACCGATCCGCTCCAACTGCTCCCGCACCACAGCCTCCAACCGTGCCGACTCATCAAACGCCGCAAGCAATTCCGCCTTCAACCGCGCAATCTTCTCGTCGATCGGTTCACCGTCATCCTCAACCGCTGCCGCTCCGACATACCGTCCAGGCGTCAGCGCGTAGTCCGCAGCTTTGATCTCCGCCAATGTCGCCGACTTACAGAATCCCGGAATATCCTCGTAAACAAGACCTTTGGCGGCAGCCGACGACGACCCGCGCCAAGCATGGTAGGTGTCACCGATCCGCACAACGTCGTCATCAATGAGCGCCCGTTCAGCCCGATCTACCATATAGCCCAATTCGCGGGCATCGATGAATAGCACCTGACCAGATCGATCGACCGAACCCTGCTTCCCCGCGGTCTTATCCTTGGCAAAGAACCACAGACACACCGGAATTCCCGTACTACGGAACAGCTGGGTCGGCAGCGCGATCATGCAGGAAACCAGGTCAGCTTCCACGATCTGCGCGCGAATATCACCTTCCCCGTTGGAGTTCGACGACATCGAGCCGTTGGCCATTACCACCCCGGCCTTGCCTCCGGGCTTAAGCTTGAACAGGATGTGCTGGATCCAGGCGTAGTTCGCGTTGTTGGCCGGCGGCACTCCGAACCGCCACCGAGGATCTTCTTCGTTGCGCGCCCAATCTTTGATGTTGAAAGGCGGATTGGCCATCACGTAGTCCATCTGGACGTCGGCATGCTGATCGCGCGCGAATGTGTCTCCCCAGCGGCTGCTCAACCCAGTGTGGTCGATGCCGTGGATCGCCAGGTTCATTTTGGCCATTCGCCAGGTTTCCTCAATGCTCTCCTGGCCGTAGATGACGATGTTCTTTGGATCGCCGTTGTGATCGGCAATGAACTTTTCCGTCTGCACGAACATGCCGCCTGAGCCGCAGCACGGGTCGTATACCCGCCCCTGGGTAGGCTCCAGCACCTCGACAATCACCTTGACCACGCTAGGCGGGGTGAAGAACTCGCCGCCCCGCTTGCCTTCCGCGCGAGCGAAATTCCCAAGGAAGTACTCGTAGACCTCCCCCATCAGATCGCGCGCTTTGTGCTCCCCTTGCCGACTGAACCGGGCGCTGTTGAAGAGGTCGATCAACTCGCCGAGGCGCCGCTGGTCGATGTTGTCGCGGTTGTACAACCGCGGCAGCGTGCCGCCCAGCGTCGGATTCGCCTTCATCACGGCATCCATCGCCTCGTCGATGAGCTGGCCGATGTTCTTGCCGTGATCGCCGTCGATGGCGGGCTTGCCTTTGGCGTTCTCCGCCAAGAACTTCCATCGCGCGGTCGGCGGCACCACGAACACGTTGTAACCGTGGTACTCCTCAGGATCGTCGATCAGTTCCTCGATCTGAGCGTCGTCCATGCCCTCGGCCGCCAGCTCGGCGCGAATCGCCTCACGACGCTCGTCGAACGAATCCGAGACGTATTTCAGGAACACCAGACCGAGAATCACGTCCTTGTATTGGTTGGCCGACAGTGACCCGCGCAGCTTGTCCGCGGCCTTCCAGAGCGTGTCCTTGAGCTCCTTCATAGTCGACGGTGCTTGCGGCTCCTGCTTTCTCCGGGGCGGCATCGCGTGCGTCCTTCCTATCTCCTGGCCCGGGTGAACCGGGGCGCATTCTGTTCCACATCGAGCGTCAGGGCACCGGCGGCGACCCCGTTGATCAACGCCGTCGTCAACTCGCGCGCACCGGCTACCCGGCGGCTCGCCTGCTGTTCGTATTCATGAATCTCGGCCAGCGCGGCCTCGAGACGCTCAGCTTCGGCGCGTGGCAGTACCGGAACCGTCCAGGTCTGCCATTCGCTTCCGGGATAAGCGGTCTCGTTGATGAGTGCGGCGAGCACCATCGGCCCGACCTCCGCCGATTCGGCCAAGCGGATGATGCGGGCCGGGCACGCCACCATCGCCCCACCGTCCCGGTCCACCCATGCCCGCGGCCGCGGCTTCTCCACAAAGATCACATCGCCTGGCTCGGTGCGCTCAGCACGCGGGTACTTCGCCTCCGCACCAAGAGGATCGAGTGCAAGCGTCCCCACCACTTCCTCCGGCAGCACCCGCACCGTTCCCTCCGGTGATCCGTGACTGACGTCGATGCGCCGCCCCCTCTTGAGGACCAGGCGCTTGCCGGACTGCAGCTCGTCCAAGGAGCGGTGGGCCAGTCGAATCCGCCCGGGCGCCGACGTGACCAGCACGTCCAACATAGGCAGCGGCGTCGTGGTCACCAACGTTGCCCGGTGCACTCGGTCCACATGTTCTGCTTCATCATGCCCGCGTAGACGCACTGCCCGGACCCCTCTGGGCACCACGGCCGCGCCGGCGAGCACGCTCGACAGCTGGGTCCGCCGTGCGTAGCGGAATGCCCGATCGTCCGTCTGCGCCAACGCGCCGGCGACGTCGGCGGCGACATCGGTCAACTCGATGTGTTCGACGGCACCGAGATCGGCAACCCAGGGTCGTTGCGCCTGAGCACCCCCGACACAGAACCACACTGCCAAGCTCTGTCGGTGCGCCTCGCGCCATAGCCCCCGCGGGAGTCGGACCGCAGCAATAAGATTGCCCACGCGGAGCGCCCCCGCGCGGCGGTTCTGCAATGGCCCGGCAAGCTCATCGGAGAGCGCGGCGGCGGAGCCGATGAGAATCGCCACGTCCCCCGGCGGCAGTTCCAGAACGGCATCGTCGACGCCGTCGAGGGTGTCCGCAATGTCGTGACCGACCAGGGTCGTAACTGAAACACACTTGGAGACAGCGGTTTCCCGGACATGAATGCCCCGAATAACCGCACGGCGCCGGAGGGCTCGATCGACCGACACGACATCGAGTTGGCACGCCTCCGCCACATCAAGTGCGACAGGCGAACCCTCGACCCGCAGCACAACCCGCTCGTCGTCGAGATAGACAGCAGCGGCTTCAACCATGCAGCGCAACAGTTTTACCGCGTCGTCGGTGAGTCCGCGCAGTTGCTCGCGACGCTTGAGTCGTCCGGCCTCGACACGCTGCAGCGCGTCGGCAGGGCCGTGCGACGCTTCGACCAGGTCGTCGACGTAGGCGAGCACCCCATTAGACACCCGCAGCTCGCGAATCTCTCTGGCCAGCAGGCTGTCCTGGGGATCGAACTCATCTGCCAACAAAACCAATTCGGTGTGCGCCCTACCGGTGAGCTCTTGTCCCGTCAGGACGTACCAGCACAGCAGCGTGACCACATCTTCAAGCTCCGCGTCATCGGGTACCGCAACCGCGGGGGCGTCGTAGTCTTGTTCGGAGTTGTTGCCGCGACCAGTGCGGGTCAGCCAATCCACGACATCGTCACGGGAGAAGCGCGCAACGCCGTCGACGGTCGCAACCGGAGCCGGGAACGGTATCGACACACCGCGAACCATTGGGCGCTTTCGCCACACGCTGACCACGGGCCGCTGTACCTTAGCTAGGTCAGCGACGTCCTGCAGCGTCAGCGTGATCACGGCATCCTCTCGACTCAACCCAAGATAGCCCCGGCCCTCGCTCAAACCCAGAATAGTTGCTGATAAGTGGACTTATCAGATTATTGTTTTGGTAATGGTCCCCCGAGGGGGGATTCTTCGGAGACACCGCTTCCGCAGCCCGCGCAGCACAACTCTTCGGAGGAAGCCATGCAAAACGAGCAGCCCCAAGCCCACTTCGACAACACCCTGACCGCCGTCGAAATCGAACGACTCACTGTGCGGGACAAGGATGTTGCCCGCGAGGCGCAGCGCTGGACGGCCGGCGGGCGCGGTGCGGCAGTGGACGACCCGGACGCTCTCGCAGCAGCCGATCTGTCCCAATTCGTCACCGAAGCCGTCAAAATCGGCGCGCACGCCCTATCCGCAACCGGCCAAGCTCAGGAATCGCGCATCCTCGAGCAGATGCTGAGGGAGGTCGGCGACAAGGCGGCTGATTCGACAGCCAAGGCGGTAGACATCACCGAACGAGCGGTGAAGTCGGCATCCGAAGTCGTGACGAAGGCTGCCAACGATGCCAAGAAGGCCATCACCGAGGCCGACGCCGCCAGCCGTAAGGCGTTCACCGACTCGGTCTCCACAGCCAAGACTGACCTCACCACCGAGGTGCGACGCATCTTTGCGGGCGAGAACCCCGAACTGCTGGAACGACTGCAGCCCGTGCTCGACAAGTTCAGTACCGATCTCGACGCCAAGGTGAAGGCCGGCACCAGCGACCTGCTGAGCAAGGCCGCCAAGCAATTCGACCCAAGCGACCCCACCTCGCCGATGGCCAAACACGCCGCGGAACTCGATGCGCGCCAGCAGAAGCTCACCGAGCAGATCGATAAGAACCATGCCGACGTGCTCCTGAAGGTTGACGAATTGCTGACCTCACTGAAGGTTCAGGAAGCCAAGGCCACGTTGGCCAAGGTGACGCCGATCAAGGGCGACACATTCGAGAATCAAGTCAACGCTGTGCTTTCCGAGGTCGCCACCGGCCTCGGAGACGATTTCACGGACACCCGTGCCATCGTCGGCGCAGTGCCCCGCTCGAAGAAGGGCGACGCATTGCTGACCATCGATGGCGGAGCGGCTCGCGTAGTGATCGAAATGACGGACTCGGCCCGTGCGGGGTGGACCGCGTATTTCGACGAGGCCGAGCGCAATCGCCTTGCCGCGGCGGCGCTCGGCCTCGTACGGACCGCCGAGCAGAACGGCGGCCGGTCCATCAGGGTGCTCGGTCCCCGTCGTATCGTGCTTGCCTTCGATCCGGGATCAGACGATCCGGAACTGGTGCGCACCGTCGTCATGCTTCTTCGCACGGCTTCGCTAGCAGCGACCACACGAAGGGGGGCACACCAGATCGCCACCGCCGAAGAGAAGATCACGCAAGCCATTGCGCAGCTCAATACGCTCGACGAGGTGAAGAAGGCCGCCTGTTCAATTCAGAAAAGCGCCACAAAAATCGAAACCTCCTGTACGGGAATCACTTCCGGAATTCAGCGGGTGTTGACCGACGCGCTGTCTGCTCTCACCGACGCCCAGGCCGACGCGGCGGGCGATCAGCATTCAGGTGCGGTGGCCTAGCGCCTCGATAGCATGCGGCACACCCGGCTGCTGGCCAGGCATGAAGGCCCCGGCTGCGACGGCATGGCTGTGTACCTCCTCGGGCTAGGACCGATCTTGGATGAACGTCGCCAACCCCGCTTCCAGTGATAGGCGTTGTGGCAGTGCCTGACCAACGATCTGGGTTGTCGGTGTCGAAGTCCACCCGGTGCCTGGCCAAGCACAACCTGGTTGCGATTGGTCAGGACCCCGGACGCGAACAGCGCCTAACACACCCGCTTGGTGTCGCCTCGAGACCGCCGCCGCCGGCGGCTCCCGGACCCACCGGCGAATTATCCGCCGCCGCCACCGCCACCACCCAGGCCGCCGGAGCCGCCCAATTGACCCTGGTTTGCGCTGCCGGCCAGACCGGAGTCGCCGGCGCCGCCGGGCCCGGTCTGACCGCTGCCACCGTCTCCGCCCTTGCCGCCACTGCTGCCGCTGCCGCCGTTGCCGGTGCTGTTGCCCAGACCGGCGCCGGCGTTGCCCCCGTTCCCGCCACC
>NZ_LQOY01000021.1 GCF_002101675.1 Mycobacterium gordonae | reverse complement strand
GCGCGCACCCCGACCCGAACACCCCACCACCAAACCCAAACCCAAAGCCCAACAAAACCCCGCCGCCCAATTCGCCATCCTCTCGCGCCGCTACCTGGCCGTCATCGCCGCCGACCGCCAATACACCCTGTTCCTGCTGGCCCTGCCCCTGCTGCTGAGCCTGTTCACCTACGCCGTCCCCGGCGACGCCGGACTCTCCCTAGCCAAAGCGATCGAGAAGATGTCGACACAACCCGGTCAACTCCTGGTGTTGCTGATCATCGGCGGCGCGCTGATGGGCTGCGCTTCCTCGATTCGGGAGATCGTCAAGGAGCAGGCGATCTACCGCCGCGAACACGGCATCGGACTGTCCGGCGGCGCCTACCTCGCCTCCAAACTCGCCGTCCTGGGCGCCATCACCACCGCTCAGGGACTGATCCTGGGCCTGCTCGGGGTGGCTTTCCTACCCCCACCGGACCAGTCGGTGGTGATGCCCTGGCCCCGGATCGAGGTGGCGGTTGCGGTCGTGGCCGTGACCGTGGTGTCGATGATCCTGGGCCTGCTCATCTCGGCTCTGATCAGCAACGCCGACCGCGGCATGCCCCTGCTCGTACTGGTCGTCATGGCCCAACTCGTGCTCTGCGGCGGCATGTTCCCCGTCAAAGACCGCATCCCACTGGAACAACTGGCCTGGCTCTCCCCCTCCCGCTGGGCCTACGCCATGGCCGCCTCGACCGTCGACCTCAACGATCTGCGGCGAACCGCCGGCGGAGATCAGGACCCGATCTGGGACTTCGACGTCGGTAGCTGGTTGATCGCCGCGACGGCCTGCGCCGTGCAGGCGGTCGTGCTGGTAGCCCTCATCGTGCTGCTGCTACGGCGCATGGGGCCGCAACGAAGGGCCAGGAAGTAACCCCGCCGGCCGTCACCGAATACGCTGGTGATGGCCCCAACCTGCATCACGTGGTTTGCGCCTCTACCAGGAGGTTGTTGATAGTGTCGGCGACGTTGGTTGATTGGGAGGATCAGCGATGAGCGACACGCAGGGCTCGCGTGTGGGGTCGATGTTCGGGCCCTACGAACTCAAGCGGTTGCTGGGCCGCGGCGGGATGGGCGAGGTCTACGAGGCCGAGCACACCATCAAGGAGTGGACGGTGGCCGTCAAGGTCATGACCGCCGAGTTCAGCAAGGACCCGGTGTTCCGCGAGCGCATGAAGCGCGAGGCCCGCATCGCCGGGCGCCTGCAGGAACCCCACGTCGTGCCGATCCACGACTACGGCGAGATCGACGGCCAGATGTACCTCGAGATGCGTCTCATCGAAGGCATCGATCTGGACAACGTGCTCAAACGCTTCGGCCCGCTGACCCCGCCGCGCGCGGTCGCGATCATCACCCAGATCGCCTCGGCGCTGGATGCCGCCCACGCCGCCGGTGTCATGCACCGCGACGTCAAACCCCCCAACATCCTGGTCACCCGCGACGACTTCGCCTACCTGGTCGACTTCGGCATCGCCAGCGCCACCACCGACGAAAAGCTCACTCAGATGGGCACCGCCGTCGGGACGTGGAAATACATGGCGCCGGAACGGTTTTCCAACGACGAAGTCACCTACCGCGCCGACATCTACTCGCTGGCGTGCGTGCTCTACGAATGCCTGACCGGCGGTCCGCCGTACCGCGCCGACAGCGCCGGCTCCCTGGTCACGGCGCACCTGATGAACCCGGTGCCGCAGGTGAGCACCGCGCGGGCGGGCATCCCCAAAAGCTTCGACGCGGTCATCGCCCGCGGCATGGCCAAGAAACCCGAGGACCGCTACGCCAGCGCAGGTGACTTGGCACTGGCCGCCCATGAAGCGCTCAGCTCGCCCGACCAGGACCACGCGGAGAACATCCTGCGCCGCAGCCAGGAGGCCACGCTGCCCGGCCCGCCGACCGCGTCGTCGCCACCCACCATGCCGGCCTCGGTAGCACCGCCGCAGCGCCCGAGCCCGCCCAGCACACCGCCGCCACGGCCTCCGGCACCCCCGTACGGCGGTGGATCCGGGCCGTCGGGGCCTGCGGGTCCGCCGCCCCAGCAACAGCGGCCGGCCGCGCCGTCCGGTCATCCCGCGTGGACCCCGGTCAGTGGCCCGATGCCGGCGTCGGGTCCGCAGAACACTCCTCAGTACCACCAGAGCGGCGGTTGGGGCGGCGGACCGCCCAACACACCGCTCTCCTCCGGCCCGATCCCGTCGGGCTGGAACCAGGGCAATCGGCCGCCGCCGGCCAAGCGCAACCCGTGGCCGATCGTCGCCGCCGTCGCCGTCGTGCTGGTTCTGGTCGTGGGAGGGGTGGTCATCTGGCTGGCCACCCGCCCCGGACCGGGGACCAAATTGAAACCCATTGCCGAAGACCGGCTGAGCTCGCTGCTGCTGAGCACCTCGGAGGTCAATGCGGTGATGGGTTCATCGCGAATGCAACCCGGCAAACCCATCACGACGATGGACTCCTCGCCGGCCACGCTGTCCATCCCGGACTGCCTGGGCGCCATGTACGGCAGCCAGGGGCCGGCGTACGCCGGTAGCGGCTACACCGGGATCAGCGGACTGGTGTCGTCCGAACCGGGCGATAGCCACGACCACTGGGTGAACCAGGCCGCCATCGCATTCCCCACCGCCGACAAAGCGAAGGCTTTCCTGCAGACCTCCCTCACCAAGTGGAAAGGCTGCGCGGGCAAGACGGTCACCGTCACCAACTCGGGCGAGACCTACCGGTGGACGTTCTCCTCGGTCCAAGGCACCTCGCCGAGGATCACGGTGACGGACGCTCAGGAAGGCGCCAACGGCTGGGAATGCCAGCGGGCGATGGAAGTGGCCAACAACGTGATCGTCGACGTCAACGCCTGCGGCTTTCAGATCACTGACCAGGGCGGCCAGATCGCCGACAAGATCATCGCCAAGGTCAACAAGGAGAAGTAGCGCCCGGTACCAGCGCTACCCGGTACCCCTTGCTACCCGGACAGATCGGGTCCCTCGGCGCGCACATCGTCGACCGCCGACATGGCGTCGCGCAGCTTGGCCAACCACTCTTGGGTGTGCTCACCGACCAGCTTGACCGACCAGGCCAGCGCGTCGGCGCGCGATCGTGCGACGCCCGCGTCGACCAACGTGTCGAGCACCTGACGTTCGGGTTGCTTGAGGCGCGTCATGACCGGTACGGCGATGTGGGTGAACAGGATCCGCTCGCCATTCACCTCAACGCCCCAAGAAACTTTGCGTCCGTAGCGCTCCTGTGCCTCCTCGGCGATGGCCATCCGCTCCGGGCGGGTTTCTTCGCGGAACCGCGAGACCCGTCCCTCGGCCCGGGCGGAGCTCTCGTCGGCACTTTCCGGCAGCTTGCCGACGACGGTGATCTCCTCGCGATCGACGATGACCGTGGGGTCACCGTCGAACCATGCTTCAGGAAGGCGGCCGGCGAACCACTCTGGCGCACCGCTGGCATCGGGCTGCTCGGCCTGCTGCCAGCCCCCGGGACGCCCTTGGCGGCGCCCATGATGATGATGAAGTTTCATGATTACATGATTACACCGTTGCATGCGTTAGTGAGTAAGTTTTCGCTGGCGGCGAAACGCTACCCAATGGTGAGCAGTTGCTCCGGACTGCCGGAAACCGTTGCCATCGGCCAGGCACAGTTGTATTTTTAGGAGCGAAGCAGGCCCGGAAGTGACCGAATTTCAAGCGCCGGAAGAAGGGTGAAAAACGGCCGCGTAAGACCCGCAGTAGTCGAGTCGACAGCGCCCCCGCGAGTCACGCCGGGCCTGCCCATATCTGCCGGGGCCCTCTTGGCGAGCAGACGCAAAAGTGCCCAAAATTGCTGTCCGGCAGGGGCTTTTGCGTCTGCTCGCGCGTTAGGCGCGGCGCACCCGAAAAAGTTTGGCTTCGTTTTTGATGCCTTTGAGTCGGCGGGCGCCGGCGAACGACCACCGGAAACCCGCCTCCTCGCCGATGGCGTCGCAGACGGCATCGGTCGCCAGCACGGTGCCCGGGCGGGCTACCCCGGTAACCCGGCTCGCCGCGTTGACGGGGCTGCCGAACCAATCCCCGGCCCGGCTCACCGCCATACCTGAAGCGACGCCGGCACGAAGACGCGGAAAGTCGTTGTCGTTGTCGACCACGTCGACCAGCTTCAGCACGGTGTCGAGCAACGGCGCCGGTTCGGGACAGACGAACATCACCGCGTCGCCGATCGTCTTGATGAAGCGCACCGGCGGAGCGGTCAGGTCCCGGGCCAGGTCTGCCAGTCGCCCGGCGAGCTGGCTCAGCTCCTCGGCGGAGACCACTTCGCCCAGTTTGGTGAACCCGACGAGGTCGGCGAAGGCGACCGCTACCGGGCGGGCTCCGGGCAACGGCTTGCCCGCGGCGCGCTCGCCGGCATTGACGGCTTCGGACTCCATCATGTGCCGCAAATGCAGGAACAGCATCTGGTGGATCATCGGGCCGAGCAACGGCGCGATCTGGCTGATCAGCGCCTTGGATCCCTGCGCAATCTGCACCTCGGTGGCGCCCGGCCGGATGATCGCCGACAACGCGGTATACCGCATGACCTCGGCCGCGTGGGACAGCCCGTCGGCGAGCACGCGCACCACGGCTATCACTTGATCGGGGTTTAGCCCCAGATCCACGAACCGCTGGGCGAACGCCGCCGCCTCACCGTCGGCACGCATGTGCACGACCGCGTCCGGGTCGTCCACCCGGGCTAGTCCGATGGCCCGCTGTACCCGTTGCAGCAGTTCCAGGTCTATGCCGTAGGTTTCGCTGATCTCGCGTGCGGACACGTAGGTGCCGTCGTCGCCGATGATGTGGCGCGACGCCAGCAACAGCGGAGGATTGGCCGTTCGGATCTCCTCGGCGGTAACACCCTGTTCGAGCAGCCAGCGCACCAGGTCGGCGCGCTCGGCGCGCGCTGGGCCTTCGAGTCCGTTGAGCAGGTCATCGATGTTCGGGTCGTCCGTGCGATCGGCCACGTCATCCACGTTAGAGCCCTGGCCGCGCGATCATGTGAGGTGATGACCGAACCGCTGCTGCATGGGCTCCCACCGGTGATCGACGGCCGCGCCGAGCTGTTGATTCTGGGGTCCTTCCCCAGCGTCCGCTCCCTCACCGACCGGCAGTACTACGCCAATCCGCGCAACGCCTTCTGGTCTATCACCGCCGAATTGTTCGACTTCGACTGCGGGGCAACATATTCCGATCGTCTGGCAGCGATGCAGGCCCATCGGGTGGCGCTGTGGGACGTGCTGGGCAGCTGCCGCCGGGCGGGCAGCGCGGACGCCGCGATCGAGTCGAAGACCCTGGTGGTCAACGACTTTGACTGGTTGTTCGCCACCTATCCCGGGATCACCCGGGTGTACTGCAACGGCGCGGCGGCGGCCAAGCTGTTCGAGCGGATGGTGGCGCGCCCGGCAGCCGTGAGCTGCCGCCGGCTGCCCTCGACCAGCCCCGCCCATGCGGTCTCGCGGGCGGCGAAACTCACCGCCTGGTCCGAGCTTGTCGACTCATGACACCGGCGGTCGCCGGTGCGCCCATGGCCGGGCCGCTTCGATCTGCGCGGACAACGACAACAGCGTCGCCTCGTCATACGGCCGGCCGACCAGTTGCACCGACATCGGCAGGCCGTCGTCGTCGAAATCCCACGGCACCACGGCCGCGGGCTGGCCGGTGAGATTCCACACCTGCTGATAGGGAACCCGCTGGCCAACCAGCAACAGCGTCGACACACCACCCCGCCGCTGGTAGGCGCCGATGCGGGACGGGCCGGCAGCGGTGCCCGGCGTGATGACCACGTCGACGTCGTCGAAGATGGCCTGGATCCGGGTATCCAGACCCGTCTCGGCCGTGCGCAGCGAGGCCATCGTCCGATCGGAGAAGAACGAACCCAGGCGGGCGATGGACCGGGTGCGTCTTTCGAGCCGCTCAGGGTGGGCCATGGCATCCGCATCGTCGCTGATCCCGCGCAGGAACCGGGGCAGGTAATTGGCATACAGCGAGGGCGGGTAGGCGGGGTCGCGCACAATCACCTCATGGCCGAGATCGCGCAGCAACGCCCCGGCCTGCTCGACCGCGGTCAGCTGCGCCTTGCCGACGCGCGCAGGCATTGGCGTAGGCACCTTGGTGCTCAACGCAATTCGCAGCTGGCCGGGCGGACGTGCGGCGGCGGCGGCGAACTCGCCTTCCGGGCCGGGCACGGTATTGGTCGCGTCGAGAAGCAGCGCGGCATCAAGTACAGAGCGTGCGATCGGGCCGTTGACGCTCAACCCCTGCCACGCGTCGTCGTGCGGTTCCAACGAGATGCGGTCGCGTTGCGGCTTCAGCCCGAACAGACCGCACCAGGTAGCCGGGATCCGGATCGACCCGCCGCCGTCGGAGCCCAGGGCCAACGGCGCCAGGCCCGCGGCGACCGCGGCAGCGCTGCCGCCACTGCTGCCGCCCGGGGTGCGACGTGGATTCCAGGGGTTGCGGGTGGCGCCGAAGGTGAGCGACTCGGTGAACGGCATGATCATCAGCTCCGGCACCGAGGTCTTGCCGATGATCACCGCACCCGCCGCGCGTAGCCGCCGCACCACTTCGCCGTCGTCGGTGACCGCCGGTCCGTGCGCGCCGCTGCCGCAGGTCGTCACCTCTCCGGCGACGTCGACATCGTCCTTGATCGCTATTGGCACACCCAGCAGCGGCCGCCGCTCGCCGGCGTCGAGCCGTTGCTGGGCGATCTCGGCTTCCTCGCGCGCCGCGTCATAGCGCACCACCCGGTAGCTGCGCAGCTCGCTGTCCAGCTTCTCGATCCGCTGCAGGTAGAGCTCGAGGAGTACCGGGGCGTCGATGTCACCGTCGGCCAGCATCCGCGCTTGTTCGGCCGCACCGGCGAACGCGAGATCGCGAGGGTCCACCGGCGCAGCGTATCTCGCGCCTGTCGTGATGGCGGTGACCAGCTTCGCCCGCGTGCGCCGAACGTGAACTGACGGCGAAGAAGGCGGCTCAATGTCAAGTGGTTAGTGCAACGCGGTTAGGCGGCTTGATCGAGCAGGGCTGCTAAGCGTTGGGCGGGGGTGT
>NZ_LQOY01000020.1 GCF_002101675.1 Mycobacterium gordonae | reverse complement strand
ACCCCCGCCCAACGCTTAGCAGCCCTGCTCGATCAAGCCGCCTAACCGCGTTGCACTAACCACTTGACATTGAGCGCGATTTTCTCGCAGCCAGTTCACGCTCGGCGACGTCTAGGCGTCAGGCCACCGCGTCCAGTTGGGCGCATAGCCCGTCGTGGAGGGGCTAGCGTCGAACCCTATGGAGAAATTCCCCGCGCTGGTCGCCCGTCAAGACGGCGATCAGATTTCCGCTGCGCTACAGACGCTTTCCGAAGCCGACCTGCCGCCCGGCGACGTGACGATCCGGGTGCTGTATTCCAGCGTCAACTTCAAGGATGCGCTGGCGCTCACGCCGGGCGGCGGCGTGGTGCGTCATTATCCGGTCGTTCCGGGCATTGACCTGACCGGTGAGGTGGTCGATTCGCAGTCAGCCGAGTTCGCCGTCGGGGATGCCGTGGTGGCGCACGGCTACCAGATCGGCACCGGTCATCACGGCGGTTACGCCGAATACGCGCGGCTACCGGCCGATCAGGTGGTGTCGCTCGGTGCGTTGAGCCCGCGCGACGGCGCCGCGATCGGGACCGCGGGCTTCACGGCGGCGATGAGCGTGCAGGCCCTCAACGACTGGGGCATCACACCGCAGGATGGACCCGTCGTTGTCACCGGCGCATCCGGTGGCGTCGGCACCGTCAGCGTCGATCTGCTCGCCGCGGCCGGCTATCAGGTGGTGGCGTCCACCGGCAAACCTCAGGCCACGGATCTGCTCAAAAAGCTTGGGGCTGCTGAAGTTATCGGCCGGTTGCCGGGCGATCCGGATGCCAAGCCACGGCCACTGGCCAAGACACGCTGGGCGGCCGGCGTGGACTGCGTCGGCGGGGCGACCCTGGCCGACGTGCTCAGCGCTGTCGACTACCGCGGCGCGGTGGCCGCCAGCGGGCTTACCGGAGGCGTTGCCCTGCACACCACGGTGATGCCGTTCATCCTGCGCGGCATCGCCTTGCTGGGTATCGACTCGGTGCAGCTGCCGATCGGTCCGCGCCGCGACCTGTGGGCACGGCTGGGCGATTCGTTGCGCCCGCGTCATCTGGACGCCGTTACCAGCGAGGTCGACGTCAAGGACGTCGTCGGGGTGCTCGACCAGGTGCGCGCCGGGGCCTTCACCGGGCGGGCCGTCGTACGGGTCGCGGGTGGGTTCTGAGCCGGAAGTAGGGTGATCGGCATGCGTGCAGCACGGGTGACTCGGCTTGACGGTCCGGAAGCGATCGAGGTGACAGACATCGACGAACCCACCGGTGACGGTGTGGTGGTCGACGTGCACGCCGCCGGGGTGGCGTTCCCGGACGCGCTGCTCACCCGCGGGTTGTACCAGTACCGGCCGGATCCGCCGTTCACCCTCGGCGCCGAGATCGCCGGGGTGGTCCGCTCGGCACCGCAGGACGCGCACGTCCAAGCCGGTGACCGGGTGCTGGGCTTGACGATGCTGACCGGCGGCATGGCCGAGGTCGCCTTGCTGGCGCCCGACCGGCTGTTCAAGTTGCCGGACAACCTGAGCTTCGAAGCCGGTGCCGGGGTGCTGTTCAACGACCTGACGGTGTACTTCTCGCTGGCCGTGCGCGGCCGGCTGCAGCAGGGTGAAACGGTACTGGTGCACGGCGCGGCGGGCGGCATCGGCACGTCGGCCTTGAGATTGGCCCCCGCACTGGGCGCATCGCGGGTGATCGCGGTGGTCAGCTCCGAGGAGAAGGGCCGGATCGCCACCGCGGCCGGCGCCACCGACGTGGTGCTGGCGGACGGGTTCAAGGACGCGGTCAAGGAACTGACCGGCGGCCGCGGCGTCGACATCGTGGTGGATCCCGTTGGCGGTGACCGGTTCACCGATTCGCTGCGTTCCCTGGCTCCGGCCGGACGGTTGCTGGTGATCGGCTTCACCGGTGGTGAGATCCCGACCGTCAAGGTAAACCGATTGCTGCTCAATAACATTGACGTGGTCGGCGTCGGGTGGGGCGCCTGGGCCGGCCGGCACCCCGGAGCGCTGCAAGAGCAGTGGGCGGCGCTCGAGGAGCTGTTCACCTCGGGCAAGCTCGCGGCGCCAGAGCCGGAGGTCTTCCCGCTGGATGACGCAGCGGCCGCGGTGGCGTCGCTGGAAAACCGAAGCGCCAAGGGCAAAGTCGTGCTGCGGATGCGCTAGCGCATCGAGCAGGACCATTGAAGCGGCTCCGGGCTTGCCCGTTGGCTGAACAAAAAGTAATGTCACTTTTACTTTTACTGCCGAGCCTCGGAGTCGCTTCATGGAATCGTTCGTCCACCTGCGTAAAGGCAGGACACCGCGGCGGGTGCACGCCGATCTCGACGGCCTCAAAGACGACGAGATGGGCCGCGGCGGCTTCGCCGGGCGCACCGCCAACATCTACCGCCGCCATGACCCCACCGCCTACCGCGCCGTCGGTCCCCTGCGCCCGGTCGACGTCCTGGCCGACCAGCTCAAACCCAGTGACGCCACCGATGCCAACGGCGGACCGCTGCTGATGTTCAGCAACGCAGACTGCCGGGTGTATCTGAGCCGACGCCACGAGGAGATGCCCTTCTACACCCGCCACGTCGACGGGGATCTGCTGTGCTTCGTGCACAACGGCGCGGGCCTGCTGGAAACGGAGTTCGGGCCGTTGCGCTACCGGCAGGGTGACTGGGTGTACCTCCCGAAAGCCACCACTTGGCGCCAGATCCCGGACCCCGAAACGAAGGAAGCAACCACTTTGCTGATGATCGAGGCCACCGACGAGTTCCGGGTTCCCCCGCCCGGACCGTTGGGCCGGCACTTCCCCTTCGATCCGTCGCAGGCGGTCATTCCGGAGCCGGCGCCGATCGACGACGACGGGCGAGACGAATACGAGGTCCGCCTGATTCATGAAGGCGGCCCCACAACCCTTTACTATCAACACAATCCGATCGATGTCGAAGGCTGGCGCGGCGACAACTTCGCGTTCACCTTCAACATCGCCGACTACAACGTCATTACCTCCGACAGCGTGCACCTGCCGCCGACCGTTCATCTGTTCATGCAGGCAACCGGTGTCTATGTGATGAACTTCCTGCCCAAACCGGCCGAAAGCGTCCCCGGCACCGAACGCACGCCCTGGTATCACCGCAATGTCGACTACGACGAGATCGCGTTCTTCCACGGTGGCTCGCTCTACGGCATCCCGATGCCGCCCGGCCTGATATCCCATGCGCCACAAGGGGTTCACCACGGCGCACCGGAGAAAGCGCGGGAACGCGCCCGGCGCAAGTTCGACGAGTACTCCAGCGTCGACTGGCAGGTGATCGCCATCGACACCCGTCGCCGGCTGGTCCCGTCGGCCGAGGTGCTGGCCCACGACCTGGGGCAGCACTCATGAAGTTCGAGTATGACCGAATTCCGTATCTCGTTGCCTTCCAGAACAATTCCGGCGTGCGCGACGTCTATGGCGGGCTCGCCGAGATCACGGTGCTGGAAAGCTATCTACTCAAGCCAAAAGACCGGGAGTCGGACACCGTGCTGGTGTTCATGCATCCGATCGGCGGCGGCGCTTACCTGCCGATGATCAATGCGCTGGCCCGGGCCGGCCACCATGTCATCTACTGCAACAGCCGGTTCCGCGGCACCGACTCCGCGCTGCTGATGGAGAAGGTGGTCGAGGATCTCGGCGAATGCATCAAGGACGCCAAGAACCGGCTGGGTTACCGCAAGGTGGTGCTGGCCGGCTGGAGTGGGGGCGGCTCGCTGTCAGTGTTCTACCAGCAGCAGGCCCAGCATCCGACCATCACGTCCAGCCCGTCAGGCGACGGCCCGGACCTGACCAAGCTCGAGTTGCCACCCGCCGACGGCATCATGTTGCTCGCCGCGCACATCAGCCGGCACGGCACGCTGACCGAGTGGCTGGACGCGTCGATCCTGGACGAAGCCGACCCGACCAAGCGCGACCCTGAACTGGATCTCTACAACCCCGACAATCCGAATCAGCCGCCGTACACCGAGGAGTTCCTCACCCGCTACCGGCAGGCGCAGATCGACCGCAACCGCCGGATCACCGCGTGGGTCCGCGAGAAACTGGCCGAATTGCAGGCTGCCGGTCGTCCCGATGATGAGTTCTGCTTCGTCGTGCACGGCACCATGGCCGACCCCCGCTGGCTGGACCCTACCGTCGACCCGAACGAGCGCACTCCGGGCACCTGCTACCTGGGTGACCCGCAGGTGGTGAACATGAGTCCGGTCGGCCTGGCCAGGTTCTCCACGCTGCGCGGTTGGCTGTCGCAGTGGAGCTATGACGAGGCCCGGGGCGACGGCGTAGCGTGCGGGAAGGATCTCGCGATCCCGGCCCTGGTGATCGGTAACCTGGGCGACGACGCATGCACACCCAGCCACACCCGGCGGCTCTACGAGGCGATCGGGCACCCGGACAAGGAGATGCACGAAATCCCCGGCGCGACACACTATTACGCGGGACCCGACCAGCGCGACAAGTTGCGACAGGCGGTCGAGGTCGTCACCGACTGGCTGACTCGCCACGACTTCGTGGGCCGGCAGTGACCGGTGCTCTCGACGGCATCCGGGTGCTCGAACTCGGCACCCTGATCGCCGGCCCGTTCGTCGGCCGCCTGCTCGGCGACATGGGCGCCGACGTCATCAAGGTGGAACCACCCGGCGCCCCGGACCCCTTGCGGACCTGGGGGCAGGCGGAGGTGAGCGGCCATCGGGTGTTCTGGACGGTGCACGCCCGAAACAAACGCGCCATCACACTCGACCTGCGCAAGCCACGCGGCCGCGAACTGTTTCTGGAACTCGTCGAGAAGTCAGACATCGTGGTGGAGAACTTCCGGCCCGGCACCTTGGAGAAGTGGAACCTGGGTTACGAAGTGCTCAGCGAACGCAATCCGGGCATCATCCTGGTCCGCGTCTCCGGGTACGGGCAGACCGGTCCGGACGCCCACAAGGCTGGATATGCGTCGGTCGCCGAGGCGGCCAGCGGGCTGCGGCACCTCAACGGCTTCCCCGGTGGCCCACCACCCCGGCTCGCGCTGTCGCTGGGCGACACGCTGGCCGGCATGTTCGGGGCGCAGGGCGCACTCGCCGCGCTGCACCGCCGCAGCGTCACCGGCCACGGCCAGGTGGTCGACGTCGCGCTCACCGAATCCTGTTTGGCGGTGCAGGAATCCACCATCCCGGACTACGACGTCGGCGGGGTGGTGCGGGGCCCGTCGGGTACCCGGCTGGAGGGCATCGCGCCGTCGAACATCTATCAGAGCGCCGACGGGTCGTGGGTGGTGATCGCCGCCAACCAGGACACCGTCTTCGCCCGGCTGTGCAAGGCAATGGAGCGCCCGGAACTGGTCACCGACGACCGGTTCGCCACCCACGGCGCCCGGGGACGCAACCAGGACGAGCTGGACGAGATCATCGGCGCCTGGGCCGCCCAGCGCCAGCCCGGGGAGATCATCGAAACACTCTCGGCCGCAGGCGTAATTGCCGGTCCGATCAACACGGTCGCCGAGGTGGTCAACGACCCGCAGCTGCGGGCCCGCGACATGCTGGTGCCGCACCACGACGAACGGCTGGGTCGCGACGTCCTAGGTCCGGGCATCGTGCCGGTGCTGTCCGAATCTCCGGGCACCGTGCGCAATGCCGGTCCCGCCCGACCGGGGCAGCACAACGAAGACGTCTACACCGGGCTGCTGGGCAAGACGGCCGAGGACGTCGCGTCGTTGGTGTCCGAGGAGGTCATATGAGTCCCCATGTCGACATCCGCGAAGTGGCGCTGCGCGACGGGCTGCAGATCGAGAAGCCGATTCCGTTGTCGGCCAAGCTGGATCTGTTGGCCGCGGTGGCCGCCACTGGGGTACGTGAAGTCGAAGCCACCGCGTTTGTGTCGCCGTCGAAGGTGCCGTCGATGGCTGATGCCGCGGAACTGGCCGCCGAATTGCACAATTACCCCGACATCGAGTTCTCCGCGTTGGTAGCGAGCCCGAACGGCGCCCGAAGGGCGATCGCCGCAGGGCTGCGCTCCATCGAGTACGTGGTCGCTGCGTCAGATGCGTTCAGCCAGGCCAATGTCGGGCGGTCCAGCGCGCAGGCCACCGAGCAGATCAACGAGATCGTCGCCATCGCGCACGACGCCGACGCGACCGTCGAGGTGATCGTCGCCACCGCATGGGACTGCCCGTTCGACGGGCCCACTCCCCCGCAACGGGTGCTCGACATCGCCGCCGCCGCCCGCGAGCAGAGCGCCGACCGATTCTGCATCGCCGACACCATCGGCACCGCCACGCCCGGCCGGGTGAGTTCGCTCGTCGAGCAGGTACATCCGGTGATCGGCGGGTTGCCGCTGGGCGGGCATTTCCACAACACCCGGGGCGCCGGCCTGGCCAGCGCGTACGCCGCCGTGACGGCCGGTGTCACCCGGCTGGACGCCTCGGTGGGCGGCCTGGGCGGTTGCCCGTTCGCGCCGGGGGCAACGGGAAACATCGCCACCGAAGACCTGGTATATCTGCTGACGGACAGCGGCTTCGACGTCGACGTCGATCTGCCGGCCGCCATCGCCGCCGCGCGGGTCGCGCAGGCGGCGGTCGGCCATGACCTACCGAGCGCCCTGCTGCGCGCGGGAGACCGGATGCGAACCTGATGCCGGCCGAAGTGCTCAGCGCCAAGGGCCAGCAGACCCGCCAGGCCATCGAGCTGGCGGCGCGGAAGTTGTTCGCCGAACGTGGCTTTCACGGCACCACCCTCGCCGACATCACAACGGCGGCGGGAAAGTCATCAGCGGTGTTCTACCGGTACTTCACCGACAAGGAAGATCTGCTGGCCGCGCTGGCGGAGTCCTTTCTGCACGAGGTCGTCGAGCCGTCCGGGTTGCGGGTTCATCTGCCCGACTCACCCGAGGACGAGGCTTTCTTCACCTCCGTGGTCACTGGCTACTGGAGCATGTTCAAGCAGAACATCGGCATCATGATCGCCGTGGCGCAGCTAGCTGCCACCCAACAACGGTTCGCCAAGGTCCAGAACGAGTTCCGGCGGTTCGGCATGGATATCGTGGCGGCCTCGGTGCGCCGAGCGCAGGAACAGGGCTACGGAACCGAGCTCAACCCGGAGCATACGGCGGCGGCCATCGCGCTGCTGTTCGAGAACTTCACCACCGTGTTCGTCGGCAAGCCGGACTTGGGCGTGACGATCACCGACGACGACGCCATTGCACTGCTGTCGCGAATCTGGAAGAAAACGCTGTACGGAGCATAAGGAGCAATCAACGTGGATTTCAGCCTCCCCGAACACCTTCCGAGCCTGCTCGCGGAAATGGACGAGTTCATCGAGAACGAGATCAAACCGCTGGAACGCGAGAACATCCAATACTTCGATCACCGCCGCGAAAATGCCCGCACCGACTGGGACAACGGCGGCATCCCGCGCCGGGACTGGGAAGACTTGCTCGGCGAGATGCGCCGACGCGCCGATAAAGCCGGCTGGCTGCGCTACGGCCTGCCGTCGCAGTTCGGCGGACGCGACGGCACCAACATCGACATGGCCGTCATCCGGGAACATCTGGCGCACAAGGGACTCGGCCTGCACAACGACCTGCAGGACGAGTCGTCGATCGTCGGCAACTTCCCCCAGGTCATCATGATGGACCGGTTCGGCACCGAGGCGCAGAAGCAGGAGTGGACCGAGGCACTGATCACCGGTGAGCGCTCGATGGCGTTCGGGTTGACCGAGCCCAAGCACGGCTCCGATGCCACCTGGCTGGAAACGACCGCCGTCCGGGACGGTGACGGCTGGGTGATCAACGGCGCCAAGCGATTCAACACAGGGGTGCACCGCGCCACCCACGACCTGGTGTTCGCCCGCACCTCCGGCGAGCCCGGCCAGGCGCGCGGCATCACGGCGTTTCTGGTGCCGTGCGACTCTCCCGGCTTCACCATCCCGTTCTACTGGTACACGTTCAACATGCCCACCGACCATGCCGAGGTGGAGCTCAACGATGTCCGGGTGCCCGAAGACGCGGTGCTGGGCGAGGTGGACCGCGGACTGGAAGTGGGCCAGACGTTCTTGCACGAGAACAGAATTCGTCAAGCCGCCAGCAGCCTGGGCGCCGCCCAGTACTGCATCGACCGCGCGGTGGCCTACGCCGGCGAGCGGCACGTCTTCGGCAAGCCGCTGGCGGTGAACCAGGCGGTGCAGTGGCCGCTGGTGGAATTACAGACCGAGGCGCAGATGGTGCGACTGCTCGTCTACTACGCCGCAACGCAATTGGATCGCAACCACCACATGGAGGTATCGGATAAGGTATCGATGGCCAACTACCGGGCCAACCGGCTGGTGTGCGACGCGGCCGATCGCGCCATGCAGGTGCTCGGCGGCATCGGCTACAGCCGCCACGAGCAGCTAGAGCACATCTACCGCCACCACCGCCGTTACCGGATCACCGAAGGTGCGGAGGAGATTCAGATCCGCCGGGTTGCCCAGCGGCTGTTCAAATTCGGCAAGAAATGACGCTGTCCGACAGCTTGACCAGGCTGCTGCAGCCGGCACTGGGCGACGGCATGGCGGTCGACAACCTGCGGGCGCTCACCGGCGGTGCCAGCCGCACCACCTGGGCATTCGACGCGGTTACCGGCGACGACCGCCGGCCGCTGATCCTCCGCACCGGGCCACCCGACGACATCCACGCCGGGATGGAGCTCGAGGCCAGGGTGCAGACGGCCGCGGCGGCCGCCGGGGCGCCGGTACCGCACGTGCTGGTCGCGAGCAATTCGGTTGCCGCACTAGGTAATCCGTTTCTGATCTGCGAGGAGATCAAGGGCGAGACGATCGTTCGGCGCATCTTCCGCCAGCTTGACGACCCGCAGCGGCTGCTGCGGCAATGCGCGCAGGCCTTGGCCGCGATTCACCGCGCCGACGCCGGCGACCCCGACCTGGCCCACGAAGACCCGGTCGAGCACTCCCGGCAGCAACTCGACGACATGGGCGACAGCACAGCAACTTTCGAGTGGACGCTGCGCTGGCTGGCCGCGCACCGTCCGGCCCCGTCGCCTGCGGTGCTGGTGCACGGAGATTTCCGGATGGGCAACCTCATCGTCGACGGATCCGACCTGGCTGCTGTGCTGGACTGGGAGTTAGTGCACGTCGGTGAGCGATACGAAGATCTGGCGTGGTTCTGTGTGCGCGCGTGGCGGTTCGGCGCTCCGGCCAGCCGCGGGGCCGGTGGCCTGGGCAGCATCGAGAACTTCTTGGGCTATTACGAAGAGGCCGGCGCAACCCCCGTCGACCGTGCCGCGTTTCACTGGTGGCTGGTGCTGGCCACGTTGCGCTGGGGCGTCATCTGCCGGTACCAGGCGGAACGCCACCTGAGCGGACAGACCCGCTCGGTCGAATTGGCGACGATCGGTCGCCGGGTGTGCGAGAACGAGTGGGATTTGCTCGAGCTGTTGGAGGATTCGTGAATTTCCACGGCCGGCCGACCGCGGCCGAGCTCGTCGCTGCCGTCGCCGAGTTCCTGGAACGCGACGTCCGGGACGCCACCACAGGTCAGGTCAACTTTCATGCCCGGGTGGCCGCCAACGCACTGCGCATGGTTGAGCGCGAACTGCAAAACCCCGGCGAGGCCGAAATTCGCGCGGCACTGACCCACCTCGGCTTCGCCGACGAGACCGGCCTGGCCGCCGCGATCCGGGCCGGCGAACTGGACGGTCGCGACAGTGACGTGATGGCCTGCCTGCGCACACTGGTGCGCCACCGGCTCGCGGCCGCCCACCCCGGATACGACAAGGAGCCGCAGTCATGACCATCACCGAGCTCGCCGACAGGCTGTTCAATGCCATCGAGAACGGCGACCGAGCCGCCGTCGAAGGCATGTGGAGCCCTGAGATCGCGGTCTGGCGCACCGACGGCCGCCGCGACCCCACCACCTGCGATGACAAGCAGCGGGCGCTGCGCGTCATCGACTGGTTCCTCTCAGCGACGGCCACGCGCAGTTACGAGATTCTGGACCGCCAGGTATTCGAGAACGGCTTCGTCCAGCAGCACGTGCTGCACGCCACGGGGCACGGCGGGGAGTCGATGGCCATGCGGGTTTGCATCGTGATCAAGTTGGACACAACAGGTCTTATCAACCACATAGACGAGTACTTCGACCCTGCCGACCTCGCGCCGCTACTAGTGAGGGACTCACGATGACCACGCTGGAAACCCTGCTCAGCGACCCCGAAACGGTCGGGACCTGGACTTTGGTGCCCGACCGCTCCGCGATCACCTTCAAGATCCGCAATATGTGGGGTCTGATGCCGGTCAAGGGCTCGTTCACCGAGTTCAGTGGCGAGGGCCGGTTCACCAGCACCCGCGCGGTGTCGGGCCGCATCGACATCCGGGCGGACTCGCTGGACACCGGCATCGCACGCCGGGACAAGCACCTGCGCTCGGCCGACTTCTTCGACGTCGAACGCTTCGAGCAGATCACTGTCGTCGTCAATGCCCTGCACCCGGCCAACGGAAAGTCCGCCGACCTGCACACCCACTTCACCATCAAGGGCATCACCGAACCGGTGCCGCTTCCGGTGACGATCACCGAACTCGACGACGGCTCGGTACGAATTTCGGGCCAGACACAGATCGACCGATCGCGGTTCGACCTGGGCTGGAACAAACTCGGCGTGATGTCCAATGCCGTCGTCGTGTCCGCTGACGCCGTCTTCCTGCACTCGGCTGCGATCGCGTGAATTAACATCTGCACCGTGCCCGACTCCAGCCCGCTGCGCATCCTCGTCTACAGCGACAACGTCCAGACCCGCGAACAGGTGAAGCAGGCCTTGGGTAAGAGGCTGCACCCTGACCTGCCCGAGTTGAGCTACGTCGAGGTCGCCACCGGCCCCATGGTGATCCGCACGATGGACGAAGGCGGTATCGACCTGGCCATTCTCGACGGAGAGGCGGCGCCGACCGGCGGGATGGGTATCGCCAAGCAACTCAAGGACGAGTTGTCGTCCTGCCCGCCGATCCTGGTGCTGACCGGACGCCCGGACGATGCCTGGCTGGCCAGCTGGTCACGCGCCGAGGCGGCGGTGCCGCATCCGCTCGACCCCATCGTGCTGGGCCGCACAGCCCTGAGCCTGCTGCGCGCTCCCGCGCACTAGGCCCCGGGGATCTGGATCTTCGCTTCTTCTTCCTCTTCCTCGGCCCGCGGGTGGAACTCACCGGGAGCGATCTTCGGACGTAGCGTGGCGACCGCCTCTTCGGCCTCCTCTGCGGCGGGATCCGACGCGCGGAACCCCGATGCCGGAATCCTCGACGCACCGGCCGTCTGCACGGCCTGGGTCGCCTCGCCCAGAGCTGCCGCCGCCGCGGCGTCGGCAACGGCGGTGGGCAGCACGCTCATGGCCGGCACTTCCGCCTCCGGCGCCTCGGCAGTCACTTCGGCTTCCTGCGTGGCTTCCTCGGTTGCTTCCTCGATCGCGGCGGCCTCGTCGTCCTTCTCCTCGGCCTTGGCGGGCACCGGCATCGACGGGCCGTCGCCGAGGAGACCGGCACTTCGGGTCATTCCCCCCATTGGCATCGGCATCGGCATCATGCCGAAGCCGCCGACGCCCGGGCTGGCTACACCAGGGTTAGCAGTGGTCAGCGCCCCGCTGCCGACATCGGTTCCAGCAGCGGTGCCGCCGGCGTAAGCACCCGCGTCGCCGCCGGTGTAGCTCGCCGGAGCAAGTCCGCTGTCGGCACTGCCGACTCCCCCACCGCCTCCGCCGCCACCCGCGGCAACAGCACCCTCAGCACCGGTGGTTGGGGGCGGGGCACCTCCGCCGCCGCTCGCACCACCGCCCGCCGCCCCGCCAGCGGGACCGGCACCAGCGCCGGCCGCGGCGCTCAGACCGCCGGCGATACCGCCGGCCAGGGCCGGGAAGCTCTGCAACACCGACGACCACGGCACCACCTGCGCCGCAGCGGCGGCCGCTCCGGAGTAGTAGCTGGCCATCGCCGTCACGTCGGCGGCCCACATCTCTTCGTAAATGCTCTCGGCGAGCGCGATCGCGGGCGCATTCTGGCCGAACAGGTTCGTCATCACCAGATTGACGAACGCATTGCGGTTGGCGTCCACCGCACCTGGATGAACTGTTGCCGCCTGGGCCGCCTCGAAGGCACTGACCACCGCCAGCGCCTGCCCGGCCGCTCCCTGAGACTGCGACGCTGCCGCGGCCAGCCAACCTGCATACGGCGCTGCTGCCGCGGCCATCGCCGCCGCCGCGGGTCCCTGCCACGCCTGACTGGCCAGGTTCGAGATCACCGACCCGAATGACTGGGCGGCGGTGCCCAATTCGGCCGAAAGACCTTCCCAGGCCGCCGCCGCCTGCAACATCGGCGCACTTCCAGCGCCGAGGAACATCCGCAATGAGTTGATTTCCGGCGGCAGTGTAAAGAAACTCACAGACCCCGTCCTCCCAGATCGGCCATCGGCATCCTGGCGCTGACCTCGCAAAAGCGTGCAGCGACCCGTTCTAACAGTAACAACAAGCGCTCCGCGCGTCTGGCCGTCGCGCAGATCGGATGCATTTGGCCCCGGCTGGTTTGCGGACGGCACCCAAGGGAGCGGCCTCAGGACCATCGGACGCGTATGGAGGGACTTTAGGCTCTAAAGATCCGCCAACCGAAATCGTTTCATCGGAGAACGTCGTTCTCCGGATACCCCATGGGGTGTGACTCGAGATGACAAACGGGCAGAAGTGATTTCGGGCAGGGGATATCGGGATGTCTTTTCTGGTGGTTTCGCCGGAGGTTGTGTCGCAGGCGGCTGCGGATGTGGCGCGCATCGGTTCAGACGTCGGTGCTGGTAGTGCGGCGGCGGCGCTGCCGACGACCCAGTTGGCCGTGGCGGCCGGTGATGAGGTGTCGGCGGCGATTGCGGCGTTGTTCGGCACGCATGCCCGGGAGTATCAGGCGGTGGCGGGGCAGGCGGCCAGCTATCAGGAGCAGTTCGTGGCCGCGTTGTCCTCGACCGCGGCCGCTTATGCCGAGGCCGAGGCCGGTGCCGCGGCGTGGCTGGGTCCGGCGGCGGCCTCGCCGGTGGCCAATGCGTTCCAGTTGTTCATTTACGGGCCGACGCACACGGTCAGTCAGTGGTGGATCAACAGTGTGTTCGGCCAGGTGCTGGACCCAATCATCAACTTCCCCACCAATTTGTTGCTGGGCCGGGATCTGATCGGCAACGGCGCTGCGGGTACGGCGGCCAATCCCACTGGTGGTGCGGGCGGGTTGTGGTTCGGTGACGGCGGGGCGGGTTACAGCCCGACCGGCAGTACGCCGACGGCCGGCGGCGCTGGGGGTGCGGCGGGGTTGATCGGCACCGGGGG
>NZ_LQOY01000019.1 GCF_002101675.1 Mycobacterium gordonae | reverse complement strand
GTGGCGGCGGCGGTGGCGGCTCGGAGGACGGCGGTGGCGGCTCGGAGGACGGCGGCGGCTTGGTGGTGGTGATCTGGTCCTGCACCGGCGGCGCGGAGGAGGTGGTGGTCGTCGCGGGATTGGCGAGTTGGCTGGTGCCGGTGCGCGTCACCAACAGCGACACCGCGACCACCAGCGAGATCGCCGCCAGAATCGCCGCCACCCCGACAACCCACGGCCAACGCGGGGATCGTTCGTCGTCGACGTCGGCGTCGTCATAGCTGTCGTAGTCGTAGAGCGCCAGATCACCGGGCAGGTACGGGCTGCTGAACAGTTCGGACTCCGGCGCCGAATAGGCCCGGGAATAGGCATCGGTCTCTGCCGCGGGCTCCACGTCGCCGCCGTCGAGGGGCGCCAGGTCACCGTGACCGAACTCATCGCTATCGGACTCCGGTTCGGCAGGCTCGCCGGCAAGGTCGGGTTCCTCAGGATCCCGTCCCGGCGGATTCGGCCCGCTCATGTCTGCCTACCCTGTCCAACTGCCCAGCCAGCGGGGGATCCGCGGCTGCATCCGTGCACTCCGTGAAAACTCATGGTGCCTCGGAAACCCTACCCAACCGGCCGGTACAGAGGTCCCACGGCAAACTGCCCGCCGGTCAACTGGTGACCAGATTGTGACCTTTGCGGATGCAATCAGTGCTTTTCGGGTCCGACGTAGTACTCGAAGACCAGCCCGGCCGCCGAGGACAGGATGAAAACGACGCCCGCGACGATCAGCCAGGGCAGCCACAAGGCGATCCCGACGGCGGCCACCGACCCCGACAGGGCGATCATGATCGGCCACCAGCTGTGCGGGCTGAAGAACCCCAATTCGCCTGCGCCGTCGCTGATTTCAGCGCCTTCGTAGTCCTCGGGCCGAGTGTCGAGGCGGCGCGCCACGAATCGGAAGAAGGTGGCCACGATCAGCGCCAGCCCGCCGGTCAGCGCCAGCGCGGTGGTGCCGGCCCACTCGACCCCGCCGGGAGAGAAGACCGCTGTCAGCACCGCGTACAGCACCGTCACCAAGACGAAGAACGCGGCGATGAACTCGAACAACCTGGCTTCGATATGCATGAGTTGTCCTAACCTCTTGGGCTCGGGGCCAATTCGCCGCGGCGGGTTTCGAACGGATGGGTGGTGGTCGCCAATGGCGGCTGGTTGATCGCCTGCAGAGCCTCGGCATTCGTCTTGCCGGCAATGCGCTGCTGCAGGAAGGCCACGAAGTCGTTGGGCTCCACCACCCGCACCTCGAAGTTCATCATCGCGTGGTACGTGCCGCACAGTTCGGCGCAGTGGCCGACGAACGCGCCGGTCCGGGTGATCTCTTCGACCTGGAAGCGATTCTCCGAGTGGTTGGCCTCGGGGTTGGGAATGACGTCACGTTTGAACAGGAACTCCGGCACCCACCAGTCGTGGATCACGTCGGCCGAGGCCATCACGAACTCGATGCGCTTGTGGGCGGGCAGCACCAGGACCGGGATCTCGGTGCTGGTGCCGAGAACCTCGACCTTGTCGAAGTTGAGGTAGGTGCGGTCCTCGGTATTGAGTCCCCGGATCGGTCCGACGAGTTCCTCACCGTGGCGGTCCTTGCCCTCCGGCTTGGAGGTCATCGCCTTCTTCTTGGCCTCGTCGGCGCCCTCGTAGTTGAACGTGCCGTCCTTGAAGGCCACCCGCTGGTAGCCGAACTTCCAGTTCCACTGGAACGAGGTGATGTCGATGACCACTTCGGGGTCCTTGGCCAGGTGCGTCATCTTCTCCTGCACCACGACCGTGAAGTAGAACAGCACCGAGATGATCAGGAACGGCGTGACGGTCAGCACCAGCTCGAGCGGCATGTTGTAGCCGAACTGCCGGGGGAATTCGTCGTCACCCTTCTTCTTGCGGTGGAAGGTGCACGCCCAGAAGATGAGGGCCCACACGATGACGCCGACGACCAGCGAGGCGATGACCGCGCCGATCCACAGCTCCCGGTTGAGGTGGCCTTCGTGAGTGATGCCCTTCGGCCAGCCGAGCGCCAGCGCGTCCTCCCATGAGCATCCGCTCAGGGTGATCGCCAGCACGCCCAGCGTCACGGCCATCGCCACCGGCCGCAGCCGGCGGGACTGGCCCCGCGCCCTTCCGGAACGGTGCCGAGACCTGCTCTGCGACAAGCTCTGCGAACTATCGTGCCCGCGACGTGTCACGTTGACGCCTCCTGTATCGCAAGCTGGGCCGGTGCGGCCTTCGGCCGATTCGGCTAACTCGGATGTCGAATACTACGCAGCGTAGACCACGCCGCTTCCCCGGGCGACTGCCTGGTCACCGCGACCCGCCGGACGCGCCACGCACGGCGACCCGACACGGTGTTCCGGACTCCGGCATACTGGGGCGCCGTGTGTGGATTGTTGGCCTTCGTCGCCGCTCCCCCGGGCCCGGATGGGCCTGCCGGAGCCGCTGCCGCGGCAGCGCATGCCGCCGAAGCCGACGGCGCGATCGCGCGCGCCGCCCACCTGATGCGCCACCGAGGGCCCGACGAACCGGGCACCTGGGCCGACCCGGACGCGGACGGTTCGGTGGTATTCGGCTTCAACCGGCTCTCGATCATCGACATCGCGCATTCCCACCAACCGCTGCAGTGGGGCCCGCCGGAGGCGCCGGAGCGCTACGTGCTGGTCTTCAACGGCGAGATCTACAACTACCTGGAGCTGCGTGAGGAATTGCGAGCCCAGCACGGCGTCGTCTTCGCCACCGACGGGGACGGGGAAGCCATCGTCGCGGGCTTCCATCACTGGGGCACGGGCGTCCTCACCCGGTTGCGCGGCATGTTCGCCTTCGCGCTGTGGGACACCGTCACCCGGGAGCTGTTCTGCGCCCGCGACCCGTTCGGCATCAAGCCGCTGTTCATGGCGACCGGCCCCGGTGGCACCGCGGTGGCCAGCGAGAAGAAGTGCCTGCTCGACCTGCCGGATCTGGTGGGCTTCGACACCGGCATCGATGAACGGGCGGTGCAGCACTACACCGTCCTGCAGTACGTGCCCGAGCCCGAAACACTGCAGCGCGGCGTGCGCCGGCTCGAGTCGGGCTGCTACGCCCGGATTCGGCCGGGCGCGGCCCCGGTGGTGACCCGATATTTCGTTCCCCGGTTCGCCGCGGTGCCGATCACCTCGGGCACCGAGCAGGCCCGCTACGACGAGATCACCGCGGTCCTGGAGGATTCGGTCGCCAAGCACATGCGCGCCGACGTCACCGTTGGGTCGTTTCTGTCGGGCGGAATCGATTCCACCGCCATCGCAGCGCTAGCGATCCGGCACAACCCGCGGCTGATCACCTTCACCACCGGCTTCGAGCGGGAGGGCTTCTCCGAGCTCGATGTCGCGGTGGCCTCCGCCGAGGCGATCGGAGCCCGCCACATCGCCAAGGTGGTCAGCGCCGAGGAGTTCGTGTCCGCGCTCCCCGAGATCGTGTGGTATCTCGACGAACCGGTCGCAGATCCGGCGCTGGTGCCGCTGTTCTTCGTCGCCCGGGAGGCGCGCAAGCACGTCAAGGTGGTGCTTTCGGGCGAGGGTGCGGACGAGTTGTTCGGCGGTTACACGATCTACCGGGAGCCGCTTTCGCTCAAGCCGTTCGATTACCTGCCCCGACCGCTGCGCCGGTCGATGGGCAAGGTGTCCAAGCCGTTGCCGGAAGGGATGCGCGGCAAGAGCCTGCTGCACCGGGGCTCACTGTCGCTCGAGGAACGCTATTACGGCAACGCCCGAAGTTTCTCGGACGCCCAGCTGCGCGACGTGCTGCCCCGGTTCCGGGAGGACTGGACGCATACGGACGTGACGGCGCCGGTGTATGCCGAGTCGGTGGGCTGGGATCCGGTCGCGCGGATGCAGCACATCGACCTGTTCACCTGGCTGCGGGGGGACATCCTGGTCAAGGCCGACAAGATGACGATGGCCAACTCGCTGGAGCTGCGGGTGCCGTTCCTGGATCCCGAGGTGTTCGCGGTGGCCTCCCGGCTGCCCTACCAGGCCAAGATCACCCGCACCACCACGAAGTACGCGCTACGGCGCGCGCTGGAGCCCATCGTGCCCGCGCATGTGCTCAACCGGCCCAAACTCGGGTTCCCGGTCCCCATCCGGCACTGGCTGCGCGCCGGCGAGCTGTTGGAGTGGGCCTATGAGATGGTCGAGTCGTCGCAGGCCGGCCACCTGGTCGACCTGGCGGCCGTGCGCCGAATGCTCGATGAGCACCGGGTGGGCACCAGCGACCACAGTCGCCGACTGTGGACGATGCTGATCTTCATGCTGTGGCACGCGATCTTCATCGAGCACAGCGTGGTGCCGCAGATCAGCGAGCCGGTTTACCCGGTCGAGTTATGACGCCGAGAAGACGCTAAAGCACCTCATTTCGGCACGAAATGGGTGCTATAGCGTCTTCTCGCGGGACTTAGGCGAGTACCGCGGCGATCTCGGCCGCCGCCTCGTCGCCGTAGGCGCCGGCCAACCGCGCGGTCGCGTCGGCACGGTCCCACTCCCAGTTCTGGGTCCCGGTGGATTCCAGCACCAGCACCGCGACCAGGGACCCCAGCTGCGCTGAGCGTTCCAGACTGAGGCCGGCGCTGCGTCCGGTCAGGAAGCCGGCCCGGAACGCGTCGCCGACGCCGGTCGGATCGGTTTGGCTGGTCTCGGGCACCACGCCGACGTGCACCTTGGCGCCGTCGCGCTCGAAGATGTCGACCCCGTCCGCCCCGAGGGTGGTGACCCGCAGGTCGACCTGGGCCATCACGTCGGCCTCGGTCCAGCCGGTCTTGGACAGCAGCAGGTCCCACTCGTAGTCGTTGGTGAACAGGATGGCGGCGCCGTCGATGAGCTGCTTGATCTCCTCCCCCGAAAGCCGCGCCAGCTGCTGGGAGGGGTCGGCGGCGAAGGCCAGGCCCAGCTTGCGGCACTCCTCGGTGTGCAAGAACATCGCCTCGGGGTCGTTGGCGCCGACGATCACCAGTTCCGGTGTGCCGATGGCGGTCACGACGTCCGCGAGCTTGATGTCGCGGGCCTCCGACATGGCGCCGGGGTAGAACGAGGCGATCTGGGCCATGTCGACGTCGGTGGTGCAGGTGAAGCGTGCCGTGTGGGCTGTCTCCGAAAGTAGGACGTGGTCGCAGTTGACGCCGTGGGATTTCAGCCAGTCCCGGTAGTCGGCGAAGTCCGCACCGGCGGCGCCGATCAGCGCGACGTCACCACCGAGCACACCGATGGCGAACGCCATGTTGCCGGCGACTCCGCCGCGATGTACCACCAGGTCGTCGACCAGGAAGCTCAGCGACACCTTGTGCAGGTGTTCGGGCAGGAGTTGCTCGGAAAACTTGCCGGGAAAGCGCATCAGATGGTCTGTCGCTATGGAACCGGTCACCGCGATGGTCACGAAAAATCCACCCTTCGTTTGTCAGTCGTCTAGCCTCTCACGAACGCCGGCCGGCGACGAACGCTGCCGACGTTCGAGGCGGCGCGCATCGCTTGCGCTAGCCTGCCTAGAGACTCACTCGGTTGCCGCGGCTGGACTTTCGGACGGTAACCCTCGTCGCCTCGTCCCCCAGCGTAGGAGTACAACGATGGCCGGTCCGCACCCACAGAACCCTGCCGTGGGTGCCGATGGGCCTCAACAGGCCCAGCCGTATCCCGAGACGGCGTCCGCCACGGTGGACTTTCCGCACACCCAGCCGCCCTTCGGACCCGGCAACGCCGGCGGCCCCCCGCCCGGCTATCAAGGTCCGCCGGCGCCGCCGAGGCCCAGACGACACAAGCGCCTGCTCATCGGGGTCCTGCTGGCCATCGCCCTGGTCGCTGCGCTGACCACCGCCATCGTCTACGGGGTGCGCACCAACGGCGCCAACACCGGCAGCGCTGTCTCGGAAGCCACGGCCAAGACCACGATCCAGAACTACCTCAACGCGCTGGCGCACAAAGACCTCGACAACATCATGCGCAACACGCTGTGCGGTCTCTATGACGCCGTCAAGGACAAGCGCTCCGACCAGGCCCTGGCGAAACTGAGCAGCGACGCGTTCCGCAAACAGTTCTCCGAGGTCGAGGTGACCTCCATCGACAAGATCGTCTACCTGTCCCAATATCAGGCGCAGGTGCTGTTCAGCATGCAGGTGACACCGGCGGCCGGCGGGCCGTCACGAGGGCAGGTGCAGGGCATCACCCAGCTGTTATTTCAGCGCGGACAGATCCTGGTGTGTTCCTACGTACTGCGCACCGCGGGTCAGTACTGACCGCTCAGTTGAACGAGTCGCCGCAGGCGCACGATCCCGTGGCGTTGGGGTTGTCGATGGTGAAACCCTGCTTCTCGATGGTGTCGACGAAGTCGATCGACGCGCCTTCCACGTAAGGGGCGCTCATCCGGTCGACGGTCAGGGTCACTCCGCCGAACTCGACGGTCAGGTCGCCGTCGAGAGTGCGGTCGTCGAAGAACAGGTTGTAACGCAGCCCCGCACATCCGCCCGGCTGCACGGCGATGCGCAGCGCCAGGTCGTCACGTCCCTCCTGGTCCAGCAGGGACTTCGCCTTCGCAGCGGCGGCCTCGGTCAGGATCACGCCGTGGGTCGCGGCGGTCGGCTCGTTCTGCACCGTCATTGCTTCTCCTACATGCTCATTGTCGGGTGGGCTTGTCCAGCTATAAGCCAGGGGTAAGTCGGGGGCGTGCTCTCAAGAACCCACTACGTCAACGGTACCCTGGCGGGCCGCTATTCCCGAGTCGCGCCGCAGTCTCCGAAGCGAGTCCCATCAGCTGATTGGCCGCGTCAGCCAGCGCCAACCGCACCGAACCCGCGTATTCACTCATGGCCAAAGCCGACATGATTCCGGCCACCCGGGTGGTGGACTTGTCCACGGACACCTGCCCGGCCAGCACGATCACCGGGATGCCGAGTGGGCGGGCCGCAGCCGCGATCTCGCCGACGACCTTCCCGTGCAGCGACTGCTCGTCGAAATGGCCCTCGCCGGTAACGATCATGTCGGCGTCTTCGAGATCCTCGGCGAAGTTGGTGAGTTCGGCGAAGATCGCCGCGCCGGATTCGCACCGGCCGCCCAGTGCGAGTAGTCCGGCCCCGATTCCGCCGGCGGCACCGGCGCCTGGTTCGGCGCTCACGTCCCGTCCCGCGACGGTGTCCAGCACCAACGCCCAGGCTTCCAGACGCTCTTCCAGTTTGGCGACCGTCGCCGTGTCGGCCCCTTTTTGCGGCGCGAACACCCGCGCTGCGCCCCAGGGCCCCAGCAGCGGATATTCCACGTCTGAGGCAGCGATCACATCGATCCCGGACAACCACTGCCGGGCCGTGTCCAGACCACCCAGCTCGTCGATCATCCCCTGGCCGCCGTCGGTGCACGCGCTTCCGCCCAATCCGACGACGATGCGCACCGCGCCGGCTTTAAGAGCGGCGGCGATGAGTTGGCCGACTCCCCTGCTGTGGGCCGCCATCGCGGTCTCCGGCGTGGGCGGTCCGTCCAGCAGTGCCAGACCGCAGGCCTGTGCGCATTCCAGGTACGCCGTCCGGGTCCGCTCGTCGAACACCCACTGGGCAGTGACCTCATCGTGCAGCGGTCCGGACACGCGCAGGCCCCGCAATCCCCCGATCCGGTTGGCGAGCACTTCGACGAACCCGGGGCCACCGTCGGACTGGGGCGCGACGATGAAGGAGTCACCGGGCCGCGACCGGGTCCAGCCGGTGGCAATGGCGGCGGCGGCCTCTACGGCCGACAGGCTGTCGCCGTAGCAGTCCGGCGCCACCAGCACCCGCATCGCGGGCAGCTGCAGTCTGCCGGGCCCGAAGCCTCCGGCAGCATCGCCCCCCGCCTGCGCCCCGTTCATCACAGGCCAGCGTAGGTGGACACGCAGTTCGCCGTGGGCAATACAGCCGCAATTAAGCAGGCTCACACAAGCGAAGTAACCTGACGACTGTGAAGCTGCTGGGCCGCAACAAGGGTCAAGACGAGGGTGACGACGCAGCCGCCGCGCCGGAGCAGGGTTCGGCGGCGGCGGAGGCGGCGGCTCGTGGGGCGCGGACCGGCCCCAAGGGCCGTCCGACTCCCAAGCGCAACGAAGCCCGGGGCCGTAAGGGTCCGGTCGCCCCGGCGCCGATGACGGCCGCCGAGGCACGGGCCCGACGCAAGTCAATGGCCGGACCGAAGCTCAGCCGCGAGGAACGCCGCGCCGACCGCACGGCCAGCCGGGCCCGGATGACGGAGCGCCGCGAACGGATGATGGCCGGCGAAGAGGGCTATCTGCTGCCGCGCGACCAGGGTCCGGTCCGCCGTTACGTGCGCGACGTGGTGGACGCCCGCCGCAACGTGCTGGGGCTGTTCATGCCGTCGGCCCTGGCGTTGCTCGCGTTTATGTTCGCGTTGCCGCAACTGCAGTTCTACATGTCCCCGATCATGCTGGCCCTGATGGCGCTGATGACGATCGACGGCATCATCCTGGGCCGCAAAGTGGGCAGGCTGGTGGACGAGAAATTCCCGAAAAACACCGAAAGTCATTGGAAACTGGGCATTTACGCCGCGGGCCGGGCCTCCCAGATGCGTCGCATGCGGGCACCCCGACCGCAGGTCGAGCGCGGCGCCCATGTCGAATGACCAGTTGATCTGACGTGCGCACGCTGGTACTTGGCGGCATCAGGTCGGGCAAGTCTCGGTGGGCGGAGGACGCAATCGTAAACGCACTGCCACCAGATCAACCGGTCCGTTATCTGGCTGCCGGGGCACTCAACGGCTCCGATCCGGACTGGTCAGCCCGCATCGCCTCTCATCGCACCCGCCGCCCCGCACATTGGACGACGGAGGAAACCGACGACGTTACCGGCGTGCTGCGGCGGCCTCCCGCGGTTCCGACCCTGGTCGACGACATGGGCACCTGGCTGACCGGCGCACTGGACCGCCATAACGGATGGGACGGCGGCTCGGTGGACGAGCCGGTCGAGCAGCTACTGGACGCCGTTGGCGCGTACGGATCGACGCTGGTACTGGTCAGTCCCGAGGTCGGGCTGACCGTGGTGCCCGCTTCCGCATCCGGACGCCGCTTCGCCGACGAACTGGGCAGCCTCAACCAGCGGATGGCCGTGCTGTGTGAGCGAGTGGTGCTGGTGGTGGCCGGCCAGCCGCTGACGATCAAGGCGCCGGCATGATCGGGTTCGCCCCGGTGTCGCCGCCCGACCCGGACGCGCAAGCCGCCGCCCGTGCCCGCCAGGACACCCTGACCAAGCCGCGCGGTGCGCTGGGCCGGCTGGAGGATCTGTCGGTGTGGGTCGCGGCCTGTCAGGGGCAGTGTCCGCCGCGGCAGTTCGAGCGGGCGCGGGTGGTTGTCTTCGCCGGTGACCACGGTGTGGCACGCTCCGGCGTTTCGGCGTATCCGCCGGAGGTGACGCGGCAGATGGTCGCCAACATCGCGGCCGGTGGCGCGGCGATCAACGCCCTTGCCGAGGTGGCGGGCGTGACAGTGCGGGTGGTCGACGTGGCGGTTGACTGCGACGAGCATCTCATCGCGGCTTCCGACAAGTTCAGCGACAAGATTCGTCGCGCCAGCGGCGACATCGCCGTCGAAGACGCACTGTCCGACGAGGAGAACGCGCGGGCGATCGTGGCCGGTCAACAGATCGCCGACGACGAGGTGGACGCGGGAGCCGACCTGCTCATCGCCGGTGACATGGGCATCGGCAACACCACCCCGGCCGCGGTTCTGGTGGCGGCGCTGACCACCACCGAACCGGTCGCGGTAATCGGTTTCGGTACCGGCGTCGACGACGCCGCCTGGTCACGCAAGACGGCCGCGGTGCGCGATGCCCTGTATCGGGCGCACCCGATCGCCGGGGACCCGGTGGCGCTGCTGCGCTGCTGCGGCGGTGCGGACTTCGCGGCGATGGCCGGGTTCCTGGGGCAGGCCGCGGTCCGGCGCACGCCGGTGTTGCTGGACGGCATGGCGGTGACGGCCGCGGCCCTGGTCGCCGAACGGCTGGCACCGGGCGCGCGGCAGTGGTGGCAGGCCGGCCATCGGTCCACCGAGCCCGGCCACACGCTGGCGCTGTCGGCCCTCGAGTTGGAGCCGATCGTGGACCTGCGCATGCGACTGGGCGAGGGCACCGGCGCCGCGGTGGCATTGACGGTGCTGCGCGCCGCGGTGGCCACCCTGTCCGCCATGTCGACGTTCGCTGAGGCGGGGGTATCGGGCGCGATCATCCCGCCGGGCACGTGATCCGTTCGCTGGCAACCGCTTTCGCGTTCGGCACGGTGCTACCGGTCGGCGGCTCGGCCGGTCCGATGGGTCGCGGCGCGCTGACCGCACTGCCGGTGGTCGGTGCCGCGCTCGGCGCGCTTGCCGCGGCCGTGACGTGGGGCGCCGCGGCGGCGTTCGGCCACGGCGCCCCGTTGCCGGGATTACTCGCGGTGACGACGCTGATTATGGCCACCCGCGGCCTGCACATCGACGGGGTGGCCGACACGGCCGACGGCCTGGGCTGCTACGGACCGCCGCAGCGGGCGCTGGCGGTGATGCGCGACGGTTCCTCCGGACCGTTCGGGGTGGCGGCCGTCGTGCTGGTGATCGGGTTACAGAGCGCCGCGTTCCCGGCGCTGAGTGCGCCGGCCATCATCCTGGCCGTCTTCGCGGGGCGGGTCAGCGCAGTGCTGGCCGGCCGGCGGTCGGTGCCGGCGGCCGACGGCAGCAAGTTGGGCGTGCAAGTCGCGGCCAGCCAGCCGGCGCTGGCGGTGACGGCGTGGCTGGCTGTGCTGCTGGCCGGCTCGGCACTGGTCGGTACGCGGCCCTGGCAGGGACCGGTGGCTGTGACGGTGGCGGTGTGCTGCGGGGCGGCCCTGGTCAGGCATTGCGTGCGCCGATTCGGCGGCATTACCGGCGATGTACTGGGCGCCACGATCGAAGTGACGACGACGGTGTGCGCGGTGCTGCTGGCGGGGCTGACGGCCCCGTGACGGACCGGTGAGGCTGGGCGGGCTGGACTAGCCCAGCCGGGACATCCACCCGTGCGTGTCGGCGAAGGTGCCACGCTGTATCCCGGTCAGCGTGTCCCGCAAGGCCATGGTGACCTCGCCGGATTTCCCGTCGGCGATGCTGAACTCGCCGTCGCCGAATTTGACCCGCGAGACCGGGGTGATGACGGCCGCGGTGCCGCAGGCGAACACCTCGGTGATCTCACCGGAGGCGGCCTTCTTCTCCCACTCCTCGATGTCGATCTTGCGTTCCTCGACCGCGAAACCGGCGTCAAGGGCCAACTGCAGCAACGAGTCTCGGGTGATCCCCGGCAGCAAGGAACCGGACAGCTCGGGCGTGACCAGCCGCGCCGAGCCGCCGCTGCCGAGCACGAAGAACAGGTTCATCCCACCCATCTCTTCGACGTAGCGGCGTTCCACTCCGTCCAGCCACACCACCTGATCGCAGCCGTGTTCGGCGGCTTGCGCCTGCGCCAGCAGCGAGGCGGCGTAGTTGCCACCGAACTTGGCCGCTCCGGTGCCGCCCGGGCTGGCCCGGACGTACTCCGTCGACACCCAGACCGTGACGGGGCTGACGCCGCCCTTGAAATACGCGCCGGCCGGCGAGCCGAACAGCAGGTAGCGGTACTCCTTCGCCGGCCGCACGCCCAGGCCGGGCTCGGTGGCGATCATGAAGGGCCGCAGATAAAGTGCCTCTTCCCCGCCGGCCTTCGGCACCCACTGGTTGTCCACGGCGATGAGCTGGCGTAACGACTCGAGGAACAGCTCGTCGGGCAACTCCGGCATGGCCAGCCGTCGCGCCGACGAGCGCATCCGGGCGGCGTTGGCGTCGGCCCGGAACGCGACGACCGAGCCGTCGGCCCAGCGATAGGCCTTGAGACCCTCGAACACTTCCTGCGCGTAGTGCAGCACGATGGCCGACGGGTCCAGCTCAATCGGGCCGTACCCGAGGACGCGAGCGTTGTGCCACCCCCGCCCCTCGACGTAATCGATGGAAACCATGTGGTCGGTGTGGTACCTGCCAAAACCGGGGTCTTCCAGGATCGCTACCCGCTCGGCCTCGGTGGCGGGGTTTGCCGCGCGCGAAACCGTGAACTCGAGGGGGCCGCTGGTCATGGGGCTGATTCTATAACCTTGCGCGAACGGGTTTTTGCCACGCGCATGGGTAGCTAGCGCGTTTTCAGCTCGACGAACGGCGGACGTACCACTTCGCACTGCACCGCGCGGCCGCGAACGTCGACGGTGATTTGCTGGCCGTCCTGCACCCCGGCGTCGGAGTCGATCAGCGCCAGCGCGATGCCCAACTGCAGGGTCGGCGAGAAGGTGCCCGATGTGGTGGTGCCGACGGGCCTGTCTGCGTCGAGCACCGTCAGCCCGGCCCGCAGCACCCCGCGGCCGGTGGTGCGCAGTCCACGCAACAGCCGACGCGGTCCGGCTTCCTTTTCGGCCAGCAGCGCGTCCCGGCCGAAGAAAGCCTCTTTCTTCCAGCCGATCGCCCAGCCACAGCGAGCCTGCAGCGGCGAAATGTCCAGCGACAGTTCGTGCCCGTGCAGCGGGTAGCCCATTTCGGTGCGCAGGGTGTCACGCGCGCCCAGACCGGCGGGCTGACCGCCGGCGTCGGCGACCGCGGCCACCAGGGCGTCGAACACCACCCCCGCGGAATCCCACGTCGGCAGCAGTTCATAGCCGTGCTCGCCGGTATAGCCGGTACGGCAGACCCGCACCGGCACACCCGAATACGTTGCATCCGCGTAGCCCATGTAGTCCATGTCGGTCGGCAGCCCGAGCGCGGTGAGCACCTCCGTGGAGCGGGGACCCTGCACGGCGAGCACCGCGTATTCGCGATGCAGGTTGGTGATGGACACGTCGGCCGGTGCGGCTGTCTGCAGCGCCTGCACCACCGCCGCGGTGTTGGCCGCGTTGGGCACCAGGAAGATCTCGTCGTCGTCGACGTAGTAGGCGATCAGATCATCGATGACGCCGCCGGATTCGGTGCAGCACAACGTGTATTGCGCCTTGCCGGGGCCGATGCGGCGCAGGTCGTTGGTGAGCGCGGAGTTCACGAACTGCGCCGCGCCCGGGCCGGCCACCAGGGCCTTGCCCAGGTGGCTCACGTCGAACAGCCCGACGGCGGTGCGGGTGGCGTTGTGCTCGCCGACGGTGCCGGCGTATGACACCGGCATCAGCCAGCCACCGAATTCGGCGAAACTCGCACCGAGCTCGCGGTGGCGGTCTTCCAATGGTCCCTTGAGCAGCTCCGGCGCATCGGTCACGGGCGTCACCCTAAACCAGTGCCGCTGCTGGCACACTTAGGCAGGTGTTCGATTGGGATGCGATGGAAGCCGCCGGGATCGCCCACCCGCGCGAGCGCGCCGACCTGATCAAGTACCTGGACGACCTCGGCTTCACCTTGGACCAGATGGTGGAGGCCGAACGCCGTGGCCGGTTGTTCGGGCTGGCCGGCGACGTGCTGCAGTGGTCGGGTCCCCCGACCTACACGGTGGCGGCCGCCGCCGAGCACCTCGGGTTGACCGCCGAGCAGGTCGCCCACGCGTGGGGGCTGCTGGGCCTGACGTTCGCCGGTCCCGACGTTCCGGCGCTGAGCCAGGCCGACGTCGACGCCCTGGCCACCTGGGTGGCGTTGAAGGCGGTGGTCGGCGAAGACGGCGCGCTGGGCCTGTTACGGGTCCTCGGCGCGGCGATGGCCCGGCTCGCCGAGGCTGAGTCGACACTGATCCGCACCGGTACGCCGGATATCCAGATGACGCACACCAACGACGAGTTCGCCACCGCTCAGGCCTACCGTGCGGTCGCCGAGTTCGTTCCGCGCATCGGGGCGTTGATCGACATCGTGCACCGCCACCACCTGACCAGCGCGCGCACCCACTTCGAGGGCGTCATCCGCGACGCGTCGTCGAGTGTGGTCTGCGGCATCGGTTTTGCCGACCTGTCGGGTTTCACCGCGCTCACTCAGGCGCTCACCCCCGCCCAGCTCTCGGAATTGCTCAACGAGTTCGCCGGTGCGGTGTCCGACGTCGTCCACGCCGACGGCGGGCGGGTGGTCAAGTTCATCGGGGACGAAGTGATGTGGGTGAGCGCGGCTCCCGAGCAGTTGGTCCAGGCCGCCGTCGATCTCGTCGAACATCCCCAGGCGCGCGAGGAGGGGCTGCAAGTGCGCGCCGGCCTTGCCTACGGCACGGTGCTGGCGATCAACGGCGATTATTTCGGCAACGCCGTCAATCTGGCCGCACGTCTGGTGGCCGTCGCGTCGCCGGGCCAGATTCTGATGGATGCGGCGCTGCACGAGCAGTTGCCGGACCGGCCCGCGCAGCCGTTTGGGCCGTTGCAGCTCAAGGGTTTTGACGACCCCGTACCGGCTTTCGAACTTCAGGCGGGCGGCGATACCGGCCAGGTTGTCCCCCGCTGCGGTAGGTAGCCCTGATCGTGGCCCGATAGGGTTGTTCGCCGTGACCACCACCTCTTCGGGCTACCAGGCTCCCACCGTCAACGTCGCGACATCCCTGCCCAAGCGGGGCGTAGGTTCCTCGGTCCTGCTGGTGCCGGTCGTCTCAACTGGCGACAAGGACGAACCGGGCGCCACCGTCGCCGCGGGCACTGCGCTGTTACCCGCCGAGGCGGTGGCCGAGATCGAGGCCGGCCTCCAGGCGCTCGGCGCCACGGGCGGGGCCGAGCAGGTGCACCGACTGGTGGTGTCGTCGCTGCCGGTGGCCAGCGTGCTCACGGTCGGCCTGGGCAAGCCACGCGAGAAGTGGCCGACCGATGTCGTGCGCCGCGCGGCCGGTGCCGCGGCTCGCTCGCTGGGCACCGCCGAGGCCGTGATCACCACGCTGTCCGAGCTGCCCGGTGAGGGAATCTGCGAAGCCGCGGTCGAGGGTCTGATCCTGGGCAGTTACCGATTCAGCGCCTTTCGCAGCGCCAAGACCGCGCCCAAAGACGCCGGGCTGCGCAAGATCACCGTGCTGTCCGCCGGTCGGGACGCCAAGAAGCAGAGCGCGCACGGCGCGGCCGTCGCCACCGCCGTGGCCACCGCGCGCGATTTCGTCAATACTCCGCCCAGCCACCTCTTTCCTGCTGAATTCGCTTCTCGTGCAAAGACTTTGGGAGAATCAGTGGGTCTGGAAGTCGAGGTGCTCGACGAAAAGGCGCTGAAGAAGGCAGGCTACGGCGGCCTGCTGGGAGTGGGCCAGGGTTCCTCGCGACTGCCCCGGCTGGTGCGACTGATCCACCGCGGGTCGCGGCTGGCCAAGAACCCGAAGCGGGTGAAGAAAGTTGCCCTGGTCGGCAAAGGCGTCACCTTCGACACCGGCGGTATCTCGATCAAGCCGGCCGCGTCCATGCACTACATGACCTCCGACATGGGCGGCGCGGCCGCAGTGATCGCGACGGTGACGCTCGCCGCGCAACTGCAGCTGCCGATCGACGTGATCGCCACGGTGCCGATGGCCGAAAACATGCCCTCCGGCACCGCGCAACGGCCCGGTGACGTGCTGACCCAGTACGGCGGGATCACCGTCGAGGTGCAGAACACCGATGCCGAGGGCCGGCTCATCCTGGCTGACGCCATCGTGCGGGCCTGCGAGGACAACCCGGACTATCTCATCGAGACGTCGACCCTGACCGGCGCGCAGACGGTGGCGCTCGGTGCCCGCATCCCCGGCGTGATGGGCAGCGAGGAGTTCCGCGACCGCGTCGCCGCGATCTCGCAGCGAGTCGGTGAGAACGGTTGGCCAATGCCGCTGCCCGACGAACTCAAGGACGACCTGAAGTCGACGGTGGCCGACCTGTCCAATGTCAGCGGGCAGCGGTTCGCCGGCATGCTGGTGGCCGGAGTGTTCCTTCGGGAGTTCGTCGCCGAGTCGGTGCAGTGGGCGCACATCGATGTTGCCGGTCCTGCCTACAACACCGGCAGCCCGTGGGGATGCACGCCGAAGGGCGCCACCGGCGTGCCGACGCGCACCATGTTCGCGGTTCTCGAAGACATCGTCAACAACGGGTAGGCCCAGGCCGCGTCAGGTCGTCAGCAACGACCGCACGACCCGATTGGCCTGGCGCCTCGGCCACCCGCTCCACCCGTCGGCCGCCAGCGCCGCGTTGGCCGCGTTGCGGCCGCAGGCGCCGTGCACCGAGCCGCCGGGCGTCGCCGACGCACTGCCCAGATAGAGGCGTTCGACCGGGGTTTCGGGCCGCCCCATGCCGGGTGCGGGACGGAAGATCAGCATCTGTTGCAACTGCGCGCTGCCGCCGTTGAGCGCACCCATGTGCAGGTTCGCGTCACTTGCCTCCAGGTCGGAGGGGCGCTGCACGAACCGGTGCCGGACCCGGGCCCCGAAGCCCGGCGCATGGTCCTCGATGACGTCGTCCATGGCCTTGGCCAGCTGCTCTGCCGAGTCGTCGTCGTAGACGTTGCGCGGCAAATGCGTATAGGCCCAAACACTTTCGGTGCCCTCGGGCGATCTGGTGGGATCGGCGGTGGTGGTCTGACCCAGCAGCATGAACGGACGCTGCGGCACCACCCGAGTGTTGATGTCAGCCATCCAGCGGACCAGTCCATGCCCGTCGGCGCCCAGGTGAACCGTGCCGACGCCGTGCAAGGTCTTCGCCCGCCACGGAACCAGCCCGTCCAGTGCGTAATTGACCTTCACCACCGGCGGATCCCACACGTAGTGCCGCAGATCGTCGAGCAGGGAACTCGGCAGCGCATCGGCGGGCAGCATGTCGCAGAACAACTGGGGCGCCGTCACGTCAGCGATGACCGCCCGCCGGGCGGTGACCGCGCGCCCGCCGTCGGTGTTCACCCCGACCGCCCGGCCGCCGCGCACCTGAATGCGAGACACGTTCTGCCCGTATTCGATTCGGGCGCCGGCCGATGTCGCGCGACTCACCAGGGCCGCGGTGAGCTGACCCGAACCGCCGACGGGCACCGGCCAACCGGTGTCCTGGGCGAGCATGCACATCAGGAAGCCCATCACGCCGCTGCCGGGTGCATCCAGCGGAATGTCGGCGTGCAACGCGTTGCCCAGCAACATGGTCTTCGGCGCCTCGCCGTCGAAGAGCCGATCGGCCATCGTATTGGCCGGTTGGACAAGCAGATTGGCCAGTCGAATCGCCTCGGCGGTACCCACCTTGGCCAGCAGTTGGGCCAGCGGCAGCATCGGCGGAAAAGGCGCCAGCAACGCCTTCATCAGCGGAGCCTTGATCTTGTCCCACAACTCCACCGCCCGGTGCCAGTTGTCGCCGTCCGCGGGCTGCCGCCGCGCGAATTCCGCCGCGGTGCGGGCCGGGTCGTGGTAGATGACCGGCGGGTCCTCATCCGCGCCGTTGAGCGGGTGACCCACCACCGCGGGTGCATGCGACCACCGCAGCCCGTGGTCTTCCAGGTGCAGGGCAGCGATGGCCGGTGAGGCCACCGTCATCGGATAGAAGGAGCTGAACAGATCGGTGATGTAGCCCGGCGTCAACTCGGCACTGCGCACAGCGCCGCCGGGCTCCTGCTGAGCTTCCAGCACCAGCACATCCCACCCGGCGTCGGCCAGCATCGACGCGGCGACCAGCCCGTGGTGTCCGGCTCCGATAACGACCGCGTCGACTGTGTCGGACGCAGCCACGGCTACTTGACCTGACTCGGCTTGAGGCGTTCGGCCAGGGCCCCGAGGCGCCACAGGCACTCACGATTGCGCGGGTAGACCGCCGCCAGCGCCATCCGGTTGGGCAGCAGGCTGGCCGGCCCGTTGACCGGCACCTCGATCATCTCGATCCGGCACCCGTCCGGCATATCGCTGAGCCGCAGCGTGATTCGCGCGGCACCGAGCAGCCCGACGCGCGCCTTCAGCACCAGTTCCTCACCCGGAGTACAGCTTTCGACCTCCGTCTTGTCATTGATCACCAGGGGCCACACCCCGACCGAATGCTTGATGGTCGAACCCGGCTCCGGCCAGTTCGCGTCGACGGCACGAGTCCGGCTGTTTCCGACCACCCACTGCGTGTACGTCCAGCCGTTGGCGATGACGTCCCACACGGCCTGGCGGGACGCCGAAACGTCCCGGATGGTGGTCAACTCCTTCGTCAAAGTCATGACAAGTCCTTCCGCGTTGGAATCACCCACGCGGAGTACCCCGGCGTTCGAAAAGTACCGCAAAGTGCCGAAAACATGTCCTGGCAAACACTGCGGGGTTTAGCTGAAAACCGCGGCGGCTACTACAGCAGCAACAAGATACTCCTCGGGAAAGGCCGAAAAGTGACTGTACGACGGTTAATCATCGCGGTGGGCGCCGTGCTGTTGGTGGCCGGCGTGATTGGCTTGCTGGTGCCCGTGCAAGTGTCCAACAGCAACGGCGGAACGGTGTCTTGCGGGAACGGGTTGGCCACCGACCTCTCCGGAGCCCGGGCGGCCAACGACCGCAACGGCGCCAACATCCCGATCCTCAACGAGATCATTCCGCACACCGACTTCGTGGCTCAGTGCGAGTCCGCCGTGTCGAGCCGGCGGATGTGGACGATCCCCCTGACGGTCATCGGCATCGTGGGTGTGGCCGGGGCGCTGCTGGTGCGGCGCACCAGGGGCGCGCCGGTCGACGTTTAGATCACCTTCATCCGCGCGGTACTGCGCAGCGCCTGCGGCAGCACGCGGGACACGCCGTACAGCGCGTAGGCCTCGAAGGTGACGGGCCGGATCGGCTTGTTCTTCTTTACCGCGGACACGATCGCGTTGGCCACCTTGTCCGGCCCGTAGCTGCGCAGATCGAACATCTTGTCCAGCTGACCACGCCGGCCGTCGACCTTGTCGTCGTCCGTCCCGCCGGCATGGAACTCGGTGGTGGCGATGATGTTGGTGTCGATAACGCCGGGACAGATCGTGGTCAGCCCGACGTCGGCGGCGTCGAGTTCGGCCCGCAGGCAGTCCGAGAACATGAACGTGGCCGCCTTCGACGTGCAGTACGCGCTGAGTGACTGCAGCGGGGCGTAGGCGGCCATCGAGGACACGTTGACGATGTGCCCGCCGGTCCCGCGCTCGGCCAGCCGCTTGCCGAACGCCCGGCAACCGTTGACCACGCCGCCGAGGTTGACGTCCAGCACGCGGTCGAACTGTTCGGCGGGGGTGTCCAGGAACGCGCCCGCCTGACCGATGCCGGCGTTGTTCACCACGATGTCGGGCAGACCGTGTTCCGCGCAGACCCGGTCGGCGAACGATTCGACCGCGTCGGCGTCGGACACGTCGAGCACGTAGGCGTGGGCGATGCCACCGCGCGCGGTGATCTGGGCGGCCGTCTCCTTGACGGTGGCCTCGTCGATGTCGCTGATCACCAGCTCGGCGCCTTCACGCGAGAACGCGATCGCGGTTTCGCGGCCGATGCCGCTGCCCGCCCCGGTCACCGACACCAGCGTGTCGCCGAAATACCCACGGGGGCGGCCGACCTGCGCCCGCAACATCGCCCGGCTCGGCTGCTTACCTTCGATCAGGTCGGTGAAGTCGTGCACCGCGGCCGCCATCACCTGTGGATGCGACATCGGCGAGAAATGACCGGCGCGTATGTCGCGTCGCCATAGCCGTGGTACCCAGCGAACCGTCTCGTCGTATCCGTGCGGGCGCACGTACTGATCTCTGGTGTTGACGATGAGCTGCACCGGCGTGTCGATGACGTGCACACCCTGGCGGCGGAACTTGCCGGAAAACGAGCGCCAATAGTTGGCGGGATAGGTCTTCACCGAGGTCGCCGCGTCACTGGGCATCTTGTCGGAGTGGTGAATCTGCTCGACGGGGATGTTGTCGACGATGCGGCGACGCATCGCCGCGCTCGACAACGCCAGCCGCAGCAGCAGCGGCGCCAGCACCGGGATCGAGAAGAAGGCCATGTAGGTCAGCCGCAGGACCTGGCTGATCGCCCGGCCGAGGCGCCGCACCCGCCACGGCTGGCGCAGGGCACCGAAGATGAAGCTGACCAGCTGGTCCTGGGCCGGGCCGGAGACCGAGGTGAAAGACGCGACGCGATCCGCCGCACCGGGCCGGCTCAGGTACTCCCAGACGGCCACCGAACCCCAGTCGTGGGCCAGCACGTGCACCGGCTGCCCCGGGCTCAACTCGCTGATCACCGCGGCGAAGTCATCGGCCATCCGGGCGGTGCTGTAGGCGGACACCGGTTTGGGCGCAGAGGACAAGCCGACACCGCGGTTGTCGAACCGCAGCACCCGGAACCGTTGCGCCAGCAGCGGAACCACGCCGTCCCACAACACGTGTGAGTCCGGCCAGCCGTGCATCAGCACGACGGTCGGCCCCTCGCGATTGCCCTCCTCGTAGACCGCGATCCGGACGCCGTCCGCGCTGTCGACGAACTGCTGGGGTGCATGTTGTGTTGCCGGCATGAAACCTCCGCCACCTGCGAATTGTCGTAGGGAACCAGTGGCCACACCGTAGCAACACCGACTGACACGACACGCACCCGAAGTCGCCGCGCCCTGAATGTGGGTAGCCGGTGGCAGAGTGAAAGGATAAGTTCTGACCTCGACATGGATTGCGCACCCGCTACCTGACGGTGTGGTAAGCCAGAGGTCGATCTGCGCCGATCCGACGACCGTTCGAGGAGTCAACTGAGATGGCCTTCTCCGTCCAGATGCCGGCACTTGGTGAAAGCGTCACCGAGGGAACGGTCACCCGGTGGCTCAAGCAGGAAGGCGACACGGTCGAAGTCGACGAACCACTCGTCGAAGTCTCGACCGACAAAGTTGACACCGAAATCCCGTCCCCGGCCGCCGGTGTGCTCACCAAGATCATCGCTCAGGAGGACGACACCGTAGAGGTCGGCGGCGAGCTGGCCATCATCGGCGACTCGGCCGACGATGCCGGTGACGACGGCGGCGGCCAGCAGGGCGGACAGGACGGCGGCCAGGACTCGTCGGAGGCGGCCGAGCAGGACACCGCTCAGGAGACTTCCGCGGCTGAGGAGCCGGCGCAGGAGGAGCCCGCCAGCGAACCGGAGCCCAAGCAGGAGGCCTCCGACGGTGGCGACGCGACGCCGGTGCTGATGCCGGAGTTGGGCGAGTCGGTGACCGAGGGCACCGTGACGCGGTGGCTCAAAAAGGTCGGCGACTCGGTCCAGGTGGACGAGCCGCTGGTGGAAGTGTCCACCGACAAGGTGGACACCGAGATCCCCTCGCCGGTGGCCGGCGTGCTGGTCAGCATCACCGCCGAAGAAGACGACGTGGTGCAGGTCGGCGGGGAGCTGGCCAAGGTCGGCAGCTCGGATTCGGGCGGGGGCTCGGCCCCCAAGCCGAAAGCCCAACCCAGTGAGGAAAGGGCCGAGGCCGAACCGGAGCCCGAGCCGGCGCCCGAACCGGAGCCGGCGCCCGAGCCCAAGCCCGAGCCCAAGCCCGAGCCCAAGCCCGAACCCAAACCCGAGCCCAAGCCGGAACCCAAACCCGAGCCCAAGCAAGAGTCCAAGCCCGAACCACAAGCCGACGCCGGTTCGGACGGCGGCCCCTATGTGACGCCGCTGGTGCGCAAACTGGCCGCGGAAAACGACGTCGACCTGGCCGAAGTGACCGGTACAGGCGTGGGCGGGCGGATCCGCAAGCAGGACGTTCTCGCCGCCGCAGAGAAGAAGCAGCAGCCCAAGGAGGAGGCCAAGCCGGCCGCCCAACCGTCGGCTCCGGCGGCGAAGCCGGCCGCTGCGGCCGCTCCGGCCTCGTCGCTGGCCCATCTGCGCGGAACCAAGCAGAAGGCCAGCCGGATCCGTCAGATCACCGCCGCCAAGACGCGCGAGTCCCTGCAGGCCACCGCGCAGCTCACCCAGACCCACGAGGTCGACATGACCAAGATCGTGGCGCTGCGCAACCGGGCCAAGACAGCGTTCGCCGAGCGCGAGGGCGTGAACCTGACCTTCCTGCCGTTCATCGCGCGGGCGGCCATCGACGCCCTGAAGATCCACCCGAACATCAACGCCAGCTACAACGAGGAAACCAAGGAGATCACCTACTACGACGCCGAACACCTCGGGTTCGCCGTCGACACCGAGCAGGGACTGCTCTCTCCGGTCATCCACAACGCCGGCGACCTGTCGCTGGCCGGTTTGGCCCGCGCGATTGCCGACATCGCCGCCCGCGCCCGCTCGGGGAACCTCAAACCCGACGAGTTGTCCGGTGGCACCTTCACCATCACCAACATCGGTAGCCAGGGCGCGCTGTTCGACACCCCGATCCTGGTGCCGCCGCAGGCCGCCATGCTGGGCACCGGGGCCATCGTCAAACGCCCTCGGGTGATCGTCGACGAATTCGGTAACGAGTCCATCGGTGTCCGGTCGATCAGCTACCTGCCGCTGACCTACGACCACCGGCTCATCGACGGCGCGGATGCCGGACGTTTCCTGACCACGATCAAGCACCGACTCGAAGAGGGGGCCTTCGAGGCCGACTTGGGGCTTTAAGGAGGACCCCGAACCGTGGCCAAAGCGGTGATCGCGATTGCGGGTTCGTCTGGCTTGATCGGTTCGGCGCTGACCGCTGCGCTGCGCGCGGCCGACCACGAAGTGCTGCGCATCGTGCGCCGTACCCCAGCGAACTCCGAAGAGCTGCACTGGAATCCGGAAAGCGGCGAATTCGATCCGGACGCGCTCACCGATGTCGACGTGGTCGTCAACTTGTGTGGCGTCAACATCGGCCAGCGCCGATGGTCGGGAGCGTTCAAGCAGAGCCTGCGCGACAGCCGGCTCGCGCCGACCGAAGTGCTGGCCGCCGCCGTCGCCGACGCAGGGGTCGGCACGCTGATCAACGCCAGCGCGGTGGGTTACTACGGCGACACCAGAGACCGCGTAGTCGACGAAACCGATGCCGCCGGGCGGGGCTTTTTGGCCCAACTGTGCGTGGACTGGGAGGCGGCCACCCTGCCCGCGCAGTACGAAGGCGTCCGGGTGGTGCTGGCCCGCACGGGTGTGGTGCTGGCCCCTTCGGGCGGCGCACTACGGATGATGCGACCGGTGTTCTCGGTAGGCCTGGGCGCGCGGCTCGGCAGCGGCCGTCAGTACATGTCGTGGATCAGCCTGGAAGACGAGGTCCGCGCCCTGCTGTTCGCCATTTCCCATCCCACGCTGTCCGGGCCGGTGAACCTGACCGGACCGGCGCCGGTGACCAACGCGGAGTTCACCACGGCCTTCGGCAGGGCGGTCAACCGCCCCACGCCGATGGCCGTGCCCGGGTTCGCGGTGCGCGCGGCCCTCGGGGAATTCGCCGACGAAGGACTGCTCACCGGTCAACGCGCCATCCCAACCGCTTTGGAGCAGGCGGGTTTCCAATTCCACCACAACACAATTGGCGAGGCGCTCGACTACGCCACGGCCCGTCGCGATCAGGACTGAATACTCCCTTATCTGTCGCGATTGCGGTATCTTGCTTCCGGCCCGTATCAGCCCGTATCAGCCGACCGGACGGACAATGGAGAAGCGTGACTGCCTCGGTTTTTCATGATCTGAAAAAGGAGGGGCCGCTGTATGCGCTCTTCCTGAACTGCACCCTGAAGAAGGGTCCGGAAATATCCAATACCGAGGCACTGTGCAACCTGCTCATCGAACGCCTCAAAGCCCATGAACCGGACATCGAAACCGAGATCGTCCGCGTCGTCGATTACAACGTCAAGCCCGGCATCGGAAACAATGAAGGCGAGGGCGACGAATGGCCGCTGATCCTGGAAAAAGTCAAGCGCTGCAACATCATCGTGCCCGCGATGCCGATTTGGATGGGGGTGCGCTCCTCGGTGATGCAACGGGTTATCGAGCGCCTGGACGGCACCACCAAGACGGTGATGTGCGAGCGCACCGGCCAGTTCCCGCTCTACGGCACCGCGGCCGGGTGTGTGGTGACCGGCAATGAGGACGGCAGCCACGACTGCGTCGCCAACACCTTCGCCAACCTGCTGCACTTCGGTGTCACGGTCCCGCCCAACACCGATCTCTACTGGGTCGGCGACGCCGGGCCGGGAGCCAGCTACATCGAGGCGGGCGGCGAGCTGTCGCCGTATGTGCGGCGCAACGCCGAACTGACCGCCATCAACCTGCTCTTCGCCGCCAAGCTGCTGCGCGAGAACCCCTACACCGTCAATATTGCGGAGCAGAACGCAAAGATGATGCGGCGCAACGAAGTCAAGATGGCCGCGATGAAGCTGGCCATCAACTACATGCGCGAGAACATGCCGGACTGATCGGCTCGTCGACCCATCGTCACAGCCATGCAGGGTGATCCGCTTCCCAGTGTCGGCGAGGCCGAAGCGACCGGGCACATCGCCGAACTCTACGAAGACATCCGCACGACGCTCGGGATGTCATTCGTCAACCTGGTGTGGCGCCACCTCGCCGCGATCCCGGGTGGCCTGGACTGGACCTGGGCGACGATGAAGCCGCTGTATGCCAACGGCGCCGTGTACTCCGAGGCCGACGCGCTGCGCGCCGCACCGCAGCTGCCGCCGGTCCCCCGGTTCCCCACCGCGGCCCTGCGCTCGATCGGCATCGACGCCGACCACGAGACGACGATCAGGGCAACGCTTTCCGGCTACGACCGGGGCAATCCGCTGAACACCGTGGCGTTCTGCGCGGTCCTGGCCCGCCTGCACGGAGCGACACCGCCGCCGTGCCCGCCGGTGCGGCCTCCGACGCGTCCGGCGTCAGCGCCGCCCGTGTTGAGCCCGCTGAATTTCGACCAGATGCCGGCCCATGTGGCGGAATTGGTCCGCAGCGTCAACCTGATCGGCGCCCGCGGACCGGGGCGAGCCTTGCAGGTCAGCCTGCCCAGGAATCTGGCCCGCTGGCCGGGCATGTTGGTGCTCTACTACGCGGCGCTGCAACCGTTGCACGACAGCGGATCACTGTTGACCGCCGTCGACTCCGTGGTGGCGGACGGCAGAAGGCGCGGGGCGGCGGTCAGTGGAGCGCTGGGCCGCACCGGCCTTCCCGACGCCGCGACGACGGCAGCAGTGCGAGCTTCGCTGGAACAGCTGATACCCCACGCGATGGGGCGCATGATTCCGGTTGTCAGCCTGCTGCTTCGGATGCTGCCCATTGGCCCACAAGGAAATACCGGTTGATTGGAAAGGTGAAGGCATGAAGCTGACCGAGTTGGTTGCGGGTCTGGGAGTCGCCGATGTGGTCGACGCGATGACGATGACGCATGCGCATCGCGCTCACATCATCGAACTCGACAGCCCGGATCCCAGCCGGGTACTCATCGGCCCGGCGGTGACGATTTCCTATCTGCCGGTTCGCAAGGACCTGATGGATCCGGAGAAGCACAGCCTGGGACCGGCCATCTACCGGGCCGTCGCCAAGCATGACCCCGCGGGAGCGGTGCTGGTGATGGCATCCAACGGCTACCCCCACACGTCACTGGGCGGGGGCACCAAGCTCAGCCGGGTGGAAAACCTGGGCATGGCAGGCATTCTCGCCGATGGCAAACTGCGCGACTACGAAGAGCTGAACACCTACCGGTTCGCCACCTACAGCCGGGGCGAAACGGTGCGCGCGGGCGGCAACGAAGTCCAGCCCTACCTGGCCGACGTCCCGATCTCCGTCGGCGGTGTGACCGTCGTACCCGGAGACGTCATCTTCGCCAAAGGTTCGACGGCCGTGGTGATCCCGGGTGGTGAGGCCGAAGCGATCCTGACCAAGGCGCGCAACATCATGCACAAGATGGATGCTGCCAAGGAAAGCCTGAAGAACGAAGACCCCGAGACGGTGCTGAGTCAGGGCAGCGGCGAGCTGTGAGCGCGCCGGCCAACACCAGCGAACAGTTGGTCAATGCCCTCGCCGACGAAGGCGTCGAGTACGTCTTTGGCATTCCGGGCGACGAGAACCTGCACTTCATGGAGGCACTGCGCAAAGACGGCCGGATCACCTTCGTCCTGTTCCGTCACGAGCAGGCCGCGGGTTTCGCCGCGGCCGCCTACGGACGGCTCACCGGCAAGCTTGCCGTCGCCATGTCGACGCTGGGGGCGGGTGCGATGAACCTGACGACACCGGTGGCGCACGCCTACCTGGCAGCCATGCCGATGCTGGTGATCACCGGCCAGAAAGCGGTGCGGGACAACAGGATGGGCCAGTACCAACTGGTCGACGTGGTTGACGTGATGCGCCCGATCACCAAGTTCGCCGCCAAGATCCCGTCCGGCCCGATGGCCGGATCACTGGTGCGCCAGGCGATGATGTCGGCGCTGGGCGGACGCCAGGGCCCGGCACACCTGGAGTTGCCCGACGACGTGGCCCGCGACACCGAGCTCGGCCCGTCGGTTCCGTGCCGGCACAGCGACATACCCGTCGCGACCCAGCAGAGCATCGACGTCGCGGCGGCGCTGATCCGCACCGCCGGCCGCCCTCTGATCATGGTGGGCGGCGGCACCCGGGCCAACCGGCCCGAGGTGGCGGCGGCCGCGCGCGCGCTGATCGACAAGACCCAGATCCCTTTTGTCGCAACGATGATGGGCAAGGGCGTCGCCGACGAGGATCATCCGCTCTACGTGGGCTGTTCGATCATGCCCGCCGACTATCCGAACTGCGCCATCCAGGCGGCCGATGTGATCCTCAACGTGGGCCACGACGTGATGGAAAAACCCACCCTGTTCATGCGGGCCGACGGCGCCCAGACCGTCATCCACCTCAATCCCTTCGCCGCCCAGGGCGACAACAGCTACTTCCCGCAAGCCCAGATCGTCGGCGAGATGGCCGACGCGCTGCGACGGCTCACCGCCCAGCTTGCCCCTAACCCCGACTGGGACCACGACGATTTCCACCGACTGGCCGAAGCGACGCGAAATAGCGTCGCCCGCTCGGCGACCGACACCTCTGCCCCGGCCAAACAGGGCCACCTCATCGCCACACTGCGCGACTTCATGGCCGACGACGACATCCTGTCCCTCGACAACGGCATCCACATGATGTGGGCGACAAGGAATTTCAATGCCCGCCAGCCCAACACCATGCTGATCGACCACGCGCTCGGATCGATGGGTATCAGTCTGCCCGCCGCGATCGCGGCCAAGCTCGTCCATCCCGAACGCAAGGTTGTGGTGTTGACCGGCGACGGCGGGTTCGCGATGAACATCCAGGATCTCGAGACCGCGGTGCGGCTGCGCCTGGACCTGATCGTGGTGGTGTTCAACGACAAGAGCCTGGGCATGATCGCGATGAAGCAGACCGCCGACGGCTACCCGCGGTACGGCGTCGATTTCGACAATCCCGACTTCGTGGGGTTGGCCCGCAGCTATGGCGCCACCGGGCACCGCCTCACAGACCCGGCGCGATTCCGTGCACTGCTCGACGAGGCTGCGGCGGCGGGCGGCGTGCACATCATCGACGCCCCGGTGGATCCGCACGCGAACATGGCGCTGATGCAGGAGATGCGGTCGGTCGACTGTTCGCGCGGCGACCGTTAGCTCACGCGGCCTCCGCCTTCGAATCCGCTTCCCGCCAGGGCCATTTGCCGGTCATCTCGACGGTCAGCGACAGGCTCAGAAAGGTGCGGATCGCCACGACGCCGGCCAGTGCGGCAACGTGCTGGGTGTTGGGCGTGACGACGATAGTCTTGACGATGTCGCCGGCCACCAGGAATTCCAGGCCGATCAGGATCGCACGCCCCAGGTTGTTGCGCAGGTCGCGATAAGCCTGGTCGGGCTGGCGTGCCACCCGTGCGAGGAACAGCGAACAGGCGATCACGCAGCCGATCACGATCACCGAGACACCTGCGACATCGATGGCCGAGCCGACGTGGTCCACGATCTGCAGCAGATTCATGGCAGGCAGATTAGCGGCTGGTGGATCTGTCGGGCGGGTGCTTCGCGTAACGTCGCTGAGGTGAGGGCTTCAATCCGGTCCAGCCCCGCTCCCATTGAGGTACGGCAGCTCGACACGATCGATTACCAGGGTGCCTGGCAGTTGCAGCGCGAGCTGGCCGATGCCCGGTTCGCCGGCGGACCCGACACCCTTTTGCTGCTGCAACACCCGGCCGTCTACACCGCCGGCCGGCGCACCGAGGCGAACGAACGGCCCCTGGACGGCACCCCCGTCGTCGATACCGATCGCGGCGGGAAGATCACCTGGCACGGTCCCGGGCAGCTGGTCGGCTATCCGATCATCGGTCTGGCCGAACCGCTTGACGTAGTGAACTACGTGCGGCGTCTCGAAGAAGCCCTGATCAAGATCTGTGGCGCCCTCGGCCTGGAAGCGGGGCGAGTGGACGGACGCTCCGGTGTCTGGGTGCCGGGACGGCCCGCCCGCAAGGTCGCCGCGATCGGGGTGCGGGTTTCGCGTTCGACGACGCTGCACGGGTTCGCCCTGAACTGTGACTGCGACTTGGGGGCATTCAACGCGATCGTGCCGTGCGGCATCACCGACGCCGGTGTCACCTCGTTGTCCGCCGAACTCGGCCGTCACATCGCGGTGGACGACGTCAGAGCCGCGGTCGCCGAGGCCGTGTGTGACGCTTTGGACGGGGCTCTGCCGGTACGGGATCATTTGGCCGGCCGCGTAGCATCGACGCTGTGACTGTCGCTCCTCAGGGTCGGAAACTGCTGCGCCTTGAGGTGCGCAATGCCCAGACCCCGATCGAGCGCAAACCGCCGTGGATCAAGACCCGGGCCCGGATGGGACCGGAGTACACCGAGCTCAAGAGCCTGGTCCGGCGCGAGGGCCTGCACACCGTCTGCGAAGAGGCCGGCTGCCCCAACATCTTCGAATGCTGGGAGGACCGCGAGGCGACCTTCCTGATCGGCGGCGACCAGTGCACCCGCCGCTGCGATTTCTGCCAGATCGACACCGGCAAGCCCGCCGAACTGGACCGCGACGAGCCCCGGCGAGTGGCCGAGAGCGTGCAGACGATGGGCCTGCGCTACGCGACGATCACCGGCGTCGCCCGCGACGACTTGCCCGACGGCGGCGCCTGGCTGTACGCCGAGACGGTGCGCGCCATCAAGGAGCTCAACCCGTCCACCGGCGTCGAACTACTGGTCCCGGACTTCAACGGCGAGCCCGCCCGGCTCGCCGAGGTCTTCGAGTCCCGGCCGGAAGTGTTGGCGCACAACGTCGAAACCGTGCCGCGAATCTTCAAGCGGATCCGTCCGGCCTTCACCTACCAACGCAGCCTGGATGTGCTTACCGCTGCACGCGATTTCGGCCTGGTCACCAAGAGCAACCTGATCCTCGGTTTGGGCGAGACTCCCGATGAGGTGCACACCGCGCTAGCCGATCTGCACGCCGCCGGCTGCGAGATCGTCACCATCACCCAATACCTGCGACCCACGGCCCGCCACCATCCGGTGGAGCGATGGGTGACACCGGACGAGTTCGTCGAGTTCGCCCGGTTCGCCGAAGGGCTGGGCTTCGCCGGCGTTCTGGCCGGTCCGCTGGTCCGGTCCTCCTACCGGGCCGGCCGGCTCTACGAGCAGGCCCGCACGGCACGAACCTCCACGCCCGGATAACCGGCGCGTACGTATCCTTAGTGACTATGGCGAAATCCCGAACTGCTGCCGAGAACAAGGCTGCCAAGGCCGAGGCGGCGGCCGCCCGCAAGGCTGCTTCCAAACAACGGCGGGCTCAGCTGTGGCAGGCGTTCAACATGCAGCGCAAGCAGGACAAGCGCCTGCTGCCCTACATGATCGGCGCGTTCGTGCTGATCGTGGCGGCCAGCGTGGCGGTCGGGGTGTGGGCCGGTGGGCTGACCATGATCGTGATGATCCTGTTCGGGCTGCTGCTGGGCGCGCTGGTGGCGTTCATCATCTTCGGCCGACGGGCGCAGCGCAGCGTGTTCCAGCAGGCCGAGGGCCAGACCGGCGCCGCCGCCTGGGTGCTGGACAACCTGCGGGGCAAGTGGCGGGTGACCCCGGGCGTTGCCGCGACCGGACACTTCGACGCGGTGCACCGGGTGATCGGCCGGCCTGGCGTCATCCTGGTCGGTGAGGGTTCGGCGACTCGAGTCAAACCCCTGCTCGCACAAGAGAAGAAGCGCACGGCGCGAGTGGTCGGTGAAGTGCCCATCTACGACATCATCGTGGGCAACGGTGAGGGCGAGGTTGCGTTGGCAAAGTTGGAGCGCCACCTGAATCGCCTTCCCGCCAATATCACCGCAAAGAAGATGGATACCTTGGAATCCCGGCTGGCCGCGCTCGGTTCCCGGGCCGGTGCCGCGATGATGCCAAAAGGGCCGCTGCCCAACTCCGGCAAGATGCGCGGTGTGCAGCGTACGGTACGCCGCAAGTAATTCGTGCCGGCCGGCTCAGCCCAGCCGGCAATTCGCCAATTTGAATCCAATTCGCCGCGAATTCTTGTATTTCCTGGCCACGCCGCCGTCGCCGGTCGCGGCGCAGCCTCGCCCGTATCAGCCTCGTTCCCGCTGCCAGCACCTTCCGCAATGCCGGGAAAAGTTGCGTTGTAAAGCCATTTGACAAATTAGCTTCAATTTCCATTTTTTGACTGTTTGTATAAGCGCTTAACATTGACAGTACCGGCAATAAAGTACTTGATAACGTTTTGATAAATTAGCGCGAATCCAGCCACCATTACCCGTACGTTTGCGCCTGTTATTTCGGGCAATTCGAAGCGACCCGTCGGTAGCCGGGTCTCGACGGCGGGAGGACAGCAGTGTCGTTTGTGATCGTGTCGGCGGAGAGCGTGGCGGCGGCAGCGTCGAATCTGGCGGGTATCGGGTCGGCCGTCAGCGCGGCCAACCACGCGGCCGCGAGTTCGACAACAGAACTGTTGGCCGCCGGCGCCGACGAGGTGTCGGAAGCCATCGCCGAACTGTTCAACGGCCACGGCGAGATTTATCGCGCCGTCAGCGCCCAGGCGACGGCCTTCCACGACGAATTTGTGCGGGTCTTGACCGCGGGCGGGACCGCCTACGGCAGCGCGGACGCGGTGAACGCTTCCCTGCAGACGATTCAGCAGAACTTGCTCGGCGCGATCAACGCCCCGACTCAGACGCTGCTGGGCCGCCCGCTGATCGGCAACGGCGCCAACGGGTTGCCCGGTACCGGGCGCAGCGGCGGAGCCGGCGGGCTGTTGTTCGGTAACGGCGGCAACGGCGGGTCGGGCGCGGCCGGCCAGCAAGGCGGTAACGGCGGAGCCGCCGGCCTGTTCGGTAGTGGCGGTTCCGGCGGCGCCGGCGGCGCCGGCGCGAACGGCGGCGCGGGAGGCACCGGCGGGTGGCTGTACGGCAACGGCGGATCCGGGGGCATCGGCGGCCTGGGCCTCGGCGGGTCCGGCGGAGCCGGTGGCGCCGGCGGCAACGTCTTCGGGCTGATCGGCACCGGCGGGGCAGGTGGCACCGGAGGACTCGGCACTGTCGGAGGCGCGGGCGGCAGCGGCGGCAGCGGCGGCGTGCTCTTCGGGGTCGGTGGCAATGGCGGCGCCGGCGGAGTCGGTGCGGCTGGCGTCGGCGGAGCCGGCGGTAACGGTGGCAACGTCTTCGGGCTCATCGGCAACGGCGGGGCGGGCGGCGTCGGCGGGCAAACCGGTGACCCGCTTGCGGCGGCGCCTGCCGGCGGCAACGGCGGCACCGGCGGGTTGCTGTTCGGCAACGGCGGGGCCGGCGGTGCCGGCGGATACAACATCTTCGGTGGTCCCGGCGGCGCGGGCGGACAGGGCGGCGACGTACTCGGGCTCATCGGCGACGGCGGGGCCGGTGGCGCCGGCGGGTACACCACGACCGGCACTGCCGGGGCCGGCGGCGCCGGCGGCGGCAGCGGGCATTTGTTGGGCAACGGCGGTATCGGCGGGAATGGCGGCATAGCGACCGCCGCGGGCGGCACCGGCGGGGCCGGGGGGGCCGGCGGCAACGCGCTCACCGTAATCGGCAACGGCGGTGCCGGCGGTCTGGGCGGCAACGGTGTGGCCGGCGCCGGCGGGGCCGGCGGCAGCGGTGGCCACGGCGGCCTGGTGATCGGCTTCGGCGGCAATGGCGGAGCCGGCGGCGTCGGCGCTGCCGGGCTCGGTGGAATCGGTGGCAACGGCGGCAACGCAATCGGTCTGGTCGGTGACGGCGGAGCCGGCGGCGTCGGCGGGCAGAGCGCGTCGGCGGCCAACCAGGCAGCAGCCGGGGGCGGCGGCGGGACCGGTGGCTTGTTGTTCGGCAACGGTGGCGCCGGAGCCGCCGGCGGCTACAACACCCTCGGCGGCGCCGGCGGCGCCGGCGGTCGCGGCGGCAACGTGTTGGGGCTCATCGGCGATGGCGGGGCCGGCGGCGCCGGCGGGGCCACCACCAATGGGACGGGTGGCACCGGCGGGGCCGGCGGGGTCAGCGGGCGGCTGTTCGGCAACGGCGGTCTGGCCGGCAACGGCGGCACCGCCACCAGCCCCGGGGGCACCGGCGGGGCGGGCGGCACCGGCGGCAACGCGATCGCCCTGGTCGGCAACGGTGGAGCCGGTGGGGTGGGCGGCTACGGCGTGTTCGGCAACGGCGGGGCCGGCGGCAACGGCGGCACCAGCGGTCAACTGTTCGGCTTCGGCGGCAACGGCGGACTCGGCGGGATCGGCGGAGGCGCGGCCGGGGTCGGCGGGATCGGCGGCAACGGCGGCAGCGCGATCGGGCTCATCGGAAACGGCGGCAACGGCGGACTCGGCGGGTTCGGCTTCACCGGTGGCGCGCACGGCGGCAACGGCGGCAACGGCGGGGTGCTGTGGGGCAACGGCGGAGACGGCGGCAGCGGCGGCCAACTCGGCGGTGCCGGCGGCAACGGCGGCAACGCCGGGATGTGGTTCGGCAGCGGCGGCGCCGGTGGCGACGGCTATGCCGGCGACAACGGCGTCATCAAGGGCGGCAACGGCGGAAACGGCGGTCGGGCCGCCACCGGCATCGGCTTCGGAGGCAACGGCGGCAGCGGCGGGCTCAACGCGGGCGCCGGCGGCGGCACCGGAGGCGCCGGCGGCCAGGGCAGCGCGCTGCCGGGCACCGCCGGCAGCGGCGGCGCCAACGGGTGAGCGTCAGCGGCGTAGCACCGCGGTTCTGGTCAACCGGTCCTGCAGGCCTCGTCCATCGGTGTCGGTGAACAACGGCGGGACCACCAGGAAGATCAACAAGCCGCGGGCCAGGGCGCGGCCGATGCCGATCGGCAATCGGCCATCGGTCGCCGCCACCTGGATACGCAATGCCAGCTGGCCCGGGCTGAAGCCGAAGAGCCGCACGGACACCGCGCCGATCACCAGCCACACCACCGCTTGCACCGTCGACAACAACGTGTCGGAGATTGCGCCGAGCGTCAGTGCCAGCAGCGCCAGTCCGCCGGCGATCAACCAGTCGACCAGGAGCGCCAACAGGCGCCGTCCCATCGGCGCCATTGAACCTGGCCCCGTCCGCGGCAGGCCGAGGGTTTCGCCGGGGTAACCCGCCGGTGATTCCGCCGTCATCGACGGCGTCCGGTGACCTCGGCCGTCCGCCGCCGGGACAGCCCGTTCAGCATTGACGTCGGACCGGTTACGATCTTGCGGGCCATGGCCTTCACAATAGGGCCCGGCGGTCACCCGGGTGCTGTTGTCGCCGCCGTGGTACGTAACGTCTGCGCAACACGGGGTTGACTGACGGGCAACAACTGCTCCCTAGCGTCGGCCGCGAATCACCAAGTAAAGGAGCCTTCCGTGACGGATAAGACGCCCGACGACGTCTTCAAACTTGCCAAAGATGAAAACGTCGAGTTTGTCGACGTCCGTTTCTGCGATCTGCCCGGCATCATGCAGCACTTCACCATTCCGATCTCGTTCTTCGACGAGAGCGTGTTCGAGGACGGCCTGGCCTTCGACGGCTCGTCGATCCGTGGTTTCCAGTCAATCCACGAGTCCGACATGTTGCTGCTGCCGGACCCCGAAACCGCGCAGGTCGACCTGTTCACACAGGCCAAGACCCTGAATCTGAACTTCTTCGTGCACGACCCGTTCACCCTCGAGCCCTACTCCCGCGACCCCCGCAACGTCGCCCGCAAGGCCGAGAATTACCTAATCAGCACCGGCATTGCCGACACCGCGTACTTCGGCGCCGAGGCCGAGTTCTACATCTTCGACTCGGTGGCCTTCGACTCGCGCACCAACGGCTCGTTCTACGAGGTGGACGCCATCTCGGGTTGGTGGAACACCGGGGCGGCCAACGAGGCCGACGGCAGCCCCAACCGCGGGTACAAGGTTCGCCCCAAGGGCGGTTACTTCCCGGTGGCGCCCGTCGACCACTACGTCGATCTGCGCAGCAAGATGCTGCAGAACCTGATCGCGGCCGGGTTCAGCCTGGAGAAGGGCCACCACGAGGTGGGCACCGGCGGCCAGGCCGAGATCAACTACAAGTTCAACACGCTGTTGCACGCGGCCGACGACATGCAGCTCTACAAGTACATCGTCAAGAACACCGCGTGGGCCAACGGCAAGACCGTCACCTTCATGCCCAAGCCGCTGTTCGGCGACAACGGCTCCGGCATGCACACTCACCAGTCCCTGTGGAAGGACGGCAGCCCGCTGATGTACGACGAGACCGGGTACGCCGGCCTGTCGGACACCGCGCGCCACTACATCGGCGGCCTGCTGCACCACGCCCCGTCGCTGCTGGCATTCACCAACCCGACGGTGAACTCCTACAAGCGGCTGGTGCCCGGTTACGAGGCGCCGATCAACCTGGTGTACAGCCAGCGCAACCGGTCGGCGTGTGTCCGTATCCCGATCACCGGCAGCAACCCGAAGGCCAAGCGCCTGGAGTTCCGCTGCCCCGACTCCTCGGGTAACCCGTACCTGGCGTTCGCGGCGATGCTGATGGCCGGCCTGGACGGCATCAAGAACAAGATCGAGCCGCAGGCGCCGGTCGACAAGGACCTCTACGAGCTGCCCCCGGAGGAGGCTGCGAACATCCCGCAGGCTCCCACCCAGCTGTCCGCGGTGATCGACAAGCTCGAAGAGGACCACGAGTACCTCACCGAGGGCGGCGTGTTCACCCCTGACCTGATCGAGACCTGGATCAACTTCAAGCGGGAGAACGAGATCCTGCCGGTGCAGATCCGGCCTCACCCCTACGAGTTCGCGCTGTACTACGACGTCTAAAGGCTGACGTCTGAAGGCTGACGTCTAAATAGACGCCGGCCGTACCGCCTGACTCGACGACACCACCCGCGCTGCGATCGCATTTCCGATTGCCGCGCGGGTGGTGTCGTCTTGGTTCCGGTTGTGAGATTCTGCCGGTGTGTCCGCGGCGGCTGCTCCTTCGGGGGTGGTGACGTTTCTCTTCACCGATGTCGAGGGTTCTACCCGTCGGTGGGAGGCGGACGCCGAAGCGATGCGCTCCGCTCTGACCGCACACGACGAGGTGTTGCGCCAGGTGATCGAGGCGCACGGCGGCTTCCTGTTCAAGCACACCGGCGACGGCGTGTGTGCGGCTTTCGCCTCGCCTCGCTCGGCGGTGGATGCCGCGGTGGCTGCCCAACACAAGCTCGAGTTGCCGGTGCGGATGGGCTTGGCGACCGGTGAAGCCGAACTGCGCGAAGCCGACTACTTCGGGGCGGTGCTCAACCGTGCGGCGCGCGTAATGGCCGCCGGGCATGGCGGCCAGATCCTGCTGGCCGAGTCGACGGCAGGTCTGCTCAGCGGAGTGGATCTGGTCGAGCTGGGACCGCGGCGATTGCGGGATATTCCCGTGCCGCTCAGCCTGTTTCAGGTCCGGGCCGCGGGCTTGGCCACGGAGTTCCCGCCGCTGCGGGCGCTGGATACCAGTCCGGGAAATCTGCGGCCCGCGAGCACCAGCCTGATCGGGCGCGATACCGACGTCGCCGCCATCGCAGCGGCAATCAAGACGCATCAGGTGGTGACCCTCACCGGCGTGGGCGGAGTCGGCAAGACCCGTCTCGCGGTACAGGTGGCCACGGAACTGGCTGAGGTGTTCCCCGACGGGGTGTGGTTGTTCGAGCTGGCAACAGTCACCGATCCGGCGGCGGTGCCGGACGCGGTAGCGTCCGTTCTCGGCATCACCCAGCAACCGGGCAAAACCATCACCGAGTCGGTCGCCGTCGCGTTGGAGGGCCGACTCCGGCTGTTGGTTCTGGACAACTGTGAGCACGTTCTCGACGCCGCCGCCGACCTGATCGAAGCGCTCCTCGCGCACTCGTCCACCGTGCGCATCCTCGCCACCAGCCGCGAGGGGCTCGGCGTGCCCGACGAGCAGGTGCGACCGGTGCGGCCGTTGGATGCCGAAACCGGAATCGACTCCGCGGCAGTGTCTTTGTTCGTCGAACGCGCCCAAGGCATTACGTCGAACTTCTCTTTGGCCGACGCCGGTGAGGCCGCGGCCGTCACCGAGATTTGTCAACGCCTGGACGGGATTCCATTGGCCATAGAACTGGCGGCCTCCCGGATGGCGTCGATGACGGCCGGCGAGGTGCGCGACCGTCTCGATCACCGGTTCCGGCTGCTAGTCGGCTCGCGGCGCGGCCTGGAACGCCACCACACGCTGCGCCATGCGGTCGCGTGGTCCTATGACCTCCTGCACGACGCCGAAAAGGCTGTGCTTAACCATTGCTCGGTCTTCGCGGGCGGCTTCAACCTGCACAGCGCCTGCGCCATAGCCGGATCGGGCGACCTGGATGAGTACGGCATGCTCGAGGTACTTGACACGCTGGTACGTAAGTCGCTGCTCGTGGCCGACCGATCTGCCTCGCACACAAGGTTTTTCATGCTGGAAACGATCCGTCAGTTCGCCGAGGAGCAACTGGTCGCCGGCGGTTCGTCCGCCGACATTCGGGCCGCCCACTCGCGGTACTTCGCGGAGCTCGAGACCGACATCATGGACCTGTGGGACAGCCCGCGCCAGCGCGAGGCGTACGACTGGCTCACGGTCGAGTTCGCCAATCTGCGCACGGCGTTCCGATGGGCCGCCGAACACGGTGATCTGAACACGAGTGCCGCCATCGCGGCGTACGCAGCACTGCTTGGTCCATTCCTCGAGAATTACGAACCGATCATGTGGGCCGAAGAGCTGATTGAACCCCTCCGCGCCGTCCAACATCCGCGACTGGCCGCCGTCTGTGTGGGGGCGTCGCTCTGTGTGCTTGTGGGACGCCTCGACGAGGCTGTGCAATACAGCGAGATCGGCCAGGATGTCATCGCGACTGCCAGCGACACCGTGACGTACTTCGGTGAACCGTGGCTCGGCAGTGCATATCTGTTTGTCGGCCAGCCCGATCGGTATGTCGAGATGTGCCGCGCCCAGCTGTCCCGCAGTGCTGACGCCAATCCCATGGCTGAAGCGAACCTCGCGTTCGCCTTGGCCGTCGCCGGTTCGACGGACGAGGCCACAGTAGCCGCCGACGGTCTTTTCGACGCCTCCCGCGCGATCGGCAATCCGTGGGTGCTCGCGTTCACGCTCTTCGCCTGTGGGTATGCCTTTCGCGACACTGATCCCAACCGCTCGCTCGATGCGTTACGCCGCGCGGTGCTCGTCGCGCAGAACACCGGAAACCGCTTCTTCGAGACCCAGCTGGGGTACTGGATGTGCGGACTTGAGGCCGAGCAAGGAGATCCGCTGACGGCTTTGGATCGTCTTCACGCCGCCATCCGCAATAACCATGAATCGGGCAACATCGGCATGTTGCCCAACCCGCTGGCCATCCTGGCCCTTCTCCTCGACCGCCTCGGCCGCTACCAACCGGCGGCCATGATCACTGGTTTCGCTGCAGCCAAGCCAATGGCCGCGGTCACCTTGCCTGAACTCGGCGCATTGATCGCGCACTTACGCGAGGCCCTCGGTGAACAGGCCTACGAAACGCTCACCCATCAGGGGCAAACGATGACCACCACCGCCATGGTGACGTACGCCTGCGATCAAATCGACCAGGCCCGAACTGAACTCGGAGGCTCCACCTGAGCCGTTGCAGTCCGCGGGTTTGACTACGCCCCTGCGCGGTTATTTGATTGGCGACCAGTGTCAGCATCCGGTCGCGTCTGTGCCGATGCGGTCGGTGCTCTGCGGGGAGCGAGACGAAGTGATGACCGCCAACCAACCGATCGCGCCGGACGCCGCGACGGCACACATTCCCTATCTGTGGACGGAGCCGCGTTCGCCCAGCGGCGCAGCGCTCGTCGCCGGCGCCACCATCGCCAGCGGCCGCATTCGGCTGCTGTTGTTCTACGGCGAGTCGGCCCATCTACAGTTCTGGCAGGCCGCCGACACCGTGACCGGCCAACACCTGGCCATCACCGTCGTCGACCCGGAGAACGAACTGCCGACGGGGACCGTCGACGCGATCCTTTCCCGTACCGCACGTCTGCGCGGTATCGACTCGCCGTCGGTGGCGACGGTGATCGACGTGGGCCGCGATTACTGCGGCGGTGTGGTGGTGTCGGAGTGGATCCGCGGTGCCACGCTGAAAGAGGTGGCCAACACCAACCCGTCCCCCATCGGTGTCGCCGACGCAGTGCTTTCGCTGGCGGAGGCCACCGAGGCGGGTCACCGAGCCGGGTTGACACTGTCAGTCGACCATCCCGCCCGGATCAGGGTCAGCGTTGACGGGCGCGCGGTCCTCGCATTTCCGGGGACGCTGCCCGACGCCACACCGCCCGATGACCTGCGGGGCATCGGCGCGGTGATGTATGCGCTATTGGTAAACCGCTGGCCCTTCGAAAGCAAAGCAGTACAACAGGATTGGCACATCACGGCGACCGACGCGCAGGGACGCATCCAGGAACCCGCGGCCGCCAACCCGCGCATCCCGTTCCTGGTTTCCTCCACCGCCGCGGCCCTGGTCCGCGATGGCGAGAACATCCGCAGCGCGAAAACCATCACGACCCTGCTGCGCGAGGCCAGCGCGGACGCGAAGAACTCCGCAGGTCCCGGCCCGGGCCGCGAGCGACCCGCCCTGCCGCCCCCGGGCCACTACGCCGCCTTCGGCAATTTCGGGCCGGCCGAGCGGGCCGATTACGCCCGCCGACAGCTTCTCAAGACATGCCTCGGAACGGCGGCCGCAGTCGTACTGGTCCTATTGATCACCTTCGCCACCACCATCAGCGACGTGGTCGGCACGTTCGACACCCAGGCGGGGATGAACGGCGACAAACTCGGACTTCATCCGAGCGTGCCGCCCCCCGGTCCCTCGCTGGTGGCGGCGAATCCGGCACCGGTCAAGGTGCTCAAAGCATCGGTTTTCTCACCCGGCGGCGCGCCAGACAACCCCGGTTCGGCCGGATTGGCTACCGACGGCGATCCCGCCACCGCCTGGTCGACCGACACCTACTTCGACCCGGAACCGTTTCCGAAATTCAAGGACGGGGTCGGACTGCTGCTGCAGCTTGCCGAACCGACAACGCTGAGCGCGGTCACCGTCGACCTCAACAGCTCCGGCACCGTCGTACAGATCCGGGCAGCATCGAACGCGACGCCCGCGAAAGTCGGTGACACCACCGAACTCAGCCCGCCAGCCGCGCTGCAACCCGGCCACCACGTCATCCCCGTGACATCCTCTGCCGCAACCACTTTCGTGCTGTTTTGGATCGGAACTCTCGGGACCACCGGCGGGCGGAGTCATGCCGACATCTCCGAGCTGACAGTGCAGAGCGCAGTCCAGTTGAGATAGCGGCATCAAGCGGCCCATCGGAGCCTCGTCATCGCCGGAACGGACCCGCTCCATGCCTGAGGAGTCTGGGGCACTCGCTCAGCGGAGATCATGTGCTGGCGTTGGTCACGGACGTGGCCAAGGGTAATAAGACCCCCTCCACCCGCTCAGGCACCAGACAGCGACGGCTGACAGGATCGGACCGGAACCAGACCCTAGCGGAAGGACTCCGATGACCGTCTTCAGCGGTTTGCCAGCGCATGTCCTTTTCGTGCATTTCCTCGTCGTGCTGGTGCCGCTGACCGCGTTGCTCGAGATCGTCTGCGCTGCGTGGCCGGCTGTGCGTCGGGGGCAGATCGTGTGGCTCACGCTGGCGCTGGCGACCGTGGTCATGGTGTTGACCCCGATCACCGTCGAAGCCGGCGAGTGGCTCTACGATCTGCTCGCCAACTCAGACCCGATCCTGCAGGAGCACGCGGAACGCGGCGGTTGGATGACCTATTTGGCGGCGGCTCTGCTGGTGGTGGCGATCGCGCTGGCGGTACTGCATGTCGTCGAACGCCGCTCCGACGAGCCACGGCGGGTGGCTAAAGCCGTTGTCGCAGTGCTCGCAGTGGGGGTAGGTGTCGCATCGATGGTTCAGATCTACCGGATCGGTGACACCGGCGCCCGGTCGGTGTGGGGCAACGAAATCGCGCACCTGAGGCAGGTCCTTAAGAAGTGACGGTCCGCATCAACCGGCCGAGATGGTCGAGCGCATTGGCGTATTCATGTTCCGCCGGGCTCCCGTAGCCGACGACGATGCCCGCGGTGCGATCACCTGTCCCGTGCCAGAACGGGGCCAGACCGGTCAGGGCGATGTTGCGTTTGCGCGCCAGGTGGACAACGTGGGATTCGGTGCGGTCCTCGGGCAGCGAGACCACGGCGTGTAGTCCGGCGGAAATCCCCTGTACCGACACCGCGGGCGCGCAGCGATCCAAGGTCTCCACCAGCGCGTCTCGGCGATTGCGGTAGCGGCGGCGCATCTTCCGGACGTGCCGGTCCAGGGCTCCCGATTCGATCAGCTGCGCCAACGCCAACTGCGCCAGCACATCGGTGCCCCGGTCGGCCCGCCGCTTGGCTTCGATCACCTGCTCGACCAGCCCGCCGGGCAGAGCAAGCCAGCCGAGCCGCAGACCGGGAGCCAGGCTCTTGCTGGCACTGCCGGCGTAGATGACCTGTTCGGGCGCCAAGCCCTGCAGTGCGCCGACGGGGTGGCGGTCATACCGAAACTCCCCGTCGTAGTCGTCCTCGATCAGATACGCACCACGCGCTGCGGCGACGCGGGTGAATTCGGTGCGCCGGTCGGCATCCAGCGTCATGCCCAGCGGGGCTTGGTGCGCAGGGGTCAGGACCGCCGCCTGCGCCGAGGCCGGCCATCCGCCCGGCCGGGCGCCGCTGCCGTCGACGTCCAGCGGGTGGACGCTGAGCCCGGCGGCTTCGATGATCGCCCGGTGGTCGGGCAGACACGGATTCTCCACGGCCAGCGATCCGGCCCCACCTGCGGCCAGCGCGTCGCATACCAGCCGTAACCCCTGGGTGAAGCCGCTGCAGATCACGATGTGTTCACTGCTGGTGAGCACGCCGCGCACCCGGCCCAGATAGTCGGCAAGCACCGCCCGCAGGCGTGGCGAGCCGCGCGGATCGGCCGGTCCGAGCTCCGCATTTTCGGTGACGACCAACGCGCGTCGCAACGCGCGCAGCCATTCCTGGCGGGGAAACATGCTCAGGTCCGGCCGGCCCAGCCGGAAATCGGCGACGACCCGAGGCGGGGCGCTGCGCGCGCTCACCCGAGCCGGTGTCGAAAGCCCGTGCGCCACCTGGGTTGCCGCGCCCGGCCGGGTTCGAAGGTATCCCTCGGCCGCCAGCTGCGAGTACACCTCGACGACGGTTCCGCGCGCCACCTGGAACTGCGCGGCCAGCGCCCGCGACGACGGCAACCACTGCCCGGGAGCCAGTCGATTATCCCGAATGGCTTGTCGCAGTGCACTTTCTAGCGCCGCCCGGCGTCCTCTCCCGGGCGGCAGGTCCAGATGGAGATCCAGTCCACCGGACTCACTGGTCCATGAAACAACCATCGAATTGGACCTTATCGGTGAACTGCTCGCTTCGTAAGGTCGCAGGTATGACGGCACCCACCGCTACCCACCGGCGTCTTGACCGAACGGCGAGTTTGACGGCGCAGGTCAACGCCGCACAACGTGCCGCGGAATCCCTGCGCCCGCCGAGCCGCCGGCTCATCGATGACCCGCAGTCCCGCCACTTCGTCGAACACCCGGCACTGCGGGCGGTGTTGTCCCACCCACTCGCCGCGGACGCCGCGCTTCGGGTGTTCGACCGGATGTGGGGCGGACTGCACGCTCACATCGCACTGCGGGTGCGCTATGCCGACGACGCGTGTGCTGCAGCGACAACAGCGGGGGTCGACCAACTGGTGCTGCTTGGCGCCGGCTTCGACACCTCCAGCCTGCGGCTCACCGATCAGGGCTTGACGGTGTTCGAGATCGACGCGCCCGCCACCCAGGCACAGAAACGCCCGCTCGTAGAGCGGCTCCCCCCCGCCCGTCGAACCGTCTGGGTGCCATGCGATTTCGAGCGCGACCGGTTGCGCGACCGGCTGCTGGAGGGCGGCTTCGACCCGGCCCGGCCGAGCCTGATCATCTGGCTGGGCGTCACCATGTATCTCACCCGCGACGCCATCGACGCGACACTGAGTGACCTCGCGCAGTTGTGCGCGCCCGGTAGCCGCCTAGTGGTCGACTACATCCGGGACGGCGTGGTCGCGGCCGGCACACCATGGCCGGGCGCCAATCGCATCGCCCGGCTGGTGGCGCGGCGCGGGGAGCCCTATCGCAGCGACTTCACCGAACGGCGGCTCGACGCCGTGCTCACCGCGCACGGGTTCCAGCCCGGCGAACACCTGGGCGTCGCGGGATTGTTGCGCCGCTACGACCCGTCGAACACGAGCGGGCTGGCCGCCGACGATTGGCTGGCGGTGGCGAGCGCCGTTCGGGGGTGAACCCGAGCGGTCTCAGCCGTCGAGTTGGAGGTCCTTGCGGAATCGCCGCAGCCCGTCGATCTTCTCGGCCAGAGTCGCATCCGGCCCGGCGTAGAACATCCACGGCATGGTGATGATCCCGGTGATGCCCGCCTCCTCGGCACGCCGGTAATGGGCGACGGTGAAGGCGTCGGTCAACGGGGTCAGGATCGTGAAATTGTCCATGCTCAAGCCATTTTCGGCGCGCAGCTCCCGCAGCCGGCCCACCGCCTCGATCGCATGGTCGGTCTTGATCAGGTCCCCGATCCAGCCGTCGTAGCGGGCCGCGCGGCGTAGCGCGATGTCACTGAGCCCGCCCACGTACACCGGAATCGGAGGCGGAGTCGGCTGCATCTCCAGCCGCGGCGCCTGATAGAAGGAGCCGTCGAATTCGGTCCAGCCCGGCGACCACAGCTCACGCATCAGGTCGATCATTTCCTCGGTGCGCTTGCCGCGGGCCGCGAACTGCTCCCCCATCAACTCGAACTCCTCGCGGCACCAGCCCACGCCGATCCCGAGTTCGATGCGGCCCGAGGCCAGCAGGGCCGCGGTGCCGATCGCTTTCGCGGCCGAGTACGGGTTGCGCATTGCCGGAATGTAGACCGTGGTGACGAACTTCAGCCGGGTGGTGACCTGGGCGAGCGCCCCGACGAGCACCCATGGGTCGGGCCAGTCGGTGAACGGCTGCCACCGGCGTTGCCCGTCTTTGGTGTACGGGTAGGGAGTCTGCAGTGTCTCCAGGTTTACGACGTGGTCGGGAATCCCGAGGCCGTCGTACCCGAGTTCGTCTGCGGCCCTGGCGATCTCGATGATGTCGGGGGTGTTCAGGAAGGCGCTGCTGACGTAGAACTTCACTGCCCGTTCCCACCCTCGCGCACCCAGGACGGCTCGATGAAAACCCCTTCGGATTCCACCGTGATCCCGGCGTCATCCGAAATGAACCCGCGCGCAAACACTTTGCGGCCCTCCCTGCGGTCTATCCAGGCTTCGGAGCGCAACGGCCCCAGCGGGGTGCCGCGCAGGTACTTCACCGTGATCGTTCCGGTGAAGCGCGCCTTGGACAGCCCCTCGCTGGCGGCCTCGCCGAGCATGTGGTCGAGCACCAGCGCGCTGACGCCGCCGTGTACCAGCTTCGGCGGCCCCTCGTATGCCGACCCGAGCACGAAATCCGCCCAGCACCGTCCACCGCCGTCGTGGTGCACGACCAGCGGCGGGGCGATCGGATTGCATGCGCCGACAACCGCATTGCCCAGTGGTAGCGGACGGCCGTCGACGCGGTAGCTCACCCCGACGGGTCGGGTCCGTTGCCGCAGCGATTGGGTGACCGCCTCGATCGCGGCGCGCGCCTGCGCGACGGTGTCGTCGTCGACCTCGGTGCGCACGGTCGCATCGAGGAGATCGCGGACGGCATCTGCCAGCGGCGCGTACAGCGCGGTCACCCGGTCGGCTTCGGACGCGCTCAACACCTCGAACAGGGCGCCGAGCGCACCGGCATCCTGGGTCAACTTCCGAACACCTTGCGCACCACTGCTTTTGCCCGCCTCGTCACCCGTAGATAGTTGTCCAAGAACTCCCCGCCGTCATCGTTGTGCCAGCCGGCGGCGACCGCGACCGCGTTGAGCTGACGCCCCGGCCCGGGCAACTGGTCGGTGGGCTTACCGCGGACCAGCACTAGGGCGTTGCGGGCCCGGGTGGCGGTCAGCCACGCCTGGCGGAGCAGGTCGACCTCCTCCTGGTCCACCAGACCGTTTTCGGCGATGACGTCCAACGACTGCAGCGTCGAGGTGTTGTGCAGCGCCTGGATCTCGTGGGCATGCCGCAGCTGCAGCAACTGCACGGTCCACTCGATGTCGGCCAGTCCCCCGCGGCCCAGCTTGGTGTGGGTGTTGGGGTCGGCGCCGCGCGGCAGCCGCTCGGATTCGATGCGCGCCTTGATGCGGCGGATCTCGTGCACCGCCTCCGCCGAGACACCATCGGGCGGGTAGCGGGTCTTGTCGACCATCAGCAGGAAGCGCTCGCCCAGCACCGGGTCCCCGGCCACCGCGTGCGCGCGCAACAGCGCCTGGATCTCCCAGGGCTGCGCCCACTGCGCGTAGTAGGCCTCATAGGAGGCCAGCGTGCGTACCAGTGGGCCGTTACGCCCCTCCGGCCGCAGGTTCGCGTCGACCTCCAGCGGCGGGTCGACGCTGGGCTGTCCCAACTGCTTTCGTACCTGCTCGGCGATCATGTTCGCCCATTTCACCGCGTGGGCGTCTGCGGCGCCGTTGGCGGTCTCGCAGACGAACATCACATCGGCGTCCGAGCCATAGCCCAACTCGGCGCCGCCGAGGCGGCCCATGCCGATCACCGCGATCGCCGCCGGGGCGCGCCCGTCCTCCGGCAGATTGGCCCGGATCGTCGCGTCCAGCGCGGCTTGCAGTACGGCCACCCAGATGGAGGTCAGCGCCGCACACACGTCGATGACCTCGAGCATGCCGAGCAAATCCGCAGAGCCCACCCGCGCCAGTTCACGGCGGCGCAGGGTACGCGCCGCGGCGATGGCCCGGACCGGATCGGAGTGGCGCCCGGCCGACGCCACCAGTGCCCGGGCCACGGCGGCGGGTTCGGCCTCCAGCAGCATCGGCCCGGTCGGGCGGTCGCCGTAGTTCTGGATGACTTCCGGTGCCCGCATCAGCAAGTCCGGCACGTAGGCGGAGGTGCCCAGCACGTGCATGAGTCGCTTACCCACCGTCGGCTTGTCGCGCAGCGTCGCCAGATACCAGCTCTGCGAGGACAAGGCTTCACTGAGCCGGCGATAGGCCAGCAGCCCGGTGTCAGGATCGGGGGCATAGGACAGCCAATCCAGCAGCCGCGGCAGGAGTACCGCCTGTACGCGGCCACGCCGGCCACTGTGATTGACCAGCGCCGCCATGTGTTTCAACGCCGTCTGCGGCCCTTCGTACCCCAGCGCGGCCAGCTGACGTTCCGCCGCCTCCGGCGTCATGCGCCCGCCGACGAGCTGTAGCCCGGCGGGCCCGACCGACTCCAGCAGCGGCTGGTAGAAGAGCTTCGAGTGCAGGCGGGACACCCGGACGTTCTGGTGCTTGAGTTCCTCCCGCAATACCCCGGCCGCGTCGTGGCGGCCGTCGGGGCGAATGTGCGCGGCGCGCGCCAGCCAGCGCACGGCTTCCTCGTCGTCGGGCTCCGGCAGCAGGTGGGTGCGCTTGAGCCGCTGCAGCTGGAGTCGATGCTCGAGCAGTCGCAGGAACTCGTAGGAGGCGATCATGTTCGCCGCATCCTCGCGTCCGATATAACCGCCCTCGCCCAACGCGGACAGCGCATCGACCGTCGACGCGACGTGCAGCGACTCGTCACCGCGACCGTGCACGAGCTGCAGCAGCTGCGCGGCGAACTCGACGTCACGCAGGCCGCCGCTACCGAGTTTGAGTTCCCGCCCGCGGATGTCGGCCGGCACCAGCTGTTCGACGCGGCGACGCATGGCCTGCACCTCAGGCACGAAATCCTCGCGCTCACAAGCGGTCCAGACCATCGGCGTCAAAGCCTCGAGGTAGCGCTGCCCGAGTTCGGCATCACCGACCGCGGCCCGCGCCTTCATCAGCGCCTGGAACTCCCACGTCTTGGCCCACCGCTGGTAGTAGGCGACGTGCGATTCCACCGTGCGAACCAGTTCGCCGTGCCGGCCCTCCGGGCGCAGCGCCGCGTCCACCTCGAAGAAGGCCGATGAGGCCAGCCGCATCATCTCGCTGGCCACCCGGGTGGTGATCGCGTCGGCGCGCTCGCCGACGAAGATCACGTCGACGTCACTGACGTAGTTCAGTTCGCGCGCACCGCATTTGCCCATCGCGATGACTGCCAGCCGCGGCGGCGTGCGGTCACCGCACACCGACTCCTGCGCCACCCGTAACGCGGCCGCCAGCGCGGCGTCCGCGGTGTCGGCCAGCTGGGCGCCGACGGTGACGAACGGCAGTACCGGCTCGTCCTCGACCGTCGGAGCCAGATCCAGCGCTGCCAGCACCAGCAACTGGTCGCGGTACACCGCTTTGAGCCGGTGCACGATCGTTCCGGGAGCGCCGGAGCATTCCTCGACACACTGCGTGAAGGTCTGCCTCAGCTGCTCGCGGGTCGGCAGTGTGACCTTGCCCCGCAGCAACTTCCAGGAGTGGGGGTTGGCGATCAGGTGGTCGCCCAGCGCCAGCGAGGAACCCAGTACGGCGAAAAGCCGCCCGCGCAGACTGCGTTCGGTGAGTAGCGCGGCGTTCAGTTGGTCCCAGCCGGTGTCGGGGTTTTCCGACAACCGGACCAGCGCACGCAGCGCGGCGTCGGCGTCCGGGGCGCGAGACAGCGACCAGAGCAGGTCGACGTGCGCCTGGTCGTCGTGTCGATCCCAGCCCAGCTGGGCCAGCCGTTCCCCGGCCGGCGGATCCATCAAGCCGAGCCGGCCGACGCTGGGCAGCTTGGGTCGCTGCGTCGCGGGCTTGGTCACGACACGCGCCGACGACAACGCAGTGGGGACACCTCCGGCCGCGCAGCGGCGAGGGGGATGTATCGCGGAGAAGTGGCGCCCACGGTATTGCGCCGACGACGATGCATCGCGAAGCGATGAGGAGAAGTGGCGCCCACGGTATTGACGGTAGCGCAACCGCTCCGGCGCGCTGGCCGCCCGGGTTACAGCGACAGGTAGGAGCGCAGCTCGAAGGGCGTGACGTGGCTGCGGTAGTTCTCCCATTCGGTGCGCTTGTTGCGCAGGAAGAAGTCAAAGACGTGCTCTCCCAAAGCCTCCGCGACCAGCTCGGAAGATTCCATCACGCGCAGCGCGTTGTCCAGACTCGACGGCAGCTCGCGGTAGCCCATGGTGCGGCGTTCCTCGGGTGTCAGGTCCCAGACGTTGTCTTCGGCCTGCGGGCCCAGCACGTAACCCTTCTCCACCCCGCGCAGTCCCGCGGCCAGCAACACCGCGAAGGTCAGGTAGGGGTTGCACGCCGAGTCGGGACTGCGCACCTCGATGCGTCGCGAGGAGGTCTTGTGCGGTGTGTACATCGGCACCCGGACCAGCGCCGAGCGGTTGGCTGCACCCCACGACGCGGCGGTGGGCGCCTCGCCGCCGTGGACGAGCCGCTTGTAGGAGTTGACCCACTGATTGGTGACAGCGCTGATCTCCGAGGCGTGCTCGAGAATCCCGGCGATGAAGGACTTGCCGACTTCCGACAGCTGCAGCGGGTCGTCGTCGCTGTGGAAGGCGTTGACGTCGCCTTCGAACAGGCTCATATGGGTGTGCATCGCCGAGCCCGGGTGCTGGCCGAACGGTTTGGGCATGAACGTCGCCCGCACGCCTTCTTCCAGCGCGACCTCTTTCATGATGTACCGGAAGGTCATCACGTTGTCGGCCATCGACAGCGCGTCGGCGAACCGCAGGTCGATCTCCTGCTGCCCGGGCGCACCCTCGTGGTGGCTGAACTCCACCGAGATGCCCATGAACTCCAGCGCCTCGATGGCGTGGCGGCGGAACTTGGAGGCGGATTCGTGCACCGCCTGGTCGAAGTAGCCGGCGTTGTCTATCGGGACGGGCTCGGTGCCGTCTTCCGCGCCGGGCTTGAGCAGAAAGAACTCGATCTCGGGGTGCACGTAGCAGGAGAAGCCGAGGTCGTTGGCCTTCTGCAACTGACGCCGTAGCACGTGCCGTGGGTCCGCCCACGACGGCGAGCCGTCGGGCATGGTGATGTCGCAGAACATCCGTGCGGAGTGATGGTGGCCGGCTTTGGTGGCCCAGGGCAGCACCTGGAACGTCGACGGATCAGGGTGGGCGACGGTGTCGGATTCCGAGACCCGCGCGAAGCCCTCGATCGACGACCCGTCGAAGCCGATACCTTCCTCGAACGCGCCCTCGAGTTCGGCCGGCGCTATCGCGACCGACTTGAGGAATCCGAGCACATCCGTGAACCACAGCCGCACGAAACGGATGTCGCGCTCTTCGAGGGTGCGCAGGACGAATTCCTTCTGCCGATCCATACCCGCACACTAGGCACGCTCTGTTAAATCGGTGTTACCGATGCCACGCCAGGCACGTTGCGGATGCTCAGGCCTGGCACCGCAGGTTCGGCGGCGGCAGCGTCAAGTCCATGAAGTAGCGCACGATCGCCGTGTCCACGCACTGGTTGCCGTCGAAGGTAACGGTGTGCTGGGTGCCGTCGAAGGAGACCAGCGAGCCGCCCAACTGCCGGGCAAGGTCGACACCGGCTTGGTAGGGCGTGGCCGGATCGTGGGTGGTAGAGACCACGACGACCTTGCCCGGCGGAGCGGGCGAGGCGGCATGTGGCGTCGACGTGGCCGGCACCGGCCAGAGCGCGCAGATGTCGCGCGGGGCCGCTCCGGTGAACTGGCCGTAGCTCAGGAAGGGGGCCACCTGCCGGATCCGCTGATCGGCCGAAACCCACGACGCGGCGTCTGTCGGCGTCGGCGCGTCGACACATCGAATCGCGTTGAACGCATCCTGGCCGTTGTCGTAGTGGCCCTGTTTGTCACGCCCGTTGTAGTCGTCGGCCAGCAGCAGCAGGTCGCCCGCGTCGGTTCCGCGTTGCAGCCCCAGCAGCCCGCTGGTCAGGTACTTCCAGTGCTGCGGCGTGTAGAGCGCGTTGATGGTGCCGGTGGTCGCGTCGGCATAGCTCAATCCGCGCGGGTCTGATGTCTTGCCCGGCCGGGTAGCCAGGGGGTCGATCAGGGTGTGGTACCGGGTGATCCACTGGGCCGGGTCGGTGCCCAGCGGGCAGGCTGTCGACTTGGCGCAGTCGGCCGCGTAGTCGTTGAAAGCGGTTTGAAATCCGGCCATCTGGTTGACCGTCTCGTCGATCGGACCGATCGTCGGGTCGATCGCCCCGTCGAGCACCATGGCGCGCACGCGGGGTGCGAACCGCTCGATGTAGGCGGTTCCCAGCTCGGTGCCGTAGCTGTAGCCGAGGTAGTTGATCTGTTCGTCGCCGAGCGCCTGACGGATCATGTCCATGTCGCGCGCGGCCGACGCGGTGCCGGTGTTGGCCAGGAACGGCAACCCCATCCGGTCGGCGCAGTGCTGGGCGATTTCGCGGTACAGCTGCTCGATGTGGGCCACCCCGGCCGGGCTGTAGTCGACCATCGGGTCGCGCCGGTAGGCGTCGAACTCGGCGTCCGAGCGGCACCGCAACGCCGGCGTCGAGTGGCCTACCCCCCGGGGATCAAATCCCACCAGATCGAAGTGCTGGCTGATCTCGGAGTCCTTAAGATCGGGTGCCATCCCGGCGACCATGTCGACGGCCGACGCGCCGGGCCCGCCCGGGTTGACCAACAGGGAGCCGATCCGCTGACCGGTGGCTGGAACGCGGATCACCGCCAACTTCGCTTGTGGCCCAGTGGGTTTGCCGTAGTCAATGGGTACCGACACCATGGTGCAGCGGGCGGTCGGAATGTCGGCGGTGTCGCTGACGAATCCATTGCAGGCACCCCAGCTCTGCTGAGGCGTCGTGGCAGCCGCAGGGACCTGGGCTTGGCCGGTGCCGGTGTCGGGTTCGGGCGTCGCTGCGGCGAGCGGGAGTGCCACCGACTGCGCAAGCACCAGTCCGGACGACAACAGCGCCGAGCTCACCAGTCTCAGGCGCAACATGGCCGAAATCGTCTCACTTCAAATTGCCGGGTTGGACGCGGAACGATTACGCCTTGGTCACTAATCGATACGGTCGGCGCGTCGTACCGATTGTGAATCTCACGACGGGACACGCCGGAAAACCGTCGCAGAAGTCACAGTGGGCGGGTCAGCAGGTGGCGCCGCTGGGTGGCGTGGTCCCGTTGATCAGGTAGGACGTGATGTAGTCGTCGACGCAGTTCTCGCCCTGGAACACCACCGTGTGCTGAGTTCCGTTGTAGGTCAGCAGCGAGCCCTTCAGCTGGTTGGCGAGGTCGACCCCTGCCTTGTACGGCGTGGCGGGGTCGTGCGTTGTCGACACGACGACGGTCGGCGCCAGCCCCGGCGCGGAGACGGCGTGCGGCCGGCTGGTGGGTGGCACCGGCCAGAAAGCGCAGGTTCCGAGGGGGGCGTCGCCGGTGAACTTGCCGTAGCTCATGAACGGGGCCAGCTCGCGGGACCGGCGGTCTTCGTCGATGACCTTGGCGCGGTCGGTGATCGGCGGCTGGTCAACGCAGTTGATCGCCACGCGGGCGTCGGTGGAGTTGTTGTAGTGCCCCTTGGAATCGCGACGCATGTACATGTCGGCCAGCGCGAGCATGGTGTCGCCGCGGTGCTCGTCGGCCAGTTCTTTGAGGCCGTCGGTCAGGTGGTGCCACAGGTTCGGCGAATACAGCGCCATGATGGTGCCGACGATGGCGTCGCTGTAGCTCAGGCCGCGCGCGTCTTTGGTCTTCGCCGGCCTGCTCACGGCCAGGTTGTCGGGGTCGACCAGCGGATCAATCAGGTTGTGGTACGCCTCGACGGCCTTGTTCGGATCATTGCCCAGCGGGCAGCTCGAATCCTTGGCGCAGTCGGCGGCATAGTCGTTGAACGCGTCCTGAAATCCTTTGGCCTGCCGCAGGTCTGCCTCAATCGGGTCGGCATTGGGGTCCACCGCGCCGTCCAGGATCATCGACCGCACGTTCTGCGGGAAGGCCTCGGCGTAGGCCGAGCCGATGCGGGTTCCGTAGGAGTAGCCGAGGTAGGTCAGTTTCGCGTCACCGAGGGCCTTGCGGATGGCGTCGAGGTCCTTGGCGACGTTGACGGTTCCCACATTGGCCAGGAAGTTCTTGCCCATCTTGTCCACACAGCGCTGCACGAACTGCTTGGTCTCGTTTTCCATCCGGGCGACGCCGGCCTGGCTGTAGTCGACCTGCGGTTCGGCGCGCAGGCGGTCGTTGTCGGCGTCGGAGTTGCACCAGATCGCCGGCCGGGAGCTGGATACGCCGCGCGGGTCGAACCCGACCAGGTCGAACCTTTCGTGCACGCGCTTGGGCAGGCTCTGGAAGACGCCGAGGGCGGCCTCGATGCCGGACTCGCCCGGGCCGCCGGGGTTGATGACCAGCGAGCCGATCTTCTCGCCGCTGGCCGGGAACCGGATCAAGGCCAGCGACGCCACGTCGCCGTCGGGATGGTCATAGTCGACCGGAACGGCCAGCTTGCCGCACATGGCGTGCCCGGGAATCTTCGCGTTGGGATTGGAGCTGCGGCAGGGTGTCCACACCACCGGTTGGCCCAGGCGCGGCTCGGCCATCCGCGCCGCCCCGGCGACCACGCGCACACAGCCCGACAGGACCAGCACCACGGCGGACAGCGCGGTCCAGATCAACAACGTGCGCGCGAGCTTGTCGCGGCGAGTCAGGCACATGGCACCATATGCTGCCAGAGCGGACTCCAGACGCAGGTTAGCGGCCGATTACCGGGCCGCGATCCGCGTCACAGCTGGCCGGCGAGAGCCCCGAAGCGGCTACCCGGTCGCCGACAGCAATTCCGCCATCACAACCCCGAACTCGTCAGCAATCTCCCACAGATCCGGCACCAGTTCCGGGCACCCGGTGAGCCCGATGCACAGCTTGCCGGTCAGCGACATCACCGTGATGTTGAGCCCCGAACCGTGAAAGATCGGGCCCAGCGGATACATGGCCTTAACCTCACAGCCCAACATGTACAGGGGAATCTGCGGACCCGGGACATTGGAGACGACAAGGTTGTGCACGGGCAGGGTCTCGGTCAACCGGGTCATGGCATAGACCCGCATCGCGGCACCGAACACCGCGGGCGCGGCGAACTGCGACCAGTCCTGCAGCAGCGTGGCGCCGATGGCCGAACTATGTTGTTTGGCAACAGAATTCGCCTCCGCGATGGTCTTCAGCCGGTGCACCGGGTCGGCGATTTCGGTGTGCAGGCTGGCGAACATGGCCGAAACCTGATTGCGCCCTTCCCGAGGGGACTTGCCGTGCACCGAGACCGGTACCGACGCCACCAGTGACGTCTCCGGCAACACGTTGCGATCGGACAGGTACTGCCGCAGCACACCCGACACCAAAGCCATCACCACGTCGTTGACCTTGATGCCGAAGTGGTCCTTCACGGTTTTGACGTCGTCGAGGCCCAGCTCGGCGTAGGCGATGTTGCGACGGCCACTGATGGTGGCGTTGAACACGGTGCGCGGTGCGGCGAACGGACGGGCCATGGTCAGCCCGTCGCGCGCCCGCTGCAAGGTGTCGAGCACCGAGTTCACGGTGTCGGGCACCACGTTGGCCAACTGCAGCGGCCTGGTGGCGAACCGGAGCAATCCGCCTGCGACGATCTGCCACCCGCTGGCGTCACCCACCCCGCACACCGGTTCCGGCGCCGGGGCATCGGCCTCGGTGGTGCACAACTGCGACAACAGGCTGGCGCCGGTGACCCCGTCCACGCCGGCGTGGTGCACCTTGATCATCACGGCGAGGCGTCCGGCCTGGTGGCAGTCGGTGCCCGCGACTCCCTCGATGATCCACATCTCCCACAACGGTCGCCGTCGGTCCAGGGGCAAGGACGCGATGTGTCCGCAGATTTCCGAGAGTTCGGCACGGCCGCCCGGAGGCGGTAACCCGATGCGGTGCACATGACGATCGATGCTGAAGTTCTTGTCATCCACCCAGACCGGATGGTCGAGGTTCAGTGGGCTGTCAGCAAGCTTCTCGCGAAATTCCGGCATCGCGGCCAGGCGCAGCGCCAGAGCGTCGCGCAGCCGGTCAAAGGTGTAGCCGCCGGGCATCGTCGAGGTGTCCAGCTCCATGATCGAGCAAACATGCATCGGCTGGGAATCAGTCTCCAGGTACAGAAAGCTGGCGTCGAGTCCACTGAGCCGCTGCATCCGGAGATGGTATGTCCGTGGCGCACCACACGGTGCATCCGTGTGGACAAGATGGCAGACTGGATGGGTCAGACGAACCCGGGGACCCAGTTAAGGGCCACGAGGATCGACCCGACCATCACCAAGGGACAATGATGTCTGAGAACGTCTATGGTTCGAGCCCTGCCGCCGGATCGGCGCCGCGGCCCAAAATCCGCACCCATCACCTGCAGAAGTGGAAGGCCGAAGGCCACAAGTGGGGCATGCTGACGGCCTACGACTACTCGACCGCGCGCGTGTTCGACGATGCGGGCATTCCAGTGCTGCTGGTCGGCGATTCGGCCGCCAATGTCGTCTACGGCTACGACACCACGGTGCCGATCTCCATTGATGAGCTGATTCCGCTGGTCCGCGGCGTGGTGCGGGGCGCCCCGCACGCGCTGGTGGTAGCCGATCTGCCGTTCGGCAGCTACGAGGGGGGTCCCGCAGTCGCGCTGGCCTCCGCCACCCGGTTCATGAAGGAAGGCGGCGCCCACGCCGTCAAGCTGGAGGGCGGCGAGCGGGTCGCCGACCAGATCGCCTGCCTGAGCGCGGCCGGCATCCCGGTCATGGCGCACATCGGCTTCACTCCGCAGAGTGTGAACACCCTCGGCGGATTCAAGGTCCAGGGGCGCGGCGACGCCGCCGAGCAGACCATCGCCGACGCCATCGCCGTCGCCGAAGCCGGCGCGTTCGCCGTGGTGATGGAGATGGTGCCGGCCGAGCTGGCCACCCAGATCACCGGGAAGCTCACCATCCCGACGATCGGCATCGGCGCCGGACCCAACTGCGACGGCCAGGTTCTGGTGTGGCAGGACATGGCCGGGATGAGCGGCGGCAAGTCCGCCCGTTTCGTCAAGCGGTTCGCCGACGTGGGCGGCGAATTAGGCCGTGCGGCAAGGCAATACGCGGAGGAAGTCGCCACCGGGGCGTTCCCGGCCGAGGAACACTGCTTTTAGCGGGGACCGCAAGCCCGGCTAGCCGGGCGCAGCGGGTCGCCGCCATCGATCCAGCGGCGATCGCAAGCCCGGCTAGCCGGGCGCAGCGGGTCGCCGCCATCAAATCAGCGGTCAGGACGTCGGCGCAGGCGCCCCGCACCGGGCCCGGAAGTCCGCCACCGGTTGACGGATGCCCTGCAGATCGGCGTGCACCTGCGGGTTGGCGTCCATGTACTGCTGCAGCCGGTCGCGCATCTCTTCGCGGCTCAGACCCTTCAGACTGGTGAAGAAGTCGTTGACGTCGGGGTGGGCGAACAGATAAGCGGAGGTCGCGGCTGCCACGCCGGACGATATTCCGGCCAGATCGGCCGCGGTACAGTTCGGCGGCGCCGGTTCCGGGTCCGCCCCAGCGGGTGCTGCGGCACCGAAAAGCATTGCGCCACTTACCGCGCCCGCGGCAAGTGCACCGGCGATCACGCGGGTGTTCAACATGGACGACTCCTTCACAGTCCCAACCGGCGCCCCCAGAACCGGCACCACATCGCACACGATAGGTGGTGCGGTCGGCCCGTTTGATACAAACATGCCCAAGGCGGTCCGGTAACCCTGGTGTGGCAGGCTATAGGTAACTACCGTTCGGCGCCGACAACCCAGCATGCTCGGCAGCGACGCGCTCCCACGGAGAAGAAAATGCCTGCTAAAGCGCCAAAGACGGCGCGACATTTGGAGGTCGAGCGCAAGTTCGACGTGGTCGAGTCGACGGTGTCACCCTCGTTCGAGGGCATTGCGGCAGTGGCCCGCGTCGAGACGTCCCCCACCCAGGAGCTGGACGCGGTGTACTTCGACACCGCGACTCAGGACCTGGCGCGCAACCGCATCACCCTGCGGCGGCGCACCGGCGGACACGACGCGGGTTGGCACCTGAAATTGCCTGCCGGAGCCGACACCCGCACCGAGGTGCACGCCCCGATCGAGGTCTCCGACGACGCCGACACGGTGCCGGCCGAGTTGCTGGATGTGGTGCTCGCGATCGTCCGGGACCGCCCCGTCGAGCCGGTCGCACGCATCACCACTCGGCGCGAGACCCAGTTGCTCTACGACGCCGAGGGCACCGCACTCGCGGAGTTCGCCAACGACCACGTCACCGCTTGGGCGGCGTCCAACGGCTCCGACGCGGGCCCCGCCGAGCAGCGCTGGCGCGAGTGGGAGCTCGAGGTCCTCGACACCGACTCCGACAAGAAGCGCACCGCCAGTCATGACTTGCTGAACCGGCTGAGCAACCGGTTGCTGGACGCCGGCGCCTCGCCCGCCGGATACGGCTCGAAGCTGAGCAGGGTGCTGGACTCCGATGCTCCGGCCAAGCAGAGCGCCACTCCCCCGGCGGACCCGGTTCATCGGGCCGTGGCCCAGCAGGTCGAGGAGTTGTTGGTGTGGGACCGCGCGGTGCGCGCTGACGCCGATGACTCCGTGCACCAGATGCGGGTCACCACCCGTAAGCTGCGCAGCCTGCTCAAAGACTCCCAGGATTTATTCGGATTGGCCGACGGCGCATGGGTTCTCGACGAATTGCGGGAGCTCGCCGGGATCCTCGGGGTGGCGCGCGACGCGGAGGTCCTCGCCGAGCGTTATCAGCGGGAACTGAGCCAACTGGATCCTGAGTTGGTTCGCGGGCCGGTGACCGAGCGTCTGGTCAGCGGAGCCCAGCGCCGCTACCAGCTCGGCCATCGACGCTCGCTGGCCGCGATGCGGTCCAAGCGTTACTTCCGGCTGCTGGACGCGCTCGAGGCGATGGTCACCGAGCCACCGGTCGCCGCGTTCGGCCAGGAGCCGCGCCCGGTGACCATCGACGCGGCCTACCGGCGCGTCCGCAAGGCCGCCAAGGCCGCCAAGGCGGCGCACGACGCGCAGGCCGAGGATGCCGACGAGACGCTGCACGTGATCCGTAAGCGCGCCAAGCGGCTGCGCTACACGGCCGCGGCCACCGGTGCGAACCAGGTGGCCCAGCAGGCCAAGGCCATTCAGACGTTGCTTGGTGACCATCAGGACAGCGTGGTCAGCCGCGAACACCTCTTGGCCCAGGCCCACGCGGCGCACCTCGCCGGCGAAGACACCTTCACCTACGGCCTGCTCTACCAACAGGAGAGCGAAATCGCCGAAAACAGCCGCAGTCAGCTGGATTCAGCGCTGCGCAGCCTCGACAAGGCGGTGCGCGGCAGCCACCGCTGAAGCCGGCGGGCCGGCCGGCACCAAACGACCACACGGCTGAATTCCTCGTCGCCCCGAGCGGCTTCATAGCGAAACGCTCGGCTCTGCACGCCCGAAGTACCCCTATTTCCTCGATCGGCCGGCCTTCGCCGTCCGATGCAGCAACCGCGCAAAAAATTTGTTGACTGATTATATGTTCTAGAGTGAAGATATCATCACTTTCGTGATTCCGTCAGCCAGGCGGAGCCACACCCAACCCGAGGAGCTCAGGATGCGTAACGATCCCCGCGGTGTCGTGCTTGCCTGCTGCGGCGCGTTAGTGGTGGTCATGTCAGCGGTGGCGGGTGTCAACGTGGCACTGCCGGACATCGCGGTAGACCGAGGCGCCAGCGCCACCGATCTAACCTGGATCGCCGACGCCTACACGGTCGCGCTGGCGGCACTGGTACTGCCGGCCGGCGCCATCGGCGACGACTTCGGCCGCCGGCGGACGCTCATCGGCGGCACCTTGGTGTTCGGACTGGCCAATGCGGCCGCAGCAGCCGCGGGGTCAGCGTCAGCCATCATCATCGCCCGCATCGTCATGGGCATCGGCGCGGCGTTCATCATGCCCAGCACGCTGTCGACCATCACCGCCGTGGTCCACCCCGACCACAAGGGACGCGCTGTCGGAATCTGGACCGGCTTCGCCAGCGTCGGATCGATCATGGGCCTGCTGCTCAGCGGCTACCTGATGGAGCACTACACCTGGCGCGCCACTTTTATCGGCACCGCGGTGCTGGCCGCCGTGTCTCTGATCGTCGTTGCGCTGCTGGTGCCCAATACCAAGAGCGGCGAGGAACCCGCACCGGACCTGCCGGGTGGAGGCTTGAGCGCGATCGCCATCGGCACGCTGATCTACGGCATCATCGAGGGCGCCGACGAGGGCTGGACTCACTCCTCAGTGATCGCCGCGTTCGTTGCCGCTGTCTTGGCAATCATCCTGTTCGTGTTCCACGAGTTGCGCACCGCGCGTCCCATGCTGGACCCGCGGCTGTTCACCGACAGCGGCTTCTCCTCCGGCACCGCCGCTCTGGTCATCCAGTTCCTGGGCACGTTCGGCTTCTTCTTCGTTGGGCTGCAATACATCCAGCTGATGCTCGGTTACGCGCCGCTCAAGTCTTCGCTGGCGATGCTGCCGATGGCCTTCGTGGTACTTCCAGTTTCCGCGATTGTGCCAAAAATTGCTGCGCAACTTGGTAATCGGGTAGTTATCATCGCGGGACTGGGTTGCATGGTCGCCGGTTTCCTGCTGCTGGCCCGGCTCGAGACAAACTCCACTTATCGGACCTCTTGGTCGGCATGCTGGTCTTCAGCGGTGGCCTCGCCCTGTCGGCCACACCGGCGACGAACATCATCGTCAACTCGCTGCCGCCGGAGAAGCAGGGCGTGGCCTCGGCGATGAACGACGTCACTCGCGAGCTCGGCGCGGCACTGGGGATCGCGCTGCTCGGTTCGCTGTTCAGCGCCGGCTACCGCAATGCCCTCAAGCTGCCCGCCACGGTGCCGCAGGAAGCCGCCGGCACCATCCGGCAATCCCCTGCGGCGGGGATGCACGTCGCTGCCGACCCACACCTCGGCACCCTCGGCCCCAGCGTCAACGACGCCGTGCGCGACGCCTTCGTGATCGGCCTCTCGCACGCTTTCATCGGGGGAGCCGCCATCACCGGCTTGACTCTGATTATGTTGGTGCTCTTCCCCATACCGCGCCGAGGACGCCACCGCAAGGCGCGTCGCCTGCCCGCTCCGCCCAATCCATCGTGGTGGCTGCCGTTGCTGCGTGGACAACTCACGAAGGTTCCGAGCACTTCCGCGGCACGACAGTGATCTGACCGGAGCGGCGCGATGTCGTTTGTCAGCGCAGCACCTGCGATCATGTCAGCTGCGGCAACGCAGCTGACAGATCTGGCATCGGCGCTCAGTGCGGCTAATGCGACTGCTGCAATACGGACCACGACAGTTGCGGCAGCGGGTGCTGACGAGGTTTCCGCGGCCGTCGCGGCCTTGTTCGAGTCGTTCGGCCAGAGCTATCAGAGCTTCAGCGCCCAAGCGGACTCGTTCCATGTGCAGTTCGTCCGGGCGTTGAGCGCAAGTGCCGCATCGTATTCCGACACGGAGTCGATCGGCAGGGCGATCCTCGAGAACCCCCTGCACGCGCTGGACGCCCAGACGCGGGCGCTACTGGGCCGCCCGCTCATCGGCAACGGGGCCAACGGAGCACCGGGCCAGGACGGCGGCGACGGAGGCCTGCTATACGGCAACGGTGGTGCGGGCGGGTCTGGCACCAGCCAACACCCGGCAGGCGGTCGTGGCGGGTCTGCCGGGCTGATCGGCAACGGCGGGCCCGGCGGTGCCGGAGCCGATACCGGCGCCGGCGGTTTCGGTGGCCGCGGCGGGCTGCTGTTCGGCAATGGCGGTGCGGGTGGCTCCGGCGGGTCTTCCACCGCCAACGGTATCGCCGGCTTCGGCGGCAACGGTGGTGACGCCGGTTTGATCGGCAACGGCGGGCCGGCCGGATCCGGTGGCAACGGCGCCAACGGACTCAATGGCGGTGGCGACGGTGCAGCGGGCGGCAACGGCGGGCATGCCGGACTCTGGTACGGAAACGGCGGCCCCGCCGGAGCCGGTGGCAACGGCGGCAACGCCACCAATGGCACTGGCGGCAACGGCGCACCAGGGGGCAACGGGGGCGACACCGGGTGGATCGGCAACGGGGGGCCCGCCGGAGCCGGCGGCAACGGCGGGAACGGACAGACCGGCGGGCATGGGGCCACGGGTGGTTTCGGTGCGAACGGTGGCCTGCTGATCGGCCACGGCGGACCGGCAGGAAACGGCGGCAACGGCGGCAACAGCACCAGCGGTAGCGGTGGCAACGGAGCGGCCGGCGGAAACAGTGGGTTCGCCGGATTGTTCTACGGCAACGGCGGGCCGGCAGGAGCAGGCGGCAACGGTGGAAACAGCGTCGCGGGGCTCGGCGGCAATGGTGCACCAGGCGGCAGCGGGGGTGCCGCCGGGGCGATCGGTAACGGCGGCCCGGGTGGAGCCGGCGGCAACGGCGGCAACAGCTCCACCGGTGCAGGCGGCAACGGTGGGCAGGGCGGCCCGGGCGGGCAAGCGGGGCCGTTGATCGGCGACGACGGACCCAACGGATCCGACGGCAACCAGGGCAAGAGCGGTTAGCCGCCCTAGTCCAAGACTTTGACGGACGCCGGTCGGCGAGCGGCGGACGAGTTGGCCTGTAAGCCGGATTCTGTTCCCCACCGCCGCGGCTTTAATCCACGGCGGCACGGCGACGACCATCCATCTGGACACACCGTTGCCGGGTGCCTCGAGCGGCCTACCCGCAGACTCGGGCGAGCAGCCCTCAAACGTCTGCGCGGCCGCACTTTCGGTGCGGCCTTCTTGGCCTTGCTTCGGGTGGGGTTTGCCTAGCCACCCCGGTCACCCGGGATGCTGGTGCGCTCTTACCGCACCGTTTCACCCTTACCACCACACGGGTGGCGGTCTGTTTTCTGTGGCACTTTCCCGCGAGTCACCTCGGATTGCCGTTAGCAATCACCCTGCTCTGTGAAGTCCGGACTTTCCTCGACTCAAGTCGGCACCTCTCGGACCGACTCGGGCCGCGGCCGTCCAGCCAACTCGTCCGCGTCGAACACGGTACCCCCTGAACAGGGCGCAAGCCAGGTCCGGTCTTTTATCGTGGACAACGCGATTGACGATGCGCGAGACAACGGGAGGGCGGCCGAATGCCCCGGTGGGACACCCGCGTCGGTTCCGGAGACTGGGACGCCATCACCGCCGAGATCAACGACTACGGCGGCGCGATGCTGCCCCGGCTGGTGACGGCCGGCGAGGCGGCCCGGCTGCGCGCGCTCTACGCCGACGACAGCCTGTTCCGCAAGACGATCAACATGGCGCCCAAACGCTACGGCGCCGGGCAGTACCGCTACTTCCACGCTCCCTATCCCGAGGCGATCGAACAACTCAAACAGGCGCTCTACCCCCGGCTCCTGCCGATTGCCCGCGACTGGTGGACCAAGCTGGGCCGGCCCACTCCGTGGCCGGACAGCCTCGACGAGTGGCTGACGACCTGCCACAGCGCGGGCCAGACGCGCTCGACGGCGTTGATGTTGCGCTACGGCGCCGGCGACTGGAATGCACTGCATCAGGACCTCTACGGTGACTTGGTCTTTCCCCTCCAGGTGGTGATCAACCTGAGCGAGCCCGGGGTCGACTACACCGGCGGGGAGTTCCTGCTCGTCGAGCAGCGGTTCCGGGCGCAATCGCGCGGCACCGCGACACAGTTGCCGCAGGGGTACGGCTACGTCTTCACCACCCGCGACCGGCCGGTGCCCTCCAGCCGAGGATGGTCGGCCGCACCGGTGCGCCATGGCATCTCGAACGTTCGCTCCGGCGAGCGGTATGCGCTGGGCCTGATCTTCCACGACGCCAGCTAGCTCACTCGATCCGGCGGACCGCAGCTGTCAAGCGCTGCAACACATTTCGCGCGGCCTGGATGTCCTCGGCCGCGATGTCGGCGGTGAACGCCCGGTGCGCGGCCGAAGCACGGGCGGTGATGGCGGCCAAGGCCCGTTCGCCGGCGTCGGTCAGCCTCAACAGCGGCGAAGAGCGGTGGTCGGGATTGGGTTTCCATTGCGCCAGGCCGTCGTCGACCAGGTTGTTGGCGATGCGCTGCACGCCCTGGCGAGAAACCCCGAGTCGACGGGCGGCGCGGGGCACTGAGGTCCCGTCGTCAGAAATCGCACTGAGCAACTGCCAGCGGGCCTGGGTCTGGCCTTCGGTTTTCGCGACGGCGTCTCCGGACTTGCGCAGCGCACCGGCCGCTTCGTAGATGTCGGCAACCAGCAGGGCGATGTGGTCGGCCATCGGGCTCCTTTGACAATATGTTGTCACTTTAGCAATATGGTGTCATCTTAGATTGGAGCAACAGAACGTGAGTAGCGCAATCGCTAATCTTCAGGCCGCCCATGCACGGGCGGCAGCCGTCAGGCCCGCGGTCCACGGCTTCCCCTACCTCGCCGAGGTGCTGCGTCAGGCCGGAGTGAGCAGATACCACCACTCGATCCCTTCCGGCACCACGCTCTATGTGACCGACGCCGGGCCGGTGCTCATGCAGGACGACCCGGTTGTCGCCCCAGGCATGACCGATGTGGCGTCGTGGAACCGGGATGCCGTCGTCACCGCGCTCCGCACCGACCAGTCTGGCAACAGCAGCTATCCGCAGTTCGTCCGCTCGTGCTGGGCGGCAGGCGTCGTGCACTACGACGTCGACCTACAGAGCCGGACCTGCACCTACGCGGGCGCGGGCGGCGAGTGCTACGTCGAGTCGTATCCGCGCGTCGAGGTTGTCGACGGTCAGAGGTAGCCCGTCTGATTGACCAGGCGCACCGACGAGGCGCCGTCGGGATAGAACTCGGCAATACTCAGCGACGCCAGGTCCAGGTGCAGCCGGTACAGAATGCCCGACCCGGCGTCCAGCGCCATCCGCAGCATCAACTTGATCGGCGTGACGTGGGAGACCACCAGCACGTTGGCCCCCGGGTACTCGGCAATGATCCGGTCGCGGCCACGCCGAACCCGCCGCAGCACGTCGTCGAAGCTCTCACCGCCCGGCGGCAGCGCACCGGTGTCGTACAGCCAGCGGCGGTGCAGCTCCGGGTCGCGGGTGGCAGCCTCGCTGAAGGTGAGACCCTCCCACGCGCCGAAGTCGGTCTCGATCAGGTCCTCGTCGACGGTGACATCCAGGCCTAACGCGCGCGCCGCCGTCGTCGCCGTGTCATAAGCGCGCTGCAGTGGCGATGAGATCACCGCCGCGATACCGCGACGCTGGGTCAGATAACGTGCGGCCAAACCCGCCTGGCGCCAGCCGATTTCATTCAACGGCGGGTTACCTCGCCCGGAATAGCGGCGCTGCGCCGAAAGCTCGGTCTGCCCGTGGCGTAACAACAGCAGACGAGTCGGGGTGCCCAGTGCGCCGGTCCAACCCGGCCCCTTGTTGGCCTCGGACGGGGCCTCCTCGGTCGCGGCCTTCCGCGCGGAGGCGGAGACCGGCACCGCGACCTTGTCCACCCTGCGATCGGTCTGGGCCGCAGCGTCCATCGCATCGTTGGCCAGTCGGTCGGCGTAGGCGTTCTGCTCGCGCGGAATCCAGGAGAAACTGATCCGGCGAAACTGCGCCGCGAGCGTCCGCGCCTGGGCGTGCAACTCCACCAGATCGGGGTGCTTGACGCGCCAGCGCCCGGACATCTGCTCGATCACCAGCTTGGAGTCCATCAGCACCTGGACCTCGCCGGCACCCAAGGTCAAGGCGTCATCCAGCCCGGCGATCAGACCGCGATATTCGGCAACGTTGTTGGTGGCACGTCCGATGGCCTGTTTGGTCTCGGCCAGTACGGTCCGGCGGTCCGCGCTCCACACCACCGCTCCATAGCCGGCGGGCCCCGGGTTACCCCGGGACCCCCCGTCCGCCTCGACGACGACCTTCATTGCTTAAAGTCCTTGACGCGCAATAAGATCGCGCCACACTCCGGGCACCGCAGCACCTCGTCCTCAGCCGCGGCAGTGATCCGGGCCAACTCGCCGCGACCGATCTCGATCCGGCACGCGCCGCACCGGTGTCCCTGCAATTGCCCGGCCCCCGGCCCTCCCCCGGCGCGCAACCGTTCGTACAGCGCCGACAGGTCGGGGTTCAGCCCGGCGCTCAAGGCCTCCCGTCGCGACCCGTGCTCGGTGCGGGTGTTCTCCAGTTCTGCCAGTGCGGCGTCCAAAGCCTGCTGGGCAGTGGCCAGTTCGGCCTGTAACGCGTCGGTGGTCCCCGACTCGACCGCCTGCTGCGCCTGCAATTCCTCGCGGCGCTCCATCACCTCGAGCAGGGAATCCTCGAGGCTGGCCTGGCGGCGTTGCAACGTCTCCAGTTCGTGTTGCAGGTCGGCCTGATGCTTGGCGTCGGTGGCCCCCGAACTGAGCAACGAGCGGTCGCGGTCTTCACGCTTGCGCACCGCGTCGATCTCGGCCTCAAAGCGTGCTATCTGAGCATCCAGATCTTCCAACGTAATTCGCACGGCACTCAGCCGGTCGCTGGCGGCGGTGTGCTCGCCGCGCACCCGGTCGTATTCGGCGCGCTCGGCCAGATGCGCGCTCCGATGCGCGAGCCGGGACAGCTCAGCATCCAACTTCGCCAATTCCAGTAGCGAACGCTGCTGTGCTACGTCGGCCTTCATCGCTGATCTCCAGGTCTCTTTTTCAGCACTGTGTTCTCAGGTTCCACGGGTCGGTGCGGACGGTGGATACCCGCACGGGCAGCGATCCGAATCGGGACCGCAGTACATCGGCCGCCTGTGCGCACCACGGGAATTCGCTGGCCCAGTGGGCGACGTCGATCAACGCCACCGGTGAGGCCCGGCGATGCTCGTCGGCGGGATGGTGCCGCAGGTCGGAGGTGACGTAAGCCTGCACGTCCGCCGCGGCTACCGCACCCAAGAACGAGTCCCCCGCTCCGCCGCACACCGCCACCCGCGACACCGGCAAGTCGGGGTCGCCCGCGGCGCGCACCCCCCAGGACGTCTGCGGCAGGGCCGCGCTGACCCGGGCGACGAAGTCCCGCAACGGCTCGGGCGCCGGCAGTGCGCCGATGCGGCCCAGCCCGGTTCCGGGCGGGGGCGGCTGCAGCGCGAGGATGTCGAATGCCGGCTCTTCGTAGGGATGCGCGGCACGCATCGCCGCCAGTACCGAGGCCCGCGCCCGGGCGGGCGCGATGACCTCGACCCGGTCCTCGGGGACCTGCTCGACGGCGCCGACACTGCCTATCGCCGGAGCGGCGCCCTCGTGCGGCAGGAACTGGCCGGTGCCCTTGACGCTCCAGCTGCAGTGCGAGTAGTCGCCGATGTGTCCGGCACCGGCGGCAAAGACCGCGTCCCGCACGGCTTCCGCGTTCTCCACCGGGACGTAGACGACCCACTTGTCCAGATCGGAAACACTCGGCGAGCTGTCCAGCACGGCCTCGACGGTCAGGCCGAGCGTCTCCGCCAGCGCGTCGGACACCCCCGGTGCCGCCGAGTCTGCGTTGGTGTGGGCGGTGAACAGCGAGCGGCCGGAGCGAATCAGCCGGTGGATCAGCGCCCCCTTGGGGGTGCTGGCGGCGACCGTGTCGACGCCACGCAACAGCAACGGGTGATGGGCCAGCAGCAGCCCGTTATCGGGCACTTGGTCGACCACCTCGGCTGTCGCGTCGACCGCGATCGTGACCGATTCGACCGCGTCCGCGGGGTCACCGCACACCAGGCCCACCGAATCCCACGACTCGGCCAACCGCGGGGGGTACGCGGCGTCCAGCACCTCGATGACGTCGGCGAGCCGCACGCTCATCGCCGGCTCCCGCCGTGCGCACCCGCCAGCGCGATCGACGAGACCAGTTCCGGCCACTCGGGTCGCACCGCGGCGCGCAGATAGCACTCCTGCAGGCCGACGAAGGTATCGCAGCGCCTCACCGCAATAGCGTTGTCGCGCAACCTGTTCCGGATTGCCTCAGCATCGGGGCTGCGGAACAGCACGAAGGGGGCGCGGCCGTCGACCACCTCGAGTCCCACCGATTCCAAACCCGCAACCATGGCCTCGCGCAACCCCACCGACCGGGCCGCGTCCGCCGCCGCCTCCGCGACGGCCTGCGGGGTGCAACAGGCGGCGATGGCGGTCAGTTGCAGGGTGCCCACCGGCCAGTGCGCGCGCTGCGCGGTCAACCGGGCCAGCAAAGCCGGCGCCGCCAGGGCGTAGCCCACCCGCAACCCGGCCAGCCCCCATGTCTTGGTCAGGCTGCGCAGCACCAGCACGTCCGGCAGGGCGTCACCCGCCAGCGAGTGCGGCTCGCCGGGTATCGAGTCGGCGAACGCCTCGTCGACCACGAGGATCCGTCCGGGCCGGCGCAGCGCCAGCAGCTGCTCGCGAGTATGCAACACCGAGGTCGGATTGGTCGGGTTCCCGATCACCACCAGGTCCGCCTCGTCGGGCACCCCGTCGGCTCCCAGCACCGCATCCAGGGTGAACGGGGGTGGCAGGACGACGTGGTGCACCGCAATCCCGGCCGCGCTCAGCACCGCCTCGGGTTCGGTGAACGAAGGCGCGATGATCGCCGCGAGGCGTGGATGCAGATTGCTCAGCAACGCGAAACCCTCCGCCGCGCCGGCCAGCGGCAACACCTCGTTACGCGCGCGACGGTGCCGCAAGGCCACCGCGTCTTGTGCCGTGGCGACGTCGGCGGTACTCGGGTAGCGGGCCAGGTCCGGTAACCGCGCGTTCAACTGCTGCACCAGCCAGGACGGCGGATGGGGGCGACGGACGTTGACGGCGAAGTCCAGCATGCCGGGCATGACGTCCTGATCACCGTGATAACGCGCGTGGGCAACACGACTCGACGCGCTCGGATCAAGGCCTGCCATCACAGAAACACTAGTGCGCTCGGCTGTGGCGCCATCGACGACCACCGGTTGACATCAGGGCAGCAGGCTCTGGATATCCGTGAGGTTCAAATAGCCCGCTTCCACGATGGTGAGCACTTCCATCAGACCCGCCATCGTCAGCATTGCGGTGTTTGCCGCGATCGGGTCACCGATCGCATTGATCAGGCTGCCGTGCTCGATCCCGCTGACGAACAAGCCGGCGTCGTACGCCGGCAGGCTCAGCGTGACGGCGGTGAGGATGTCGGCGGTCGGAAGCAAGACCGCGTAGTCGGTCGAGATGATCTTCGCCACGGTGTTGACGACGTTCATCGGCGTTGGCGCCACCGGGGCCGGCGGCGGCCCGAGCAGCGCGGGCAACAGGTCGGGCCACAGCGGGGTGGGCGGGGACGGACTGAAGACGATGCCACGCAAATCCGCCACGAAGTCATGCACCCCCTGCTGTGCGCCCACCGCCAGGGCATGGAGAACCACACCCGGACTCACCTCCGGAAACAGCCCGAACGGGGTGGGCACGTTGGCCGCGGTCGTGGACCAGCCGTAGGCCGGATCGCCGTAGCCGAGGTTGACGATGACCCGCAGATCAGGCTGGAGCAGGTCGGCCAGTGGTTTGCCGAGTACCGGAATCGCGCGCACCGGATCCAACAGCGGCAGATTCGGGGTCGGAATCATCTTGTAGGTGGTCATCGTCGGGCCCTCGGTACCCAGCGTGACTGCCGAGTCGACCTGCTCGGTCGTCAGATGCGGGTAGCCGAAGTGCACCGCGCCGATGCCGAAGAAGGCGTTCAGGTCGGCGACGATGTTGAGCGGATACCGCGGAAAGTCGGCCAGCCCGTCGTATTCGCGGGTGTAGATGGTGGTCGGGTACAGGTTGTCCGGTGTCGCCCCGTACATGGTCAATCCGACCGACGGCAGGCTCAATCCGACGAAGCGTTGCAGCAGGCCGCCGTTGGGGTTCATCGGGTTACCGATCAGCACGAAGTCCAGATCGGCCGGGCTCGGGGCACCTGCGCCCAGCGCGGCGAGCTGCCGCATCTCCAGCGAGGCGATCTCCGCGCTCTGGGAATAGCCGAAGACGGTGACGTGGTTACCGTCGCCGAGTTGCTGCAGGATCGCGTCGTGCAGAATGGCCACGCCCTGCTGTACCGAGGTGTCGAACGGCAGGCTTCTGACGCCGGTCAGCGGGTACAGCTGCTCGGGTGTGAACAACACCTGTGGGCTGGCACCGACCTGCCTGATGTAGAGCTTGCTGACGGCGTCGACGTAGCTGCTCGGCGGGTTCGGGTCGCCGGTGCCGCCCATGATCAGCGCCACCAACGGCTGGCCCAGCAACGGCGTGGCGGGTCCGCCCGGCGCCTGGCCCGCGCCGCCGGCCGGAAGTCCGGTGAACAAGCCCGCCACCGCGGCGTCGTTGGCTGCCTCGGCGTCGAGGTAGGCGCCCGCGGCGGCGGTCAGCGCGGCGGCGAATCGGTCACCGAAGGCCGCCGCCTGCGCCAGGAGTGCCTGCGATTCGCGGGCGTATGCGCCGAACAACTCCGCGGCGGCCACCGACACCTCGTCGGCCGCCGCGGCGGCCAGTTCGGTGGTGGGACCGGCCACCAGCGCCCCGACGTCGCTGATCGCCGTGCCGATTGCGGCCACTTGGACCGTGGCTGCCGTGATCAGCTGCGGCTGCGCGGCGAGCAGTGTCATTGCAGCGAACCTCCACAAGCCGGCCCCCGCGTGTCGAGACACCGATTGTCACAAATCGCACCCTCGGGCGCCCCGTTTTTCGTCGGGTCGCCTCACAGTCGGTAGCTCAGCGCGATCAACGACAATGGACACCGTGACAGGCGGTGGCAAGGCGCAATTGGTGATCTTCGATCTGGACGGCACTTTGACGGATTCGGCGGCCGGCATCGTGGCCAGCTTCCGCCATGCGCTCACCCACATCGGTGCGGCGATTCCCGAGGGCGATCTGGCCGCCCAAATCGTCGGGCCGCCGATGGACGAGACATTCCACGCCATGGAACTCGACGGGCGCGCCGACGAGGCGTTCGCAGCCTTCCGGTCCGAGTACGGCAGCCGCGGCTGGGCGATGAACAGCCTGTTCGACGGCATTGCGCCACTGCTGGCCGATCTGCGGGCCGCCGGGGTGCGCCTGGCGGTGGCGACCTCCAAGCTGGAGCCCACGGCGCGACGCATCCTGGACCACTTCGGGCTCGACCAGTATTTCGAGGTGATCGCCGGCGCCAGTCCGGACGGCACCCGTAAGTCCAAGACGGACGTGCTGGCGCACGCACTGGCGCAATTGCAGCCGCTGCCCGAGCGCGTCCTGATGGTCGGCGACCGCAGCCACGATGTGCACGGGGCGGCCGCGCACGGCATTGACACGGTGGTGGTCGGCTGGGGGTACGGCCGGGGCGACTTCGCCGAACCGATCAGGTTGACCGGCGTGACCCACGTCGAGACGATCGGCGAACTGCGGAGGGCGTTAGGTGTCTGATCCGCTGCTGCACGTGACATTCGTCTGCTCGGGCAATATCTGCCGTTCGCCGATGGCCGAGAAGATGTTCGCCCACCAGATCGCCGAGCGGGGACTCGGCGACGTCGTCCGCGTCACCAGCGCCGGCACCGGTAACTGGCACGCCGGCGAGGGAGCGGACGTGCGGGCCAAGCGGGTACTCCGCGACCACGGCTACCCCACCGCTCACCGCGCGGCGCAGATCGACGAAGATCACCTGTCGGCCGACCTCGTCATCGCCCTCGGGCGCAACCACCAACGACTGCTGCGGCAACTCGGGGTCGAAGACGGCCGGCTGCGGATGCTGCGCTCGTTCGACCCCCGCTCGGGTGCCCACACCCCCGACGTCGAGGACCCCTACTACGGCGACCACCGCGACTTCGAGACGGCGTTCGTCGTCATCGAGGCCGCGCTACCCGGTCTGCACGACTGGGTCGACGAGAGACTCGCACAGAACGGGTACGGATGATGTTGCGGCGGTTGAGGTTTCTGCTGCGTCCGGGCTGGCTGGCGCTGATTCTGGTCTGCGTCGCGTTCACGTATCTGTGTTTCACCGTGCTCGCGCCATGGCAGCTGGGCAAGAACACCAGGACTTCGCGGGAGAATCAGCAGATCACCGATTCCCTGAACACCCCGCCGGTGGCGCTGAAAACGCTTCTGCCTCGCCAAGATTCGTCGGCGCCGGGGGCGCAGTGGCGTCAGGTCACGGCCACCGGGCACTACCTCGCGGAGGTGCGGGTACTGGCTCGGCTGCGGGTCGTGGACGGTGATCAGGCGTTCGAGGTGTTGATGCCGTTCGTGGTCGATGACGGCCCCACTGTGCTCGTCGACCGTGGCTGGGTGCGGCCCGAGCCGGGATCGCACGTACCGCCGATCCCCGCCGCGCCGACCCAGCAGGTCACCATCACGGCGCGCCTGCGCGACTCCGAGCCCACGGTGGCCGGCAAGGACCCGTTCACCAGAGACGGCTACCAGCAGGTGTATGCGGTGAGCACCGGCCAGGTCGCGGCGTTGACCGGGGTCCCCTTGGCCGGGTCATATCTGCAGTTGGTGGAGAACCAGCCCGGAGGACTCGGTGTCGTCGGGGTTCCGCACCTGGATGCCGGGCCGTATCTGTCCTATGGCATCCAGTGGTTGCTGTTCGGCGTCCTGGCGCCGATCGCCCTGGGATATTTCGTCTATTCCGAGGTTCGGGCGCGACGCCGCGACAAGCAGGGACCGCCGGCGGCCGCGGAGCCGGCCAGTCTCCCGACGGTGCAGGACAAGCTCGCCGACCGTTACGGCCGCCGGCGCTGACCGGCCTGCCAGGCCGGCCCCGCCGCCACCACAGCGGCACCGGCCTGCACCATCCGCGACAGCCGCACCGCCCGGCGCAGGTCGGCAACCATGGGTGTTCGCCCGTCGCCCAACGTCGGCCGGATCTGCAACTCGTGTCGGTACTGGGTAGGCCCGCCGAGGCGCACTCCGAGCGCTCCCGCGAATGCGGCCTCGACCACGCCCGCATTGGGGCTGGGATGCCGGTTGGCGTCGCGTCGCCACGCGCGCACCGCTGCACCAGGCGATCCGCCGATCAACGGCGCGCACACCACTACCAGGCCGGCGGTCACCCGCGCGCCGACATAATTCGCTAGATCGTCCAGTCGTGCTGCGGCCCAACCGAATCGGAGATACCGCGGCGATCGGTATCCCACCATCGCGTCCAAGGTGTTGATCGCCCGATATCCCAGCACCGCAGGAGCTCCCCCGATCGCGGCCCACAGCAGTGCCGCCACCTGGGCATCCGAGGTGTTCTCGGCCACCGACTCCAGCGCCGCGCGGGTCAGGCCCGCCGCATCCAGTGCGGCCGGATCGCGCCCGCACAACGACGGCAGCAGACGCCGCGCCGCGTCGATGTCCCCGTTGTCCAGCAGCTCGGCCATCCGGCTGCCGGTGCGGCTCAGCGAGGTTCCGCCTAGCGACACCCAGGTCGCCGCCGCGGTGGCCAGTGCCGAGCCGGTGCGACGCTGCACCGTGGCACCGAGCAGGCCGACGAGGCCGACCAGCAGGGCCACATGAGCCACCCCGGCGGCCCTGCTGTCTCGGTAGGTGCGCCGCTCCAGGCGTGCCGCCGCGGCGCCGAACAGGGCGACCGGATGTCCCCGGCTTGGGTCGGCCAGCGTGAAGTCAAGGAGATAACCGGCGACGACGCCCGCCACTCGGGCATCCCGTACAGACACCCCGGCAGCGTCTCACACCGGTGTTGAGCGGTTAGATCACCACCACGACGATGAGCAGCGTGACCAGGACGAGAAACTGCGCCGCAAGCATCCACCACATCTCGGGGACGTAGTCGACGGCGGCCTGCGAGCGCCCAATCTGAAACAGGTTCGTCAGCTTGGCCGCCGGTGCGTCGGGGCCGCCTGGTGGCGGTTCAATCGACATGTGTGCAAAATGCCCCTTTTGCCGCGTCCTAATCGCCATTCCCGGTGAGGTCGATCACAAGAACACAGCGGCCCTGCTCGCGCGATGTGATGCCGAACATCCATTGAGAATTTCCGCCTGATCAGGCGCCTCGCTTCATGAAGTTGCCATCGCTGGGCAGACCGGTCCGAGTCTGGTCCGCGGTGACAACCCACCGGTCGAGCCGCCACACACCTTGCTGCTTGGCGGCCGTGAAGTCGTAGCAGCCCGTCAGATCGGGCAACGGCGGACCGCCATCGCGAATGGCAAATACCTGCACATAACAATGCCCCGTCATTGTGTCGGGGGTTTGGCCGGTGATCCATAACGAGTTCAGCGCGTGGCGCCTTTTGTTGCGCTCGGCCCGGAACGCTGATTTCCTGGCCGCGAGTAGTTCCATGACAACGTTGATGTCCTCGGACAGCACCCGTCCTTCGTGCAAAAGGACGAGTTCTGGTGACTCGGTGAACAAGGCGCGGAAATCATCGAGTCGATCCTGGTCGTAGGTGTAGGCGTAGGCGCCCAACAAGTTCGCGACCGCAAGGCGATCTGCGACATCGAAGTGTGGGTCGCCGGGGTCCGTGCCGGCCGCCAGCGACTGTTCGTCGAACATCTTCACCCCAATCTCTCAAGAGCTATTGTCAACTATGGTTGACAGTTATGACGGTAGGCACGAGCGAGCACTGTGTCAACCTTGGTTGTCAAATCCCATAGCGCGGCAGACCAGCCGGCTCACCGTCGCCGCCCGAACACCCTCTCGCGCGTGGTCTACTCGATGACATGAGCCAGGATCTGCTATGAAGCGGCCGGTCACCAGGGTCGCCGACCTGCTGAACCCGGCGGCGCTGTTGCTGCCGGCAGCCAACGTCATCATGCAGCTGGCCCGGCCCGGGGTGGGCTACGGAGTTCTGGAAAGCCCGGTGGACAGCGGCAACGTCTACAAGCACCCCTTCAAGCGCGCCCGCACCACGGGCACCTACCTCGCGGTGGCCACCATCGGCACCGAATCCGATCGCACCGTCATGCGAAAAGCGGTCGACGTCGCCCACCGTCAGGTCCGGTCGAGGCCGTCGAGTCCGGTGGCCTATAACGCCTTCGACCCCGGGCTACAGCTGTGGGTCGCCGCCTGCCTCTACCGCTACTTCGTCGAGCAGCACGAGTACCTGCACGGGCCGCTCGACGATGTGGCCGCGGACGCCGTCTACCAGGACGCCAAGCGGCTGGGCACCACCCTGCAGGTGCCGGAGCGGATGTGGCCGGCCGACCGGGTCGCCTTCGACGAGTACTGGAAGCGCTCTTTGGACGAGCTGCGGATCGACCCGCCAGTGCGCGAGCACCTGCGCGGGGTGGCCTCGATGGCGTTTCTGCCGTGGCCGCTGCGGACCCTGGCCGGATCGTTCAACCTGTTTGCGACGACGGGGTTTCTGGCCCCGGAATTCCGGGCCATGATGCGGCTGGATTGGTCGGAGTCCCAACAGGCCCGGTTCGAGCTGCTGCTCTCGGCGCTGCGGGTTGCCGACCGGCTGATACCGCACCGGGCCTGGATCCTGGTCTATCAGATGTACCTGTGGGACATGAGATTTCGCGCACGCCGCGGCTGGCGGGTGGTCTGACGGGGGGCTAGCGTGCCGCCCTCCCCGCCCCCCTCCCCGCCGAGCGTGAAAGCCACGACCGATCAACGGCGTGTCGCGTCGTCAGATTCACGTTCGGCGGCAAGGCAACTCGGCGGCAAGGCGGCAAGGCAACTCGGCGGCAGAAAGACTCAGCGCACGGTCGCGAAGAACTCCCGAAGGTCCGCCACGAACAGCTCGGGTTGCTCGAATGCGGCGAAGTGGCCGCCGCGCGGCATGGTCGTCCAATGGGTGATGTTGAAGTTCGGCTCGCACCAGCGGCGCGGTGCGCGCAGGATCTCCTTCGGGAAAGACGCTACGCCCGTGGGCAATTCGACGCGGGTGGTGTCCCCCCACTTCTTGAAGCTCTCCCAGTACAGCCGCGCCGAGGACGCCGCGGTTTCGGTCACCCAGTACATCATCACGTTGTCCAGCAACTCATCTCGCGTCAGCACATTCTCGGGGTGTCCGTCGCAGTCCATCCAGGCCTGAAACTTCTCGACGATCCAGGCCAATTGGCCCACCGGCGAATCGACCAGCCCGTAACCCACCGTCTGCGGGCGCGTCGACTGCTGCTTGGAATACCCGGTGCCGTTCTTGCGGTGCTCGGCCAGTGCGGCCAGCGCCGCCTGCTCCTCGGGCGTGGGATTGGCCATCGTCTCGGCGGTCGGCATGCCCAGCGGCATGTTCAGGTGAATGGCCACGCAGTTGCCCTCGTTTCGGCCGATCTGGCTGGTGACGGCAGCGCCCCAGTCGCCACCCTGGGCGCCGTAGCGGTCATACCCGAGGCGCGTCATCAGCTCCTCCCAGACCAGCGCGATCTTCTCCACACCCCACCCGGTGCGGCCCGGTTTTCCGGAGAATCCGTAGCCGGGCAGCGACGGGCACACCACATGGAAGGCGTCCTCCGCGCGCCCGCCGTGCGCGGTGGGGTTCGTCAGCGGCTCGATCACCTTGTGGAACTCGACGATCGACCCCGGCCAGCCGTGGGTGATCAGCAGCGGAAAGGCGTCGTCGTGCGGGGAGCGCTGATGGATGAAGTGGATGTCTAGACCGTCGAACTGGTCGATGAAGTGGTCGAAGCGGTTCAGCGCTGTTTCCCGGGCCCGCCAGTCGTAGTCACCGGCCCAGTACGCGGCCAGGTCCCGGGTGTAGCGCAGCGGGATGCCCTGGCTCCAGTCGTCCACACATTCGGCTTCTGGCCACCGGATGCGCGCCAGCCGCGCGCGCAGGTCGTCGAGTACGTCCTCGGGGACGTCGATCCGAAACGGCTTCACCGCTCGACCCTACTTCTGCGTCGCATCCTTGATCAGCGTGCTGATCTGCTCGAGCAGCTCACGCATGTCGGCGCGCATGGCATCGACCGCGGCATACAGGTCGGCCTTGGTTGCCGGCTGCTGGTCCGACGACAACGGTCGCACCGGCGGCCCCGATGTCTTTCGTGCTGCGCTGTCGCTCTGAGAACCCGGAAGGTCACCCACGGTGTCGAGCGTGCCATACCGGGTCAAACACGTCCAAAAGGGGAGCTGCTGAGGGCGGCGGCCAGCGGGAAGCCGGCACATCGTTCACCGATCATGATCGCAGGCCGCGGCGACGAAGCGCCGGGCCGGCCTCGATCGGCAGGACGCGCCGACGACTGGTCGGCCAACCGTCCGGCGACCGCGCATCCGGCGGAGCCGGCCCCGATGACGACGAAGTCATAGGCGGGCACAGCGGCCCCTGGGCTAGTTGTCCGATGGGCTGGGTCAACTGGCTGGGCAGCCCTCACGGTTGGCCCTCTCGAGCGCCTTGGGCGCGTCCTCGATCGCCTGGTGCAGCACGTCCAACACGTGAGGGTCCCAAGTCAGCGCGGTGTTCCAGTCCAGACCGGCTTGGTTGGAGACATAGATGCTGTGGGTGTCGTCGAAGGTGTAACAGCGCCGATGCGGCAGCACCGGGTCGCCGACGTCCTTGGCCAACGCGCTTTGTAGCGCCACCAGACCGTCGTTGGGCCACACCGCGGGATTGGCCGGGCCGGGGGTGGTGAATTTCTTGCCGCCGATCAGGACGACCGGGACCTTGTCCAGCACACCGGACTGGAACTGGTTCCACCCGTTCTTGCCCATCAGGAACGCCTGGTTGACCTCACGACCGGAACCGGCCATCAGCCGCAGGACTTCGTCCTTGAATCCCTTCATCGCGTTCTCGCAGAATGTGTCGCCCAGGCAGTCGGTCAGGGGAACAATGCCGTTGGCGTAGTCGGACAGGTACGAACCCTGCCACGGGGTGCCGATCGTGGTCAGCGAGCGGACGTGCACCGGCGAGTTGGTGGTCGCGAGCACCCGGATCGCGGCGCGCGAGTACAGACCGCCCATCGAGTGGGCGACGAAGTCGACGTCGGTGACTCCCTTGTCGGTGTGCAGGTAATTGAGGAACCGGGCGAGGTGCTCACCGGCGGTGTCGATGCTTCCGGTAGGGCTCGCCGGCTGCTCGTCCTGGCAGTCGCACCGCACCGACTCGAGGCGCTGCGGGCCGTTCTAGACATGTCCTCCGTGACCGTCGAGTACCTCGTCGAATAAGGGTGACGAGCATCTTCGCAGTCCGCCGGTTGGTAAGCCCAATTTTCATGGATAATGACGATTATCCATCTACAGCCGAGAGCTGTTGCAGCGGTGGGGGATAGGGATGAAGTCTGGTCGCGGGGGATCTCCACGGCACATCGATCAGCACGCGCGCGTCGACATCGCTTGCGCTTCGTCCCGTGTACCTGGGTGAGCGCGAGCCACAATGTAGATCATGATCTACATTGTGGCTACACTGGCTGCATGACCGATGTAGGGATGCGAGAACTCAGACAGAATCCCGCCCCCGTTTTGCGTGAGGTCGAGGGCGGCGCCGAGGTGACGGTGCTGGTCAACGGCCGCGCGGTAGCCCGGATCGTGCCAATAGCGACACCCGCATGGGTGGCCGGGGAACAGGCAGCGCGGATCTACACGGCCGTGGATCCCGGTTGGGAGGACGAACTACGCGCCGCCCGCGAGGACGACACCGTTGACGACCCCTGGGCCTAGACAAGTCATCGTGGACACCAGCATCCTGGTCGCTCCCAAAGTCGACCTGTCGGGGCTGGTCTGCCAAATCAGCTCGGTGAGCTATGCAGAGCTTCATTTCGGTGTGCACTGCGCACCGGATGACAACGCCCGACTGAGTCGTCAGCACCGGTTGACCATGATCCAGTCCGTCTACGGCCACGGCATCGCCTTCACCGACACCACCGCCCACCACTACGGCCTGCTGTGCGCACGCCTACGGGCCCAAGGCCGCAGTCCGCGCGGTCGCGCCATGGACATTATGATTGCTGCCACCGCGCTGACCCTCGGAGTTGCGCTGGTCACCAGGAACACCAACGACGTCGACCGACTCGGCGTCGAACTACTGCAGCGTTGACCTACCCGGGGGCGCGCGGTATCCGCGACGCCTGCCGCGCCGAGGGAGTGCCGTTCTTCTTCAAACAGTGGGGCGGCCGGACCCCGAAGGCAGCCGGCCGCGAGCTCGACGGCCAACTGTGGGACGAGATGCCCACCGCGGCAACAGGTTAGACGACGGGGGCTACGATAAGGTTCTCGACCTTGGGGCAGGACAGCTCCATCGGCCGATACTTGGGGCCTGACTCGCCGCCGGCGATCACCCAGCCGATGCTGGTGAGGTCGATCCCGTCCAACGGACCGATTAGCGGCTCACAGGATAAGAAGCGCACCGCGGCCGGCACCTCGCGGAGATGGTCGACCCGGCTAAGAACGTCGGCGTTCTCCACCGAGACGCCGATCCACAGGTTGTCCGGCCAGTCAAGCTTTTCTGCGACGCGACTCAGCCGCCGACTCCGCTTGGTCAGGACCTGATAGGTGTGCTGCGGGGTGTCGCGACACACGTCGAACACGTCGCGGATGAAGCTGATCGGCACCTTGGCGTGGAACAGGTCGGCCATCGAGTTCACGAACACCACGCGGGGGGTGCGCCACCGCCGCGGCTCGTCCAGCGCTTGCGGGTGCACCGTGACACCGAAGCCGGGGCCGGATGTGCGCGGGTCGCCGTCGGCCTGGTACTTCTCCGACCCCATCGCCTTGAGTCGCCTTGCCAGAGTCATCGCGTAGCAGTGATCGCACCCGGTGGATACTCGATCGCACCCGGTGACGGGGTTCCAGGTGGCCTCGGTCCACTCGATCGCTGAACGGTCCGCCATCGGGGCTCCTCACCTGCGCTTTTCCTGCTCTAGTCTCACTCTAAGACCCACCACCGACGGAAGCCGCCAAGCAGTCAACCTGGTGCAGGTGTGTCGAATGGTGCCAGTGATACATGATCGGGTGAGTCAGACCGCATGTCGATCAACTACTTCCCGGAACGTCGCTAGGTTCACAACGGTGACCGCCGTGCCCCGTACCAAGAGCTGCTCTGGCCCGCTGTCCTCGCGATGCGGGATCTGGGCGACTCCGGGTCCATCGACGAGATCAACGAAAGCGTCCTTGAGCGGGAGAACTTCTTGGATGCGCAACAGGCAGCTCTGCACGGTGATGGACCCGGGACCGAGATCGCCCGCAGACTTGCGTGGGCGCGGTCAGCTCAAAGGCATGGGCCTCGCCGAGAATTCACGGCGCGGTGTCTGGAGCCTCAACGCGGAGGGTCGGACCTATCCGGTAGCGGAACTTCAAGAACATCAGCCGCCGATACGTCTCCGCCGTGCGCGGTGAGCCCTTACGAGTTGCCCGGTCGGCTTTACAACACACGAAACCACTACGAGTCGGCCGCCACCACGCGGCGGTGGCCCCGACGGCGGCGGCTCGGCCCATTTGTTTCATGTATACATCAGTTACCCATGGTTAGTATCGCCGTTTTCGTCTGGTGAATCACGGATACGGTGCTTGCGGTGATGGCCACCTTGCTCGGATGACGAAAACTGGTGTAGATCTGTGGATTGTGCTGTGGCGCGAACCCTTCAGACGGTTCGGATGGCGGATTCGACTTCGTCGGCGCTGATCTGTTTGGTGCAGAAGAACCAGTCTTCGCACTCGATGCCGTCGATGTGCCCGTCCATGCGTTGCTTGGCGGTGCTGCAGGAGCCTGCGGGGGGCACGATGACCGGCTCGCCGGGTCGCCAGTCGGCCGGTGTGGCAACGGCGAAGTGTTCGGCTGTTTGGAGGGCTTTGATGACGCGCAGCAGCTCGTCGAAGTTGCGGCCGAGGCTTAGCGGGTAATAGATGACGGCGCGGATCACGCCCGTGGGGTCGATGACAAAAACCGCCCGCACCGCCTTGGTGGAGTCCTCGCCGGGCATGATCATCCCGTATTTCTGGGCGATCTCCATGGTGATGTCTTCGATGAGCGGGAAGTTGACCTCGACGTTCTTCATGTCGCGGAAGGTGATTTTGTCCTTGATCGTGCGTAGCCACGCGATGTGGCTGTAGAGGCCGTCGACCGATAGGCCGACGAGTTCGGTGTTGTAGGCCGCGAATTGGTTCTGCATCGCGGCGAAGGTGATGAACTCGCTGGTGCAGACCGGGGTGAAGTCGGCGGGGTGGGAGAACAGGATGACCCACTTGCCGGCGTAGTCGGCGGGGAAGTTGATCTCGCCCTGCGTGGTGGTGGCGGTGAAGGCCGGGGCCGGGTCTCCGATACGCGGCATGCTCGTCACGGGGGCGGGGGTCTCGGTGGTTGTCATTGCAGTCCTTCCTCTTCGGGTGTCCCTAAGTTAGACGCGATACCACCAGGGGTATATTCCCGGGAGCGCTGGGTCCGCGGGTCGTGCAACGATTAGGCGTGTGCTGTCGATGAGACCGGTCGCTTGGACGGGACCGTCGGGTATTCCGCGCGTCTGGTAGGCCGCTGGTGGCGGATCGAGCCAGAGAACTCCGTTTGGCGCGGTTGCTGGTGTCGGCTCAGGTCACGCGTGGGGACGGCGGGGGTATCTCGCGCGGTTCCGCCGGGGGTAGGAGGACGCGACGACCTGCCCTTCGGCGCAGGCGCGACACCGGGTGACGGCGATGACCCGGTTGACGTCGACGGTCGCCCGGCAGAGTTGAGGCGTGGTGCTCTCGGCGCGGTGTGGCACGCGGTGTCTGGGGTGATGGAGCTGGTGCCGCACGTGCTGCACACCTGGGTTTAATCGCGGGGGCCCGTCCTGGTTACCGGTGTCGGGGCAATCTGTTGTTCGCGGCCCTGGGCGGGATTTTCTCGATCCCGTTGCTGCGCAGACTGTATCGGCGATTTCACCCTTGGAAGGCGGCCGGTGATCGCGCTTGCGGTGTTTGCCGTGATGTTCTCGTTGTCTGAGTGGGTCGTGGTGGGTTGCGACGGCAGCCAGACCCGGCTGGCGACCGGCGCCGACCAGCCACCACCGTCGCCCGTACGCGGCCCACACCACGGTGGTTGACACGTGCGCGGGATTCGCGGTGGTTGGTGGCGTCAAGGGACCTGTCGCGGGGCGCGGGCCCGCACGGGGACGCGGATGGTTCTGCCGCCCTGACCGTGGGCCACGCGGCTGCGCCGCCTCACCGATCGGATTGCTGGCGGTCAACGGGAGAACCGGCGTGCCCGGCGGGTAGAGCCGAGTTCGGTTGTATTGGTTGCGAACTCGGGTGAGGGTGCCGTGAAGGTGGCGACCGGTTGCGGGCTGGACCGAAAGTCGATGTCGACCTGCCACCAACCCGTCTCCGAATTGGATGTAGCAGGTGGCTTGGCCGAGGTACTTTCCGGCTGGGGGTGTCCGTGTAGCTGGCCGGTGATGTTGGCGGCCACCGTGCGGGCGGCCCGTTCGGCGAAGCAATCACCGATCGCGTAGTAGGCGGCCAGTGCATGGAAGGTGACGGCGATCGCGCGCAGCGCGGGCCGCTGGCGCGCGTGGCGACGGCGCGTAGCTGCCAGATCACCACGCGGCGAAAAGACCTCGATTGCCGAGTTCGATTCCCAAGCCGACCAGCGCGATGGAGCCTGCGGACAGCCGACGGTGACCTCGATGACGCCGCCGACGACGTCCTAGACCATGAATCACGAGCGCCAGCCCCCGCCGGAACGAGGGTGTGTCAGGTTGCGTGTTGAACCGGTGGTCGGGATGATGCGCTTTGGCCGGGTTGCTTCGCCTCGGGTGGTCAATGCTCGGGATCACGTAGACGCCGCCGCTGTGGCTGTGCGTGGTGATGATGCCGGGTGGCCGGCCGGTGCTACGGCCAGTGGCTTGGCGCGGCCGGCGCGTACCCCGTTGGCGATGACTACAACCTCGGCGATCTCGTGCACTAGCACTACGGCGGCCAGGCCCAGGATGCCCAACAGCGCCAGCGGGATCAGCGCGGTGATCAGCACCAGGGACAGGCCGACGTTTTGCAGCATGATACGTCGGGCGCGGCGGGCGTGGCGGAACGCCTGTGGCAGGTGGCGCAGGTCTTCACCCATCAGCGCCACGTCGGCGGTTTCGATGGCCACGTCGGTACCCATCGCGCCCATCGCGATACCCAGGTCGGCGGTCGCCAAGGCGGGGGCGTCGTTGACGCCGTCGCCGACCATGGCGGTGCGGCGTTGGGCGCGTAGCTGTTCGATCAGGTTCGCCTTGTCTTCTGGGCGCAGCTCGGCGTGCACCGTCTCGATGCCAACCTCGGCGGCCAAAGCAGCGGCGGTGGTGTGGTTGTCGCCGGTGAGCATGGCCACCTGGTAGCCGTCGCCGCGCAGCTGGTCCACGGCCTCGGCGGCCTCGGGGCGCAGTTCGTCGCGCACGGCGACCGCGCCGATCACGTGGCCGTTGTCTTCGACGAGCACGGCGGTGGCACCGGCCTGCTGCATGCGTGCTACGTCGCCGGTTAGCGCTCCGGGGTTGAGCCAGCCGGGGCGGCCCAGCCGGATGGTGTGTCCATTGCGGTGGCCGATGAGTCCGGCGCCGGTGACGGCTTGCACGTCGCTGGCGGGGTTGATCTGGCCGGCGGCGGCCAGGATGGCCGAGGCCAGCGGGTGTTCGCTGCGTGCTTCCAGCGCCGCGGCCAGGTCGAGCACCTGGTCGCGAGTGGCGCCGTTGGTGGTGGCGACGTCGATGACGGTGGGGCGGTTGGCGGTCAGGGTGCCGGTCTTGTCCAGGGCGACACCGCGCACCGCGCCGAGAGCTTCTAGCGCCGCGCCGCCTTTGACCAAAGCGCCGAGTTTGCTGGCTGCGCCGATCGCGGCCACCACGGTGACCGGCACCGAGATCGCCAGGGCGCACGGCGAGGCGGCGACCAGCACCACCAGGGCGCGTTGGATCCAGGTGAGCGGGTCATCGAACACGCTGCCCACCACCGCAATAACGGCGGCGGCGACCATGATGGCCGGCACCAGGGGTTGAGCGATGCGGTCGGCCAGCCGTTGGGAGGCGCCCTTGCGGGCCTGTTCGGCCTCCACGATGCGCACGATGCGGGCCAGTGAGTTGTCCGCGGCGGTGGTGCTGACCTCCACCTCGAGTGAACCGGTGCCGTTGATCGACCCGGCGAACACCGCGTCACCGGGTCCGGCCTCGACGGGCACCGATTCCCCGGTGATGGCCGAGACGTCCAGCGCGGTGCGCCCGTGGCGGATGATGCCGTCGGTGGCGATCCGCTCGCCGGGTTTGACCAGCATCGCATCGCCGACCACCAGTTCGGTGGGTGCCACGATGATTTCGGCGCCGTCGCGCAGCACGGTGGCCCGATCAGGAACCAGCGACAGCAGGGCGCGCAGGCCGCGGCGGGTGCGGGCCAGCGAGTACTCCTCCAGGCCCTCGCTGATGGAGAACAAGAACGCCAACGTGGCGGCCTCGCCGACCTCGCCCAGGATCACCGCGCCGACAGCGGCGATGGTCATCAGGGTGGCCACCCCGATCTTGCCCTTGGCCAGCCGCCGCAGCGTGGACGGGACGAAGGTGTAGGCGCCCACCACGAGCGCTACCGCTTCCAGCGTGAGGATCACCGGCCGGGCCGCACCGGCCCAGCCCGCGAGGAGCGCGGCCAACAGCAACACACCCGACAGGGCGGCGAACTGCAGTTCACTGACCTGCCAGAGCCGGTCCGGCTCGTGCTCCTCGCTGCGCTCGTCAGCATCGGGTTCGTCGTGGCCGCAGCCGCACGCCTCGCTCATCGGTTACTCACCTTCGCCTTACTCGTCTCACTCTTGTTGCTCGTCGCCGCGGCGCGGGCGGTGCCGTAGTTGGGGCACAGCGCCACTGCGTTGCCGGTGGCAGCCAGCAGCGTCTCGGCCGAGGCCAGCAGGTCCATCAGCTCCGGGCGGGTCAGCGAGTAGAACACCTGCCGACCCTCGGGACGGCCAACCACCAGGCCACAGTCGCGCAGGCAGGCCAGATGCGCCGACACGGTCGACTGCGCCGTCCCCAGCAAGCCGGTCAGATCCACCACCCGGGCTTCCCCTTCGGTGAGCCGCTGCAGAATCGCCAGCCGGGTCGGGTCGGACAAACCGTGAAACAGCGCCACCGCCGGCGCCACGTCATGGGTCGGGCGCGGCGCCGGCCGCTTCCCACTTGTCATCGCCATAACGCGATGATAGCGTCACCCATATATCAATTGTCAAACCATGGTGATAGCGATCTCAGGCGTTGATTCGGGAGGTCCGGGTGCTCGGGTCCCACGCCAGGTGCTGGTGGGCCCTGGCGGGCTTGCTGATCGCGGTGAGCACCGTCGGGTTGGAACATCACGATTATGACCGCGGCGCTGCCGACGATCGCCGCCGATTTGGTGGTCGGCGCCAGTGTGCTGCAGTGGATGGCCAACGTCTACGTGTTGGTGCCGGCCGCTCCGATGCTGGTCTGCGGGACACCGGGGGATCGCTACGGGCGGCGTCAGCTGCTGCTGATTGGGCTGGGTCTGTTCGCCGCGCAGCCCACCCGCACTGGACCGAAAAGCCCGTCGGCGCACTACAGCCGGCCGCGGAAGCGACGGGGTGACGTGCGCGGCTAAATGGTGGAAAGGCAGATCCCTATGTTGATGAACCGGGCCGAGACGTCACTGGTGAACTCCCCGCCGCGGCGCTGGCTGCAACGTTTCTATGAGGTGCCGGTGCTGCTGCGGTTCGGCGGCCGGCTGATCCCGGGGGCCCGGGCGGTGGAAATCGGGTGCGGGTCCGGGTACGGCTGTCGGCTGATCTTGGAGCGGTTCGGCGCCGCCGCCGTGGACGGCGTGGACTTGGATCCGGCGATGATCGGCCGGGCCGGGCGGCGCCTGGCCTGCTACGGCGATCGGGTGCGGCTCGCTCAGGGCAGTGCCACCGACCTGCGCACCGCGCTGGATGCCGACGACGACAGTTACAGCGCGGTGTTCGATTTCGGCATTGTGCACCACATCCCGGACTGGCGTGCAGCGCTGGCCGAGGTCGCCCGGGTGCTCGCCCCGGGTGGGCGGTTCTATTTCGACGAGGTGACCGCGCACGCCCTGGCCCGCCCCAGCTACCGGCGGCTGTTTGACCACCCGACCGAAGACCGGTTCAGCGCCGGGCAGTTCCTCGATGAGCTGGCCCGCGACGGCCTGGTGGTGCTCGGATCGGTGACCCGCATCCGCGGCGATTATCTGCTGGGGGTGGCCGCCAAACCGATCTGAACGGAAGGTGACACATGATGGCTATCGCTGCGCTGGTCTTGTTCGCGGTGATGATGCTGCTCGACGGCGCGCTGCGCCGGCACATTCAGCTGGCCCGCACCGGCGACAGCGGCAACCGGCGCACCTGGCGCCCGGATGGCTCGCTGGAGTGGTGGGCGCTGGCCGGCACCGACCTTGGTTACCTGACGGTCGGTGTTGGCGCCCCGTTGGCCGATCTGGCCGGGTTGGCGCCGCTGGCTGTGGCCGATCACCCGGTGGTGCGCGGTGTCGGTATCGCGGTCGCAGTGCTGGGCATCGCGTTGGCGCTGGCCGCTCAGCTGTCGCTCGGCGCGTCCTGGCGCATCGGCATCGACGAGGCCGAACACACGACCCTCGTCACCACCGGCGCGTTCCGGGTGTGCCGCAACCCGATCTTCTCCGCGGTGATCGTCGCGTTCGGCGGCTTGGCGTTGATGGTGCCCAACCCGGTAGCCCTGGCGGGCGTGGTGATCACCGTGACCGGTATCCAGGTGCAGGTGCGCCTGGCCGAAGAGCCCTACCTGGACCGGGTGCACGGACCGGCCTACACCGACTACGCCGCCCGCGTCGGCCGGTTCCTGCCCGGCGTCGGCCGGCTGCAGCCCGAACACCAGCACCGGAGCTGACCATGCAACATGGAACCCGTGCTGGTGCTCATGGCGCTGCTCGCCGGCCGCTCCGGCCTGGGCGCTCTTGCCGAGCCCGAAACCGGCTGCGGCAGCGTCGGATTCGCCGTGGCAGTCGTTTCCCGACAGCAACGCAACACCGCGGGTGACAAAGGAGCTCACCGGCGAATGCTCGAAAATCTGCCGCCGTGCTGCGATGACCCCGGCCTGCGGCCATATGCTGAGCCCGTCGAAGGGCGCCCAGCGAGTCTGGCGGCTGGTGGGGATCATCGCAGCCACGCTTATGCCGAAAAGGGGCCGGCATTCACCACGGCACCGCGGTGCGCCGCAACGATGACTACTTCGGCCACGACGTGAACGCGGCGGCTCGGATCACCGCGCTGGCCGACGCGGGGCAAGCCGTGATCACCGAACCCGTCGGGCAGGTGTGCACCCGGCTTGGGCTCGCCCCAGATCCGTTGGGCGCCCAACAGCTCCACAATATCGCCACACCGGTGGAGGTGTATACGGTGGCGTTGGCGGCGGCGCGGTATCCCACCGACCCGGTGTGCCTGGTGCGCGTGGACCCGCGCACCGCCGCGAGCCATCTGCGCCGCGCTGGCCGGGATTGGTGGTTCTGCTTATCGGAATGCGCGCAACGATTCGCCGCCGCACCAGCCCACTACACCGGTGAGGAGCACAGCGTTGCTCGCCCGGCGGCGCGGGGATCAGCATAACCGGCCACGTAGCGCCTCGTGCGGCGCGGCGCCCATTGCGTGACACCGCGGACGGGCCGCTCACGCACTGGGTGTTCCTACCAGCAAACGGTGGGGCGTGATCACCGGTGAACCGCTTGATGCAATGCATTCAGAGTCGACGCTGGTCGACGCCACGAAGGCCGTTCGGGCTCAATTGGTTTCAGCGGCAACGGGCTTGTCGTCACCTCGTGGCCGCGCACCAGCGGCAGGCTGGCCGGAAGCAGGCGCCCTTTGCCGGGTTCGCCCCACGCCTCAAACCGGCAACGGGCTGAACTTTGGCCATTACCCCGACACGGTCGCCGAATTCGTGGCCGTCGAGCCCGACCACACATTGCGCATGATGGCCGAGGCTGGCGCCGACCGGGCCCCGCGTGCGCGTTCGGGTGGTGGCAGGACATGCGATCGCTCTACCCGCCGACGATGCCAGCTTTGACGCGGCGGTGGCGTCGTTGGTGCTGTGTTCGGTATCCGACGTTGGCGGGGCGTTGGCAGAGATCCAGCGCGTGCTCAAGCCGGCGGCAAATTGGGGTTCTTCGAACATGTGCGCTCCGACCGCACACACCAAGCGGTGGCTAGTGCCGGAACGAGACGGCAAAGCCTACCGGTATTGGCCAACGTTGACTCGCGAGCAGCACAGTGCCCGGCTCATGCGTGAGGTGCTCGACTCGGGGGGTCGCTCGGACCTGGTGCTTAGCCACTTCCTCGAACAGATCAGCCCCGAGGAGTCCGCGCGGCGCGCTGCCTTGCAGCGGCCGGCCAGACGAACCCGCTGCAAGTAACTGTTCCAGGGCCACCAGGTGTTCCCCTGCGGCGCATCGAAGCGCCTGGGTTGAAGGGATATTTGTCGATGTGGGTTGGCGGTCGCCGGTGGCTACGGTGGTCCCATCATGCCGCCGGGTCCCATCATGCCGCCGGGTCCCATCATGCCGCCGGGTCCCATCATGCCGCCGGGTCCCATCATGCCGCCCGACCCGCCCATCATGCCCTGCATCATCGCGGGCATCCCGTCGCGCACAAAGCCGCTCACCTCACGGGCGTGAGCACGGATGGTGTCGGTTAAAGCGGGATCATCGGAGGTTTCCTCGGCGATGACACCTCTGGGCGTCAAGGTCAACTGGCGGCGGTAGCCGCCGGCGTTGCGGAATAGCGTCGGCAGGCTCGAGCTCATACACATGACCTCGGAGCCTTGGTCAAGATGGGAGTACATGCTCGACACGTGCCCGTGCAGTTGGGCAGTAAGGTCCGGCGAGTTTGACTCGGTAGTGGTGCGAACCCCGCCGGGAATCTCCTCGACCGTGCGGCTGATTTCGGTATGGCGACGGAACATCTCCATGTAACCGCTCATGTCGGCCGCACTGGCGCCCATCATGCCGCCGTCGGTCAAACGGATCCGTAGCATCGGCGGGCGCAGCGCGCCACCCAGCGCATACCCCAGACTGGCCACCGCGCCGGCGCCGAGTGCCGCCAGCGCCGCACGCCGAGTCAACCTAGCCACTCCTGACCTCCCGCTCATCTAAAACCTTTGCCTTACTCAACGATTGGCCGTGCTGTGGCGCGGTTTGTGCCGTGGTCAGAGAATCGATCGCCGCCTGCAGCTTCCCGGTGACTTGGATGGCGACGTCGTTCAGCGCCGGCTCACCGGTCACCTCGACCAGCAGCTTGGGTTCATGCGTAACGTAGATTATCTATGGACACACTAAATATATTGGGCCGCAGCGTGATTAGCCTTCAATGCGTCACAGTGACGTATCGTTGTCCAACAGAATAGGCCGGAGCGACAGCGGACCCGGGTTTCTTGATCGGTCGGCCAGATGCAGGTATCTGAGTCCGCCGGCGAGCGTGGTCGGGCCAGCGCCGACCAGGCCGATACGCTTCCACCGTGCACGGTGAGCGCTCAGGAGTGCCTGGTCGGCCAAAGCCATCCCACTGTGGCGGGTGGCGGAGGCGGCTCAGCGGGCAACATGGTTCATGCATAATAACAGGCGCCGCAACAGTCACACAAGGCAACCTACGCACCACCGGGGCGAATCTGGGGGGCGTCCGGAATCCGGTGTAAATGGGCCTACGTAGCTTCTGGCTTCGGTGGGTGATGTTACGCCGTTGGCTGATGGCTTCGGTGGTGCTGCCCGCAGAGTTTGGGGCGTGCTGGGGCCGTAGTTGTCGCGGCGGGTGCAGCAGGGCGCGGCGTAGGTCTTGGAGCTGGCGTACCCCGGCCGGGGTCATGGCGAATCCGCGCCAGCCGCGAGATGCGCGGTCCAGTACGGCCCAGGCGATGCACCCCTTTTACACCGGCTTTAGGACGCGACGCGAATCTGCGCCAACTAAACTGAGCGTGTCGCGGGCAAGTGTGTCAACTAAAGTGAGCGCACTCTGGCAGATGCGCCAACTAAAGTGAGCCGATCACAGATTGACTGAGCAGGGACAACACGGCGGTAGCCCCAACGGAGGCGGCTCAGCGGTGCCGTGTTTCATGTATAATATCAGTTATGCATGGATAACAGTCGCTGCCGTGTTCACCTTTGCTACCACCGGTCGTAAACCCACGTTCACATGCCGTGCGGCCCCAGCCTCCCCATACGGGCTAGACTGCCCGAAGTCGACGGCTCCAATCCGCAACCCAGGCAAGGTGCTTGGCATTCACGCCGAGCTTTTTCGCGACGGCGGCGACACCGCCGTTCACCTCGACCAGACGGCCGAACAGGCTGTCCGCACCCGACCACCATCCCGTTGCCGGCAAGCTGACCTGACGGTCGTTGGCGAGCTATAGGGCAAGATGTTCGCGCACGTCGGACAGGTCGAGCGGTTCCAATTCGAGCACGCGGCGCCAAATAAGCCTCGTCGACCTCTATGCCGGAATCGGCTGCCGCGGCGAGAACGGCAACTACGAGATCGTCGCCCTCGGGCGCCTTCGTCGCGGTGCTGATGACGTCGTGAGCGGTGAGATATTCCGACCGTGGTCCATATCCGGCATTCTCAAGGCGGTGACGGCGACACCGGGTCGGTCTTTGCGCTGAATCAGGAAACGAGGGCCGCGATGGTTGCCGTCGTGTCGGCGAGGGCTGCTGCGCCGATGTTGCCGATGGATTCGTCGAGCGCTACCGCGGGAAGCCACTGAACTAGCTCGGGCAGGACAACGCCCTTGGGTTGCTGCACAGATACAATCATCGCCATTGTGCCACTGGGGATTTCACCGGGAATGAACGGGCAGGTGATCACGCGCCCGGTTGCAGCGGCGAGGTGTATCGCGTTGGAGAGTACGACAACATACAGCTCGTGTCCGGTGTCGCGGCGCGGCCTGACGTCGCCGGGGGTGATCACAGGCCTGCGGCCCGGTTGGCCTGGTAGACCGTCTGCGCGTAGGCGTCGATATCCAACGCCGGAACGGTGTGCGCGGTGTAGTGGTCCAGCGAGATCCGGAGATGCTCGTGGTGCAGGGCCCGCTCGATCATCTCGGAACGATTTAAGCCGACCGCCTGGGCATCCGCATCGGCCGCCGCAAGCACAGCCTGATCTATCGTCACCGACACCTTCGCCTTTGTCATACTTATTATCCTACCTTAAGGAGGATAAGCGTCCTGCTTGGTCCAACCGTCGCCTGCATTCCTCAGTTCTGTTCTCCAATGCAAGCATCACCCTCCGGCATCCGATCCACGTGCACGGCACAGGCGCACGGTCGCCGATCGCTGGACGCCGCTCGCCGCCTCGCTCCGAACGACTTGAGCGGCCCGCCCCGCGACCCGCGCTCAACACTAAATGTCGGTGATTGGTCTCACCTGGGCCGCCATCACGGCGCACAAGAAAGCCTGCCGCTCACGGCGACTCATCAGCCTGCCGGACCACGACGGCCCACCCGCTTTCCCGGTGCACTGTTTATCGCGTCGAACGCCAGGCATCCTGCCTGGTCGACCAACCATGCCCAACGTCAAACTTGACTGCCAGCGCGAAAGCTAGACCTACACATCACGACCCCACTGGCGCCCAAAATTCGGTCTTGACAATGCGCCTGCCTGCCGGTGTCAACGAACTTTTGCCCACATCGCCGTCGTGGATAAAGTTGCTACCTTCCGGCCACGACTGCGCCTACGCCTTATCCGTCTCAATCAGCGCACGCAATTCTTCGGCGATCTCTTCGACGAGTAGTCGCCCTGGCCCTTCGTAGAGGTTTTGCGAGCCGGGTCCGGACCGCTGCCAGGAACCCCGCTTCGGCGGGTACCTTTCCCCAAACAGGACGATTACTTCTTCGGGCGGCTTGTTGATCAACTCGGCTTGACGAGAATGCCAGATCAGTCCCTGAAGCGGCGGATCATGTTTCTGTGCAAGAGCTGCGATCGCCAGGCGCCGGGTGCATGCATAGTGCTCGGCCGGACTCGAGATCACTTGGCTGCGCTTGAGGTTTAGCCGCGTCAGCTGCGGATCGCGAAGGTCGCCCAGCGCAGCATCGACCGGCAACTCGATGTGCGCCAACAGCTTCTCGTGCAGATGGGCGTCGTAGGCGATCATGCTGCCCAACTGGTGGACATCGTGAAAGACCGACTCGAGCAGGACCCCGGTAGGCGATTCACCCACATACATGTTCGACAACCGCTTTCCGGTGATGGGGTCGTCGATCGGGGCAAAGCGGGTGTCGCCCCAGCCTGCATTGAATTCGTCATATCCCCACTTACCGTCGTACACGCGGTAGAGCATGCGGCCTTTTTCGAGGGGCACTGCATTCAATGTGGGCAACGTCGCGACTACACCACAGCCCGCCGGGTGGGGGCACACCAGATCCTGGGGCGGAGGCGTAGCGGTCACGTCGAGCCGGTGTTCTAGGCGGCCGCACCCGCGGCGAAGCGCTGGGCTGCGCGCAGCGCACGCGCTGGATCAGTCGTTGCGGTGCGCTCTGGTACCTCGCCGGAGAGAAAACTCGTCGGGCTGGTAAGCCACGTCCACAAGGACCAGTCCCGCACTCCCCCATTGGCAAGCGCTGCCAGGATCGGCGCCAACTCGGCGCGCAGCTTGCCGTGCTCATCGAATTGAAACGCCGGTATCAAGGTCCTGCCGCCATGGTCAACGGTGAATAGTTGATGCGCTTGTCGACGTCGCGCCACCCACGTTCTGGTGTTGGACTCCGACGAATTGCGCTGCTCACTCAGCGATTTGTAGGTGTGGAAAGGCGTCGCGAGCAGCGCGTTGCGGTGGGCGGCCAAACGCTTCGACTGCGACAGGGTCGCGGCGGGCGTCAGACTAACGCCATGGCCCATCAGCACGCGAAGCAGCTCTTCGCGCGACGCTTCCACATGCTCGGCTTGCAGCGTGCGAATAGCCTTGAACACCTCAATGAACTCGCGGATGTGTGCACCACCCTGCGGGTCATGCACGAGCGCGTTGCGTAGTTGTAGCAGGGCGATTGCCTCGTGTGGGCCCTCGGTTCCTCCGAAGAAATTGAGGAGCTGAAGCGCCTCGGTGAGCTCCCCTCGGGTAACGCCACGGACCTCCAGTCCATCGTCCACCTCGGCGATAACATAGTCCGACATCATGTAGCAATCGTAGCACTTGCTGCGATCGGCGTCAGTTCGCTACAAACCCAAATCGACGCACACGGCACGGCGGACGCCCACGGTTGGGACGGTGTTCCATCGCGGGTGATCGTGCCGACCGCTGAGCCTCAGGCGTCGATCTTTGCGTGGACAAGCGACACCGTCATTGGCGTCAGAGCGCTAAGCCTGATCATCTGTTGAATCAATCGCTTTCACTCGCTCCAATCGACTGCGGTGAAAAGCCCTTCATGAGTACGAATTGCGCAAGTTATCGCCAGTGTAGACAATTGCGAAATGCACTGCGGCGAAACATGTTAGAGAATATCGCGACCTTGATCGGATCGGCGGTATCAACATCGGTCGAATTCTCTGGCATTTTGCTAGTTGGGCCGCGGTTGCCGGATGCATCCAAGAGATCGAGGTCCTGCAAGTTGGCGCTCTCGAGTAGTCGAACCATGACCTTGCGACGGTGAACCGCCGGTTGGGCAGTACGACGCGGCCTATGGGTGGAGGTCTGAGTCGACCTTCGTCGGCGCCACTTCCGGGCTCTTGGCCCCTGGCTTGAGCATACGGGCTGATCAAGTTTTCGGCGATTGACTCGGGCTGTGAAATAATCTGCGCTGCAACAGGATAGGGAATAAGGGCTCGTTCTACGTTCTACTGATAACCCGCCGTATTCGCATCCGCTATATTCCTCACTCGACGGAAGTTGTGGGGCAGACGTGACGGCCACGATCATTCCTCGTCGTCATTGACGCCTCCGGCCACCCGCGCCCTCAGGTGGTCGATGTAGTCGGAACGGATCACTCGGTTACACCGGGGGCGTTTGCCGCCGTTGACGTCCTCGACGTACTTGGCCAGCAATGCCGGGTTCTTCCCGGACCAACCGTGGGCAAGCGCCCATCCCTGCATCGCGTCGCCGTCCATTGGGATGCCGGCATCGTGGACTTCGAGGAGCACACTCACGACGTCGTCCTTCTCGTAGCCAGCCGCGATTGTGTTGTTGTGGTTGATCGTTAACGTGAGACTGTTCATCGCCTCGATCACCACGGGGTCTAGCTTCGGCGTGAGGTCCTCCCACTCCGAACCGTTGCCGAGGATATCCGGTCGCATCTGCGTTACCCACGGCCGAATCCGGTTGGCGTTCCAAGTGATCACACACAACCCCCGGATCATGTGATTGCTGAATCGGACCAGTTCGCCGATGTCGTCCATGCCTGGCCAGGCCATCAGCACCGGGCCGTGGCCACGCACGTATGCGCCTCCTCTGCCGGTCACGTGCTCGACGTCGGAGTGGCGGATGACCAGTCGGTTCAACATGTCGCAGTTGCGCAGGTTGGACTTCAGCTTGGTCCAGACAGTGAGGGTGTCGCCCTTCTCCATGTGAGACGTGCACCAGCGGATGGCTTCAGCCACACCGCCGTCGTCATAGCTTGCCACGGCGGTGGGGTAATTCACCTCATCATCGAACATCGACGGCTCCTGCTTCATCCCGGCAGTCACTACCTTAGCCACCAGCGCCGACAAAGTTTTGGCGAAAGCGCCTGTGACCCAACTCGTGTCATTGTGGTGGGTTCGGCCTGACGAAGGGCGATCTGCGGGCGATCCGGCCCCAGCGACACCAACGCGGCAGCAATAGCAAATCCAGCCGCAGCCGGGCACTGTCGGGTTGGGCAGCATATGGCACCAGACTTGCCCGAGCACGTTTGAAATCGTGCGCCGCACACGTCTCACAAGGGTCCGAAGCACCACCACGGCGAACGGCGTCGGCCACGCTGAGGAAAAGCGCCCGACGTGCGTGGGCTCTGACCGGGCTGAAGTGCCCGCATCGAATATGGTCGCCACTCACCTAGCCGCCTTGGCCGACCGGCTTTTCCGCGGAACCACCCCGGGCCGCGCTGGGCCGCCCAACTCTCGAAACGACGGCGGAGACGAAAGAACCGGTACCAGTGCCACTCTTCGTACTCCGCGGTCTCCAGATCCGTGCCGTGCAGATTTCGGCGGAGGTCAAGTGTCCAAGGACGTGGTGTACGTCGTCGTGTGTTTCTTCGGGGTGATGGTTCAGGCGGTCAGTGCCGCCGGGGGAAAACCCCTTTTCGGTGCGTTTGCTAGCGTCGTCCTGACCGACAGTGACCGAGGCATGGTCAGTGTGGATGAGCGCCAACGCCCGGCCCTTCATGGTGGCTCTGCGCTGGGTGGCGGTGCTGTCCTTAAGCCTTTGCGGGCCTCGGCCACGCTCGGATAGATCGCGATGACGGTGTGAAGGCCGGTCAGCCGCAGCGGTCTAGCTGTGGCCGGGCCGTCAGCGACCACTGCATAAGCCGTAGTGTCGGTGGCGTGGTGAGCCTGGACAAGCACGTCGATGCCCACCGCACTCATGAATTCGACGTGGGACAAATCGATGATGAGCGCGGCGGGCCGTTGTTTGAGAACCTCGTTGACGCGGTGAGCAAAGTGTGGCGTGGTCGCGAGGTCAATAACTCCCGATGCCGACAGCACGAGAACTGCTCCGTCATATGATACTAAAAGACGAAGTCCGTGAGAGGAATTCACCGTATCCGGTGACCCCGCTGGCTGGTATCGGCGTGCCTTAAGGCTGCTGGCTGCCGCCGGAACTCGTCAGTGTCGTTGAGCGTTCGATGTGCGTCTGCGCGAAATCTGATGTGGATGACGCCTCTTGCTCGGCGCGCGATGATAGCGGAAGGGTGTCCCCCAATTGGCGCGTAGCAGCGATCAGCGCGGAGGCCCGTCCAGTTAGGTGTGCCCGGCCGGTACATCGGGCATCGGCCGACGGTCGCGTATACCCCATACCCCCGGACGGTACCATATGTGGCCAATCTCGCCCCACAACCGACATGGGTTGCTCTGCGGTGACGGCTTGACCCGAGGCCACCGAGCAGGCGGTCAGTCAAAATGCGGGCAGTTACTGCGAGGAAAGTGCTCCAAGCGGTGAACCGCGAGCCTTCAACTTTGGACCAACACAGGGGTCGGGTGGCCTGCCGGCGCCGAAGGTCCCCCGGGCACAGCGTGCCATGCACCAGAAAGGTGTTCGACGGGCCTTTCGTAACCTTCCCGCTCCTTGTCACACGCGCCACCTGCTCGTACCCTCAGGGGGTATGGGGTACTTGTCGGCACGGACGAAAGCGATGTTCCATGGCCGCCTGTCGTCAGCACGGCACAGGGCGCGCTGCTACCCTCCAATTATTGCGCAAAGTCGCCGTCATCGTGCTGCCCAACCAGAAACTCACTGCTGTGCTGATCGCCGATAACCCAGGATCCTCGGTCATCACGGCTAGCACCTGGAAGCCGGGATGATGACCATTCTGAACTACACCGCTTATCGACCTGACACAGCCGGAAGGCAGATGACGCTGCAAGTGCCCCCTAGGACAGTTAATGGCCGGTGCACGAGTTCTAAACATTGGGTGTGCCGGGCATACCGTTGTTGACAAATCCGATCAAGAAAATGGTGCGTCTAAATATGCTTGCCCTCTTGCACTATTACGATAATCCACGTGGGACAGCGCCAGCATTGAGAGGCTCGCTTAAATTCACCGTCCCCTCAATTAAAGTTTTGGCACTCCGACAAGATGTGCTCATCCGGTGATCCGCGGCAGACGCACGTTCGTCAGAAGTCCCGCAGTGGCCAAGTGGGGGTCACACTGATGACCAGCAGGGACATGAACCTCGCCATTGATAGCGGTAAGACAAGAGAACGGAAACACGCATGAGAATGTGGCCTCCGCCCGCAGCGATTGCGGTGTTGTTCGGAGTGGGGCTTGGCGCGGCCGCACCGCAGGCCAAGGCGGAACCTCCGGCGATGGACGGTGTCTATCTCTACGCCGACGACGACGGCGGTACGGGGACGTGGACTGTCAGTACGACATGCAATCCGGACTGCATCGCGCACGTGACGACTGCGCTGGGGTCGAGTTTCGACGCTCCACTAAAAGATGGCCAATACGTCAATTCGCGGACTATCCCCGATGGTCTGAAGTGTCCGTTATATGTGATGGGCGACTTTTTATTCGATGGCGGATACCATCCGGTGAGCGTAGTCCAGTGGTGGGACCCTGTTACGCTCAACGGGGAAGTGCACTTCACGCCCTACACTAAGGTGGACATCCCACACGTCCCACCGAACTGCTACATCGTTGACCACCATCAATTATTTTCCCTGACCAAAGTCGGCTGATATAGATCGGCTTGGTCCTTCTCAAAATGCCTCCGGAGGTGTCAGGAAGGGATCTGTAACTGATTCCTTCCGGGGTCCGCGTGTTGACGCACGTTGACCTCGTGACACGCCCCGGAGGTGTTGTTGTGTCTGTGCATGCAGCTCCAGTCACGTCGTCCACGATCGTCGTGGCCGTTGATGTCGGCAAGACTTCGGCATTGTTTTCGATGACCGACGCGACGCGTCATCGGCTGGTCGGTCCGTCGAGTTCGCGATGACCGGGTTGGGTCTGACCGCAGCGGCGGCGCGGGCCACGGCTGTGGTGCCGCCGGCAGGTCGGGTGAAGGTTGGCGTGGAAGCCGCCGGCCACTACCACCGCCCGGTGCTCGACCATCGGTGGCCGGACGGCTGGGAAGTGTTGGAGCTCAATCCCGCTCAGGTCGCCGAGCAGCGTCGCGTGCAGGGCCGACGGCGGGTCAAGGCTGACGTGATCGACTTGGAGGCGATCACCGAGCTGGTGCTGGCCGGATACGGACACCCGGTGACCGATCGCGATGTCGTGTGATCGGTGAGCTGAACGCCTGGGCCCAACACCGGAGTCGCAGCTTGGCAGGACACACTTTCAACCATCGGCTTATACCCTTGGTCTTTGCCCGACGCAGGCCAGGCAGACGGGTCTCTCCCTTCCAACCAGACTGTGTGCACCTGCCGCTCTGGCCGGGATTGTGCCGACGATGTTGTGTTGACAGCGCAAACTGGCTGCGTCACCGCGTCCGATAACGGCTTGCGAATGTGGTCGTCGTCAGTGTGCTATTGCCAGATCAGCGGGGTTGGGCGGCATGGATTACGGCGTCGACGATACGACGGATGCGCGCGGCGGCCTGATCGGGGTCGGGCCGGCCGGCGTCAAGCCAGGCGATCACGGCGTCCATTGTGACGGTAGGTAATAGGTGCGCTGCCCAGCTCCGCCACCGCTCGTCGGCGATGCCCGCAAGGTAGCGGCGCGTGATCTCAGTCCCGTTGTCCAGAGCTCGTTCTATTACGTCACAGAATTCGGGTTCGCGGGCAGCATAGCGAAACAGCAGTCGGAAGGCCTCCGGATCAGCAGCGGCTGCACGTACTAGCGCGGGGATGCTGCCATCATCGAATTCGTCCGCCCCGGTGGCCTCGCGGAGCCGGCGGTAACCGTAGTCGAGCACTTCACGATAGAGGTCAGCCTTCGAGGCGAAGTGCCGATACAGGATCACCGGGGTGACACCGGCTTCTGCGGCAACGGCATCAAGTCCGGTGTCAGCAAAGCCTGCCCGGGCAAAGGCGCGGGTTGCGGCGTCGAGGATCTGTTCGCGGCGCCGCTCGCGCGGCAGCCGTCGAGTCGGCTCAGCTCGGCTGACACTCACCACAACCCCCTCTTGTTTACGGGTTACTTTACAACTAGCCTTGTCTAAGGCATCTTATACAAGAGTTTCTTTCCTTAGAGGATGCCCGTGACCACACCAATTCAGCTGCCATTGACGCGGGCGCATCCGCTCCAAGCCTCGCCTGAACTGCGCGCGTTGCAGTCGCAGGCCACGATTCACCCGGTCCGCACGCCCGTGGGCGATGATGCGTGGCTGGTCACTGGCTATGCAGCGGTACGGCGTTTGCTTGACGACCACCGACTGGGTCGCGGGCATCCTGAGCCCAACACCGCCGCGCGCATCGGGGAATCGGCATTGTTCGGCGGCCCGTTAGGCAACTTCAACACCGAGGAGGCCGACCACGCCCGGATGCGTGGCCTACTGCAGCCGCACTTCTCGCCCAAGCATTTGCGGACCCTGCAACCGAGGGTCGAAGCGCTTACCAGCGGACTGCTGAACGAACTCGCGGAAGAGGGTCCGCCGGCCGACCTGTACGCGAAATTGGCTGTGCCGCTGCCGATTCTGGTCATTTGCGAGCTCCTTGGTGTGCCGTACTCCGATCGTGACCAGTTTCGTGGGTGGACTCAGGACGCGGCCAATGTGCGCGATCACTCCCGCTCCGAGCATGGCCTGGCCGAATTGTTCAGCTATAGCATGAAATTGGTCGAGCACAAACGCGCCCACCCCGGCGACGACATCATATCCCGTTTGTGTGCAACTGACGGCGTCTCCGACGAGGAGGCCGCCACGTTGTCGATGTTCCTGCTATTCGCCGGGCACGAGACCACGGTAGTCGCCATCGGATACGGGGCATTGCTGCTGCTGACCAATCCCAATCAACGGCAGGCGATGCTGGCTGACCCTACGGTTATTCCGATCGCAGTCGAAGAGCTATTGCGGGCAGCCGCCTTCGGCGGCGGCGTCGTCGGCATTCCGCGGTATGCGCGCACCGACTTCGACATCAATGGTGTTGCAATCCATTCCGGAGACTTGGTCCTGCTTGACATCGAATCGGCTAACCACGACCCGACGGTGTTCGCCGAGCCGGACCGTCTGGGTATCTCCCGGCGGGACGCCACCCACCTCACCTTCGGATACGGCGCGCGGTACTGCATCGGGGCGCCGTTAGCACGTATGGAGCTAAAGACGGTTTTCACCCAGCTCTTTCCGCAGTTTCCTGCCATGCACCTGACGGTGGATCCCGCGATGCTTACCGCGCGTAGCGACGTGCTCGCCGGCGGGCTTGTCGACCTACCGGTCTCGTGGTGAACCAACCCGTCCTAACTCCCCTGCTCAATCTCGGCCAGCTTCTTCGAAGATGCCGTTATGGCGAATGGCGACACTGCGCTCATCGACCGTGGTCACCGGACGCTCCCAGGGTTCAGCCGTAGGCACCCGAGCCCGCCCAACAACCGCGCAGGACTGCTCGGTCAGGAGGCCACCTGCCGAGGTGGCTTGGGTCATCGCACTCTTCTTCGAGGCGACGCTTCCGTGGCGGGGCACTGCGGCGGCGGCTTCAGGCCTGGATTTGCGGCTACGGGCGCCGAGTCCCCAACGGAGATTGAGGAAAAGCTCCCCCACGGCGACGTTGCGGCGCCAGCGAGTTCGGTTCCGTGGAGATTATCAATGGAGGCGAGGCGCACTTCGTGCCTCGAGTTAAAGTTCGCAGATGAAGCGGGTAGTGGTATCACGCTACGGAGGGCCAGAGGTCCTCAGCGTCATCGAGGAGGACGAACACGTCCTGGGTCCCGACCAAGTTTGCGGGCTGCCACTATCTGCAGCCGACGTGGTTCGACGTGACACCAAGTGAGTGGCCTCGTGTTGTCCGCGGGCGTGTCCTTCACGGACACGCTGCTTCGAGCCGGAACCTATCCAGGTCGTCCCAAGCCGCCCTTTACCCCTGGGTATGAGTTCGTTGGTGTTGTGGAGCAGGTCGGTTCGCGATGCTCGACGCTGGTGCCCGGGGTGACCGTGTCGCCGCGCGAGTGGTTTGGGGTGGCTACGCCGAGTGGTCTGTGTCGCAGAGTCCTTGGCGGTGAAGGTGCCAGACGATGTGGATCCGGCCGTGCTTGTCAGCGTGATTTTCCCATACATGACCGCCTACCAGCCCATCCATCGCGCGGCGAAAGCGCGGCCTGTGGCAACGAATTCCTCAATGTCAGGCTTGAAAGTTACGGGTTGTTCGGATTACCTACTGGTGAGCGGTGACCAGTCAGGCGTCGGCGGGCTCATCGACCCCTCCCTGCTGGTGTCGCCGACGAGGTTGCAGCCTCGCACTGTTCGCGGGATGCGTTGGCCTCGTCAACACCGGAGATCAAGGACCGGTAGAACAGCAGATCCAACCCCGATACGTGAGTCGAGCGGTCAGCAACACGGTCGCATCTACGTCTGCGACCGAATCCGGCACATCATGAATCGCCCTTGATAATGAGCCCCGTGCTGACGTCACGGCAATTGTCGACGGATGCTGAACAATCCGGACAGGCCGGTGCCCACATTGAAAAAGCCCGAGCCTAATCCGCTGGTGGTGGCGGAGCTGAGGGGGCCTGGTATGCCGGTGTTCCCGAAGCCGGACAGGCGGCCGTTGGCCAACGGGTGGCCGCTGGCGGTGTTGCCGAAGCCGGAAATGTTCGCTGCGTTGCTGCCGACGGCGGCGTTACCGAACCCGGAAATGGAGCTTCCCGCGTTGCCGAAGCCGGAATTGACCAGGCCGGTGTTGGTGGTTGCGCCGAAGCCGGTGTTGACGTTGCCCGAATGCCACGAACCGGTGTTGACGTTCCCCGAATTGCCGCTGCCGGTGTTGGTGTCACCGGAATTCCAGAAGCCGGTGTTGTATGAGCCTGCGTTGCCGAAGCCGGTGTTCTCGCTGCCCGAGTTGCCGAAGCCGGTGTTCAATATTCCCGCGTTGCCGATGCCGGTGTTCAGCAAACCGGCGTTTCCGATGCCGATGTTGCCGTAGCCCGAGTTGCCGAAACCGATGCTGTTCAGCTGGCCTGGCTGCAGGGGGTTGATGCCGGTGTTGAAAATGCCGACGTTGTGATCACCCGAATTGAAGAAGCCGATGTTATTGGTGCCGGAGTTGCCGATGCCGATGTTGCCGGAGCCCGAATTCAGCAGACCGGCCAGGTTGATGCCCACCTGATTGTTGCCGGTGAGGCCGATGCCGATGTTGTTGTTGCCGGTGTTGCCGAAACCGAAATTGTTGTTACCGGTATTGCCACCGCCGATGTTCGCATTGCCGACGTTCCCGCCGCCGGTATTGGCTTCACCGTTGTTTCCGAAGCCGATGTTGTTGTTGCCGCGGTTGCCCATGCCGATGTTGTGGCCCGGGTCCGCGCTGGTGGCGATTCTGCCGATGTTTCCTAGGCCGATGTTGCCGTTGCGAAAGTTCCCAATGCCGACGTTGCCGTTGCCCAGGTTGCCGTTGCCGATGTTGTCGTTGCCGATATTGCCGCCGCCCAGATTGGAACTGCCTCGGTTCCCTTCCCCGACGTTGCCGCTGCCCGTGTTGCCGCTGCCGACGTTGGCGTTGCCCTTATTGCCCACGCCCAGGCTGGGCAGGCCCTGCAGCAGCTGCTGCAGATTGCTGGGCAGCGAGACCAGCTGGGCCGCCGCCGCCGAGGCCCCCGAATGGTATCCGAGCATGGCGGCCACGTCTTGGGTCCACATCTGCTCATAGATGCCTTCCGCCGCCGCGATCGCGGGCGCGTTCTGGCCGAACAGGTTCGTCATCACCAACTGCACGAACGCGTTTCGGTTGGCCGCCACCGCCGCCGGAGGAATGGTCGCCGCGCGGGCCGCCTCGAACGCCGAAGCGACAGACTTGGCTTGTCCGGCCGCCGCGGCCGCCTGAGCCGTGGCTGCGCTCAAGAACCGCTGATAGGGTGCCGCGGCGGCCGCCATCGCCGCCGCCGCCGACCCCTGCCACGCCTGGCCCGTCAACCCCGCGGTCACCGCGGTAAACGCGTGGGCGGCCGACTCCAACTCCGCGGACAGCCCCTCCCAGGCCACCGCGGCCTGCAGCATCGGCGCGGAACCGGCACCGGCAAACATCCGCCACGAATTGATCTCCGGCGGCAACACAGCAAAATTGGTCATGGTGATCTCCAAGGAAAAGTGGACCGAATTGGATGACAGCGGCCAGGGCTAACCCGGACGGCCATTGGCACCGTCGGCACCCTTCAAGCCAGGGTTACCCGGATTGCCCGACGGAGCCTGGAACGGGGGGGCGAAGCCATAGCCGGGTCCGCCCGCGCCGCCAGTGCCGCCGGCCCCGCCTGTGCCGCCGGCGCCGCCGGTGGCGGCGGCACCCCCGCCGCCGGTGCCACCGGAGCCGCCATATCCCACCGAAGACGGTGCGTTGGTGTTTGTGGCGGTGCCGCCCTTGCCGCCGGTGCCGCCGGTGGCGCCGCCACCCCCTGCGCCGCCGGTACCGCCGGTGCCGACATTGCCACCGCCGCCGCCGGCGCCGCCGCCGCCACCGCCGCCGCCGTAAATGTTGTCGAAGGTGGACGATGTGCTGCCACCGTCGCCGCCGGCGCCGCCCTTGCCGCCGGTGCCACCGCTGCCGTTGGTTGCGGTGCCGCTGGAGTTGCCACCGTCGCCGCCGGCCCCGCCTCGGCCACCGTTGCCACCCTGGCCGCCGAAGTGATTCCCGCCCGCGCCCTGGCCCTGGCCGCCGCCGCCGCCGGCACCACCAGCGCCGCCGGTGCCGCCGAGACCGCTAGCGCCGCCGTCGGTACCTACTCCGCCGGTGCCGCCCGCCCCCCCGGTGCCGCCGTTACCACCGGTGCCGCCGTTGTTCACGGTGCCGTCAGCGCCGGTGCCGCCACCGCCGCCGGCACCACCGGCGCCGCCTTGGCCGCCGGCGCCACCACCGGTGCCACCGATGCCGGCTCCGCCAGCCCCGCCGGTGCCGCCCTTGGCGCCATTGCCGCCGCCGAGGCCGGGATCCCCGTCGCTGCTGCCGGCCGCGCCGGTGGCCCCTGCGCCGCCCGTGCCGCCTTTGCCGCCGGCCCCGCCGGTGCCGTTGGCGCCGGCGCTGCCCGCGATGTCGCCACCGGTGCCGGCGAGGCCACCTAGGCCGGCCTTGCCGCCGCTGCCGCCGGTGCCGCCGTCGGTCGCGTCGTTGGTGCCGTCGTCGGCCCAGCCGGTGCCGCCCTGCCCGCCTTGTCCGCCGGTGCCGCCGGTCCCGCCGGAGCCGCTGGTCCCGCCCTTGCCGGAGGAGCCGCCCTGCCCGCCTTGGCCGCCTGCCGCGCCGTCGCTGCCCTTGCCGCCGGTCTCGATGTTGCTGATAGCGGCGGCGCCTTGGGCGCCGGTGCCGCCGGTGCCGCCCTGGCCGCCTTTGCCGCCGGTGCCGTGGGCTCCGTCGCTGCCACCTGTGCCGCCGGTGCCGGCCAGGCCGCCTGCGCCGGCTGCGCCGCCCTGACCGCCGGTGCCGCCGTCGGTGGCGCCGGTGCCGGTATCGGTCCAACCCGTGCCGCCCTTGCCGCCGACGCCTCCGGTACCGCCGACCCCGCCGGAGCCGTTGGTGCCGCCGTTGCCGGCGCCACCTTGACCGCCCTGCCCGCCGGCCCCGCCGAAGCCCCCGCTGCCGCCGGTTTGGCTGCTGTTCGCGGCATTGACGCCGCTCCCGCCGTTCCCGCCATTGCCACCGAGACCGCCGGTACCGCCGGCGCCGGTGCTGCCCGCAGTGCCCGCGCCGAACAGACCGGTGCCTGCGGCGCCGGGCGTGCCGGTGGCGCCGCCTTGGCCGCCGTTGCCACCGGTGGCACCCGTTGCACCGCTGCTGACAGTTGCAGCTATGCCGTTCCCCCCGACCCCGCCCTTGCCGCCGCTGCCGGCGGCTCCGGCGCTGCCACCCTGTCCGAGCAGCGTGGCATTGGCGCCGGTGCCGCCGCTGCCACCGGCTCCGCCCACCCCGCCGGTGCCGCCGTTGCCGCCCCCGGCGCCGCCGTTGATGCCGCCGTTACCGCCTTTGCCGCCGGTGCCGCCGGTGCCACCGCCGCCTGCGCTTCCGCCGTTGCCGATAAATTGCCCGCTCTGACCGCCGGAACCACCGGCACCGCCTGCGCCACCCGCGCCACCGGCACCGCCGACGCCGCCTTGAGTCACACCAGTGCCCTTGGTGCCCAATTGGCCGATGCCGCCGCCACCGCCGGCACCGCCGCTGCCCGCGTTTCCGCCGTTGCCGAATAGCCCGGCGTTGCCGCCGTTGGCCCCAGCACCGCCCTTGCCTCCGCCGCCGCCGGCAACACCGTTGTGGTTGCTGCCGCTATTTGTTTGCGTGTTGCTGCCGCCAGCCCCGCCGTTCCCACCGGCGCCGGCATTGCCGAACAGCGACCCGCCGTTCCCGCCGACTGCGCCGTTCCCGCCGGCGCCACCGGTCGCACCGGATTCCAGTCCGGCGGTGTTTCCGCCGGCGCCGCCGCTGCCGCCTTGACCCCCCGCACCGATCAGCCGCGCGCTTCCACCGGCCCCACCGTGCCCAGCTGCGCCGCCGGTGCTATTGGTGCCGCCGTTAGTGTTTGCCCCGCCGGCCCCGCCGGCCCCGCCGTCTCCGCCGTTGCCGTACACCCAACCACCGGTGCCGCCGGCCCCGCCCTGGCCGCCGGCGGCGCCGTGGCCTTGACCACCGGTTTGGTTCCCTCCGGCCCCGCCGGCTCCGCCGTGCCCGCCGGCGCCGATCAGCCCCGCATTGCCGCCTGCTGCACCGTTGCCAGCGGCACCAGCGACTCCACTGGCCGAGTTCTGTCCGCCCGCGCCCCCGGCGCCCCCGGCGCCGCCGTTGCCGTAGACCAACGCCGCGGCCCCGCCGGCACCGCCGTGGCCGCCGAGGCCGGCGGCGGAGCCACCGCCCGCGTTGTTGAGGCCGCCGGCTCCGCCGGCGCCGCCCGCGCCGCCGGGCGCCCCACCCGCGGCGCCGTCCCCGCCGTTGCCGCCGGTGGCCGTCACAGTGCTGGGGTAGCTGCTGGTGTTGCTGCTCGTCGCGAACGCGTTGCCGCCCGCGCCGCCCGCCCCGCCTGCGCCGCCGGCTCCGGCGGTGCCCCCGTGGCCGCCCTGACCGGCCGTGGCGGTGATGGTGTTCTGACCGGTCGGGTCGGTGCTGGTGGCTGCGGCGTTGCCGCCCTGACCGCCGGTGCCACCGGCCCAGCCCGCACCCCCGGTGCCGCCGGTGCCGCCGGTGGAGCCCGTGGCGAACGCGTCGTTGTTGGTGGTCACCGCGCTGGAGGTGCCGGGCGTTCCGGTCGGCGCCGTGGCCCCGTTGGTGGCGGGATTGGCTCCATTCGCGCCTGTTGTTCCGGCACCGCCCTGTCCGCCGTTGCCGCCGTCGCCCCACAGACCGGCGTAGCCGCCGTCGCCGCCTCGCCCGGCGTTACCGCCGTTGATGCCAGCCGAGGCGTGGCCGCCCGCTCCGCCGTCGCCGCCGTTACCGATGAGGACGGCGTTGCCGCCGAGTCCGCCCGCGGCACCCGCTCCGCCGATGCCGCCGGCGCCACCACCGCCGCACAGCAGACCACCGTTTCCGCCGTTGCCGCCCACCGCTCCCGCGCCGCCCGCTCCACCGGCTCCGCCCTGACCCCACAGGCCGGCCGAGCCGCCGGCCCCGCCGGCTTGACCCGCTGCGCCCGCGGCGCCGGCACCGCCGTTGCCGTACAACAGCCCGCCCGCGCCGCCGGCTTGGCCGGGGGCGGTCCCGTCGGTGCCGTTGCCGATCAGCGGCCGTCCCAGCAGAGTCTGGGTGGGAGCATTGACGACGCTGGACGCCGTCTGCTCAAGGGTCTGTAGCGGCGAGGTATTCGTCGCCTCGGCACGTGCGTACGACTGGCCACTCGTATTCAGCGTTTCGACGAAACGGCGGTGGAACTCCGCAGCCTGCCCGCTGAGCACCTGGTAGGCCCGGCCATGGGCACTGAAGATCGCGGCGATGTGCTCCGAGACCTCGTCGGCCGCCGCCACCGCGAGTGCCGTCGTCCGGGCCGCCGCCGCCGCGTTCGCCGATCTCACGGACGCACCGACGTTTTCCAGTTCCGCTGCTGCACCCGCCAGTGCTTCCGGACTGGCCAACATGAACGACATAGCGTGGTCCCCTCGACGCGAGTTGGTTGCCGAGCCGATTGCTCCGGCTCCCACCTTCGGTCACCTGGCACCGCACGCGCCTCGGTCAGCTGGACCATGTGCGGGATGAAGTTCGCTCCTCCTATCGGGGGAGAGCCCCAAGAATTTGCAAAGCTTCTCAATAGACCGGCGCCCGAGCCTTCTCTCATGCGCACCATCAAGAACGTTCGCGGCTCCGCCCTCAAGCTGACCCTGGCCATCGCCGGCGTCGCTGTGACGCTGGGCCTGGCGACCGGGCTGGCCCACGCCGCCGCATCCGCGCCGCGCAGCGAGGCGCGTCAGATGTACGGCGACCCGGCTGCGGCCGGCCAGTACTGGCGCAAGCAGTCCTTCGACGACTGCGCTCTGATGGCGGCCGCGGACGTGATCGGTGAGCTGACCGGTCGCCAGCCGTCCGAGAACGAGATCATCGCCGTGGCACAGCAACTGCGCAGTCGCGTCCACCCCGGGCCGACGTACAGCGCGGGCAACGGCACCGACCCGGGCGACATTCCGGTGTTGCTGGCGCAATACGGCATCTACGGGGTAGCCACCAGCCAGGACGAGGCTCCCGCCACCGGCCTCGATTCCGGCATGGAGGCCCTGGAGCGCTACCTGGCCGACGGCCACAAAGTGATCGCCGGGGTCAACGCCGAGATGATCTGGGGCCTGCCGATTCAGACGAAAGACAACCGCGGCAACCCGATGAGCGACCACGCCGTCGTCGTCACCGGCGTCGACCTCGCCAACGGCACGGTCCATCTCAACGACAGCGGAACCCGCGCCGACGAGGTGGTGTCACTCGAGGTCTTCCAGCGCGCCTGGGCCACCGGCAACGACGAGCTGGTGGTTACCCGGGAAACCCGCTGAGCGTCAACCGAATTCGAGCAGAGTGTAGGCGCCGCGGAACTCCTTGAGCGGCGGGAACTGCCACAGCGCGGGATAGGCACGCCCGAAGAACCAGCCGCGTCCGGCGGGTATCGGCACGTCGTGCACCGCGCGGATGCCGGGGACGGTGTGCGCGAGGTCGGCCAGTTGGCGTGGGGAGAGGCTGAATGGCATCGGCGGCACGCGATAGTGCTTGGATGAACGCATCCCCTTGCGTGCCACCTTCTTGACGATGGTCGGCGGTACGTCGAAGAACATCTCGCCGCCGCTGAATCGCTTGGCGCACTGTGTGATCAGTCCCATCGACTCGGCCGGCTGCAGGTACATCAGCAGCCCCTCGGCGGTGATGAACACGCCGTCGCAGGTATCGATCTGATCCATCCAGCTGTAGTCGAGCGCGGACTGCGCGATCTCGGTGATCCGCGGCGAACGCGGGAGCAGCCGTCGTCGCAGCTCGATCACCGGTGGCAAATCAATTGACACCCAGTGGAATTCGGGATCGGGCACGGTGCTGCTCAGTCGCCAGAAGCTGGTCTGGAAACCTTCGGCGAGCGCGACGACGGTAGCCTTGGGATGGTCGGCGAGATACGCCAGCGCGCACTTGTCGACAGCCAAGGCGCGCAGCGCCATCTCCTGGCCGTTGCGGCGACCGAACTTGGCGAAATCGAAGTCGATGGACTCGACGAGCTTGATCGCCATCGGGTCGTCGATGATCGCGTCCGGCAGAGCGGCCTGGTGAGCCCTGCCGCGGAGAGTGAACAAGGCTGTCTCTGAGACCCCGGTCAGCAAGCTGGCGTCGACTTTGTCGGGGCCCGGAACGCTCATTGCGCCAACCTACCGGCCGGCGGGCGGCCTAGCCGGGTGTGCCGCCGGGACCCTTGGCCCCCGCGGCGCCGGAGCCGCCGACGGCGCCGCTCGCCCCGGGTCCACCGCCGAGGACGCCACTGGCGCCGCCGCTGCCGCCGCTGCCACCGGCTCCGGCGGCGCCGCCACTGCCGCCGTCTCCCGCATCGCCCCCTAGGCCGATTGACCCGCCGGTGCCGCCGCTGGCGCCGCCATGCCCACCGTTACCGCCCTGACCGCCGCCGCCACCAGCGCCACCCAAGCCGCCTGCGCCGCCGACACCGCCAGAGCCCATCAGTAGCCCCCCGCCGCCGCCTTGGCCGCCGGTCCCACCGGCGCCGCCGTCTCCGCCGACACCGCCGTCGGCCCCGTCGCCACCAGCGCCTCCATCGCCGGGATGAGGGTTGCTGCTGCCCGTGCTGCTTCCGCCGGTGCCACCGGCTCCACCGGCACCGCCGGTGTCACCGATACCGCCGCCGCCGCCGGTTCCCCCCGCACCGCCGATGCCGCCGTTGCCGACGAGAAGCCCGCCGTGACCGCCGTTCCCGCCGCCGCCTCCTGTTCCGCCCGCGCCGCCTGCGGCACCGGTCGCGCCGACACCGCCGGCACCACCCTTGCCGCCGTAGGCGTCGGCGTAGTAGTTGCTGACTTGGGCTAATGCCGCACCACCGTTGCCGCCGGCACCGCCGGCGCCGCCGGTTGCCCCGCCGGGCGCACCGAATCCGCCGTTGCCCGCGAATGCTCCCGCATAACCGCCGGTGCCTGTCGAGTCAGAGACCCACGCATTGCCGCCGTTGCCCCCGGCACCACCAGTCGCGCCGGCACCTGCGGCGCCTCCGTTGCCGCCGGGACCGCCCGAAGCGATGGGCACGTTTGCTCCGGTGCCTTCGCCACCCGCCCGAGCCAAGCCGCCATCACCCCCGGTGCCGCCGGCCACGCCCGGGCCACCCGCGGCCCCCGTGCCACCCGTGCCACTGCTGGCCTGCACGAAACCTGGGCCGGACACATTGTTCTCCGCCCCGGCATTTCCCTGCGCCGCTGAGGTCCCGGTGGAAATCGGATTGATCCCATTCGTCCCTGCGAGCCCGGTGCCGCCCTGCCCACCGCTGCCCCCGTTGCCGAACCAGATGGCACTGCCGCCGTCGCCGCCACGCCCGGCATTGCCGCCGTTGATGCCGGCCAGGGCCGCCCCACCGATACCGCCGCCACCACCGCTGCCATACAACAGGCCGCCCGTGCCGCCGACCCCACCGTTGCCGCCCGCACCGCCCTGACCACCGGCGCCGCCATTACCGAGTAATCCTGCGCTGCCACCGACACCGCCGGCCGCGCCCGCAACGGTGCTGGCCCCGCCCGGGCCGCCATCACCGAACAGCAGACCGCCGGCACCGCCGGGCTGGCCGATGCCGTTGACCGTCCCACCGGCGGCACCGTTTCCGATCAGCGGCCGGCCCAGCAAGGTCTGGGTCGGCGCATTGATGACGCCGAGCACCCCCTGCTCCACGATCTGCAAGGGCGAGGCGTTAGCCGCCTCGGCGCCCGCGTAGGAAACACCCGCATCGTTGAGAGCCTGCAGGAATTGTTGATGGAATGTGGCCGCCCGGGCGCTGATCGCTTGGTATCCGTGAGCATGGGCGCCGAACACCGTCGCGATCTCCTGGGAGATCTCATCGGCCGCCGCCGCCAGCACGCCGGTAGTGGGGGCTGCCGCGGATGCGTTCGCGGCACGCAGCGCAGAACCGATGTGCGCCAGTTGGTTTGCCGTGGCGGCGAGTAGGTCGGGAGACGCGGCGAGGAACGACAAGGGGAACCTCCCAAGAACGGGCGCAGGCCAACCGCATCCGCAGCAGCGATCGACGGCCGATCGTATCCCGCCCGGTACAACGCGTTCGCTAAATGGACCGAATTGTCAACCGCGTCAGGCGGGCGGAGTTACGGCTAAACCCAGTACGGCACGCGAGCGCGATACTGGCGCATCGCGAACGCCGCCATCACCCAGCCGACGATCGTCAGCACCACGACCACCGCCCAGTGCCGCAATTCCTGCGGCGCGCCAAGCAGCGGCGCGCGGACGATGTCCAGATAGTGCAGCAGCGGGTTGAGTTCGACGATCTTCGACCAGCGCCCGGCGCCCTGCTGCCGCAGTGTGTTGTCGTTCCAGATGATCGGCGTCATGAAGAACAGCAACTGCACCACCGAATTGAGCAGCGGCCCGATGTCGCGGTAGCGGGTGGCCAGGATGCCGAAGCACAGCGACACCCAGATGCAATTGAGCATGATCAGCGCCAGCGCGGGCAGCACCGACAGGTCCGCCCAGGACCACGGCTTGGGATAGATGATCGCGATGACGAGGTAGATCACGATGTTGTGCGCGAACAGGATCATCTGCCGCCACACCAGCCGGTAGACGTGCACGCTCAGCGGCGTCGGCAGTTGCTTGATCAGGCCCTCGTTGTGCACGAAGACGTCGGCGCCTTCCAGAATGGCGGCGTTGATCAGGTTCCACACGATCAATCCGAGCGTGACGTAGGGCAGGTGCTCGGACAGGTCGAGATGGAACAGCTTGGAGTACAGCCCGCCCATCGCCACGGCGGTGGTCCCCGTTGCGATCGTGATCCAGAACGGTCCCAGCACCGAACGGCGATAGCGCTGTTTGATGTCCTGCCAGCCCAGGTGCAGCCACAGTTCGTGCCGCCGAAACCCGGCGGTGAGATCGCCCCACGCTCGGGCGAACGTCTTGGATTCGGCTGCAGCGTCAACGAACGTCATCGCGAACCTCCCGGCCGTGCGAACTTCTCCTGCCGTCCCAGCCGGCGCAGCCGCACCCACTCCAACAGCCCCTTGGGGTCGCGGCGGGTCACCAGGAAGAACCAGCCGAACCGCACCCATTCCTGGAACAGCAACTTGCGCAGCCCCGGCTGGGACAGCACGTAACCGCGGTTGCGGTAGGTGAAGAACCGCTTGCTGGTGTCGTCGGGGTACTGCGTGTGCATGCGCCCGCCCAGAATCGGCTTGAACTCCTCCGAGCCGCACGGATGCAGATACACCGCATCCAGACAGGTTCCGAACGGCAGATCGGAGCGCACCAGCCGCCGGTGCATCTCCACCTCGTCGCCGCGGATGAACAGCCGCAGATCCGGGACCCCGACGGCCTCCAGCGTCGACGCGCGGAACAGTGCGCCGTTGAACAGTGACGCGATGCCGGGCAGCAGATCCTGGTTTGTCTCGGTGCGCAGTTCGCTGACCCGCCGCCGCCACACCAGTCCGCGGCGCAGCGGAAACGCCAGTGCCTCGGGGTCGTCGATGTTGCAGACCATCGGGGACACCTCGGCCAGGCCGTGCTTCTCGGCACAGGCCATCAGCGTCGCCAGTACGTCGGTGTCCGCGGCGCGCCCGTCGTCGTCGGCCAGCCAGATCCAGTCCGCCCCGTGCGCCAGTGCCAGCAGCATGCCCAGGGCGAAACCGCCGGCGCCGCCCAGGTTCCGCCGTGAGTTCAGATAGATCGACGGAACCTCTTGTGCCGCAACCAGATAATGCACCCGGCTGTCACCGGTGTCGTCGTTGTCGATGACGATGAGCCGGTCCGGGGGTCGGGTCTGGGTGGACAGCATCTCCAGCGAGCGGGCAAGTTCCTCGGGGCGCCGGTGGGTCACCACGACGGCGAAGACGTAATCACTCACGCGCGGTCTCGGCGAGTACTTCGCGAACGTGCCGGGCCGCGTCGTCGCCCTCGTAGGCGCGGACCACGTCTTCGATCCCGCCGCTCTGGCGGATCACGCCGTGGTCGATCCACATCGCCGTCTTGCAAAGCCGGGCCAGGAATTCGTTGGAGTGGCTGGCGAAAACCAGGATCCCGGAGCGTTCCACCAGGCTCTGCAGCCGCGACTGCGCCTTCTTCAAGAACTCGGCGTCCACCGCGCCGATGCCCTCGTCGAGCAGCAGGATCTCCGGATCGATGCTGGTGACCACGCCCATCGCCAGCCGCACCCGCATGCCGGTGGAGTAGGTGCGCAGCGGCATCGACAGGTAGTCGCCCAACTCGGTGAACTCGGCGATCTCGTCGACCTTGGCCAGCATCTGCTTGCGGGTCTGCCCGAGAAACAGGCCCCGGATGATGATGTTCTCGTAGCCGGAGATCTCGGGGTCCATGCCGATGCCGAGGTCGAACACGGGCGCCACCCGGCCGGTCACCTTCGCCCACCCGCGCGTCGGCTCGTAGATACCTGAAAGCAGCCGCAGCAGAGTTGATTTGCCGGCGCCGTTGTGGCCCACCAGCCCGACGCGGTCGCCGAGCTCCAGCGACATGGTGATGTCGCGCAACGCCTCGATGACCACCACATTGGAGGCGTTGCGGCCGATCGCGCCGCCGGCCTTGCCGAGGAAGGCCTTCTTCAGCGACCGCGACTTGGCGTCGAAGATCGGGAACTCGACCCACGCGTCGCGGGTCTCGATGTGGGGACCGCTCGACACGGCTTACAGGTACTGTCCGGTGCCGTGCCCGTGCGGGCCCGGCTTGCCGATCCCCGGCGGCAGCGCGCCCTGCCGCATCTGCTCCAGCTGGGCCCGGGCTGCCATCTGCTGAGCGAACAGCGCGGTCTGGATGCCGTGGAAGAGCCCCTCGAGCCAGCCGACCAGTTGCGCTTGGGCGATCCGCAACTCGGCGTCCGACGGTGCGGTGTCCTCGTTGAAGGGCAGGGTGAGTCGTTCCAGTTCTTCCCGCAGTTCCGGTGCCAGGCCCTCTTCGAGTTCGCGAATGCTGGTGGCGTGGATGTCGCGGAGCCGGGTGCGGCTGGCTTCGTCCAGCGGCGCGGCGCGCACCTCTTCGAGCAGCTGCTTGATCATGGTGCCGATACGCATCACCTTCGCCGGCTGTTCGACCAGGTCCGTCAGAGCGCGCTCTTCTGAATCATCCTCTTCGCGCAACGCCATCAGACGCGGATCGACGCCGCCGATGACCTCGATGCCGTCACTGTCGTCGGCCTGGTCGTCATTGCCGTTACCCACGCAATCACCGTCCTCGTGTGTGTCTAGGGGTGCACCGGAGTGTCGCCGTGCCACTCGTAAATCTGGGCGCCGCCGTTGTCGTAGATCAGGGTCCAGTACGGCGACTTGTCCAGAAAATATAGTCCTTCGGGAACTTTGAACCCCCGGATCGTCGGACCGCTGGCCAGGACGTAGCGAATGTTGAGGGCCTTGATCGCCTCCACTACCCGCGGATCGGAGTCGCCCTTCTTCGCGTATGCCCAGAAGATGTAGCGGTGATAACCCGGACCCATCTGCACCGGGTAGTCGTAGTGGGTCCACAACGGATGCAGACCCGCCACCGCGTACATCCACGAGGTGCCGTCGACGTTGGAGTCGCCGATCATCGTGTCGTGGGCACCGGGCAGCTTCGCCAGGTATGCCATGGCGTCGAGGTCGCGTTGGTCGACGATGATCGAGTCGTACTTGTCGCCGAACAGGAAGCGGTGCCGCGGGAAGTAGTGCGCCGCAAGGCCGACGCTGATACCGACCAGCAGCACCGCGGTGGCCGTGGCCCAGACGCGCGACGGCATGGGCTTGCGGGGTTGGACCAAGCGCTTGGCCAGGGCGACGGCGCCCGCCACCAGAGTGACCAGCGCGATCGCCGCCATCAGGTTGAACAACGGGGTTGTGGCAGCGGCGATGCGGCGCGGGTCCTTGTAGAAGAACTCGCCGAAGGCTCCCGCGACCCGGCCCAGCGGACCCCATAGCGGAGTGCCCGCGTCGACGTTGATCACGATGAACAGCAGCCACACCGCCAGCGGCCACCACAGCTTCTTGACCAGCATGATGAAGCCGCCGACAGCGCACAGGAAGCTCAGCCCCCACTGATAGGGGAAGTCGTTGAGATGCCGGGAGTGCATGAACACCGCGTCGAACAGGCCGTGCCTCATGCTGAGGTAAGTCAGGAATGAGTGCCCGGCGATGATGTCTTCCTGCTTGGTGACGGTCAGGAACTGCGGCAGCAGGATCAAACCTGCCGCAATCCCCACGCCGGCCAGTACGGCGAAGTCACGTGCGCGGCCCCGGACCGGGTGCCGGAGTGCTTCGAAGAGCCACCAGGCGCCCACCAGCAGCACCGTGATGATGCCGCCGGTGATGTGCACCGAGAAGACGCCGACGAGCCCCAGCACGGCCACCGGGATGCGGTCGCGATGCTGCAGCGTCGAGGTGATCAAGGCCATGGCCGGGATAGCGACCCCGTAGGCCGCGAGGTTGGGCATCGCGGCCGTGTCGAACTCGACGTACGGCACGGCGGTGAAGGACGCCGAGAGCGCTGCGGCGGTGGCGGCGGTGACCGCGGTGCGCCACTCGGTGGTGTGGGTGCGTAGTGCCCGCCAGGTGAGCACGGCCGCGCTCACCGGGAACAGCCAGATCGCCGCAGCCAAGGAGTTCAGCGTGTAGCCGGTGGCGGCCGCCGCGCCGGTCAACTGGCAGAACACGGCGGTCAGCGCGTGGAAGACCGATGGGTAGTAGAGCACCGCATGGGTCTCCACGTTGCGCAGCTCGCCCATGTGGGTGGACGATGCCTGGCCTACGTCGAGGATCCAGCGCACCTCGTTCGCGTGCCACACCGCGTCCCAGGTGCTGGGGATCGATTGCCAGTGCGGGATACCGGCGAAGGCGGCCCACCCGATGAGCACGGCGCCCAACAGCACACCGGCCGCGACGACGATCGCCGGGCCGGGGTTCATGGCGCGCGCTTCGGCCTGTTTATCCCGGAAGCGGGCAAGCAGCAGTTGCAGCACCAGCGTCAGCAGGCAGACGACGGCCAGCGCCGCCAGCGCCGTCCAACCGTTCCAGGGGATGCCGAGCGCACCGTAAGGGATGATCGCCAGTGCCACTACGCCGTACGTCAGCGCTGGCCCGGCCGCGATGGCGATCGGCCAACTCAACTGCGCGATACGTGCGACGATGGCACCCGGGGCGATCAGCACGACCAATGCGATCAGCGTTCCGAACCACAAGCTCACTCGACTAGTATGGCTGCCCGGGTGAGTTGACTCGGGAGGCCGGTAACGGCTGGAACGTCTATGGCGCACCCGCTACCGACACCCATTTGTGGAAATTGCGTTAGCTCTAAGGTGGCTGGCATGGCCTACGACGTCGCCCGGGTGCGCGGACTGCACCCGTCGCTTGGTGACGGATGGGTGCACTTCGATGCTCCGACGGGCATGCTCATTCCGGATTCCGTGGCGACCACCGTGTCGACGGCGTTCCGCAGGTCGGGCGCGAGCACAGCCGGGTCGCACCCCTCCGCGCGGCGCAGCGCTGCCGTGCTGGAGGCGGCGCGCGAGGCGGTAGCCGATCTCGTCAACGCCGATCCCAACGGTGTCGTGCTAGGGGCCGACCGCGCCGTGCTGCTGGCGTCGCTGGCCGAGGCCTCGTCCGCCCGCGCCGGGCTGGGTTATGAGGTGGTCGTCAGCCGCCTGGACGACGAGGCCAACATCGCGCCGTGGCTGCGCGCGTCGCATCGCTACGGTGCCAAAGTCAAGTGGGCCGAGGTCGACATCGAGACCGGGGAGCTGCCGACCTGGCAGTGGGAGAGCTTGATCAACAAGTCCACGAGGCTGGTCGCGGTGACGTCGGCCTCGGGTACTTTGGGCGCCGTCACCGATCTGCGGGCCATGACCAAACTGGCGCATGACGTGGGTGCTCTGGTGGTGGTCGACCACTCCGCGGCCGCGCCGTACCGGCTGATGGACATCAAGGAAACCGAAGCCGATGTAGTGGCGGTGAACGCCGTGGGTTGGGGCGGACCGCCGATCGGGGCGATGGTGTTCCGGGAGCCGGCGCTGATCAACACCTTCAGCTCGGTCTCGACCAATCCGTATGCCACCGGGCCCGAGCGGCTGGAGGTGGGCGGCCACCAGTTCGGATTGCTGGCCGGCGTCGTCGCCAGCATCGAATACCTCGCCTCACTCGATGAGTCGGCCCGCGGCAGCAGGCGGGAACGGCTGTCGGTATCGATGCAGTCGGCTTCGGCGTACCTGAACCGGATCTACGACTACCTGATGGTCTCGCTGCGATCGCTGCCGCTGGTCATCATGCTGGGCCGGCCGGAATCACGGATTCCGGTGATCAGCTTCGCCGTCAACGAGGTCCCGGCCGACCGCGTGGTGCAGCGGTTGGCCGACAACGGCATCCTGGCCATCGCCAACGCGAGTTCCCGGGTTCTCGACGTGCTGGGGGTCAACGACATCGGCGGCGCGGTCACCGTCGGCTTGGCGCACTACTCGACGATGGCCGAGGTCGACCAGTTGGTGCGGGCGCTGGCTTCACTGGGCTAGCGGGCTCGACCACCAGCCCATTTCACAATCCGTCAACCTTTGCGCAGCTGCCTTCCGTCAGCGTTTGCTGAACGGAAGGGGAAGCGATGTCATTCGGACCTCTCGGCGGTCGCGGCGGGGTCGATGCGGCCGCTCACACCGCCCTGACCCCGACAACCCAATTGCTGGCTGCGGCCCAGGACGAGGTGTCGGCGGACATCGCCGCCTTGTTCAGCGCCCACGGTCGACATTTCCAGCTGGCCACCGCCCAGGTGGGTGCCCTGCAGGGGCAGTTCATCCACGTCCTGGAGGCCGGCGCGACGTCCTATGCCGCTGCGGATGCCGCCGGTGTCGAGCAGTTGCTGCTCGATGTGCTCAACGCGCCCACGCGGGCGCTGGTAGGCCGCCCGCTGATCGGCGACGGAGCCAACGGGGCGCCGGCGGAGCGGGAATCAGCGGCGCGCCCGGGACCCCCGGCACTTCCAATGTGGGCGGCTCAGCCGGCGACGGCGGGACGGGCGGCGGTGGTGGTGCGGGCGGACCCGCCTAGCCGCTAGAGCGTCAGCAAAATCTTCCCGAACGTCTCGCCCGACTGCAGCAGACGGTGGGCTTCGGCCGCGTCCTGGATCGGCAGCCGTCTGCCGATGATCGGCCGGACCCGCTGGCTGGCGAACATCGGCCAGACCGACGTCGTCACCGCGTCGACGATGGCGCTTTTGCTGTTCGGCCCGCTGACCGGCCGGGCGCGCAGGGTGGTGCCGATGACGCGGGCCCGTTTGGCCATGAGTTTGCCGATGTTCAGTTCGGCCTTCACCCCGCCCTGCATGCCGATGATGACCAGCTGACCGTCGGTGGCCAGCGCGTCGATATTGCGGTCCAGGTAAGCGGCCCCCATGATGTCGAGGATGACGTCGGCGCCCTTCGTCTCCTGCATCAGCCGCGCGACGAAGTCCTCGTCGCGATAGGAGATGGCGATGTCAGCGCCCAACTCCCGGCACAGTTCAAGCTTCTCCGCGGAGCCGGCGGTGACCGCGACGCGGGCCCCCAACGCGCGCGCCACCTGAATCGCGTGGCTGCCGATGCCGCTGGCCCCGCCGTGCAGCAGCACCAGTTGTCCGGGGCCCAGATGCGCCGTCATCACCAGATTCGACCAGACCGTGCAGGCCACTTCCGGGACGCCGGCGGCGTCTACGACGTCCAGCGGCGCGGGAATCGGCATCACCTGGCCGGCGGGAACGGCGACGTACTCGGCGTAGCCACCACCGGCCAGCAAGGCGCAAACATCTTGTCCGACAGTCCATCCGGTGACCTCGGCACCAACGTCGGAGATGGTCCCACTGACCTCCATGCCGATGATCTCGCTGGCGCCCGGCGGTGGCGGATACTTGCCGGCGGCTTGCAGCACGTCGGCGCGATTGACGCCGGCGGCTGCCACCTTGATCAGTACTTCACCCGGTCCGGCGGATGCGTCGGGAACGTCTTGCCAAAGCAGCTGCTCGGGGGACTCGGCGACGATGGCGCGCATGCTGGCCACGCTACAAGCACCGCTACCCTTATCTGCGGTGGCGTGGCAGAGCGGCCTAATGCACTCGCCTTGAAAGCGAGAGACGGCTAAAACCGTCCGGGGGTTCAAATCCCTCCGCCACCGCTCTGTGGTGACGTTGATCCTGCGCGCAGGGCGACTTCGTTCGAGTACCGACCGCCCTGATCGCAGACTCAACGCCGAAAGCCCTCAGTGCAGTGTCGGCGCGTACCGCAGCACCGCGGCGACACCGTCAGCCGGATCGATCCGCTCGTCGGTGCGCACCAGCGCCGCCCCGACCGATACCGCCCACATCGGCAGCGCCTCGTCGGCGCGCAGCGTCTTGGCAGGGGCGGCGCCCTGTTCGGAGAGCGCATTGGCGTTCGGTGCCACCGTCGTCATGCTTTCGTCGGCGACCACTGTGGCGTCCCCGATGTCGCCGACGATCAGCGTCTCCACGGCACCCTGCCGCAGGGCTGAGCAGACGGCGTCCAGACCCTCGGCGGCGCGTCCGGACTGTCTGCCCTTCTCGGCATCGAAACGCTGTGCGGCGTCGTCGATTTCGCGGAGTCGCCGTGTGGCGAACCAGGTGTCGATGTGCCCCTGCACCTCGGTGAGGTCGTGCCCGCTGTTGCGTGCTCCGACCTCCAGCGGCACCGCGCGCTCCTGCACCCGCTCAGCCAGAGCCTTGATCAAATCCGATCGTGAGCGCACCTCTCCCACCACGAACACCGCCTCGGCCCTCGTCCCGTCCACCAATTCGGCGATCCGGTCGGCCACCGCGCGGATGTTCTTTCGCGCGGCTTCATCGGTGCGTTGCTGAGGGTCGCCGTATCCGGCGGTTTCGGCGCCGGAGGCCTTATGCACCGGATAGCCGCCACCGTCGACGACTTCAGTCTCGAGGACGCCGTCGACGTGGATGGTGATGTCGGCGCCGGTGTGGTCCACCTCGACCAGCAGGTAGGCGGGCGTGACGAAGCCGTGTTCGACGATCGGGACGATGTAGGGCAGATCCGAGACCCGGACCACCGTCGTCGCGGTGGGACGCAGCAGGTGCTCGTTGACGACGACGCCATCGGCGCCGGCCACCACGCCCCGACCGCTCCAGCCGACGGGCGGGCGCAGATCCATCACCGCGCGCTCGATCTCGGTGGTCACCTCGTCGTCGACGCCCTCGTGCTGCAGCTGCTCACGTAACGCCCGCCATCGGAGCTCAAGCTGATCGTCGGCGTCGGGTGTGTTGTGCGTGTCTTCGAAGTACACCGACACGAACGGGCCGGGCGTGTCCAGGAGTTTTCGGAAGCGTTCGGAATCCATCCCCGGTGGTTGCCCGCGCAGTCCGGGGGCAAACGCTCAGACGCGCGGGATCGCCGCCGCGATCGTGTCCATCAACGCCTTATAGCGCTTGAGCTCCGGATCCTTGCCCGGCTTGCCGCTGCTGATCAATCCGGCGGCCATGCCCCGCGCTGGATCCGCCCAGATCGCGATGTTGGCCAGGCCGAGGTTGCCGAACGCCTGTGGCGCGTTGCGGCCGAACGGCCCGAACCGGTCGGTGCCGAGCATGTACCCGGTGCCCCAGCGGGCCGGCATCAGGCCGACCGCGACGTCGGGCCGTAGCCGACGGCATTCCTGCACCGCGCCGTACATCCGCTCCGGGCTCATGATGCGCACACCGTCCAGCTCGCCGCCGCGACGCCAGATCTCGGCGAACCGGGACAGTTCGTCGGCGGTGGAGATGGTGTTGGACGAGGGCACCACGGTGGACAGGAACGCCGGGGTATTCGTGTACGGGATGATCTCGTGCACCGTGCCGCCGATCGCCTTGCGGAAAATCGCCGCAATGGCCGGCGGCAGCGGCTTGCCGGTCGGGTGGCTGGGCGCGACCAGCGGAATGTCCTGGGGCGCAACGCCGAAATTGGTCCACCTGAAGTCCAGCGGGTCCAGGATTTCAGCGGCCAGGATCTCCCGGATGTCTTTGCCGGCGGCCGCATAGACGATCTCGCGCATCAGCGGTCCCCAGGTCAGCGCGTGGTACATGTGCAGCCGTCCCGGCGGGTACAGCGGCCGCAGTTTGCCGAGCTGTTCCTGCGCGTACTCGTGGTCGTCGGCGCGGCGCAGGTCGGGCTTGGGGCCGGTGGGGAACGGGACGCCTGCACTGTGGGTGAGTACATGGCGGATCGTCGTGCGGTCTTTGCCGTGGCTGGTGTAGCTGGGGATGTATTCGCAGACGCGGTCGTCGAGCGCGAAGACCCCCTGCTCTACCAGCATGTGCACCACGGTGGCGGTGATGCCCTTGGCCGCCGAGTAGACGCAGAACGGCGTGTCGGTGGTGACGGCAATCTTCTCGGCGTCGGGTTCGTCGGTGGGCGCGTTGCCCCAGCCGTGGCCGATGGCGCGGTTGAGCACGACCTTTCCGTTGCGCCGGATGCAGAGCTGGATGGCGGGGTGCATGCCCGCCTGATACCAGTGCCGGGCCGCCTGCCAGATCTTGTCGACGGCGGCGGCGTCGATCTCGGAGTGGTCTTCTTCGCTGATCGCCGTGACGGCGTCCAGGTCGGCGGGCACACGGATCCGGCCATCGGGTGTCGAGTTCATCAACGATCAGCCTAACTTTGAAGCCATGACAGGCCGTGCACGCTATGTCGAGGTGATCCTGCTCGTCTTCGGGTTCTATTCGGTTGGCCTCGGGTTGTTCATGATCGTGGCGCCAAGCGTCTTCTTCGACAGCCTCGGCGCGTTCGGCGTTCGCAACGACCACTACATTTTCGACAACGCCTCGTTCGAGTTGCCGCTGGGCCTGTTGCTGCTGGCGGCGCTGCGCTGGCCGTCCTGGCGAGTGCCTGCACTGGCGTTCGCCACCGCGCACTGGGCGCTGCACGCGTTGAGCCACCTCGTCGACACCGGGCACCGCGCCGGCGCGACGGTCGGGTGGCTGGAGTTCGCCGGACTGCTGATCTCGACGGGGTGGCTGGCCGCAGCGCTGTGGCTGAGCGCTACTCGCCGGTGAACTGTGGCGGACGCTTGGCGAACGTCGCCGAGATGCCCTCGGTCAGGTCCTTGGACGGGAGGAACGCCGCATTCCAGGCGGCGACGTAGCGCAGGCTTTCCGACACTGCCGAGATGCGCTGCTGGTCAAGTACGTCCTTGATGCCGTGCACGGTCAGTGGGGGGTTGGCGGCGATCTCGGCGGCGGTGGCGTGCGCCGCCGCCAAGGTGGCCTCGGCGTCGTCGTATACGTCATTGACCAGGCCGATCTTCTCGGCACGCTGGGCGTCGATGTCCTTGCCCGTCAAGGCGAGTTCGCGCAGGTGTCCGTCGTTGAGGATGAGCGGCAGCCGGGCCAGGCTGCCGACGTCGGCGACGATGGCCAGCTTGACCTCGCGGACGGAGAACTTGGCGTCGGCGCTGGCGTAGCGGATGTCGACCGCCGAAATCAGGTCGACGCCGCCGCCGATGCACCAGCCGTGCACCGAGGCGATGGTCGGGGTTCGGCAGTCGGCGATGGCGGTGATCGCAGCTTGCATGCGCTTGACCTCGCGGTGGAAGGCGGCGCGTGGCCCGGCCAGGGCGTCACCGGAAAGCAGGGGCGTGAACGCCCCGCCCATGGCCGGCACGTCCAGGCCGTAGCTGAAGTTCCGGCCCGACCCGGTGATCACGATGGCGCGGACGTCGGGGTCGGCGTCGAGCGTGGCGAACACGTCCGGCATCTCCGACCAGAAGGCGGGCCCCATCGCGTTGCCCTTGCCCGGGCCGATCAGCGTCACCTGAGCGACCTGGTCCTTGATCTCGACGGTGACCGATTCGTAGGTTTCGCCCATATCGAGACCGTAGCGTGGCTGGTATGCCCGATGACTTGGTACCCGGCCCCGAATCACCCCCTACCGACGAGCTGCGCAGCGCTGAACTGAGTCTGGGGGTGCTGCAGCAGGTGCTACACACCGTCGCCGGCTCGGACAAGTCGAAGCAGACGCCATGCTCGGAGTACAACGTCAAGGACCTGACCGGGCACCTGGTGAATTCGATCACCAGCCTGGGCGGCATGGCCGGTGCGGAGTTCGACGTGCACCCCGACACCGATTCGGTGGAACAGCTGGTGGTCACCGCCGCGAGGCAGGCGTTGGATGCCTGGCACAAGCGAGGTCTGGACGGTGAGGTCGCATTCGGATCGGGCTCGATGCCAGCCCGGGTGGCCGTCGCCGTTTTTTCCATCGAATTCTTGGTGCACGCCTGGGATTACGCCCGCGCCGTCGGACACGACGTCGACGCCCCGGATTCACTGGCCGAATACGTACTGGGATGGGCGCAGAAGGTAATCAAGCCGGAACAACGCGGCCCGGCCGGATTCGACGACCCGGTCTCGGTGCCCGACGACGCCGACCCGCTGACGCGGCTGATCGCGTTCACCGGCCGCAACCCCGCTTAGCTGGACCCCGGCGGCTCGGCTCTCGCCGAGCGTGAACACAGTGCGAAAAAACCGCCGGCAAATTCATACGGTCATTGCAACAACATGGATCTTAGGAGTTGCAATGCCAAGTGGTTACCCGCATCCGCCGGC
>NZ_LQOY01000018.1 GCF_002101675.1 Mycobacterium gordonae | reverse complement strand
CACCGACACCGCCGGCGCCCCCGTCGCCGCCGTCGCCGGCGGTACGGGCGGTCAGGGTGCCGCGGGTGGTCTGCTGGCGGGCAACGGCGGCGCCGGGGGCGCCGGCGGAGCAGGCGGGACCGGAGGTTCCGGTGGCACGGGAGGCACCGGCGGCCATGCCGGCCCGTCCGGTGGCACCGGCGGACTGACCGGGTCGCGCGGTGACGGCGGCGCCGCGGGCACCGCCGGGGCCGGTGGCGCGGGTGGCAGCGGAGGCGGTGCCGGCAACGCCGGGGCGCTGGGTAGCGTTGCCGGAGCCGGTGGCGCCGTCGGCACCGCCGGATCCCAAGGCGGGACCGGCACAGCGGGCGTCAGCGGCTAGCGAGGTCCCACGTGTACTCGAGTCCAGCCAGCAGCCGCCGCCATTCCGGCGGCGCATCCGCGGGCAGGGGCAGCCGAGTGCTGAGCGCCTCGGTCAGTTGCACCGCCGGCCCGCGCAGGACAGGTATGTCGTCACCGGGACGCTCGACGCGCACCGACACCGCGTCGTCGACGGTCATCACACAGTGGAAATCCGGGTCGGTCGCGTCGATGCCGAACCGTCCTCGGCATTCCATTCCGGCGCCGAACGCAAAGCCCTGCGTCAGAGCGGCTACGTAACGCAGGCTCGCGACGACCTCGTCGGCGACGACCGTAGGTGTCATGCCCAGCGGGATCACGATGTCCCGCTCGTGCACCCAGGAGTCCCACAGCGCGTGGGACATGACGAGCCGGATGGGCACCTCGCCCAGGGGCGACTCAGCCGAGGTGCACCATCCGGACCCGTCGAGCGCTTCGGCGCTCGCGATCAGCTCCGCGTTGGAGGAGACCAGCAGGTCGAGCACCTGCGCCGACGACAGGGCGGCCACCTGCTCGACCATCCGCAACGGCGACACGGCGGGGTCGAAATGCGGCATCAGGCGGGTCGGCTCGCCGGCGAGCCCGGCGACGGCGGACATCACATACAGGGGATTGATTCCGGCGATGTGGGCGATGACATCCCGTACCGACCACTGGCTGCAGCGGCTCGGCGCGGACCACTCGGCCTCGGTGAAGGTGGCGGCCAGCTCCGCCAACCGGAGGCGTTGGCGGACCAGCGGCACCGCGACGTCACCCGGATCCCCTTCGATTGTGACGACGGTGGGACCCGAATAGCGCGGCGAAAGTATCATAAAATGAACGATACTATAATTCTGAGCGTAACTACAATATCGAGTGGTGAGGACCCCGCTACCGTTGACGCATGTCGTCGCCCTCCCCCGCCCCGATGTCCCGCTCACAGCGCAAAAAGGCCAATACGGCTTCGTCGATCCTCGACGCGGCCGAGGCGCTCTTTCGGTCGCGGGGGTTTCAGTCAACAACCATCGACGAGATCGCGGACCGGGCCGACGTGTCGGTGGGATCGGTGTACGTGCACTTCGAGAGCAAGGCCGGTCTCTACCTCGCGCTGGTCGATCGAGCCCTGGCTGTCAACGAGGCGGCGATGGGCAAAGTGGCGGAACTGGGTCTGAGCAGTCCGCTGGAGCGGGTGTTCGCAGCGGGTGACGCCTACCTGAACTTTCACCTGGAGCATCCGGGCGCTTTCCAGATGATCGCCCTGCGGGTACTCGAACCGTCATCTGGCATGCAGGAGGCGGAGGCGCGCATCGCTGAACGGGTGCAGCATTTGGTGGGCGCCGTCGAGGCCGACTTGCGGGCAGCGATCGAGGCCGGCGAGGTTCGCTCCGACCTCGACGCTGCCCGCGCCATGCGGTTTCTCTGGGGCGCTTGGAACGGCGTGATCGCCATGGCGCTGCGCGAGGACCCGCTGCGGATCGACGACGCAGAGCTCCGGAAGACCCTGGAGGTGGGCCGGACGGTGGTCAGCGACGGGCTGCGCGCCGCCGGCCCACGGCGCTGACCGCCACACCGGTGAACCCCACCGACGTGGCGACGAACGACGCAAGCCCCATCGCCCGGTAGAGCGGGTTCTGCAGCAGTCCCGGCCGGTAGGCGAGCGGGAGGAACATCATCGCGTTCGTCCACGCTCCGGCACCCAGCGCGCGCTGAACTGCCGTGGGCGCATCGGGCACAGCCAGACCGACCGCCACCGTGCCGGTACCGAGCGCGATGAGGTCAAGGTGCCACTGCCGGATGCGCGCAGCGCTCTTGATCCCCAACTTCGCCGCACCTCCGTCGTCGTAGCGCACTGCCGCGTAGATCCAACCCGACAGCGCTCCGGCCGCGAGTTCCAGCACTCCGGATGTCACCAGAGTGGAGGGGACCGTGCGCTGCGGAAGAGCGCGCTCGAGGGTGGTGGCACTCATGCCACGACCGCCGCGCTTTGTGCCGCCTCAGGCATCGGCAACCGGTCGTAGACCCGGCGGCCGTGGCGGTTCTGGTAGGCCCATACCGCCGCCGCGACCGCGCCACGACGCTGCAACCAGAAACGGTCGCTGGCCAGCGCGCCCGACGAGCGAATGGCGTCGACGTCGGCCATGGCGTAGCTGTCGCCGTCGTCGCGGCCCTTGAAGTCGAGCACCTTCCCGGTCGCGTCGCAGATCTGGGCGCCGCCCTCGCAATGCCCGCGGTACGTCACGGGCGACAACGGGAACCGGCACGAGAACTCGCCGGCATGCGCTGCGTGGACGACGGGAGCGCCGACGTGCCGGGCGAACACGGCCGGGGCCGTGGTCGCCCGCCGGTGGTTGCGAGCCGCGGCGCCGCCCATGAACGGCCACCTGGGAATGCTCCACCAGCCGCTGCCGCCCAGGACGAGGTCCACCTGACCGGCCAGCCTTGCGACGGTCTGGGCACGGATCAACTCCCAGCAGAGCGCGACACCGACGGTCAGGTCCCCGGCCTGGATCCGGCCCGGGTCGGTTCCTCCGACATAGAGCGCGTTCTCCCACATCGTCGGGAGGTCTTTGTCGTGGCGACCGATCAGCCGCCCTTCTGGCGACGCCAGCAGGAAGGCGTTGCGCACGTGCCCGTCGTCGTCCCTGACCAAAGTCGACCCGCCGATGTGGATGCCGTGGCGACTCGCGAGATCCAGCAGTAACCGGGTCGGCTCACCATCGATCCGCGCGGCGTTCGAGCTCAGGTCGGTGCGGTATGCGACGCCCGTGGAGAAGAACTCGGGCAGCGCGATCCAGCTGGCGCCGGCGGCAGCGGCGCGGTCCGCCTGCCTTTCACACGCCTCGAGGTTGTGGTCGACGTTACCGAGGACGGCTTTGATCTGGACTGCCGCCGTTCGTATCTTTATAGTAGTGTTCATTTTTGAACCGTACTATAAAGAGAATGGAGAACACAATGCCGGACGAAAGCATCGCCACGGTCGAGTCGCTCTACCAGGCCTTCGCGAGTGCGAACCTGCCGCAGCTGCTGGCCGCGCTGTCCGAGGATGTCGTCTGGACACAGCCGGGAAGCACCCGCTTGAGCCAGGTACACCGGGGCCGCGAGGCGGTCATCGGCTTCTTCTTCGACATCGCGCAGTACGGTCTGACGGTGCGGCCGATCGAATACTTCTCCCGCGACGAGAAGGTGCTCGCCGTAGTAGACGTCGAGCTCGCCGGAGAACGCGCCAACGAAGTCGACCGATTCGAGTTGCGCGACGGCCTGATCGTCGCCGTCGAGCACATCGGCGACACGGAAATGCTGTCCCGCGCGCTCTCCGGAAGCACCCGGTGACCGCGATGAAGCCCAGCACCCAGCCCGGCTCGATCGGAACGATCGAATGGACCGAACGCACCGGCGGCGTTCTCAACCGCGCAGAGCAGCTCGCCCTCGCGCGCCCGCTGCTTCGGGGCCACCGCGGAATCATCGGCGGACGGGTCGCGATGGCGCTGCGGCTGCACGCAGGGCGGCGAACCTCCCTCGATCCGTCGAGTCTGACACCGCCCGACACGGCGCTGGCCCGGGACGCGGAGACAGCAGCCCGCGAGCTGCTCCCACCAGCCGTTCTGAACCATTCCCGGCGCTCGTACGCCTGGGGGGCCGCACTCGCGGCCGTCGACGGAGTCAGCTTCGACCGGGAACTGTTCTATGTGGCTTCGCTATTCCACGACACCGGTATCCCCAGCCCCGTCCCCGAGGTGGACTTCACTATTCGCAGCGCAGCCGTGGCCCGCGCCTTTCTCGATGCGCACCAAGTAGGACCCGAGGACCAGCGGACGGTGACGAACGCCATCGCTCTTCACCACACGCCCGGAGTGGCTCTCGATCACGGCCCCGAAGCATTCCTGCTTTCCGCGGGCGCTGCGGTCGACGTCTTCGGCCTGCGCAGCGGCCAGGTGCCAGACGCCGTCCGTGCCGCGGTGGTGCGGCAGTATCCTCGCCTGGGGTTCAAGCGCGAGTTCGCGGCACTGTTCCGCGCCGAAGCGCGGCAGGTGCCTCGTGGTCGTGCCTGGTACCTGCACCGGTTCGCCGTCAGCGACGTCGCGATCCGCCTCGCCCCATTCTGCGGATAGCGCGGCCGGCGAGGCGCGCCAAGAACGCTCCAAGAATCCTTTGAGAATCCTCCAAGGACGCCTCACGACACTATCGCGGTGCCTCAAACACTCGTCCGTCCCGATAGCGGCATCCTGCAGTTGCGGCTCGACCGGCCGGTGCTGCTGCGCGCGATCCCGTTCAACGCGATCTGCGAACAGCACCTGCTGCCGTTCTACGGTGTCGTGCACATCGGATACCTGCGCGGCGCCGAGCGGTTGAGCCCGGCCGAGCTCACCCGCATCGTCGACGCGTGCGCGATCGGCGTCCAGGTGCAGGAGAAGATGACGAGCCGCATCGGCCTGTGGTTGCACCACCAGCTCGCCCCGCGCGGCCTCGGTGTGCTGGTGGAAGCCGGGTACGGCTGCACGCCGGTGCGCGAGGGCGCCGCCCTGGCCGGCCCCACCACCACCCTGGCCTTCTACGGCTCGATGCGCGACAACGCTGATCAGCAACGTGAATTCATCACTCTCGCAACAAGAAAGAAGATCAATCGCCATGCCTGAGATCGCCTTCGCCGGCACTGCCCAGACGACCACCATGCACCGCGATGACGCACCCGTGGGACGCACGGCGCGTTTTCACCTGCGCAAGCGGTTCGGCGGACTGCACTGCTGCCGGCGGTCCTGGTCCGACAACGGCAAGCGGCTGTTCCTACACGGCTACGCACTCAGCTTCGAGATCGAATTCGCCTGCGACGAAAGGCAATCCGACGACCAGGTGTTGAGCGCAGAGTGCCTCGACGACATCCGCGCCGCGCTCGCGGCTCAGTTCGGGCACACCACGTTGATCACCTCGAACGACCCCCAGCGCGATTTGTTCGAACTGCTCGCCGAGCGCGACCTGGTCGACATGCGAATCGTGGAGAGCACCGCCCTGGAAGCCTCGGGCGCCTGGGTGTTCGAGACGGTGGAACGCATCGTCGCCCAGGCGACGGGCGGGCGGGCCTGGGTGTCGCGAATCGACGCTCAGGAGAGCGGCAGCAGGGTGTTCACGCTCACCGCGTTGCCGGTGAAGGACTGGGTGTGAAGGCGCCATTTGCGCTGCTTCTGGTCACCGGCCTGATCTGCGTCGGCTGCGGAAACGCCAGGGCCACAACCGATCTCGACGCCTTCCTGACGGGCCTCCCGTCGACGCTCAGGTCGGCCGGTTCACCCGAACAGTTGCGCGCCGCGCTCGCCGCGGCGCCGGTCGAGGTTTCACAGGGCGCCGGCTTCACATTGCGGTTTCCCGGTCGCGACGCGCATTGGCTGATGACGGCCTGGAACCTCGATCGCGTCTACGCGGTTTCCGCCGATCCGCATCAGCAGAACTGGCAGTTGATGCGGTACGGGCAGGATCTCGCCGATCCGAACGGCACGCGGATCGCGGTAGTCCCGATCACGTTCGGCTCCTGGACCGTCCGCCCGCAACTGGCCGGGCGCCCGGGCGGGCCACTGCCGAATACGGTGGCCGGCGCGTCCCCGGCCTACGACATCACCGACCACGCCGCACAGGTCGTCGGAATCGACCTGGAAATGTAACCGCCAGGTAGCCCAGGGTGCAGAATGCGACCGTGAGCGCCTCTGTGATCGGTTGCGTGGGCACCCTGATCGTTCCGACCCGCGGCGCCGAGGGCGCCGGTGAGGTGCTGCTGACGGTGCGCGGCTCCAAGGAGACCTTCCTGGCCCGCTCCGACGAACCGCTACCCAAGGGCACCCAGGTGCTCGTCGTGCAGGCCCACGGCCCACGAACCGTCGTCGTCGAGCCCTGGAATGACCCGACTTTCCCCTAGCAACGAAAACACAAGGAGTACAACCATGCTCGGCTACCGAGTGCCCGCGCCGGACGAGGCGATGCTGATTTCCGGCGGAAAGGCCAAAGGCAATGCGCCGTTCCGCGTGGTGACCGGGCACGGCGCCTTCGTCATCCCGTTCTTCCGCAAGGCCGCGTTCCTGACGCTGGCGATGTGCGAGGCGGAGGTGGCCGAGAAATGCGTCACCCAGCAGGGCATCACCCTCAACGTCCGGGCCGTCATCGCTTTCAAGGTGGGCAACGACACGGAAAGCATCATCGCCGCCGCGCAGCGCTTTCTGTCCGAACAAGACCAGATGTCGGTTCTGACCGGCCGAATCTTCGCCGGGCACCTGCGCTCGATCATCGGCTCGATGACCGTCGAGCAAATCATCCGGGAGCGCCAGAAGCTGGCCACCGAGGTGCTCGACGGCTCCAAGGAGGAGATGGCCCGCATCGGCCTGAACGTCGACGCGCTGCAGATTCAGTCCATCGACGACGACGGTCTGGGCTACATCAAGGCGATGTCGGCCCCGCACAACGCCGCGGTGCAGCAGCAGGCCCAGATCGCCCAGGCCCAGGCGAATCAGAAAGCCGCCGAGGCCGAACAGGAGTCGCAACGCAAGCAGGCCGAGTTCGCCCGGGAGACAGCCATCGTGAAGGCCCAGTACAAGGCCGAGGTGGACAAAGCTCAGGCGGAGGCGGCGCAGGCGGGTCCGCTGGCCGAGGCCGAGGCCCAGCGTGAGGTGCTGGCCATGCGCACCGAACTGGCCCAGCGCGCGGCCGAACTGCGCCAGCAGGAGTTGGTCGCCGAGGTGGTGAAGCCGGCCGAGGCGGAAGCCGAACGGGTCCGCATCCTGGCCGTGGCCGATGCCGAGAAAATGAAGATTCAGGCCGAGGCCGCCGCGTCGCACAACCGGGTCGCGCTGGACCGGATGATCATCGACCAACTGCCCGAGATCGTCGACAAGGCGGCGCGGGGGTTGGCCGGGTCCAATTTGACCGTGCTCAACGGCGCCGAAGGGATCAGTCAGGTGACCAGTGGCCTGGTGTCACAGGGACTGGCCATTTTCGACGCCGTGCGCAACGGACTGTCGCAGTACGACGACGAGGAAGGCGCCCCGGCGTGATACGCGGCGGTAAACGCCTGCGGGATATGAGTGACGCCCAGCCTTTTGTGGTGTATCACTGAAACGCCCGATAGGTGCTCGGCGAAAGGGGTGGTCGTGAGCGAAGAAGCCCGGTCCACAGATCCGGCAGCGGCAGCGCGCGACAACCTCGCCGCCGAACTGGAGCGGCTCCGGCAGCGGCACGACCGCCTGGAGATCGAGGTCAAGAATGACCGCGGGATGGTGGGTGATCACGGGGACGCGGCCGAAGCGATCCAGCGTGCCGACGAGCTGGCGGTGCTCGCCGATCGGATCAACGAGCTGGACCGGCGGTTGAAGTCAGGGCCTTCGGACGTGGACTCCTCCGACACGCTGCCCGGTGGCACCGAGGTCACGCTGCGGTTCGCCGACGGCGAAGTGGTCACCATGTACGTGATCTCGATCGTGGAGGAAACGCCGGTGGGCCACGAAGGCGAGACGCTGACGGCGCGCAGCCCGTTGGCACAAGCCCTCGCCGGCCACCAGGCGGGCGACACGGTCACGTACTCCACGCCGCAGGGGCCCAGCCAGGTCGAGCTGCTCTCGGTGAAGCTGCCCACCTAAACTCCCACTCGATGATCCCGCCGCCGGAGCCAGATGCCGAACACCCCGGACAGCACCAGCATCTGCATCTGACGACCCAGGCGCTGCGCTTCCTCATCACCGGCTCTTTCTCGGCGGTCGTCGACTTCGGGCTCTATCTGATCCTGTACAAGCTGCTGGGCGTGCAGGTCGACCTGGCCAAGGCCACCAGCTTCATCGTGGGCACCATCACGGCGTACCTGATCAACCGGCGTTGGACGTTCCAGGCCTCACCGAGCACCGCGCGGTTCATCGCGGTGATGGCGCTCTACGCCGTGACCTTCTCGGTGCAGGTCGGACTCAACCATCTGTGTCTGGAACTGTTGCACTACCGCGGGTGGGCGGTGCCCGTCGCGTTCGTGGTGGCCCAGGGCACCGCGACGGTGATCAATTTCATCGTCCAGCGAACCGTGATCTTCCGCATCCGCTGACCCGTACCTTGGGCGCGGTACCCTCTTTGACGATGTCGAGCAGCGAAACGACCACGACACCCGAGCGGCTGACCGGGTGGGGACGAACGGCGCCCTCGGTGGCGCAGGTGCTGCGCACCCCCGACGTCGAGGTGATCGCCGAGGCGGTGGTTCGGGCGGCGGACTCCGACGGCCGGGGCGTGATCGCCCGCGGGCTGGGCCGGTCCTACGGCGACAACGCGCAGAACGGCGGCGGCCTGGTGATCGACATGTCCGCGCTGCACAAGATCCACTCGCTGAACGCCGAGACCAGGCTCGCCGACGTCGACGGCGGGGTGAACCTGGACCAGCTGATGAAGGCGGCGCTGCCGCTGGGGCTGTGGGTGCCGGTGCTGCCGGGCACCCGTCAGGTCACCATCGGCGGCGCGATCGGCTGTGACATTCACGGCAAGAACCACCACAGCGCCGGCAGCTTCGGCAACCACGTCCGCAGCATGGACGTGCTGCTGGCCAACGGCGAGATCCGGCGGGTGACTCCGGACGGCGAGGACGCCGAGTTGTTCTGGGCCACCGTCGGCGGCAACGGGCTGACCGGAATCATCCTGCGCGCCACCATCGAGATGACACCGACCGAGACGGCCTACTTCATCGCCGACGGCGACGTCACCGCCACTCTGGACGAAACGATCGCCCTGCACAGCGACGGCAGCGAGAATAACTACACCTATTCCAGCGCCTGGTTCGACGCGATCAGCGCGCCCCCCAAGCTGGGCCGTGCGGCGGTGTCCCGCGGCTCGCTGGCCACGCTTGCGCAGCTACCGGACAAGCTGGCCCGCAATCCGCTGAAATTCGATGCGCCGCAACTTTTTACGTTTCCCGACATCTTCCCCAACGGGCTGGCCAACAAGTACACGTTCGGGCCGATCGGCGAACTCTGGTACCGCAAATCCGGCACGTACCGGGGCAAGATCCAGAACCTGACGCAGTTCTACCACCCGCTGGACATGTTCGGGGAATGGAATCGCGGTTACGGCCAGGCCGGCTTCCTGCAATACCAGTTCGTGGTGCCCACCGAAGCCGTCGACGAATTCAAGCGGATCATCCGCGACATCCAGGCCAGCGGCCACTATTCGTTCCTCAACGTCTTCAAGCTTTTCGGCCCGGGTAATCAGGCGCCGCTCAGCTTCCCGATCCCGGGCTGGAACATCTGCGTCGACTTCCCGATCAAAGCCGGCCTCAACGAGTTCGTCAGCGAACTCGACCGGCGGGTACTGCAATTCGGCGGCCGGCTCTACACCGCCAAAGACTCCCGCACCACCGCGGAGACCTTTCATGCCATGTATCCGCGGATCGACGAGTGGATCGCTTTGCGCCGCAAGGTCGATCCGTCCGGGGTGTTCGCCTCCGACATGGCCCGACGCTTGGAGCTGCTCTAGATGGTGCTTGACGCCGTAGGAAATCCCCAGTCGATCCTGCTCCTCGGCGGGACCTCCGAGATCGGGCTGGCCATCTGCGAGCGGTACCTGCAGAACGCGGCCGCGCGAATCGTGTTGGCCGCCATGCCCGAAGACCCGGGCCGTGAGGCCGCGGTGGCGCAGCTGCAGGCGGCCGGCGCGCGGTCGGTGGAGCTCGTCGACTTCGACGCGCTGGAACCCGACACCCACCCCAAGGTGATCGACGAGTGCTTCGGCAACGGAGACATCGACGTGGCGATCGTCGCGTTCGGCTTGCTGGGTGACGCCGAGGAACTCTGGCAGAACCAGCGCAAGGCCGTGCAGATCGCCGAAATCAATTACACGGCAGCGGTATCGGTGGGTGTGCTGCTGGCCGAGAAGATGCGCGCGCAAGGGTTCGGCCAGATCATCGCGATGAGTACGGTCGCCGGTGAGCGGGTGCGCCGATCCAACTTCGTCTACGGGTCCACCAAGGCCGGCCTCGACGGCTTCTACCTGGGCCTCTCAGAGGCGCTGCGCGAGTACGGGGTTCGGGTCCTGGTGATTCGCCCGGGCCAGGTGCGAACCAGGATGAGCGCCCACGTCAAGGAAGCACCGTTGACCGTCGACAAGGAGTACGTCGCTAACCTCGCGGTGACCGCGTCGGCAAAAGGTAAGGAATTGGTTTGGGCGCCAACAGCATTTCGCTACGTGATGATGGTGTTGCGCCACATTCCGCGGAGCATCTTCCGCAAGCTGCCCATCTGAGCATGCGCAACGCGCTGGCCACCCTGGGCCAGATGGCGCTGGCGGCTCTTGTCGCCGTGGTGGTGGCGGTTGTGTCGCTGGTCGCCATCTCCCAGGTGCAGTGGCCCGCTTTCCCGTCGTCCAACCAGTTGCATGCACTGACCACCGTCGGCCAGGTGGGCTGCCTGGCCGGCTTGTTCGCCGTCGGCTGGGCGTACCGCCGGGGACGCTTGCGGCGGCTGGCCCAGCTGGGCGGCGTGGTGTTCGTGTCGGCCTTCACCGTGGTGACGCTGGGCATGCCGCTGGGCGCCACCAAGCTGTACCTGTTCGGCATCTCCGTCGACCAGCAGTTCCGCACCGAATACCTGACCCGGCTCGCCGACAGCCCGGCGCTGCGCGACATGACCTATGTCGGGTTGCCGCCGCTCTACCCGCCCGGCTGGTTCTGGATCGGCGGGCGTGCGGCGGCGCTGACCGGGACGCCGGCGTGGGAGATGTTCAAGCCGTGGGCGATCACGTCGATCACCATCGCGGTGGCGGTGGCGCTGGTGCTGTGGACGCGGATGGTCCGCTTCGAGTACGCGCTGCTGGTGACCATCGCGACGGCGGCGGTGACGCTGGCCTACAGCTCGCCGGAGCCCTACGCCGCAATGATCACCGTGCTGCTGTCGCCGGTGTTCGTGCTGACGTGGTCGGGCCTGCGGGCCGCCGGGCGCACTTTTACCGCCGACCGTGACGCCACAGTCACTACCGACGCCGAACGCGACCGTACGGCCACGCTCGGCGAAGAAACGGGGGTGGACGCATCTGGGGGCTGGGCGGCGATCGTCGGCGCCGGCATCTTTCTGGGCTTCGCCGCCACCTGGTACACCCTGCTGGTCGCCTACAGCGCTTTCACGGTGACACTGATGGCGCTGGGCCTCGCGGCGTCCCGCTGGCGCTCCGGCGGCGCCAAGGCCGCCGTGGACCCGCTGCGCCGGCTGGTCCTCATCGGGGTCATTGCGGCGGCGATCGCGTCTATCACCTGGCTGCCCTATCTGCTCCGCACGCTGAGCTCTCCCACCAGCAACAGCGTCAGCGCCTTCCACTACCTGCCCGCCGACGGTGCCGAGCTGACCTTCCCCATGCTGCAGTTCTCGCTGCTCGGGGCGGGCTGCATGCTGGGCGCGTTGTGGCTGGTGGTGCGGGCTCGTTCATCCGTGCGGGCCGGCGGCCTGGCGATCGGTGTGCTGGCGGTCTACGCGTGGTCGCTGCTGTCGATGCTGGCCACCCTGGCCCGCACCACGCTGCTGTCGTTTCGCCTGCAGCCGACCCTGAGCGTGCTCCTGGTGGCCGCCGGGGTGTTCGGTTTCGTCGAGGCGGCCAAGGCGCTGGCCCCCCGCGGCCGGGCGGTACTGCCGGTGGCCGCGGCGCTGGGAATGGCGGCAGCGATCGCGTTCAGCCAGGACATTCCCGACGTGCTCCGGCCCGACCTCACGATCGCCTACACCGACACCGACGGCGACGGGCAGCGCGGTGACCGACGACCTCCGAGTTCGGAGAAGTACTACCCGGCCGTCGACGCCGCCATCGCCAAGGTCACCGGCAGGCCGCGGGATGAGACCGTGGTGATGACGGCCGACTACAGCTTCCTGTCGTTTTACCCCTACTGGGGTTTTCAGGGCCTGACTTCGCACTACGCCAATCCGCTGGCCCAGTTCGACAAACGCGCCGCGCAGATCGAGAGCTGGTCGAAGCTGAAGACCGCCGACGAGTTGATCCAGGCGCTGGACACGCTGCCGTGGCCCCCGCCCACCGTGTTCATCATGCGCCGGGGCGCCGGCAACACTTACACCCTGCGGCTGGCCGAGGACGTCTACCCCAATCAGCCCAACGTCCGTAGGTACACGGTGGACCTCAAGGCCGCCCTGTTCAGCGACCCGCGTTTTGCCGTCGAGACCATCGGGCCGTTCGTGGTGGCCATCCGTAAGCCGAGTGCCTGAACTAGCATCTACGTCCGTGGGCGACGCGGGAGCAAACTACCGGCTCGCTCGCCTTGTTGCCGTCGTCGCCGGACTGCTCGGAACGGTGCTGGCGCTGGCGACCCCGCTGCTGCCGGTCAACCAGACCACCGCCCAACTCAACTGGCCGCAGAACGGCACCTTCGGCAGCGTCGAGGCGCCCCTGATCAGCTATGTGGCTACCGATCTGAACATCAGCGTCCCGTGTCAGGCCGCGGCCGGGCTGGAGGGGCCACAGAACACGGGCAAGACGGTGTTGTTGTCGACGGTGCCCAAGCAGGCGCCCAAGGCGGTCGATCGCGGCCTGCTGTTGCAGCGGGTCAACGGCGACCTGGTGCTGATCGTGCGCAACGTGCCGGTGGTGGCGGCGCCGCTGAGTCAGGTTCTGGGTCCGGATTGTCAGCGCTTGACCTTCACCGCCCACGCGGACCGGGTCATCGGGGAATTCGTCGGCCTCAAGCAGGGACCGACCACCGAACATCCCGGCGCACCGCTGCGCGGCGAGAAGAGCGGCTACGACTTCCGCCCCCAGATCGTCGGGGTGTTCACCGACCTGGCCGGACCGACTCCGCCGGGTCTGAGCTTCTCCGCGACCGTCGACACGCGTTACAGCAGCGCCCCTACACCGCTGAAGCTGACCGCGATGATCCTCGGGTTGTTGCTGACCGCAGCCTCCCTGGTTGCGCTGCACGTCCTGGACACCGCCGACGGCACCCGGCACCGCCGGTTCCTGCCGTCGCGCTGGTGGTCGATCGGCGCGTTGGACGCGCTGGTGATCGCCGTCCTGGTGTGGTGGCACTTCGTCGGCGCCAACACTTCCGACGACGGCTACATCCTGACCATGGCGCGGGTGTCCGAACACGCCGGCTACATGGCGAACTACTACCGCTGGTTCGGCACGCCCGAGGCGCCGTTCGGCTGGTACTACGACCTACTGGCGATGTGGGCGCACGTCACCACGGCCAGTGTCTGGATGCGGCTGCCCACCCTGCTGATGGCGCTGACGTCCTGGTGGGTGATCAGCCGCGAAGTGATCCCACGGTTGGGCCATTCCGTCAAGAAGAGCCGCGCGGCGGCCTGGACGGCGGCCGGGATGTTCCTGGCGGTCTGGCTGCCGCTGAACAACGGTCTGCGGCCGGAGCCGATCATCGCCCTGGGCATCCTGTTGACCTGGTGCTCGGTTGAGCGCGCAGTGGCCACGAGCCGGCTGTTGCCGGTGGCCGCGGCGTGCATCATCGGTGCATTGACGTTGTTCTCCGGGCCGACGGGCATCGCCTCGATCGGTGCCTTGCTGGTGGCGATCGGACCGTTGCGGACCATCCTGCATCGCCGCTCCAAGCGGTTCGGCCTGCTGCCGCTGATCTCGCCGATACTGGCGGCCACCACCGTCACCGCGATCCTGATCTTCCGGGACCAGACGTTTGCCGGTGAAGCCCAGGCAACCGTGCTCAAGCAAGCCGTCGGCCCCAGCCTGAAGTGGTTCGACGAACACATCCGCTATGAGCGGTTGTTCATGCCCAGCCCGGACGGGTCGGTGGCACGCCGGTTCGCGGTGCTGGCGCTGATCCTCGCGCTGGCGATCGCGGTGGCAATCTCGTTGCGCAAGGGCCGGATTCCCGGCACGGCGGCCGGGCCGAGCCGCCGCATCATCGGCATCACCATCATCTCGTTCCTGGCGATGATGTTCACCCCCACCAAATGGACCCACCACTTCGGGGTGTTCGCCGGCCTGGCCGGTTCCCTGGGGGCGTTGGCCGCGGTCGCGGTAACCGGCGCCGCGATGCGTTCCCGGCGCAACCGCACCGTGTTCGCCGCCGTCGTGCTGTTCGTGATGGCCATGTCGTTCGCCAGCGTGAACGGCTGGTGGTATGTGTCGAATTTCGGTGTGCCGTGGTCGAATTCGTTCCCCAAATGGCGGTGGTCACTGACGACGGCACTGCTCGAACTGACGGTCGTCGTGCTGTTGATCGCCGCATGGTTGCACTTCGTCGCCACCAACGACGACGGACCGCCCAGGACCCGGTTCGGTGCCCGCTTAACGCGTTTCACGCAGTCGCCGTTGGCAATTGCGACCTGGTTGCTGGTTGTGATGGAGGTCGTGTCGCTGACCCAGGCGATGATCTTCCAGTATCCGGCGTGGTCGGTGGGGCGCTCGAACCTGCAGGCGTTGACCGGGAAGACCTGTGGTCTGGCCGAGGACGTCCTGGTCGAGCTGGATCCGCAGGCCGGCATGTTGGCGCCGGTGTCCGCGCCGGTGGGTGACGCGCTGGGCGCAGGCCTCTCGGAAGCGTTCACTCCCAACGGAATTCCCGCCGACGTCTCCGCTGACCCGGTGATGGAGCGTCCCGGAGACCGGAACTTCGCCAACGACGACGGGGTGATCACCGGCACCGAGGCCGGCACCGAGGGCGGCACCACCGCCGCGCCGGGCATCAACGGCTCCCGGGCCCGGCTGCCGTTCAACCTCGACCCGTCGCGCACCCCGGTGCTCGGCAGCTGGCGCGCTGGCATCCAGGTGCCGGCGATGTTGCGGTCGGGCTGGTATCGGCTGCCGGCCAAGGAAGAACGGCACAAGACGCCGCTGCTGGTGGTGACGGCCGCGGGCCGGTTCGACGCCCGCGAGGTCCAGGTGCAGTGGGCCACCGACGAGGAAGCGGCGGCCGGGAAGCACAGCGGGTCGATGGGTTTCGCTGACGTCGGGGCGGCGCCGGCGTGGCGGAACCTACGTGCGCCGTTGGCGGCCATCCCCGATTCGGCCACCCAGGTCCGATTGGTGGCCGACGACGACGACCTGGCCCCGCAGCACTGGATCGGGCTGACTCCCCCGCGGGTGCCGCGGCTGCGCACGCTGCAGGACGTGGTGGGTTCGTCGGATCCGGTGTTCCTGGACTGGCTGGTGGGGCTGGCATTCCCGTGCCAGCGGCCGTTCGGTCATCAGAACGGTGTCGACGAGACACCAAAGTGGCGGATCCTGCCGGACCGGTTCGGCGCGGAGGCCAATTCGCCGGTGATGGACCACCTCGGCGGTGGCCCCCTCGGTATCACCGAGTTGCTGACGCAGTCGACGACGGTGGCCAGCTACCTCAAGGACGACTGGTTCCGGGACTGGGGTGCGCTGCAGCGCCTCACGCCGTACTACCCGGGCGCCGCGCCGGCGCGGCTGGAGTTGGGCACGGTGACGCGCAGCGGGTTCTGGGATCCCGCGCCGCTGCGCAAGAGCTGAGCGGGCAGAGACCAAGAGCCCTCGTTGGGTAGCTCACCGTCTTAGACTGCTGCGGTGTTGTCCGAGACGCGCTACGCGCTGAACGGGAACTTGCACGTCGCCTATCGCGCGTCGCCTGAAGGCGAGGCGATATGTATTCGTGCCCAACTGGTTTTTCTGCTGCGAGGCGCTTCCCGAGCTGCCTTCGGTTCGAGGATGGGTCGAGGCGATGACCTCGCTCGGGCGCCTGATTTTCTTCGACCAGCCTCGTACCGGAGTTTCCGATCCGGTCAGTGCGGGCGCGCGACCGACGTTGGAGCAATGGGCCGACAGCATCACTGCCGTGTTAGGTGACCTGGACAGCCGCGAGGCCGTCTTGGTCGCGGTCGGTGGTGGGTTGACAACTGCGGCACTGTTCGCAGCGACCCATCCCTCCCGCACCACCGCGCTCATCGCGCTCGAGGTATTCGCGAATCAGGAGGCTGACCGCACCGATGGGCTCACTTCGGCGGATCTCTTCAATGCCGCGGTCGCGGTATGGGGAACTGGGACGACGCAACGCGTCCACAATCCGGATATGCCGAATGAGGAGATCCGGGCCACCTGGGCCCGTGAAGAGCGCTTGGCGGCGAGCCCCGCGACCGTGGGTTCAATTATGCCGCTCCTGTCCGAGTTGAACGTTCGGGCAGTGCTTCCCACCATCCGCGTACCGACCCTCGTCGTCCATCACTCCAGTGACGAGACCATCCCGCCGACAGCGGGCATTTACGTCGCCCACCGTATTGCCGGTGCGAAATACGTTGAGCTGCCTGGCCGTAACATGTACCACTTCGTCGAACCATGGCGCGAGTCCTTCCAGGAGATCGCCGAGTTCCTCACCGGGCAGCAACAGGGTGCTCGCCACCGTGCTGTTCACCGACATCGTGGACTCGACACGGCGCGCTGCGGAGATGGGCGATCGGGACTGGCGTGCTTTGTTGGATGCGCATGACGCGATCGTGCGTTCGCAGCTGGCTCGGTTCCGAGGACGTGAGGTCAACACCTCGGGGGCGGGCTTGGCGACAGTGGTGGTGTCGAGCATGCTGCGGGATTTGCTGATCGGCTCGGGGTTGCGGTTCGAGGAGCGCGGCGCCCACCAGCTCAAGGGCGTGCGCGGCGAGTGGCGCTTGTTCGCCGTCGCCTCTGCGTGAAACGGTGACCGACCCTTAGAAGGGCGGGGGTTCGGCGTCGGGGTCTGGTGGACGGTTGTCGGCGCGGGCGAAGTAGTCCGCGGCAGCGGCGGGCCGGGCGGTGCGGGCTTGGTGGTTGGCGCGGCGTTCGGCGGCCACCCGCTGCGCGCGGTCTTGGCCGCGGGTGCGCCGGCGGGTAGGCATCATCGCGGTGCGCTCGGCGCAGTGATCGGCCGGTGGGGTCTGCGCTTCGGGGGCGGGCATGCCGCCAACCGCGCGGCACAGGCTGGGAAACAGCAGCGCCGAGCCGGGGGTGGTGACGTGGGTTTCCCCGGCCGGGGAGGTCAGGATCAAGGTGCCGTCAGCGAGCTGCTTTTCGGTCCAGCCCCAGAACGTTTTCATCAAATGATGCGTGCGGCAGTAGCACTTGGTGTTGCCGGCGTGGGTCGGGCCGCCGTTGGCGTACGGAATGGTGTGGTCAAGGTCGCAGTGAGTGGCCGGCACATCGCAGCCCGGCCAGCGGCAGGTCAGATCCCGGGCCCGCACGAAATCGGCCAACGCTTTCGACGGGGTGTACTGGGGTTCCGGCGCGGCGTAGCCGGGATGGATGAGCGGCACCTGCTTAGCGGTCAACGCCAACTCGGCCAACAGCTCGGGGGTGATGAGGTCCTCGGCGCCCAACAGGCACCCCGGCTGGTCGCCGTGACCATTGAGGGTGGCCTGCTCGGCGATCACATGAATCACCACCGGCGAGGAGGGCTTACGGCCGGCGGCGGTGCAATCGGGGCGTCCGCACTCACAACCCAGCCGGGTCGCTCCGGCGGCTAGCGCCCCTAATGCTTCGGCGCGGCGCTGGGCGCTGCTGCGCGGATCATTCGGGCACACCGTAGCCGCCAACGCCGACAGCCGCTGGTCTAACGCCGTGGCGTCGGTGCTGCGCAGCCGCCCCTCGATCTGAGCCAACCCGTCCAGCGGCGGGCCGATCCACACCTCCCGATCAGCCTGGACCTCTTTGCGGCGACGCACCGCATCGGCATCGGCGCGGGCCACGATCGCATCGACCTTCTGCGACAACCGCCATCGGCTCAACGACGGCCAGCGGGTCACCCGCGCAGCCACCCTGGCATCCACCGCCGCCAGCACCTCACGGTCCTCGATCAGATCCGTGCGGAACACGATCGTCGTGAACGCCTCATAGTCGATGTCCCCGGCGCAGAACACCGCCGCCACCTGCGGCAACCGCTCACGCATAGCCCGGGCATAGCGCAGCTTGGTCTCCGCTCGGCCCTGACTGATCCGCAACCCCGCCGCCACCTCCCCGGCCACCGCCTTCATCGTGTCGATCGCCCAATCCTCGGTCTCCCCACCCCGAGCCAGCCGATAGGCAAACAATTCCCCGATCGCCACCAACTCCGCGGCCGTACCCTGATTGACCACCCGCGCCGCCCCACACACCCGCGCCACCCACCCCACCGATTCCACGGTCTTGCCCAATAACCCCTCGCGCTGCTCGAACATCTGCCCCATCAGTGCGTCGAACCGTTCCACCCGCTCCGGCTGGGACAACTCACTGAACGGCTTACCCTCCCATGAGGGGTGCGGCGTAACGTCCGGCTGTTCGAACATACGTTCGATTGTACTCGCATCTACCGACTCCGTCGAATCGCCAGAAATGCGCGCGTACCTCCGATGGATGGGGCTGACGTTGGCACTCACCAAGCGCGCACGCTCACGTGAGGCATCGATACCTCCGTCGCGCGCATCTCGACATGAGGCAACTTGCCGACAGCTACCAACCATCCATCCATCCATCACTGACATTGGTGACCTGTCCGGGTTGTTCGGTGGGTTGTCTGTGGAAGCCGGCTGAAGGAGCTCAAGCACAGAAAATTGAGGTTCGTGCCGCACTGGGCGGACGACGGATAGCCTCAGGCGGGCCGGATCTCGAAGACGAACTCGCAGCCCCCGATGGAGACACTGTCGCCGTGCGCCAGCGCGGCACTCCCGCGGATCAGTTCGCCCCGGACCTCTACCCCGTTCGTCGAGCGCAGATCGGTGATCACGAAACCCGACCCGGTGTCGGCGATGACGGCGTGGTGGCGGCTGACGTCGTTGTCGTCGAGCACGATGTCGTTGTCGGCCAACCGCCCGATGCGGGTGGTCGCCCCGTTGAGCTGGTAGCGCCGTCCGAAGCGGTCGCACAGGGCGGCGGTGACCGACGTCGACAGCGTGGCCCGGGTGTCGATCCGGCTGCGTTTGCGGGTGCTCTTGACCGCCTGCTTGATGACGATCGGCTCCTGGCGCAGGATCCGCTCATGCAGGGCGCTGACCGTCGGGCCGGGATCGATACCCAACCCCTCGGCCAGCGCCGTCTTCAATTGCCGGTAGGCCCCGAGTGCGTCGGATTGGCGCTCGGTGACGTAGTAGGCCGTGATCAGCTGCGCCCACAGCGGCTCGCGGTAGGGATGCTCGGCGGTCAGCGCCTCCAGCTCACCGATCACGGCATCGGCTCGGCCGCAAGCGATCTCGGCCTCGGCGCGGGCACTGTGCGCGGCCACCTTGTCCTCGAGAACCTTGGTGGCGAAGGGGGCGACGAAATCGAAGTCGCGTAGGTCGTCGAGGACCGGGCCGCGCCACTCGGCCAGCGCCGTGGACAGGTGGCTGCTGGCCTCCTCGAACCGGCCGGCCGCGGCGGCCTCGATTCCGGCGGCCTTCGCGGCGGTGAAACGGCCCAGGTCGTAGTCGGTGTCCGCGACGTTGAGCTGGTAACCCGGCGGGGCGCTGGCCAGCACCCGCACCGGGTCGGCGCCGCTGTCGCGCAGCAGCCGGCGCAGGTTGGAGATATGGGACTGGATGCTGGTCCGCGCCGCCGGCACGGGGGAACCGTCCCACACCGCGTCGATCAATGAGTCGACCGACACCGGCCGGTTGCGATCGATCAACAGCACCGCCAGCACCGCCCGCTGCTTGGCGGCGCCGACTGCTACCGGCTCGCCGTTCACCAACAGCTGCAGCGGCCCTAGCACACCAAACCCGAGAGCCGAGTTCGTCGTCATGGGCGCTGCCAGCCTTCCGGATGATCAAGGGTCCTGGCCATTTGTCTGGCTCAATTGTGACCTCTACAGGAGGTCCATTGAACGCAGGCTCGCCATTTTCGGTGTGGCGAGCCGACCCAGGAAGCGACAGCGCGGCCCCGCGTCCAAAAGGCACTCAGCGCCGTCGCCTACGATCGAGCCTCGTGTCCCCCGACGGTAATGAGCGGTCCCACCGGATCGCCCGGTTAGTCGCCGTCGCCTCCGGGATCGCCGGTCTGGTGCTGTGCCTGCTGGTTCCGCTGCTTCCGGTGCGGCAGACCACGGCGACAATTTTGTGGCCGCAAGGCAACACCGCGGACGGCAACATCAGCCAGATCACGGCTCCGTTGGTGTCCGGCGCGCCCCGCGACCTCGACATCTCGATCCCCTGCACGGCCATCGCCACCCTGCCTCCCGCCGGCGGACTGGTGGTCTCCACGCTGCCTACCGACGGTTTCCAGACCGGCAAGCACGGTCTGTTCGTCCGGGCGAACAAGGACTCCGTCGTGGTCGCGTTCCGCGACACCGTGGCCGCGGTGGCCCCGCGCGCCCAGATCGCGGCCGGCGGATGCAATGTGTTGCACGTCTGGGCCGACGCCGGTGGCGCGGGAGCCGATTTCGTCGGCATCCCCGGTGCCGCCGGAAGACTTGCGCCGGAAAAGAAGCCGCAGGTCGGGGGGATATTCACGGACTTGAAGGTGCCCGCACAACCGGGGCTGTCGGCCAAGGTCGACGTGGACACCCGCTTCATCCTGCGGCCCACCGCACTCAAGACGCTGGCGATGGTGCTGGGTACCCTCGCGGTGCTCGGCGCCGTCGCGGCCCTGGCGGCACTGGACCGCCTGAGCCGCGGCCACACGCTGCGCAGCTGGCGTCCCCGGATGCCGAAATTCAGGGCCGGCCTGGCCACCTGGCTCGCCGACGTCGCGGTGATCGGGACCCTGCTGCTCTGGCACATGATCGGCGCCACGTCGTCCGATGACGGCTACAACCTGACCATCGCCAGGGTGGCGCCGAAGGCCGGCTACACCGTCGACTACTACCGCTACTTCGGCACCACGGACGCGCCGTTCGACTGGTACTTCAGCGTCTTGTCCCGGATGGCGGCGATCAGCAGCGCCGGGGTGTGGATGCGTCTTCCTGCCACCCTGGCAGCCATCGCCTGCTGGCTGCTCATCAGCCATTTCGTGTTACGGCGGCTGGGTCCGGCAGTGGGAGGGCTGGGCGCCAACCGGGTGGCGGTGTGGACGGCGGGCGCGGTGTTCGTCGCGGCGTGGATACCGTTCAACAACGGGCTGCGGCCGGAGCCATTGATCGCCCTGGGCGTCATCCTGACCTGGATTCTGGTGGAGCGGTCCATCGCTTTGGGCCGCCTGGCCCCGGCCGCCGTCGCGATCATCGTGGCGATGCTCACCGTGACGCTGGCCCCGCAGGGTTTGATCGCGGTGGCGCCGCTGCTGACCGGAGCCCGCGCGATCGCGCAGACGATCCGGCGCCGCCGCGACACGGACGGCCGACTGGCGCCGTTGATCACCCTGGCGGCGTCGTTGTCGCTGATCACCGTGGTGGTTTTCCACGGCCAGACGCTGGCCACCGCCGCCGAGTCGGCGCGGATCAAGTACACGGTCGGGCCGACGATCGCCTGGTACCAGGATTTCCTGCGCTACTACTTCCTCACGGTGGAGAGCAACGCCGACGGCTCGATGGCGCGCCGGTTCGCGGTGCTGGTGCTGTTGCTGTGCATGTTCGGGATGCTTTTCGTGTTGCTGCGCCGCGGCCGGGTGGCCGGGCTGGCCAGCGGACCGGCCTGGCGGCTGATCGGCACCACCGCGATCGGCCTGCTGTTGCTGACGTTCACCCCCACCAAGTGGGCCATCCAGTTCGGTGCCTTCGCCGGGCTGGCCGGTGCACTGGGTGGCCTCACGGCCTTCACCGTCGCGCGGATCGGCCTGCACAGCCGGCGCAACCTGGCGCTGTACGTGACCGCGCTGCTGTTCGTGCTGGCCTGGGCGACCTCGGGCATCAACGGCTGGTTCTACGTCGGCAACTACGGGGTCCCCTGGTACGACATCCAGCCCGTCGTCGCCAGCCACCCCGTGACGTCGATGTTCCTGACGCTGTCGATCCTCACCGGCCTGCTCGGCGCCTGGTACCACTTCCGGATGGACTACGCCGGACACACCGAGGTCAAGAACAACCGGCGCAACCGGGTGCTGGCCTCGACTCCGCTGCTGGTGGTGGCGGTGATCATGGTGGCCGGTGAAGTCGGTTCGCTGGCCAAGGGCGCGGTGTTCCGCTACCCGCTCTACACCACCGCCAAGGCCAACCTGGCGGCCATCACGTCACCGAGCAGCTGCGCAATGGCCGACGACGTCCTCGCCGAACCCGACTCCAACGCCGGGATGCTGCAACCCGTTCCGGGACAGGAGTTCGGCCCCGACGGCCCGCTCGGCGGCGTCAACCCGGTGGGCTTCAAACCCGACGGCGTGGGCGAGGACCTGAAGTCCGACCCGGTGGTGAGCAAGCCCGGCGTCGTCAACTCCGACGCCTCCCCCAACAAACCCAACGCGGCGATCACCGACTCGGCCGGGACCGCCGGCGGCAAGGGCCCGGCCGGAATCAACGGCTCGCACGCGGCGCTGCCGTTCGGGCTAGACCCCGCGCGCACGCCGGTGATGGGCAGCTACGGCGAGAACACCCTCGCCGCCCGCGCCACCTCGGCCTGGTACCAGCTGCCGCCCCGCCGTGCGGACCGCCCGCTGGTGGTGGTCTCGGCCGCCGGCGCCATCTGGTCCTACAAAGAGGACGGCGACTTCATGTACGGCCAGTCACTGAAGCTGCAGTGGGGCATCGCCAAGCCCGACGGCAGCACCCAGCCGCTCGGTGAGGTGTTCCCGATCGACCTCGGGCCGCAGCCGGCCTGGCGCAATCTGCGGTTCCCGTTTGCCTGGGCCCCGCCGGAGGCAAACGTGGCTCGCATCGTCGCCTACGACCCGAACCTGAGCTCCGAGCAGTGGTTCGCGTTCACGCCGCCGCGGGTGCCGGAACTGGAGCCACTGCAGCGGCTCATCGGGTCGCAAACCCCGGTGCTGATGGACATCGCGACGGCGGCGAACTTCCCGTGCCAGCGCCCGTTCTCCGAGCACCTGGGCATCGCGGAGCTACCGGACTACCGCATCCTGCCCGACCACAAGCAGACCGCCGTCTCGTCGAACCTGTGGCAGGCCGCGTCCACCGGCGGGCCGTTCATGTTCACTCAGGGACTGTTGTGGACGTCGACCATCTCGACCTATCTGAGCGGCGACTGGTACCGCGACTGGGGCTCGGTGGAGCAGTATCACCGGCTGGTTCCGGCTGAACAGGCTCCCGAAGCCGTCGTGCAGCAAGGAGTGATCACAGTGCCGGGCTGGAGCCGGCAAGGACCGATTAGGGCCCTCCCATGACAACCAGCGCGAGCAGACGCGAAAGCCCCCAAAAAGGGGCCATTTCGGGGGCCTACGTGTCTGCTCGCGAGACCAAGGTGACCCGGTGGGTGGCGACGATCGCCGGGTTGATCGGGTTCGTGCTGTCGGTCGCCACGCCGCTGCTCCCGGTCGTACAGACCACGGCGATGCTCAACTGGCCGCAGAACGGCCAGCTCAACAGCGTTACCTCGCCGCTGATCTCGCTCACGCCCGTCGACTTCAAAGCCTCGGTGCCGTGCAGCATCGAGCGCGACATGCCGCCGGGTGGCGGCGTCATCCTGGGCACCGCGCCCAAGCAGGGTAAAGACGCCAACCTCAACGCCCTGTTCGTCGTGGTCAGCACGCAACGGGTGGACGTCACCGACCGCAACGTCGTGATCCTGTCCGTTCCGCGCGACCTGATGCGGTCGCCGCAGTGCGAGCGCATCGACATCAGCTCCACGCATGCCGGGACGTTCGCAGAGTTCATCGGGTTGAAGGACCCGCGCGGCGCCCCACTGCGCAGCGGCTTCCCGGACCCGAACCTGCGCCCGCAGATCGTCGGGGTGTTCACCGACCTCACCGGACCGGCGCCGCCCCAGCTGAGCCTGTCGGCGACCATCGACACCCGTTTTTCCAGCACTCCGACCACGCTGAAGCTGCTCGCGATGGTCGGCGCGATTGTGGCCACCATCGTCGCGCTGATTGCCCTGTGGCGCCTTGACCAGCTCGACGGCCATCGGATGCGCCGCTGGATTCCAGCGAACTGGCGCACCTTTACCCTGCTCGACGGTGTGGTGATCTTCGCCTTCCTGCTCTGGCACGTGATGGGCGCCAACTCCTCCGACGACGGCTACATCCTGGGCATGGCGCGCGTCGCCGACCACGCCGGCTACATGTCGAACTACTTCCGCTGGTTCGGCAGCCCGGAGGACCCGTTCGGCTGGTACTACAACCTGCTGGCACTCATGACCCACGTCAGCGACGCCAGCATCTGGATGCGGCTGCCGGATCTGTTCGCCGGGCTGATCTGCTGGCTGCTGCTGTCCCGTGAGGTGCTGCCCCGACTCGGGCCGGCGGTGGCCGCCAGCAAACCCGCCAACTGGGCGGCGGCGATGGTGCTGCTCACCTCCTGGATGCCGTTCAACAACGGGCTGCGCCCCGAAGGCATCATCGCGCTCGGATCGCTGGTCACCTACGTGCTGATCGAACGCTCGATGCGGTACAGCCGGCTGACGCCGGCCGCGCTGGCCATCATCACCGCGGCATTCACCCTGGGTGTGCAACCGACCGGCCTGATCGCGGTGGCCGCATTGGTGGCCGGCGGTCGCCCGATCCTGCGGATTCTGGTGAAGCGACGCCGGCTCGTGGGCACGTTGCCGCTGCTGTCGCCGATGCTGGCCGCCGGCACCGTCATCCTGACGGTGGTGTTCGCTGATCAGACCTTGTCGACGGTGCTGGAAGCCACCCGCGTCCGCAGCAAGATCGGCCCCAGCCAGGCGTGGTACACCGAGAACCTGCGCTACTACTACCTGTTCCTGCCCACTGTCGACGGTTCGCTGTCGCGCCGGTTCGGGTTCTTGATCGCCGCGCTGTGCCTGTTCACCGCGGTGTTCATCATGCTGCGCCGCAAGCGGGTGCCCGGTGTGGCGCGCGGTCCTGCGTGGCGGCTGATGGGCGTCATCTTCGGCACCATGTTCTTCCTGATGTTCGCCCCGACGAAGTGGGTGCACCACTTCGGGTTGTTCGCCGCGGTGGGTGCGGCGATGGCGGCGTTGACGACGGTGCTGGTGTCGCCGTCGGTGCTGCGCTGGTCGCGCAACCGGATGGCATTCCTGGCAGCGGTGTTCTTCGTGGTAGCGCTGTGTTTCGCCACCACCAACGGGTGGTGGTACGTGTCCAGCTACGGCGTGCCGTTCAACTCCACCATGCCGAAGCTCGGCGGAATCACGGTCAGCACGGTATTTTTCGCGCTGTTCGTGCTGGCGGCCAGCTACGCGGCCTGGCTGCACTTCGCGCCGCGGGGCAGTGGCGAGGGCCGGCTTGCCCGCCTGCTGACTTGGCCCTCCCAAGCGCCGATTGCGCTTGGGGCCGGTTTCATGGCGCTGGTGTTCGTGGCGTCGATGGCAATTGGGGTCGTCCGGCAGTACCCGACCTACTCCAACGGCTGGTCCAACCTGCGGGCGTTCGCCGGTGGCTGTGGACTGGCCGACGACGTCCTCGTCGAACCGGACCCCAACCAGGGCTTCATGACACCGCTGCCCGGCAACTACGGCCCGCTGGGCCCGCTGGGCGGCAGCGACCCGGTCGGCTTTTCCCCCAACGGGGTGCCCGAGCACACCGTCGCCGAGGCCATGGTGATGAAGCCCAACCAGCCCGGCACCGACTACGACTGGGACGCGCCCACCAAGCTGAAGACGCCGGGCATCAACGGCTCGACCGTGCCGTTGCCGTACCAGCTCGACCCGGCGCGGGTGCCGCTGGCGGGCACCTACACCGCGGGCGCCCAGCAGCAGAGCCGGCTCGCGTCGGCCTGGTACCAGCTGCCCAAGCCGGATGACGGACATCCGCTGGTCGTCATCACCGCCGCGGGCAAGATCGCCGGCAACAGCGTGCTGCACCACTACACCTCCGGCCAGACCGTGGTGCTTGAGTACGCCCGACCCAGCCCCGGCGCGCTGGTGCCGGCCGGCCGGATGGTGCCCGACGACCTCTACGGCGAGCAGCCCAAGGCGTGGCGCAACCTGCGCTTCGCCCGGGACAAGATGCCCGCCGACGCCGTCGCGGTCCGGGTGGTGGCCGAGGACCTGTCGTTGACGCCGGAGGACTGGATTGCGGTGACGCCGCCGCGGGTGCCCGAGTTGCGGTCACTGCAGGAATACGTCGGTTCGACGCAGCCCGTGCTGCTGGACTGGGCGGTCGGGTTGGCGTTCCCGTGCCAGCAGCCGATGCTGCACACCAACGGCGTCACCGAGATTCCGCGGTTCAGAATCACGCCTGACTACAGCGCCAAGAAGCTGGACACCGACACCTGGGAGGACGGCGTCAACGGCGGGTTGCTCGGCATCACCGACCTGTTGCTGCGCGCCCACGTCATGGCGACCTACCTGTCCCGCGACTGGGCTCGCGACTGGGGCTCGCTGCGCAAGTTCGACACCCTGGTCGACGCGCCGCCGGCGCGGCTCGACCTGGGCGAGGCCACGCGCAGCGGGCTGTGGTCGCCGGGGCAGATTCGGATCAAGCCCTAGCTCGGCAATCAAGCCCTAGCCGGGCAATCAAGCCCTAGCTCGGCTCTCGCGCATTCACCGAGGCTGAATTCTCGCAGGCAGCTACTCGCACTTCCTCTGCAGATTTTCAGGCTGGATGCGGCGGGTGGCATGCGGTCACCGATTCGGCAGCTTCAGCACGCGATTCTTCCCGCTCTCGGCGACGTACAGATTGCCGGCGCCGTCCACGGCCAACCCGCGCGGACCGTCGAGTTCAGGGAACGGCAGCACCGTCTGCGTTCCGGTCTCCGCCGCCACCTTCACCACCCGCCCGGTGCCCGAATCGCTGACGTAGATGTTGCCGGCGCCGTCCACTGCGACGCCCCAGGGTTTGACGAGCCCGAAGAACGGCACCGTGGTCTGGGCGCCGGTGGCGGCGGTCAGCTTGGTCACCTGCCCGTCGCCCAGGTCGGCGACGTAGACGTTGCCGGCGCCATCGACCGCCACCCCTTCGGGTCCGTCGAGACCGGTGAGAGGCAACGCCGTCTGGGCACCGGCCGCCACCTTCACCACCCGGTCTTTGATCCAGTCGGCGACGTACACGTTTCCGGCGGCGTCCGCCGCCACGCCGTGCGGACCCATCCGCTCCAGCTTCAACACCGTCTGGCTCGCGGCGCCGGCCGCCAGCTTCATCACCCGCTCGTTGTAGGAGTCGGTGACGTAAACGTTGCCGAGGCCGTCGACCGCGACGCCGACGGCATACCTGAGGTCGCGGAACGGCAGCACGCTCTGTTCCATGGTCGCCGCGTCCAACTTCACCACGCGGTTGTTGCCGTTGTCGGCGACATAGAGGTTGCCGGCGCCGTCCGCCGCCATACCGAGCGGGCCATTGAGCCCGGCGAACGGCATCACGACCTCAACAGACCCAGGTGAGGGCGGCGGAGACGGCTTCGCAGCCGACGACGGGGACGACTGGTTGCCGGCGCTGTGCACGCGGATTGTGGTGGTGACGACGACGGCCGCCACCAGGGTGACCAGGACGGCGCCGAGCGCGATCCGGGCCCGCGGGCTCATCCGCGCGAGCAGCGGCGGCTTGGCCTCGACGGCGGTCGCCGGGGGCGCGGCCACGGTCGGCGCGCTGCTGGCTGCATCCGCGTCCAGCGGCGCTTCCTGCGCGGCGACCGCCAGTTCCGTGACGCTCTGGTACCGGTCGGCGGGTTCCTTGGCCATGCCTTTGGCGACGACCGCATCGAAATCGGCCGGCAGGTCGGGCCGGGTGGCCGATGGTCGCGGGGGCGGCAGCGTCAGGTGCGCGGTCACCTGACTTTCCAGCGAGTCGCCCGGGTACGGACGGTTGCCCGTCAGGCATTCGTACAGCACGCAGGTCAGCGCGTAGATGTCGGCGCGGGCGTCGGCGTCCTGGGCCATCAAACGCTCCGGCGCCATGTAGTGCCAGCTGCCGATCATCTCCCGAGAACCTGTCAGACCGGCGTCGTCGGCGCCGCGGGCGATACCAAAATCGATCAGGTACGCGAAGTCGTCGTCGTCAAGCAAGATGTTGGACGGTTTGACGTCGCGGTGCACCAGGCCCACTTTGTGCGCGGCGCGCAGGGCCTGGGCGACCTGTTCGATGATGTGCACGGCCCGCTGTGGCGGCAGTGGTCCGTTGGCCAGTTTCTCTTCCAAATCGCGGCCCTCGACGAGCCGCATATCCACATACAACCGGCCGTCGATCTCGCCGTAGTTGTGGATCGGGATGATGTGCGGGTTGTTGAGCTGCGCCGCGGCCTCGGCCTCGCGGCGGAACCGGTGCACGAACGTCTGGTCGGTGGCCAACTGCGGGGGCAGCAGCTTGATCGCCACGGTCCGGTTGGTTTCCGTGTCATAGGCGCGCCACACCTCGCCCATGCCGCCCTGGCCCATGACGTTCTGCAACCGGTAGCGCCCGAAGTGCGTGCCCTGCACCGGATCACCTTATGCCCGCACTCAGGGATGAAACACTGGAAGGCATGTGGGCGAGGGGCGTTGGGGTCACCGTGCTGGTGAGCGTTGCGTCCGCCGGATGCGCGGCGACGCCTACGGCCGGCCCGGGCTCGGCCGCCCGCTCCAACTACGTCGCGATGGGCGATTCTTTCGCGGCCGCCCCCGGCGTGCCGGAGCCGGCGGCGCCGCGCGGATGCCACAAATCCACCAACAACTATCCGGCCGTGCTGGCACGCCGCCTCGCCGCGGCGGCATTCCACGACGTCACCTGCAGCGGCGCGACCACCGATGATGTCGTCAACCGCGAACAGCGCACCGACCACGGGCTGATCCCCCGACAACTCGACGTGGTCGGTCCCCCGACGGACCTGATCACCGTCACCATCGGGGCCAACGACGTCGGGTTGGCGGGTGACGCGGAGTCCTGCCAAGTCAAAGGGGCCAATCCGAAACCCTGCACGGCGGGGTTCGTCGTCAACAACGTCGACCGGGTTTCCACCACTATCTCCGAGCAGGTGCCGGTGTGGGCCACGATGATCGACCAGTTGCGTGCCGATGCGCCGAGGGCACGCATCATCCTGGTGGGTTACGGAATCTTCGTCCGCCCCGGCGGCTGCTTCCCCGATCAACCACTGCTGCCCAACGACGCCAACTATCTGCAAGCCAAGGTCGATGAACTCGACGACCGGCAACGCCAGCTGGCGGCGGACAAGGGCGTCGAGTTTTTCGACACCCGGTCGCTGTCCGAGGGCCACGACATGTGCGCGCCGGCGAGCGATCGCTATGTGGAGGGTTACGTCACCGAAGGCGCCAGCGTGCCGTTGCATCCCACCGCGCTAGGCGCCGTGGCGGTGGGTAATGCGCTGACCGACTATCTGGTGCTGTCGGAAAACCGGTAAGCGTGTTCAGCTCGGCCCGCAACGCCATTTCCGCGGATTGACAAATTGACGCAAGTGCAGGTTTAGCTGCCCAACCGGAAGTCAATAACTGACAAGTTCACCACGGCTTCATGGGCGGAATGGGACGGGCAAGATGCGCGCACTGACTGGCTTCGGGACTTGTGCTTCGGTATTCACTGTTCTGGCCGCGTCGACGGCCACCCTCGGGACGGGCATGGCCGCCGCGACCGGTCCGGTGCCGATCAATTCCGTCTTACGTAATTGCGACGGCAGCGCCGTCCAGACCGCGGTGCAGACGCCGCGGACTTCGCTGGGGCGCGGCGTCGTCATATTCCGCCCATCGGGTTCGAGCGTGAGCGCCGACATCAACTTGGTGATCTCCAACCAACCGGGTGTGCACTACGACGTCGGCCTGATACAGGTGCCGCGTCCGACGTCGGCGACCTGCGGTCCCGGTGACCCGGGCACGACTTTCACCGGTGTCGACACCGACGCGGCCGGTCAAGCCAACGTGACCATCACCGCTCCGCTGCAGCAGGGCACCACCGGCGTGTGGGTCATGGTCACCACCCCGAACCCGCACAACCAGGCGCCGGGCGAGTATTACACCTCGGAATTCGTGGCTCCGGTATAGGGAGTCCAAATCTGTAATACCGTCGCGGCATGAGCGATTACGAGCTCGAGGCCGTCGACCGGCTACCCTTCTCGACGCCGGAAAAGTCGCAGCGCTACCACACCGAAAATTACGCCGGCGCCGTCGGCCTCAATTGGTACCGCACCGATCCCACGCTGCAATTCACCATGGCGTACTACCTCAAGCCCGATGAGCTGGCCGTCGTGGAACCTCATCTGAACGAGATCGGCGAGCTAATGGGCGGACCGGTGGCACGCTGGGCCGAGGAAACCGACCGCAATCCACCGCGGCTGGAACGCTATGACCGCTGGGGCCACGACGTCAGCCGCGTGGTGATGCCGCCGTCGTTCACGGCGGCCAAACGCGCGGTGCTCGATGCCCAGGGGTCGCTACGGGATGCGTGCCGCGGCGCAGGTTTCCGCTCGTCGCTGTCGATGTTCGCGTCGAACTACCTGCTGAACCAGGCCGACATCGGGATGGGTTGCGCGCTGGGTACCGGCGGCGGCATGGTCCAGTCGCTGGTGGCCGCCTACGCGCCGGCCGACGTGCGCGATCATGTGCTGGCCAAGTTCGACTCGGGCGAATGGGCCGGGGAGACAGCGCAATTGCTGACCGAACGCACCGGCGGGTCGGATCTGGGTGCGTTGGAGACCACCGCGCGGCGGGCCGGCGACGCATGGGTGCTCAACGGCTTCAAGTGGTTCGCCTCGAATTGCGCCGGTGAGGCTTTCGTCGTCCTGGCCAAACCGGAGGGCGCACCCGATTCCAGCCGCGGTGTCGCGAACTTCCTGGTGCTGCGCACCCGCCGGGACGGTTCGCGCAACGGGGTGCGGGTGCGGCGGCTGAAGGAAAAGCTGGGCACCCGCTCGGTCGCCTCCGGCGAGGTCGAGTTCGTCGACGCCGAAGCCTTCTTGCTCTCCGGCGAGCCGTCCGGCGAGTCGGGCCCGTCGGACGGCAAGGGACTGGGCCGGATGATGGAGCTGACTAACGCCGCTCGCCTGGGCATTGCGCTGTTCGGGCTGGCGAACGCGCGCCGCGCCCTGGTCGAGTCGCTCTGCTATGCGCGGCAGCGCCGGGCCTTCGGCGAGGCGCTGATCGACAAGCCGCTGATGCGCCGCAAGCTCGCCGAGCTGATCGTCGACGTCGAGGCCGCCCAGGCGCTGGTGTTCGACGGCACCGGGGCGGTGAATCACCGGCAGCCCCGCAGCACCCGGCAGCGCATCGCGGTGCCAGTGACCAAGCTCAGGGTCGCCCGGCTGGGCATCACCGCGGCATCCGACGCGATCGAGATCCACGGCGGCAATGGGTACATCGAAACATGGCCGGTGGCAAGGCTTTTGCGCGACGGCCAGGTGAACACGATCTGGGAGGGTCCGGACAACATCCTCTGTCTGGACGTGCGCCGAGGCATCGAGCAGTCCCGCGCCCACGAGGCGTTGTTGACCCGGCTGCGTGACGCGGTGTCCGTCTCCGACGACGATCCCACGACGGCGCTGGTGGCCGAGCGGATCGACGACCTGGACGCGGCGGTCACCGCGTGGGAGAAATTGGACGGCGCGGTGGCCGAGGCGCGGCTGTTCCCGCTCGCCCAGTTCATGGGCGACGTGTACGCCGGTGCGCTGCTGATAGAGCAGGCAGCGTGGGAACGGGAGACGCGGGGCGCTGAGCGCAAGGCGCTCGTCGCGCGGCTGTTTGCCCAGCGGTATCTCGCCGATCGCGGGCCACTGCGCGGCATCGATGCCGACGGTGAGGAGGCGCTGGATCGTTTCGACGAACTGGCCGAGGGTGCGCTGCGGCTGTGAGGCGGCGCGGCTCGCGACGAGCGTGAACTTTCCGACGCGCCGTCGGGGCGTCGCGTCGCGTCGCCAGATTCACCCTCGGCGGGAGAGGGGGGACCGTCAGGTGAGTCCCGAGTCCCCACCGAAGGGGACTTCAGTCCCTACCGCGACACATTGTCCCGATGGTCGGATAAATGGGAATTCGCCGACGGCGTACACGGAGGTATGGCGATGAGCGGGCAGCTGACGGTTGAAAGCAGCACACTTCGGGCTCGCGGGGCCGACACCGTCGCATGGCGCCCTGACCTCTCAGGCACCTCGGCAGCTGTGGCTGATCTGTTGTCCGAAGAAGACGTCGTAGAGCTGCGCCCGGGCCAGGGCATGCTCGTCGTGACGCGCGGTCCCAACACAGGAGCGCAGCTCCGACTGGACCGACCCGTCCTGACCGCCGGTCGGCATCAGCTCAGCGACATCTACCTCGACGACATCACCGTCAGCCGCAGGCACGCCGAATTCCACACGGGCAGTGGCGAATTCCGCGTCGTCGATTGCGGCAGCCGGAACAACACCTACGTCAATGGCCAACCGGTGGACTCGGCGGTGCTCAGTAACCACGACGAGATCCAGATCGGAAAGTATCGGTTGGTGTTCATCGGGCCCGCCGACTAACGAGGCGCGCCCACCGCCGTTTCCGGTCGGGACCGATAGCCCCCGGGGTAACGACGAAAGTCCCTAGTTTGCCTGTTCGCGCAAGCGCGACCGTAGTCCTGCAGCGAATCCTTTTCGGGCGGGAGACCACGATGTCGTATTTGATCGCATCGCCGGACGCGTTGGCAGCGGCGGCGGCGGATTTGAGCGGCATCGGGTCGAGCCTCAGCGAGGCGCACGCAGCTGCCTTGGCCCCGACCACCCGGATCCTGGCCGCGGCGCAGGACGAGGTGTCGGCGGCTATCGCGACTCTGTTCGGCGGCTACGCGCAGCAATATCAGGACTTGAGTGCCCGGGCGGAGGCCTTCCACGTCGAGTTCCTGCGGGCCTTAGAGGGAGCCGGCGGCGCGTACGCGCAAGCCGAGGCAACGGGTGCCGCGCAGCTGCAGATGCTGGGCGAGACGTTCTCGGCAGCGATCAACGCGCCCACCGCCGCTGCCACTGGGCGCCCGCTGTTTGGCAATGGCGCGGACGGCGCCCCTGGAACCGGGCAGAACGGCGGCGACGGCGGCTGGGTGTTCGGCAACGGCGGCAACGGCGGCTCGGGAGCGCCGGGCGGCAACGGCGGGGCCGGCGGCTCGGCCGCCTTCTTCGGCCGCGGTGGCAACGGCGGGGCCGGCGGGGCCGCCGGCCCCGC
>NZ_LQOY01000017.1 GCF_002101675.1 Mycobacterium gordonae | reverse complement strand
GCGCAAAGGTCATTCGTAAGCCGCGGCCAAACGACCACGAAAACAACCAGTTTCGTTCCGTTACTAAGGCGACCCCTTGACGGACCGCCAGCGCCGCAAACACCACGGCGAAACGACACCCCGCGATGACCACATCCGCTCTGTTCCTCGCGTTCGGGTGCGCGGCCGCCGCCCTGAGCTGGGCCATCGCCCGCGCCACCGCGCGCCTGGATACCCTCGACACCGAAAGCGCACACCACGCGCGACCGCAACGCCGACAACCAAACCTGGCTCGTTGAGCAACAACACGCGAACCCGATAAGCCAGACACCACCGAAAAGGTCCAACTGCTGTGCTCCACAGGATAATTGCGGTGCTGTGCTCCGGCGCAGCCCTGACCGCCGCCGTGGCTAGGGCATGTCCCCTAAATGGCGGGTCCAGGTGATGCAGGCGCTGAGGACAACGGCGGCTCGATAGACGATGGTGAGCTTGTCGTAGCGAGTGGATAGGGCGCGCCATTGCTTGAGCATGGCGAATGCTCGTTCGACGAGATTGCGTTGCTTGTAGGGGATTTCATCGAAGGCCGGGGGGCGGCCACCGGCCGATCCGCGGCGTGCGCGGGCGGCGATCTCGTCCCGCTTTTGCGGGATGACCGCGGTGATCTTGCGACTGCGCAGCATCCGCCGGGTGACCCCACTGGTGTAGGCGCGGTCGGCGATCACCGTTTCGGGGCGGGTTCGGGGCCGTCCTGCGCCGATACGGGGCACCACAATCTCCTCAAGCACACTGGCCAACATCGCGTTGCAACAGGACCAAGTCGAACAAGCTCGCGACGGCCTGACCCTAGACCGGCGAAGGCTGCGCCTCAGTCACTCCCCTCGGCCTAAAACCCGTTCCGCCGCGGCGCAAAACCCGCTCTACCGCCTCAGCGCCGATCGTCACTTAGTGCCGCTCTGACGGCCGGGATAATTTAGTGATCAACCTCCGGGTTCGCGCCTGGCTACAGTGATCAGCTATGCGGGTCGGAGATCGTGATGGCCACGGCGCCTTCGGCCAGCTCACCACCGACGAGAACGGCCATCTCGTCTGCCACGAATGTGGCCGCGCGTTCCTGCATCTGGCGACTCACGCGATGCGCACCCATGGCCTTTCCGGTGCTCAGTATCGCGCTCGCCACGGTTTGGAGCTGACCGCGGTTCTGATTGCCGGCGAGATCCGTCAGAAGATGTCGCAGGCGTGGGAGTTGCACCGCGACGAGCACGTCGCGAACCTGGACCGGTCACGCAATCCGGATCGGGCGCGCGCACAGATGCGGCCGAGGTCTCAGTGGCCGGCCGCGAGTCGGGTCCGTCGGAGCGCGGCGTTGTCGGCGAAGCGAGGGCGGCTGCTGACCGATGATGAGATGCGGCAGCTAGGTGATGATCTCCCGCTGCAACAGTGGTGCGACCAGGTGCGCGCCCTGCTGGCCGCCGACCCGACGATCACCGCCATGTCGATCAGCCGCAGCTTCGACCGCTCCGAGTCTTGGATTTATCAGCGGCTGTACCGGTACCCCGGACAGGGCAAATAAGCCGTTACGGTCGATCGCCTAGCGGCCGTCTAGACATCCCAGGTGCGTAAGGTGTCAAGCGGCGGTGGATGTTCGGTGTGCCCAGGCGGTGGGGTCTGCTGCACGATCAGGTGACAGTTTCGGTCACGCGGCCTGACTGGCCGGTGTGGTCATGATTGCTTCGAATTC
>NZ_LQOY01000016.1 GCF_002101675.1 Mycobacterium gordonae | reverse complement strand
GACACCCCCGCCCAACGCTTAGCAGCCCTGCTCGATCAAGCCGCCTAACCGCGTTGCACTAACCACTTGACATTGAGCGCCACATTTCGCCGTGGCTTCACGTTCGGCGCCCGGTGACCCGGCGCGTCGACCGGCTCCCACTAAGCCGGTGTGATCCCCGAGCTGAGCACGCGGATCGCGCTGACCAGACCGTCGATCAGGTTGCCCTGTTCGAACGCGGAGGAGGCGGCGGCAACGCCGAGCGGCGCCGCCGATTCGGCGCCACGGCCCCGCACCTCCGAGCCATAGACCACCTCGATCGCACTCTGATCGGGCGACACGGCAAGCAACACGGCGTTGTTGGGTGTCGGGACCCTGGCCAGGATTTCGCGCGCCCGCGCCGCGGTGTCGCCGCCCAGGTCGCCCAGGTAGATGGCAAACCGCGCCTTGGACGCCCGGGAAGCGTACTTCAGCGCGTCGTCCACGGCGACGAGGTCGTTGATGGGGAACGGGTAGTGCGACGAGAGCTCACCGGGTTCGGTGACGCCGGAGACCCGTCCACTCGTGGTGAGAACCCAGCCCCGGGGCAGGTCCGCGGGGTCGATTGTCGCGACTTCACCATGTGCCACTTGCGCCACCTCCAACCGTGAACTCCGATCCGTGCCCGCCATGGTGTCCGCCGACGGCCTCATCGGTGGCGGCCCACAGGATGGGCTCGTGGGTCCACTTCTGGGACAGGTCGTAGGTCGCGGGGTGCGGGCTCTTGCGGGTCAGGAAGATCAACCCGAGGACGATCGCCAACCCCAACGGGATGCCGACAAAAATGAGGTGAATCTCCATCATGCTCACGACGCAAACCGTATCCCACGACAGGTTCGACCGGCGCAGTTAGGACCCAACTAATTCAGGCCGCGCCCTCGCCCAGGTACCGCGCCCACGACGGGTCGAGCTCCTTCACGGTCGACAACAGCCGCCAGTGCTGCCCGGTCGGCGGCAGCGGCGTGCGGCGCAGCGACCAGCCCAGCTCGGTGAGCAGCTTGTCGCCCTTGCGGTGATTGCACGTCGAGCAGCACGCGACGCAGTTCTCCCAGGAGTGGTCCCCGCCGCGGCTGCGCGGGACGACGTGGTCGACGGTGTCGGCCTTGGCCCCGCAATAGGCGCAGCAGAAGCGATCGCGGTGCATGAGCGCGGCCCGGGTCATCGGAACCCGCGCCCGGTAGGGCACGCGCACGTAGGAACGCAGCTGGATCACCGAGGGCACCGCGATCGAGCGGGTCGCGGAGTGGATGACGGCCGCGGTCGGGTCGTCGTGCACCACGTCGGCCTTGCCGCAGATCACCATGACGATGGCGCGTCGCATCGGCAACGCGGTAAGCGGCTCGTAGGTGGAGTTCAGCAGCAGCACGCGCCGACGACTCCAGATTGATGCGGTCTCCGAGCGGGTAGGGGGGTGGGTATCAACGCTGTGCAGACACGACGCGGTCGCAGGCCCGGTTCCGTTTGCCGCGGCACCGGAACTTCGGTGGCTGCGGCGTTTGTTGCGCTGCGCCATAAATCCTCCGCCGACAGTCCACCACGATTTGCTGCCGATCGCACGCCAATTGTCTCAAGCCGCGCCGTGTCGATCCGGTGAACACCAGGAGCGATCGCAGCCCGGACAGCGGTGGCCCACAATGGAGCGCGATGGATCAAACACCTGAATCTTTTTACGACGCCGTCGGCGGCGCCAAGACGTTCGAGGCGATCGTGGCCCGCTTCTACGAGCAGGTCGCCGAGGACGAGATATTGCGGCCCCTGTATCCCGAGGAGGACCTCAGCGGGGCCGAGGAGCGGCTGCGAATGTTCCTCGAGCAGTACTGGGGCGGCCCGCGGACGTACTCCGACCGGCGCGGGCATCCGCGGCTGCGGATGCGCCATGTGCCCTTCCGGATCACCCCCATCGAGCGCGACGCGTGGTTGCGGTGCATGCACACCGCGGTCGCCTCGGTCGATGCGCAGACACTCGATGACGAGCACCGGCGCCAGTTGCTCCAGTACCTGGAAATGGCCGCCCACTCCCTGGTCAACTCGGCCTTCTGATGGGCGATCAAAAAGACCTTTGGTGGCAGTCCGCGGTGTTCTACCAGGTGTATCCGCGCTCGTTCGCCGACAGCGACGGCGACGGCGTCGGTGACCTCGATGGGTTGGCCGAGCGACTGGATCACCTCGAACAGCTTGGCGTGGACGGTATCTGGCTCAACCCGGTCACGGTCTCGCCGATGGCCGACCACGGGTACGACGTCGCCGACCCGCGGGAGATCGATCCGTTGTTCGGGGGGACCGCCGCCTTCGAGCGACTGATCACCGCGGCGCATGCGCGCGGCATCAGGGTCACGATGGACGTGGTGCCCAACCATTCCAGTTCGCAGCATCCGTGGTTTCAGGACGCGCTGACCGCCGGGCCGGGCAGCGCAGAGCGGGATCGCTACTTCTTCCGGGACGGACGGGGGCCCGGCGGCGAGCTGCCGCCCAACAACTGGGAGTCGGTATTCGGGGGGCCGGCGTGGACCCGGGTCACCGAGCCGGACGGCACCCCAGGTCAGTGGTATCTGCACCTGTTCGACACCGAGCAGCCCGACCTCAACTGGGACAACCCGGAGATCTTCGACGACTTCGAGAAGACGCTGCGGTTCTGGCTGGAACGCGGCGTGGACGGGTTCCGCATCGACGTCGCGCACGGCATGGCCAAACCCCCCGGCCTGCCGGACGCACCGGAGGTGAACGTCGAGATATTGCGCCACCGTGATGACGACCCGCGGTTCAACCGGCCGCATGTGCACGCGATCCACCGCGATATCCGCGCGGTCATGGACGACTACCCCGCGGCGGTCACTGTCGGCGAAGTGTGGGTGCACGACAACGCGCAGTGGGCCGAGTACGTGCGCCCCGACGAACTGCATCTCGGCTTCAACTTCCGGCTCACCCGCACCGAATTCGACGCCGCGGAGATCCGCGAGGCCGTGCAGAACTCGCTGGCGGCCGCGGCCCTCGAGAACGCCACCCCCACCTGGACCCTGTCCAACCACGATGTGGGCCGCGAGGTCACCCGATACGGCGGCGGTGAGATCGGGCTGCGGCGGGCGAAGGCCATGCTGATGCTGATGCTCGCCCTGCCCGGGGCGGTTTTCCTCTACAACGGCGAAGAGCTGGGTCTGCCGGACGTGGATCTTCCCGACGCGGTGCTGCAGGACCCGACGTGGGAACGCTCAGGACACACCGAGCGCGGACGCGACCGGTGCCGCGTTCCGCTGCCCTGGTCGGGCGAGACTCCCCCGTTCGGCTTCTCCAGCAACGCCGACACCTGGTTGCCGATGCCGGCCGACTGGGCGGCGCTGACGGTGGAAAAGCAGCGCGCCGATCCTGGTTCGACACTGTCGTTCTTTCGGACCGCACTCGAATTACGCGGCAGCCGTGCCGAATTCGACGGCGAGGGGATCGACTGGCTGCCTGCCCCCGACCGTGCCCTGGTGTTCCGCCGCAGCGGCGGTCTGGTGTGCGTCCTCAACGCCGCGGCCCGCCCGATAGCGCTTCCCGTTGGGGAGGTGATCCTGACCAGCTCGCCGCTGGTGGGTGGCGAGTTGCCGCCGAACAGCGCGGCCTGGTTGGCGTAAGAGCCGTTTCGCTTTTCGTCACCCGCTGCTCTATATGTGATGCATGACGCCCTACGCATGGACAGTGATCGGAGCGGGACCGGCAGGCATTGCCGCGGTGGGACGGCTGCTCGACCACGGAGTCCCGGAGGACCGCATCGCCTGGATCGACCCAGCCTTCACCGCGGGCGACCTGGGTCTCAAGTGGCGGCCGGTCTCCAGTAACACCATCGCCGGCACCTTTCTGGAATATCTGAACGGATCCAAAGCATTTCGGTTCTCCGAGGCGCCGCCGCTGCCGCTCAACGAAGTCGATCCCGAGGAGACTTGCGCCCTGGCCCTGGTCGCCGATCCGTTGCAGTGGGTCACCCGGCACCTGCAGGAACGGGTCCAGACACTACAGACGACGGCGACCACGTTGACGTTGACGCAACGACGGTGGTTCATCGAGACCGAACTCGGTGAGGTGGAATCGCAGAACGTGGTCCTGGCCGTCGGCGCCGTCCCCAAAAGCCTGTCCTATCCGCACCTGAAGGAGATACCGGTCGAGGTCGCCCTGGACCCGGAACGGCTGGCCGATCAGCGGTTGGACGGGGCTACCGTCGCGGTGTTCGGCTCCTCGCACTCGACGATGATCGTCTTGCCGCATCTGTTGCGGCTACCCGTGGCCAAAGTGCTCAATTTCTACCGCAGCCCACTCAAATACGCTGTCTACCTTGATGACTGGATTCTGTTCGATGACACCGGGCTGAAAGGCCGGGCGGCTGAGTGGGCACGGGAGAACATCGACGGCACCTACCCCGACCGGTTGGAGCGGTGCTGGGTGGCGAGTCCGGAATTCGAAGAAAGGCTGCAGGAGTGCGACCACGCTGTCTACACGGTCGGCTTTCAGCCCCGAACGTTGCCCGCGACGCCGCAGTGGGGGCCGTTGGACTACAACCCGCAGAACGGAATCATCGCCCCCGGACTGTTCGGGCTGGGCATCGCGTTTCCCGAGTACGCCGAAGACCCCTACGGTTACGGCCAGCACCGCGTCGGCCTGAAGAAGTTCATGGATTACCTCAACGCCGTGCTGCCGTTGTGGATGGTGTACGGCACCTGACGGCCCGGAAAAAACTCTGGCTGATTCCAACAGGTCAGTGCACCAGCAGCGCCGCGTGGGCCCGTCGCCGGTACACCGATCCGAACCGGGCGTCGATGCGCAACCAGGCCGGTGAGATCCGGACCCGAACCAACTCGTCGTCGCCGACCGCGTCCGCCGATTGAGGTAGGAAACCCATTGCGGTCAAGGCGAATACGCACCGCATCGGCACTCCCACCACCACGTCGCCGCTGCCGGAGCTGACCTCGAGGACCTCCTGGTCCAGCAGCGAGACCGGCGGCCCGTGGGCACCGCCGTGCTCTTTAGCCAGTTGCGCCCCCTGTTGCGCCAGATCGAGCACCAACTTCGCGGGTATGTCGTCGAGGTGAGTAAAGCCGGACTCCGGCGGCAGCCCGCCCCGCCAGGCCGAGTCCATCGCAAAGCCCGGATCCACGTAACCCTCCTCGGAGGCCGCCGCGAGCCCGCGCGCCAACGCATCGGCGGCGACCGACATGTCGTCGGGTTTGACTCTGCCGACCACCACGCGACTGGCAAGGACGTCGAAACCCGTTGCCACCCAGGCCGTCAGCAGACCAGACGACCGGGCCCGGATACGAATGACCGCGGCTTCGTCGAGCCGCATGGCGTGATCGACGAACGCGGCCAGGTCCGCGCGGTGGGCCGGATCGGCCAGCCACAGCCCGCGCTCGGCTACCGAATCCACCGCTGCAGGTACTCCCGATGATGAGGCGACAAGCGCACCAGGCGCTGCTCCTCGATGTGCACGGCCGCCAGCTGCGACTCGGCGATGACGGCCGGCCTGGAGTCCGGGTCGGCGTTGACCGACCGCACTTCGTAGCCCAGCGTGAAGTCGACCGCCCGCAGCCGTTTGGTCCAGATCGTCACCTGCAACGGCGAATCCACCAGGCGCAGTTGATCTTTGTAGGTCACCCGGACGTCGGCGATCAGCAGACCGATGGTGGTGATGTCGGCTCCGAACGGTTCGGATAGGAACGGCACCCGCGACTCTTCGAGGATCGTGACCATGGTGGCGTGGTTGACGTGCTGGTACATGTCGATGTCCGACCACCGCACCGGCACCTCCGCGACGTAGCCGACGCTCATCCGGACGACGCCCGTCCGCTGGTGCGTGTCATGCGGCGGATCTGCCGTGCCGCCACCGACAGCGTCGCGAGATCCGTTGCGCCGCTTTCCCGGATCTCGTTGAGCGTCCGGCGCGCGCGCTCCACCCGGGACGCGCTGATGTGTTCCCACTCGGCAATCTTCTGCTCACCACTCTCGTCGGGCTCTCCGGCCGCGAGCACGTCGAAACACAACGAGCGCACGGAGGCGTAGATGTCGTCACGAATAGCCAAGCGCGCCAACGAATGCCAGCGGTCGGTGCGCGGCAGCTCCGACACCGCGGTCAGCAGCGAATCGGTGCCCAGGCGGTCCATCAGCGCGAAATAGGTGTCGGCCACCTCGGCCGTCTCGATCTCGGTGATGTCGGCGATATCGATGATGTCGAGCAGGCTGTAGCGGTACAGCCCGGCCGCGACCCGGTAGGCCAGATCCGGCGGTGCCCCCTGAGCGGTGAACTCCGCGGCCTCCTTCTCGACAATCGCCTTGTCGTCCCCGCGCAGCCACTCCGACATCCGCGGTGTCAGCGCCTTGACCTTGGCCGCGAACCGGTTGATCTCGGCCCCGACGGCCAGCGGCTGCGGCCGGTAGTTCAGCAGCCAGCGTCCGGCACGGTCGATGAGCCGGCGGGTGTCCAGCGTCAGCCGGTCCGAGAGGGCGACCGGCAGATTGGCGGCGCGGATGCGGTGCCAGATGTGGTCAATCCCGAAGATCGCGTCGGTAGCGAAGAAGGTGCGCACGGCATGGATCTGCGGGACACCGACGTCTTCGGCGAGCCGGAACGCGTAGCTGATGCCGGCCGTGTCGACCATGTCGTTGATCAGCATGGTCGTGACGATCTCGCGGCGCAGCTGGTGCCCGCGGATCTCCGGGGTGAACCGTTCCCGCAGCGGCTTGGGGAAGTAGGCCGGCAGTCGGGACGCGAACACGTCCTGATCCGGCAGCTCGGTGTTCAGCAGATCCTCTTTGAGCGCCAGCTTGACGTGCGCCATCAGCGTCGCCAACTCGGGCGAGGTGAGGCCGAGGCCCGCCTCGGTACGCCGGGCGATTTCCTTCTCCGAGGGCAGGGCCTCCAGTTCGCGGTTGACGCCGCGCTCGGCCACCAGGTACTTGATCTGATCGGCGTGCACCGGAAGCAGGCTGGCCGCGTTCGCGCGGCTGGTGCCCATCAGGTCGTTCTGGTCCTCGTTGTCCTTGAGCACCAACCAACCGACCTCGTCGGTCATGGACTCGAGCAGCGACGTGCGCTCCTCGGCGTCGACCTTGCCGGCGGTGACCAGCGAGTCGATCAGGATCTTGATGTTGACCTCGTGGTCGGAGCAGTCCACCCCGGCGGAGTTGTCCATCGCGTCGGTATTGATCCGCCCGCCGGACAGGTCGAACTCCACCCGGCCGCGCGCCGTGACGCCGAGGTTGCCGCCTTCGCCGATCACCTTGGCGCGCACCTGATGCCCGTTCACCCGCACCGGGTCGTTGGCGCGGTCACCGACGTCGGCGTCGGATTCGGATTCGGCCTTGATGTATGTGCCGATCCCGCCATTGAACAGCAGGTCCACCGGCGCCTGCAGGATCGCCCGCATCAGGTTGGGCGGCGCCATCTCGGTGACGTCACCGTCGATACCCAGGGCGTCGCGCACCTGCGCGCTGATCGGGATCGCCTTCTGATCCCGGCTGTACACTCCGCCCCCCTCGCTGATCAGCGACTTGTCGTAGTCGTCCCAGCTGGAGCGGGGCAGGTCGAACATCCGCTGCCGTTCCACCCAGGACGTCCGCGAGTCGGGGTTGGGGTCAAGGAAGATGTGCCGGTGGTCGAAGGCGGCGATGAGCCGGATGTGCTTGCTGAGCAACATGCCGTTGCCGAAGACATCGCCGCTCATGTCGCCGACGCCGACGACGGTGAAGTCCTCGGTCTGGGTGTCGACACCAATCTCCCGGAAGTGCCGCTTGACCGCCTCCCACGCGCCTTTGGCGGTGATGCCCATGGCCTTGTGGTCGTAGCCGACCGATCCGCCGGAGGCGAACGCGTCCCCGAGCCAGAAGCCGTAAGACTTGGCGACGTCGTTGGCGATGTCGGAGAACGTGGCGGTGCCCTTGTCCGCGGCCACCACCAGATAGGCGTCGTCGCCGTCGCGGCGCACCACCTGCGGTGGCGGGTGGACGGCCTTGGTGGCGTGGTCGACGTTGTCGGTGACGTCGAGCAGTCCGGAGATGAACAGCTGGTAGCAGGCCACACCTTCGGCGCGGGCCGCGTCGCGGTCCGCGGCGGCCTCACCGGTGGGTAGCGGTGGCCGCTTGACGACGAAGCCGCCCTTCGCCCCCACCGGGACGATAACGGCGTTCTTCACCGCCTGCGCCTTCACCAGACCCAGAATCTCGGTGCGGAAGTCGTCGCGGCGGTCCGACCAGCGCAGGCCGCCGCGGGCCACCGGGCCGAAGCGCAGGTGCACGCCTTCCACGCGGGGCGAATAGATGAAGATCTCGAACTTCGGACGCGGCAGCGGCAGCTCGTCGATCAACTGCGCATTGAGCTTGACCGACAGCACGTCGCGGCTGCGGGCCGAACCCTCGCGTGTCACGAAGTAGTTGGTGCGCAGGGTCGCCTGAACCAGCGAGGCAAAGGCCCGCAGGATGCGGTCGGTGTCCAGGCTCACCAGCGCGTCGATGTCCGCGGCGACGGCTGCCGCCGCGGTCTGCGCGTCGCGGCCGCTGCCCGCCGGCTTGGGGTGGAACAGCGCTTCGAACAGGGCCACCAGCGACCGCGCCGTCGAGGGATGCTCGTTGAGCACCGACTCGATATAGGACTGGCTATAGGGGAAGTTGGCCTGCCGCAGGTACTTCGCGTAGGCCCGCAGCAGCACCACCTGCTGCCAGGTCAGCCCGGCGCGCATGACCAGCTCGTTGAAGCGGTCGACCTCGACGCGGCCCTGCCAGATCGCGGTGACGGCGTCGGCGAAGCGTTGGGCGCCCGCCTGGCGTTCCTCGTCGGTCGCCGGCACCGGGATGGTCGGGTGCGGTTGGATCTTGAACTGGTAGATCCACACCGGCAACCCGTCGGGCCGGGTGACGGTGAATGGCCGCTCTTCGAGCACGACCACGCCCATGCTCTGCAGCATGGGCAGCAGCTGGCTCAGGGAAGCGGTGCGACCGCCCAGGAACCAGGTGAGCTGGGCGAGCCCGTGCTCGTCGCCCTGGGAGAAGACCAGCTTGACCGAGTCATCGCTGAGTTCCTTGATGACGGCGATGTCGTTGATGGCCTCGGCGGGGCTGACGGCCTGCTTGTAGACCTCGGAGAAGGCGGCGGCATAGTGCTCGGCGTCGGCGTAGCTGACCTCGGCGGTCGGGGCCGCCGCGGTGAGCCGATCGGCCCAGGTCCGGGCGGCTTCGCTCAGCAATCCCTGAATGCGGTTGCGGTTCTCATCGGAGACATCGACGGAGCCGGGCTGCGAGTCCTCCGGCAGCCGGACCATGAAATGCATGAGCGCCCAAGGGGACTCGCTGACCCGGGCGGTGAATTCGAGCCGGGTGCCGCCGAACTCGCGGACCAAGATGTCCTCGATCTGCAGGCGCACCGGGGTGGTGTAGCGGTCGCGCGGCAGATACACCAGGCAGGAGACGAAGAACTGCAGCCGGTCGGCGCGCAGGAACAACAGCGCCCGCCGTTGGGAACCCATGTCCACCACGGCTTTCGCCATGGATAGCAGCTGCTCAGCACTGAGGGTGAACAGCTCCGGCCGCGGCACGGTCTGAATGACGTCGAGCAGCAGCTGACCCGGGTGGCTGGGGTCGCTGCCCGCCAGGGTGAGCGCGTCGCGGACCCGGTGCGAGATCGTCGGAATCTCCAGCACGTCGGCGTTCATGGCCGCGACGGTGAACAGCCCGACGAAGCGATGCTCGTAGACTTCTCCGCCACCGGCGTACTCACGGACCGCGATGGCATACGGGTAGGCGCCATAGCGCAGGTAACTGCCGACGGCGGCCTGCGCCAGCACCAGCAGTTTGGATTCGTCGGTGAGCCGCGGACGGGTGCCCGAGCGGGCGCGCAGCACTCCGAGACCGCTTGAGCCGTCGCCGGCGACCAGGCCGTCCTGCACCTGGGTGCGCTGGTAGCCCAGCAGCAGGAAATTCCCCTTGTTGAGCCAGCGCAGCAGCGCCGCGACCTCTTGGCGGTCGGGTGATTCGTAACGGCCCTCGGCATCGTCGTCGATGGCCGCGGCCACCTCGCTGAGGGTGTCGATCATCGCCGCCGCGTCTTTGGCGACACGTTGCACGTCGGCCAGCACCTTGGGCAGCAGCCGTTCAACCTCGGCGAGGACCTTGCGGTCGACCGATGCCGACAGCTGGACGTGGATCCAGGCTTCCCCGACGTACGGCGACGCGTCGGCGGCCTTGGGTTCAACGCGTTGCAGCTCGCCGGTCGGGTCGCGGCGCACCTCGAACACCGGCGTCATGATCGCCGTATAGCCCAGCCCCAGGCGGTGCAGCAGCACGGTCACCGAGTCCATCAGCATGCTGCCCTGGTCGGTGACCACCTGCAGGGCCGGGCCGAAGCCGCCGGGGTCGTCGGCCGGATACACGGCCACCGCGCTCTCACCGGCGGGACGGTGCAGAGCCAGCCGGCAGTGGGCACCCACCACGCCGGGCGTGACGACCGAGGCTGACTCACTCGATTGGTGAGGTCCGTCGTCGCGCGGTCCCCGATAGCTCTCTCGGTAGGCCTTCGACACCCAATCAGGGATATCGGCGCCGTGCGTGAACGTGGTCCACGCCGCGACGTCTTCTTTGGCCCCGGGATCGATCGTCATTCCGATTGCTCCCCACTCGCGACGGATACCGCTCGGTTAATGCCCCACTCCTCAGCGGTATCTACCGGCCGCATCGTCGCGGGCAATGCTCAACTCCCCCACTCCGGTACGGCCGGGTTAGGCCGCGTCGTCGTGTGGCGAGACTGACATTAGTCCCGTGTCAGCTTGCGGTGGGTCACCCTGTGCGGACGCGCGGCTTCGGCGCCGAGTCGTTCCACCTTGTTTTCTTCGTAGGCGCCGAAGTTGCCCTCGAACCAGAACCACTTGGCCTCGTTGTCGGTGTCGCCTTCCCACGCCAGGATGTGGGTGCAGGTCCGGTCCAGGAACCACCGGTCGTGGGAGATCACCACCGCGCAGCCGGGGAAATTGACCAGCGCGTTCTCCAGCGAGCTCAGCGTTTCGACGTCCAGGTCGTTGGTCGGTTCGTCGAGCAGAATCAGGTTGCCGCCCTGCTTGAGGGTCAGTGCCAGGTTCAGCCGGTTGCGTTCGCCACCGGACAGCACGCCGGCCGGTTTCTGCTGGTCGGGGCCCTTGAACCCGAACGCCGACACATACGCCCGCGACGGCACCTCGGTCTGGCCGACCTGGATGTAGTCCAGCCCGTCGGAGACGACCTGCCACACCGTCTTCTTCGGGTCGATGCCGGCGCGGGTCTGGTCGACGTAGCTCAGCTTGACGGTGTCGCCGACCTTGACGGTGCCGCTGTCGGGTTGTTCAAGGCCGACGATGGTCTTGAACAGCGTGGTCTTGCCGACACCGTTGGGGCCGATGACCCCGACGATGCCGTTGCGGGGCAGGGTGAAGGACAGGTCCTTGATCAGGGGCCGGCCTTCGAAGCCCTTGTCGAGGTGCTCGACTTCGACCACCACCGAGCCCAGCCGAGGCCCGACCGGGATCTGAATCTCTTCGAAATCAAGCTTGCGCGACTTCTCAGCCTCGGCTGCCATCTCCTCGTAGCGCTGCAACCGTGCCTTGCTCTTGGCCTGCCGGGCCTTGGCGCCCGAGCGGACCCAGGCCAGTTCCTCCTGCAACCGCTTCTGCAGTTTGGCGTCCTTGCGGCCCTGCACCGCGATCCGCTCGGCCTTCTTCTCCAGGTAGGTCGAGTAGTTGCCCTCGTACGGGTAGGCGCGGCCGCGGTCGAGTTCCAGAATCCATTCGGCCACGTTGTCCAGGAAGTAGCGGTCGTGGGTGACCGCCAGGATCGCCCCGGCATAGCTGGCCAGGTGCTGTTCGAGCCACTGCACGCTTTCGGCGTCCAGGTGGTTGGTCGGCTCGTCGAGCAGCAGCAGGTCGGGCTTGGACAGCAGCAGCTTGCACAGCGCCACCCGACGGCGCTCACCGCCGGAGAGGTTGGTGACCGGTTCGTCCGGCGGCGGGCAGCGCAGCGCGTCCATGGCCTGCTCCAGCTGGGAGTCCAGGTCCCACGCGTCGGCGTGGTCCAGGTCCTCCTGCAGCCGGCCCATCTCCTCCATCAGCTCGTCGGAGTAGTCGGTGGCCATCAACTCGGCGACCTCGTTGAAGCGGTCCAGCTTCACCTTGATCTCGCCCAGGCCCTCCTCCACGTTGCCGCGGACCGTCTTCTCTTCGTTCAGTGGCGGCTCCTGTTGCAGGATGCCGACCGTCGCGCCGGTAGCCAGAAAAGCGTCGCCGTTGTTCGGCTTGTCCAGTCCGGCCATGATCCGCAAGACGCTCGACTTGCCGGCCCCGTTGGGACCGACGACGCCGATCTTGGCGCCCGGATAGAAGCTCAACGTCACATCGTCGAGAATCACCTTGTCGCCGTGCGCCTTGCGGACCTTCTTCATCGTGTAGATGAACTCAGCCATGCCGCGGTGTTGCCTTTCTGGTCTTTGGATATCCGCGGACCATCCTATGCACCGCCCGGAACCACTAGGCCGACAGAGGCAGCGCTGCGGCCTCGTCACTGCCGGCGGGCGGGGCGGGCTCGGCCGGTTCGCCGGCGCCGCCGGCGGCATCGGCGGCCGGAACCTCGACGGGTTGCGGACCGGTGTAGCTCGGCTTCTCGATGCGCACGATCGCGCGGGCCAGGTCCGGCCCGACCGCGGTCGCCCGCATCTCCGTCGAGGAACGGCGGTTGCCGTCGCGGTCCTCGTACTCGCTGGTGTAGACGTGCCCCACCGCGATCACCGGCGCGCCTTTACTCAGCGCGGCGCCCACCCCGGTAACCAGCCGGCCCCAGCAATTGACCGTGATGAACAGCGAGTTGCCCGGCTCCCAGGCGCCGTCACCGGTCCGTCGGCGCGAATTGCTGGCTACCCGAAATTTGATCAGTTCCTCGTTACCCACGCGCCGGCGCTGCGGGTCATTGACGATGTGGCCGACGACGGTCATCCATGTTTCGAACATTGGCTCAACTTTCTCTCTGAGTCGTGCTGGTGTCAGGACCCATTGAGCCCGCCGGCACCGACGGATCACACCGGTGTGCGCGCGGTGATCGATGCGGCTGTGGAAAAAGTCGCGGCTGTGGACGGACGGGCTACGTCTGCCCTTCGGTGCGGCGCTGCCGCATCGTGAACTCGCGCGCGACGAACTGGTTGCGGGCGATCTGCTCGACATAGGCGAAATCCCGAAGGATGTCCCGCAGTTCACGCCGGAAGGCCACCCGACGTTCGGCCAGGTCGGGGGCCGGCGCGATCAGATCCTGATCGGCGACCACCTGCCGGGCGGTCGCGAACAACAACGTCGAGACCGATTCGCTGCTGCGCACCCGGCCCTGCGCCACGAACTGACGACCGACCCCGAGCGCCAGCTCCGTCAGCTCCTTCTGGCTGATATCCGGCGGGGCGTCGCGCAGCACGTCGGCGACGATCTCGTAAGCCTCGAAGAACACCCGCAGCATCGCGTCCGACATCAACGGCCGCTTGGCGTACAGCATCTTCTCGATGGCCTCTGCCCCGGCGGCGAGCTGAGATTCCCAATCCTGGTGCCAGGCCAGCTCTTCGGCGATATTGGCCCGGAAGGCCGCCGAGTCGGCGAAGTAGAAATCGAACTTCAGCAGATCACGCAGCCGCATCGCCTGAGCCCAGAATGCCTCGACCCGGTCGCCGGTCGCGTGGCGCGCATGCGCCAGCGCCAGCTCCACGATCGAGGTCTCCAAGAACGCGTGGATGACCGAATTCCGGTAGAAGGCCGCGGCGTGTTCGTCGGCGGGAGCGATGTACCACACCGGTTGCCGGCCGCTGTCGACGCGAGTCACCGGGTGCCCGTTGGACAGGGCGTCGACCGCCGCGCGCACACCCTCGCGCGAGCGCAACCGCAGCGCACTGGTGGAGACCGGCGTCTGCTTGCGGTCGAGGTAGTCCAGCGAATCCTGCAACGTGTGGTGCAACTGGTCGAGCGTCAACGCCATGCCGCGGGTGGTGAGCAGCAGCGCAGACACCAGACCCGTGGCGGTCACCGGCGTGGATTGCAGAATCCGCCACGCCACCTCAAACGACATCTTCTGCAACGCAAGGCGTTTGGCGGCGGGATCGTTGGCCAGCGGCCCGTTGGGCGGCCCGAGATACTGACGCATCGACACCGCTTCGGGGAAGCGGACGTAGATCTTGCCGTAGTTGCGCTCACCCTGGGCCTTGATGAAGTTGTAGAGCCAGCTGAAGCCCTCCGGCGTCTTCTCGGCGCCCTGCGCATAGGCCGCGTACTCGGCGATCTCGTGCAGCTGGTCGAAACAGATCGAAACGCCTTGCAGGAGAATGTCTTCACTGCGACCGTCGAGGTAGGCGTCGGCCACATAGCTCATCAGACCGAGCTTGGGTGGCAACATCTTTCCGGTCCGCGACCGGGTGCCCTCGATCGACCAGCTCAGATTGAACCGCTTCTCCACGATGTAGCCCACGTACTCCTTGAGCACGTACTTGTAGAGCGCGTTGTCACCGATGTTGCGGCGGATGAATATCGTCCCGGAGCGGCGCATGAGTGGCCCCATCACGCCGAACGACAGATTGATCCCGCCGAACATGTGCACCGGCGGTAACCGGTTGTCCTGCATGGCAACCGGTATCACGGCTCCGTCGATGTAGGACCGGTGCGAGAAGAGCAGGACCGCCGGGTGGGATTCCAGCGCGGCGCGCATGGCGGCGACCTGGTATTCGTCGTAGTCGAAGTCCGGGTCGAACCCGCGGCTGAGCATCTTGCCCAGGACCGAGATGACGTCGACCGATGCCTGGCTCCATCCGGTCGCCAGTTCGTCGAGCATCTGGCCGGCTTCCTCGACAGTGGCGCCGGGGATTTTCTCGAGCCCGGCCCGGAACCGCGCCGAGGCCAACATCTCCGGTTTGACCAGGCGCGGAGACTTGTACTGCGGCCCCAGGATCCGGTACTCGGCACGCGCCAGCGCCAGCACTGCTCGGCGGGTGACGAACTGCGCGAATTCCTGCGTGTTCTCGCCGACGGTGGTGTCGCGCCATTGCTGTCGAAGTTCGGAGACACTGGCCGACTCGCCGGCTACCACCCGTGCCCGCCACGGCTCGGTGCGCAGGATGTGCCGTTGCTGACGTTGGTTGGGGTGGTAGGGATCCCGGCCGGGCAGCAGGGCGGCTACCTTGGCTACCTTGCCGCGGTTGGCGGGCGGCAGCCAGAAAACCCGGACCGGCACGATCGACCGGTCGTCGCATGATTCGAGCTTCTCGATCAGAGCGGTCAGCGCACCCGGCGGCGCCGTGCGCGGCGGCAGCTTGAGGACGTCGAACGTGGTCCCGGGTAGGCGGGCGCGTTGCTGGCCCAGCCAATCCATGACCAGCTCCATCTCCACGGGGGTGTCCATGGACGCGAGCACCAGGGAGTCTTCGGCAGTCAGGACTGCGCTGGTGTCGGCGGCCGGTTTGGTCACGGCAGTCCTCAGGACGCGGAGGTCGACGAGTCGGACTGGTCCGAGTTTTCCTGCCGCCTCTCGGTTACCGGTACCGGGTCCACGCTGGATTCGTGCGGAGTCTTGTCCGGCGTCGGCTCCGGCGCACTCTGCACGGTGGCTTTCTTGCCGACAGTCTCTGCGGCAGTGGCCTTTTTGGCGGGCGCTTTCTTAGCGGCGGCCTTCTTCGCGGCGGCCTTCTTGGCCGGAGCCTTCTTCGCGGCGGCCTTCTTCGCCGGAGCCTTCTTCGCGGCCGCCGCCTTCTTGGCCGCCGCCTTCTTGGCAGCCGGAGCCGCGGGCTTCTTCTTGTACAGATCCACTTCGGGCAGCCCGTCATACGGCCAGTCCGCCAGGGTGTCCAGGTAGAGCTGACGGACCTCGGCGATGCGTTCGGACAACGTGTCCAGCGTCCAGTCCTGCACCGGAATCGGCGGGAACACCGCCACATCCACAGTGCCCGGGTTCAGCACGGTGGAGTTACGCGACGCGATGGTCTCGGCGTTGCGGATCACGATGGGAACGACGGGAATTCCCGCCGCCATCGCGATCCGGAACGGACCCTTCTTGAACGGGCCGACCTCGGTGGTATCCAGCCGGGTGCCCTCGGGGGCGATGACGATGGACAAGCCGTTGCGGGCGCGGTCTTCGACGGTGTGCAGCATCTCCACCGCGGAGTCCGGGTCGTCCCGGTCGATGAACACCCCGTCGAGCATCTTGCCCATCGTGCCCATGATCGGGTCGCGCTGCAGTTCCTTCTTGCCCACGCCCACCCAGTTGTCCTTCACCAGGGCGCCGGAGATGATCGGGTCAACCTGGTTGCGGTGATTGAAGATAAAGACCGCCGGCCGCTGCGCGGTCAGGTTCTCTTCGCCGATGACGTTGAGGTGCACCCCGCAGGTGGCCAGGAGCAACGAAGAGAAATTCGAGGTGAAAAAATTCACGCCGCGCCGCCGGTTACGGGTCAACAGGCCGAGCCCGACGGCGCCGGCCGCCACCGGAACCATCGAACTGAAGCCGGCCAGCGTGCGGATCTGGCGACGCAATCCCACTCCACCGCGGCTGTCGAACTTCAGGATGGGCCAGCCGCGGCGCTTGGCCACGGCGGCCATCTTGCCCTCGGGGTTGGTCGGGCGCGGGTTGCCGACCAGATACATCAGCGCGACGTCCTCGTCGCCGTCGGCGTAGAAGTAGCTGTCCTTCAAGTCGATGTCATGTTCGGCCGCAAAGCGTTGCACCGCAGCGGCTTTGCCCGGCCCCCACAGAATCGGCTTGATCACCCCGCCGGTGAGTAGCCCGTCTTCGTTGGTCTCGAACTTGTTGGTGAGCGTGTTCGAGATGCCCAAAAATCTCGCCACCGGGTTGACCTGGATGGTGAGCGCCGACGAGCTCAGCACCACGGTGTGGCCGCGCGCCACGTGCGCGCGCACCAGTTCCCGCATCTCCGGGTAGATCCGGGACTCGATCCGCTGATTGAACAGTCGCTCCCCGATTTCGTCCAGGTCGTCCAACAGCCGCCCGGCCAGCGCCATGGACGCCTTGGTGATCAGCTCCTCGAACTCGATCCGGCCCAGGGTGTGGTTGAGCGCACCCTGAATCATGCTGAGCAGCTCCCCCACGCCCATGTCGCGGCGGCGCAGCCGCTCTTGAGTGAGGATGACGGCGGTGAAGCCGGCCACCAGCGTGCCGTCAAGGTCGAAAAACGCGCCAACCTTGGGACCCGGTGGGCTGGCCATGATTTCGGCCACCGAACCGGGCAGCCGCATATCCTTGACCGGCGTCCCCGCGTCCTTGTCGTCGGCGGCGCTCACGAGCCCGACGCCGATCGCGCGGAGCCGACCTGCCCGGGCTCGAACGATGCCGCCACCGCGCGCGGTGGCGGATCACCGGCCAGCGCGAGGATCTCGTCGAAGGCCTCCAGCAGGCACTGCGCCCACAGCTCGTCCTTCTGCACCGCAGCCCTGTCGTAGCGAACGGTGATGGTGCACCAGCCGCCGCGGGAGATCAGCACGACCATCATCGCTACCCCCGGCAGTGGGCCGATCCCGTACTGCCGCATGATCTTTGCGCCGGCGATGTAGGTGTCGCCGGGATAGACCGGGACATTGCTGGCCTGCACGTCGTTGCCGATCACCGAACTGCTGATCCCCTCCAGGACCGCCGTCGGCAGCACACTGAGCACGGGCGCCATGGACCCGATGATGTTCATCGCCGGCTCTTCCCGGCGCTGGGTCATCTGCGCGCGGATCTTTTTGATCCGGGCCACCGGATCAATCGTGCCGACCGGGGCGGCGAGATTGACTCCGGTGAACTGGTTGCCGCCGGCCGCGTCGCCTTCGGCACGCAGATTCACCGGAACCGCCATCGGTAGCGTGCTGATCGGCACACCGAGGGCGACGTGGTAGCGGCGCAGCGCTCCGCACAGACCGGCAAGATATGCGTCGTTGATGGATCCGCCACCGGCCTTGGCCGCCTTGTGCAGGTCCGAGAGCCGGATGTCGATCGCCTCGGTACGACTGGCCAGGCTGCGCCGGCGCAGTAACGGCGACGGTTCAGCGGCCCGGTTCAGCACCCGTGCGCCCGAGGTGGCATAGCCAAAGATCCCGGACACCGTGGACAACGGATCGAGCACCGCTTTTCCGGCCGCTGATACAGCCCCGGTCAAGGCGCCCAGCGCACCCCCGACGATCGCCATGGGCAGGTGGTTGATGCCTTGCCGCATCAGGTCATTGGGTGTGAGATCCTGCGGAATGGGTTGCGGCGGAATTGGCCTCGGCTCCGGATCGCGCTCGAGATCATAGATTTCGGCGAACATTTGGACGCTGCCGACCCCGTCGGTGATCGCGTGGCTGAGGTGCAGCAGCGTGGCCGCTTTCCCGTCGGCCAGCCCTTCGACCAGGGTGGCCGTCCATAGCGGGCGAGAAATGTCCAGCGGGGATTGCAGCATCACTTCGGCGAGATCGAAAACCTCGCGCAGCGTGCCGGGTTCGGACACTCGCACCCGGCGAACATGAAAGTCGAGGTTGAAGTCGGGGTCGACGACCCAGCGGGGTGCCGCCGTCGGCAGGGTCGGCACGACGACCTTCTGCCGTAACCGCAACACCTTGCGAGAGGCGTTCTCGAAGCGGGACCGGAACCGGTTCCAGTCCGGCGTGGTGTCGAGCAGTTCCAGTGCCATGATTCCCGAGCGTGTCCGCGGATTTGCTTCTCCGCGGTGCAGCAAATAATCGACCGGTCCCAGCTCGTCCGACAACCCCACGGCTTCAGCCATGATCAAGACCCCCCGCGAGCCGGGCGCCCCGACACGTCAACCCTCTCACCGCTGATCAAACCTCCTGCTATCAGGCCCCGCCACCAGAATGCTCACCCAACGCTAGTCCGGTTGCGGCGGTGGTGAAAGTGAGGGTGCTCTCAGCCCGAGGAGGCGGCCCGCGAGATGGGTTTGACTCAGCTGGCGGGTGAGGCGGACAGCGCGAACGAACCCATCAGCGCGCTCTCCCGCCGGCCGTAGACCACACCGAGGAAGTCGGAGACGGCGTCGGCGGCAAGCCGGGACCGCACCGTCGGGGTGATGTCGAAGGCGTGGTGGGCATTGGCGAGTTCGGCATAGGCGACCGTAGGGGCGCCCGCTCCCTGCAGCGCCGCGCAGAAGGCTCGAGCCTGGCCGATCGGCGCCAGCTGGTCGCGGTCGCCGTGCAGCAGGAAGAACGGCGGAGCGTCGCGGTGCACGTAGGAAATCGGCGATGCCGCGGTGAAGCGCTCCGGCTCGTCGTCGAATCGGGCCTTCATGACGAAGTGCTCGAGGAACGGCATCATCATTTCGTGCATGTTGTCGAAGTCGGTGAAGTCGTAGACGCCGTAATACGGGGCCGCGGCCTGCACGGTGGTGTCGGCCCGCTCGAACCCGGGCTGGAACGCCGGGTCGTTCGGGGTCAGCGCCGCCAGCGAAGCCAGGTGTCCGCCCGCTGACCCACCGGTGATCGCGATGAAGTCGGAGTCGCCGCCGTAGTCGCCGATGTTCTCCCGGACCCAGGCGATCGCTCGCTTGACGTCGATGATGTGCGCGGGGAATTTGGCGCGCGGACTCTTGCTGTAGTTGATCGAGACGCAGATCCAGCCCAGCTCGACCATCCGGCTCATCAGGGTGTACGCCTGCGGACGTTTGCCGTTGACGCTCCACGCCCCGCCGGGGACCTGGATGAGCACCGGGGCCCGGTGACCGGGAGCCAGGTCGGGACGGCGCCAGATGTCGAGAAGATGCTCGGTGCCACCCGGTCCGTAGGAGATGTCCGACGTCTTGGCCGCGTAGCGGCGGTGCGGGCCCGGCTTGGGTTTGGGCAGTATTCCGCGGCGCACGCTCAGCGCCGGGTTGGTGGTCGGGTGAAAGACCTGCTCACGGAAATCCGACCCGAACGACGCCTGGAGGGCAGCGGTGAGCGCATGGTCCGCACGCTGCGCGGCCCAGGTGGTCCCGACCCGGTTGATGGCCGTCGGCGCCACCCGGGACAGCGCGTGCCCGGTCAGCACGTGCGGCGGAAACTCGGTGGCCAGCCATCCGGCGATCCAGCCCACGGCGAAAGGCGAGCCACGCAGCAGCACCGCGCCGGCCCGGGAGATGCCCCGGGCGTCGGCCGCGAGCTGCGCGCCCTGGCGCAACGCCTCGGCACCCGCTTGCGAGCACCGCGCGGTCACACTTGCAATACACATTGCTAAGCACACCCCTCGACGTCAGGCACACGCCTCGTTGCGGTTAACGGCCGATTACCGGCCGGTGTTGTACGTGTGTCGAGGCTCACACCATAGCCGATTTTTCGCTCAGTCAAACCCTTTTCGGGCGCGTTGCGCCGCCTGCGCCCCTTGATTTTTCGGCTTTGGATAGACTGACCTGCGCATTGCCTCCGTAGCTCAGGTGGATAGAGCAAGGGCCTTCTAATCCCTAGGTCGCACGTTCGAGTCGTGCCGGGGGCGCCGATTGGGGCGTCTGCTACCTCGAGTGACGGATGTGACACGTGTGGCTGGCATCCGTCGGGCGCTATCGCGGCTGCTCGTCGCGGCCCACTTCTGACAACCATGTTCCTCGTCAGCCGTGGCACGCTCGGATACCCCACCGAAGGTGTGCCAAACGGCGATGAAGAAAAGCCGCAGCGGCGATGAAATGCGCTGCTAGAAGCCGGTCCAGGGCTATTCGGCAAGCATGCGCCGCAGTACGGCACCACTCACCGGCGGCGAGTACAGGAACCCCTGCCCGCGGTAGCACTCATGCTCGATGAGCACCCTTGCCGCGTCCTCGGTCTCGATGCCTTCGGCCACCACATCGAGGTTGAAGCCCCGGGCCAGCACCATGATCCCGCGCACGATGACCAGATCGCTGGCGTCGGCACCGAGTCGCCGCACGAACCCTCGGTCGATCTTGAGGGTGTCGACCGGGAGCGTCTGCAACAGCGACATAGCGCTGTAGCCGGTGCCGAAGTCGTCGATCGCGACCCGAACTCCGATGTCTTTGAGGCGGGCCAGGGTGGCTCGGGCCGTCTGTAGGTCTTGGACGATGACGTTCTCGGTGATCTCCAGACACACCGAGGACGCGCCGAGACCATGGCGGTCGATCGTGTCCGCGACGAAGTCCACGAATCCCCCGGTCACCAGCTGGCCGGGCGAGACGTTGATGCGCAGCACCAGATCACGGCCCACTCCGGCGGACCGCCAGGCCGCGAATTCCTCGCAGGCCGAGCGCAACACCCACCTGTCCAATTCACCTGCGAGATTGACGGATTCGGCGACCGGTATGAACAAGTCGGGCGGCAGCAGCCCGCGCGTCGGGTGCTGCCAGCGGACCAGGGCTTCCACGCCGATGATCGAGCGGGAACGCAGGTCCACCTCGGGTAGGTAGACCAGACGCAGCGCGTCGGATTCGATGCCGCTGCGCAGGTGCAACTCGATGTCGTTGCGCAGTTCGCTTCGCTGGGACATGTCCGCGGTGAAGGCCGCGACGCCGTCTCCGCCGGCGTGCTTGGCCGCCAGCACGGCTTGATCCGCCCGCCGGATCAGGTGCGACGGTGTGTCTATGCCGGGCGTCGCGCACGCGGTGCCGATGCTGACGGTGCGGGTGAGGACTTCGCCCCCGATCGACACGTGTTCCTTGAACTGGTCGCTGAGCCGCTCAGCGAACCGCACCGCGGCATCGGGCGTCATCGGCGATGGCGGCACTACGACGAATTCGTCGCCGCCCAGTCGCGCGATCAGGCTGTCGCTGACGCACGCGGAACGCAGTCGCTGGGCGAACACCTGGATGAATTGGTCGCCGGCGGCGTGGCCCAGGTAATCGTTGATGGTCTTCAGTCGATCGAGGTCGAGGAACAGCGCCGCCACCGGGCCGCGTTGGCCGGCAGCCAGCCGCTGGTCGAGATGGCGCAGCAGCGCCCGACGGTTGTGCAGGCCGGTCAGATCGTCATGGTCGGCGAGGTGGCGGAGCTGCGTTTCGGCGGCCACCCGAGCCTGGACTTGAGCAAACAGGCTGGCGATCGCCATCAGCGCGTTCAACTCGGCCTCGTGCCACTCCCGGTCGCCGTACTTCACGAACCCCAGTACCCCGGTGGTGACGTCGGCCGAAATCAGGGGGACGGCGGCCAACGAGGTGGCCATGACCTGCCGGCCTTCGCGGATGCGTTGCTGGTAGTCGTCGGAAGCCGGTTCCGGGCGCAAGACGAGCGGCTCCTTGGCGTGCTTGGCCGATGCGAACACCGGGTCGGCATCAGCGAAATAAATCACCGCAAGCGGGTCGGGGTCCGGTATATCGTCACGCGGTGGCCATTCGGCCACCAGCTTCGTGGCGTCGATGTCGTGATCGTTGTGACGAAGGAAGCTGACGTCGACGCCCAACTGATCCACCAGATAGGCCAGAACCCGACGGCTGACGTCGACTGAGGTGCCGGCATCGGCAGTAATGAGTTGATTGGCAACGGCGGTGACGATCTGGTCAAGCCGATGCGGCGTGGCGTAGTCCTGCATTTCTCGAAGTTCGCGACTCTCAGTTGGTTCCAAGCCGGCGCCGGCGGCTGCGCACCGAAGGCGGCGGGGCGTGAAAAAGCCTGAACACCAGCACCTCGTGCTCGTTGCCCGCCGGCCGGGTCAGGGTCCTTAGCTCATGCTGCAGTCCCAGCAACTCTGCTGCAAAGTGTGGTGACGCCTTCTGCAAGTCCTCTTTCGTACGACCGTAGAGAAAAATTGGCGAAACGGGCTGGACCGCCAGCCCGCATTGTTGGGCGGTGATCCACGCCGCCTGCATCGCCGAGCCGCCACGGGCGAAATCGATGAGCTGGGCGCCTTCGACGTAGATGACGGCGAGCGCAGAACTCATCGACACGCGCTCGGCCATGTTGTTGCACAGTGCGGCTCCGGCATCCCATTCTGCCAGGCGCGCAATGACATCGGAGCGGCGCAACACCTCGAGGACACCCATTTCGCTGGGATCGAGTCCCAGGCTTCGAACATCGATGCCGGTTTCCGCCGAGGGATCCCCGGGCCAGCGCAGCTCGGAGATCATCTCCTCATGCAGCTTGGGAGTGAGATAGCGGATGCGATCTGCCGCGCCCAGAATCTCTGCCGCGCGGTCGATCTCGGCGCGGTCGGACAACAGGCGCAGCGCCGCGCCTTCGGTCGCGGCGGCGTCTGCGAGCAACTTCACGGTCGTCGGATCGAGCGGAGTGGGCGCGCCACAGTAGCGATTAGTCGCCCGGAGCAGCATGGGCTGGTACAGGGTGGCCAAGGACGGGTCACTGCCGCGGCCGAACCGCAGTGTCGCCTGCAGCGGTGAGCCGGGCTGTGTGGTGTCGAATTCGACGGGTCCCAGCACCTCATGTGCCGCGGCCGCAATCCGGGCATTGAACATCGCCGCACCGAGCGCTACCGCGCTGCCCCGGAAGGCGATGTCCATCATCGAGGTGCGTTCCGGCGCCAGTCGCATGGTGAGCGAATCTGCTTCGGCCACAACGTGCCAAGGCTGGGCGTTGCCACCGGACGGCGCGCAGATCGCTGCCTGCGCCACTGCCTCGCTGACGCGCCGTTGCGCGTCCGGCGCATCGGTCGGCGCCAACTCCGGTGTGGTCGCGGCCCTGCCATTCATCGCGGCCGGCTCCTGCAAACGATCGAGGGCCGCACCGACATCCACTCGCACCCGTCCGGAGTCGAGGGGTTCCCCGAGGCCGATCCGGCGCACCGCGCTGGCCACCGTCGCGGCGCCGATCCAGATGTCACCGGCCAGCTGCGGCCAACCCGCTATCGTCTGGCCGACCTCGATCAGCGACGCGGCACCACGCGCGGAAAGCTGTTGACCGTCAAGAATGTTCAGTACGTAGGGCACCTTATCCCGGGTCGTCAGCCCGCTCAGTCTGGCTGCGTCGATATCACCCAGCAGGCCATGCAAGATCGGTCGCTGCGGGTCGATGTCGTAGCGCTCGACGTCCACCAGGCCACGGTCACTGGTCGCCATCAGCACCGGGACGCCACGGTCGCGTGCCGTCTGCCGCACCAACACTTTCATATCCAAGGAGTCGCATTCCTCGATGACGACATCGAGGCCGTCCACGAATTCCTCGATCGACTCGGGCGAGAGACCGGAGGTGACCACCTCTACTACCAGGTATGGGTCCAACTCCGCGATCCGCCGGGCCGCGACGGTCGCCTTGTTCAGGCCGAGGTCGAGGACCGTGGCGGGCACTCGATTCAGATTCGACAGCTCGAGCTCATCGAAATCGGCCAGTCGTATTGTGCCACAAGCTCCCTCGGCAGCAAGCGTATAGGCGACCGCATGGCCGGCGCTGACACCGACGACACCCACCCGTAGGCCGTTCAATACGCCCTGCTCCCGGGCGGTGATGAGATGCCGGTTGCGGTCCAGGCGCACCGCGCGGAAAGCTCGGGGACCCAGCACGGCAACCACCGTGCGCCGCCAGGGGTAGTACACCCACCGTCTGGTCTCCCCCAGCAGATCCGGGTCGGCTCGCGGCAGCGAGCGCCGCGCGGTGTCGAGTTGCTCTTCGAACCGGTCGATCCACCGGATGTCCGTACCTGAACGCAGCCGATCGAGCTCGAGGCGACCCTCGGGATCATCCTCGGACAGCACGAGAGCTTTGTAAGTCTCGCGGTCGGGCGCGTCGTTCACCGGGCGGTGCCTGCACCCGCCACGGCGATGCCGCTCGATCCCTGCACGTCCCTCATCAACTCGCTCGTCTCCGTATACATCCTCGAGAGTTCTTTGGGTTCAGCATGGTTGGCGATGGTGCTGCGGTCCCACCACATCATCTTGGTTCGGTAACGCTCATCCGGGTAGGCCACCGCCGGAATCGCCGCTGCCACCACTCCCCCCGAGGCACGCCAACGGTCCAACACATGGGCCGCCGCCGTCGCCATCACGAACTGAACCCCCAACAGAGCCATGATCGGTAACGCGGTGCGCGCCAGGGCTGTCGCGATCGCGTCACGGTATGGCGAATCGCTCTGCGCCCACGCCGACTTCACCTCGACGACGCCGAATGGCACCCGATCATTGATCATCTTGCGAACCGTAACCGCACCCGGACTACCTCCCCATTCGATCACAGCATGTGAATCATCGGCCGACCACAGCGGCCCCACTACCCGCTCGCCCCCTATGACACGGTTCCGATTATCTACCGCCGCGAAAAATAGCCGGGTGTCCGCACCATCCCGGATTGCGTCGATATTCAAAGTACGTTCTACCCCGTGTTTGGCATAGCTACGAACCGCACCAGCGAGGTATTCAGTCCATAGCGTAGGGTCCAGCGCCGGACTGGATACGACGAGTCTGCAATTTGCGTCCGCGAGCCGCAAACTCACGTTTTCCCGAAAAGGAAAGCTCGGCGGCGCAAAGGAATCACATACGGCGGTGGTCATTATTCTCCGATCTGTCGAACCGCGAGGCAGTTTGAATGGCCGGTGAGATCGTTTACCCGAATTCAACTGTGTCCCGCGGTTTGGCCTCGCGGCCTCTCAGTGGATCCGCTGGTCGGACCCTTCTTGCACACCCCAGCCGTTCAAAAGTAACCGGGACTAAAACACGGCGTGGACTTTCCGGCCGGGGGAACCGGATCTCCTCTCGGATTCGCAGTCGGCAGGCCTGCGGATATTGACCGACAGCGGTGCCGCAGCCGGAGTTTTGCGTTATAGCGCTTTTTCACCGGCTGGCCTGCGGATGATCAGGGCACTGCGAATTGTCGTGCCCATGTGCGGTCGGGCCGCTTCTGATTGCACGGCATCCGGAGCAGGACCGACGGTTCGCCCCTTGCGGGCACCGAGTGCTAGCGGCCGCGTAGCTCCTGCGCCACCGCGTCGAAGGCGCGCAGCGTATCCAACATGTGAGGCTCGTGCGAGTGCGGCTGGGTGGACAGCTTGGCGGCGACCATCTCTGCCGAGCGGTCGACGTAGATCATTTGACCGCACATGCCCAGGCACAACACAACGTTGCTGCCCGGGCCCGGAAACCACATCTGGTTGCGGTACATGCCGCCGGGCATCTCGTTGTTGTCCGGGTTCGCGGCGAACGCCTGGCGCGAGTCCGGGCCGCCCTCGAAGGTATCGGCCACCCACGCCGCCGGCACGACCTGGTGGCCGGTCAACGAGACACCGTCGCGCAAGAACAGGGACCCGAACCGGATCATGTCGGCCAGGCACGCGCTGATCCCGCCGTCGAACAGCCCGGTGCCTGCCGAGTCGACGCCGATCGTGGCGTCGCGCTGAGCCCCGATGCGGCTCCACAGCAGGTCCGACATCAGCTCAGGCATCCGCGCGGCGCCGGCAACCTCGCAGATCCAGCCGAGCACATCGGTCTCGCACGAGCGGTATTCGAAGGGCCCGCCGTGCGGCGACTTCCGTCGCAGGGTCAGCAGGAAATCGTGCAGCGTGGCGGGCGCGCCCGGACGGTTTCGGGACGCCCAGCCCATCGCCTGGTCGAGCAGGTGGATCTCCGCATTCGGGTCGTCGTAGTTCTCGGAAAAGGCGATACCCGAACGCATGTCGAGCAGGTCCCGTACCGTCGCCCCGTCATAACCGCAATTACCCAGGGCGGGAACAAATTTCGTGACGGGTGCGGCAAGCTGGATCGCGCCCGCCTCGTGCAGCACACCGACAACAGCGGCCACCAGCGATTTGCTCACCGAAAACAGCAGATGCCGGGTCTGGGCTTGCATGCCGTCGAAGTATTGCTCGGTCACCAACGACCCGCGGTGCGCGACGGCCCACCCGTCGGTAGCCGTGGCGGCCATCACCGCGGCGACGGTGGTGGCCCTCCCGCCGGTGCTGGCCACCGGGATGTCCGCCAGCGCGTCACCCGCTGCGGGCAACGCGGCGACCGGCGCCGATCCCCGCAAAATCTTCTCGGTCGGCACGAAGTCTTCGACGTGCTGGAACGACCACTTCGCGTACGGCGCCGCCAGCCAGTTGTCCAGTGAGATGCCCGCCGGGGCGCTCACGCTCGCGCGACCAGCCGCGAGACAATCGGTGCGGCGGGCGTCAGGGGCGTCGAGGTGAACTTCGCTTTCATACCTTTGACCCAGCGCTGGCAGCGCTCGCTCAGCTGATAGTCGTCGGTCTGCAGGTGTCCACGGGTGACGAGCACGCCGAGTTGAGCACCCTCAGAACGTAAGTCGCCGGGCGCCGCGACCCGCATGTAAAACGCCTCGGAGCCGTCGAGCAGGGTGGCCCAGTCGTTCGCGGTTCGCGCGAAGGATACCCGACCGTCGTCGTCGATGCGCCAGACACCGGTGCGCGGCGTCGCGGTGAAGATCTCGATTTCCGGCGAGGTCTCGGTGATGATCACCTGGCCCCAGACTTCGTCTTCCCCATAGCCTCGCTCCCAACGGGCGTTGATCTCATCGATGTCGAGCTCGTACTCCACGTCCATGTACTCGAGCAGATGAAAGAGAAACAGCGGCATGTCGGCGTAGGCCTCAGTGGTCAGATTCGTCATCGGGCTGGCGCCGGACAGGCGCGGATTCACCTCGCCGAGGTAGAGCTCGTCGGAGTCGAGGTCATGCAGCAGGTCCACTTCGAAGTAGCCGAGGTAACCCTCGCGGCGCATGACGTCGCCCAGCTTTGACACCATTTCTCGCGCGGCGCGGGTCTGGGCCGGCGGCAAAACCTCGTGCCAGATGTCATTGCCACACCAGCTGCCCCGGCTCGGCGTCAGCTCCGAATAACCGACCAGACTCGTCATCGCAGGACCGACCACGGTGCCGTGGCGGGTCACGGCGCCCTCGAGGCACACCTCGACGTTGCGGATGCGCTTCATGACTTTGAGGTCCTGCCCGACCAGGTCACCGGCGTGCTGGTCCCAATCGCGCTGACCGTGCACGAAGAAGGTCCCACTGCCGGCGTTGCCATACGCGATCGAGATGACGAGATCATCGCCCAGGCCGGCGTCCTGCGCGAGCGTCAGCAATTCGTCGTAGGAGCCGGCCCGTCCAATCGTGTTGGGCACGCTCGGTATACCCGCTTCGGTGGCCAGCCGCGTCATGATGATCTTGGAGCCCAGGCGCTCGCGTAGCTCGATCGGCGGGTGCATGACCTCCAGCCCCGCCGACCGCGCCAGGGCCTGGATTTCCTCATTCATCATGACAAAGCAGCACTTGCCACCGGGGCCTTTGCCCGCGATGAAGTCGAGCGTCTCGGGATCAGACAGCAGGTGGCTGCACACCTCGTCCATGGAGTCGAAATCACGCCGGTCTCGTCGACGAGGCACGAACACGCGCGAATGGGTGCCCTCAAAAGCGTCGTAGTACGTCAGATAGAAGAAGTTTCGTATCCAGCGGTCGACGCCCAGCAGATTGAACGGGGTCGGCGAGATGAAGTACAGCGGTCTGGTGTTGGTGTGAAAGAACGCGCGCACGTCCGACAGGCCGTTGAGCGGGCGCCGCGCGGGGCTGGCGGGCACCATCAGGCCTCCCGCGCTGGGGCTGCGGTGGTGAAATCACTGGCATTCATGGCACAAGTGTGGACCCGCCGACGGCCTCGCGGACATGTGGGTGCCGATCGCGCCACGACGGAGATGAAATACGGAGATGAAATAGTGAGCGCATGAGCGCACAACCGGACGGGGGTGACGCGGACTCTGAGTCGCACCGTCGAGACGACGAACCGCTGGTGCGGCTGACCGGCGTCGGCAAGACGTACGGTGCCGGGCCCAACCGGGTCATCGCCCTGGACACGGTGGACCTGGACATCCGGGCCGGCGAATTCGTGGTGCTACTCGGCCCGTCCGGATCGGGAAAGACGACGCTGCTCAACATCATTGGCGGAATCGATCAACCATCCGCCGGCACGATCGAAGTCGCCGGTCACGATGTCGGCGCGCTCAGCCGCAAACTTCGTACGCGGTATCGGCGCCGGCAGGTCGGTTTCGTCTTCCAGTTCTTCAACCTGGTACCTACATTGACCGCGCGCGAGAATGTCGAACTGCTTGCCGAGCTGACGGGGCCCGATGCACAATCCCGCAGTGCCGCTGCGTTGACACGGGTGGGAGTCGGTGACGTCGCCGATCGCTTTCCCGCGCAACTTTCCGGGGGCCAGCAGCAGCGGGTTGCGATTGCCCGGGCGATCGTCAAGCAGCCGCCACTGTTGCTCTGCGACGAACCGACCGGAAGCCTGGACCTGGCCACCGGTCGCCAAGTCCTTGCGGCCCTCAGTGACCTCGCCCGGCACGGTGGGCAGACCGTGATCGTGGTGACCCACAACACCGAGATATCGCGGATGGCAGATCGGGTGCTGTGGCTGCATGCGGGCGCGATCAGCAAGAATGAGTTGATCGAAAGCCCGTTGGATGCATCGGAATTGGACTGGTGAGCCGCACGCTGCGCCGCAAGATACGTCGCGATGTGCAGCGGGCACGGTGGCGGTTCGGGGCGATCGCCGTGATCATGGCCATCGGCGTCGCGGTCTTCGTCGCCGCCACCGACAGTTACCGCAATCTGAAAGGCTCCTTCGAACGGTCCTACTCCAGCCAGCGGTTGCCCGACGCCGTCGTGTCCGGGCCCGGTGCGGCCGGATTGCGTACCGCCGTCGGCGCGATGGCGGGTAGTCCGCTCGTCGAGATCCGGCACCAGGCCGACGTCGGCATCCGGGTAAACGGCCACGCGCTGTACGGACGCGCGATCGGTGTGCCCGACTCCGGGCAGCCGAGCGTGTCGTTGCTCGACGTCCGGACCGGTGCCCTGCCCCGCACCGGCCAGTTGGCGATCGAGCAGCACCTGGCCGAGCACTATCACCTCGCTACCGGCGACACAGTCGAGTTGTTGGGAAAGCAAGGCTGGCAACCTTTTACGATTGCCGGATCGGTTCTGTCGACGGAGTACCTGTGGCCCGCGCGCTCCCCGCAGGAGGTTCTGACCACTCCCGAGGACTTCGGTGTGGTGTTTCTGCCCGACGACGAGCTGTTGCGGGTGCTGCCGCAGCCCGTTGAACAGCTGGCCGTGTATGCGCGCGACCGCTCCGCGGCCGACGCCCTGACCACGGCCGTCGGCGCGCTGGCGACAGACAAAGGGCTGCAGTTCCTTCCGCGCGAGCAGCAGCCGTCATTCCACACGCTCCGGGACGACGTCATGCAGTTCGGCAGCCTCGCCGGGATTCTGCCCTGGCTGTTTCTTGCCGCCGTCGCGCTGGGCACCTATGTGCTGCTTTCGCGGATCGTCGCCGCCCAACGCGCCGTCATAGGAACCCTGATTGCCAACGGGCTTTCGCCGGGCGCGGTACGCCGGCACTACCTGGGGTACGGACTCGCCTGTGCCGCAGTGGGAATCCTTCCCGGTTTGTTCGGCGGCTTCCTACTGGGACAGTGGATTACGACGAAGTACACCGCGGCCATCGCATTGCCGATGCGCCTCACCTCGATTCATCCACTCACCTACCTCGTCGCGGCGGTCGCGGTGATCGGCGTCGCGCTGTCGGCAGCGGTGGCCCCGGCCAATGCCGCCGCGAGAATGCAGCCCGCGGAAGCGATGCGGGTGGCCCCGCCGCCGGACCGCCGCCGTGTCACCGGATACCGCTTGCCGCTTGGTCGCATCCCGGCGAGATGGCGGATGGTGCTCAGATCGCAACTGCGCAACCGGCGCCGGACGGTGTTCACGGTGCTCGGTGTGGCTGTGTCCGTCATCTTGGTGATGGTCTTCGCCGGCATGCGGGACACCCTGCCCGGCATGGTGGATCGCCAGTTCGGGCAGATCGCAAAGCAGGACGGCGAGGTGGTGGTGTCCGGTTCGGCCGGCGCCGTCACGGAGAAGTTGCTCGGAGCCCGTGACGTCGCCGCGGCGGAGCCGTACGGTGCTTATGGCGTCTCCGTCACCGCCGGCACGCACCGATACCAGACCCTGTTGATCGGGCTGCAGCCACAGAGCCAGATGCACTCCTTCCCAATGGAATCGGGATCGAACCGGTTGTCGGACGACGGTGTCCTGCTCGGAGTGGGACTCCGCGATCTGCTGGCCGTGTCGCTGGGCGACCGAATCGACGTGGTGGTGCCACAGTCCGGAGTGCGACTCACCGAGCGAGTGGCCGGATTCGTCGACGAACCTTTCTCACCGGTCGTATATATTTCGCTGAACCACCTGAGAGCACAGGCCGGTTCGCTGCCCGTCAACGGCGTGCTGATCACTTTGCGTCCCGGTTCCGACGCGCGGATGGCCGGGGACCGGATAGCCGCCTTGCCGGGAGTCGTCGCCTACCGTTCGGCGACGGCGCTCGCCTCGACTATGCGGCAGGCTTTCAGCCTCTATGACACGCTCGTCAGCATCATGCTGGTGTTCGCTGCGGTGATGGCCGCCGCGATGTTGTATAACGCGATGTCTGCCAATATATCCGAGCGGCTGGGTGAACTCGGCGCGGTTCACGCTGAAGGCATGGGCGCGGGGATGCTGTCCCGCTTGATCGCCGCGGAGAATATGAGCATCGCGCTGGTCGCGCTGCCACTGGGCCTGTTGGGCGGCGTACTGCTCGCGGATCGGCTGCTGTCCACCTATCACAGCCTTGGTTACCATCTGCGTCTTGAGATGCAGGCGACGACACCGGCGGTGGTGGCGTTGGCCATTCTCTGCGCTGCCGCGCTGGCCCAGTTGCCTACCGTGGGCAGGATTCATCGCCTCGATCTGGCGCGGATCGTGCGGGAACGTGGACTATGACGGGCCTGGGGCGAGCAAGTCCGCCGAGACGTCGTTCGCCACGCGGGCTTCGATCAAGTCCGCCGGACCCATCGCGGAGGTGAACTCCGACCACAGTCGGGTCGCCCGAATGAATCTCTGGGTGATCATGGCTGCCGAATTGTCGATCGACTCGACGAAGTCAGCCGCCGCCCGCCGAACTGCCCTTGGCCACAGCTCATTTCGCACAATCGACGTAGTCGGCTCGAATTCGATGCCGACCAACTCGGCGATGGGCCAGTCCCCCACCGCCGCTTCGGCGCGGGGACGAGGGTGCCACCGGGTCGTCCCGTGGGTGTGGTCCAGGACGAGTTCGCCGGCGTCGGATCCGACGGCGATGGCATGCAGCAGTCGCGCGTGATTGTCGGGGTCGCTGGGACATATCTCGTTCTGGATCAGCAGATCGACCGTCACGTCGCCGAGCACCAGGCGGCCCGCGGTGAAGGGGCCCGGCCCGCGTTCCTCGGGCACCCGGATTCGCGCCGGCGCCAGTGGTCCGACGAGCTGACTCAGGATGGCGAACAACGGGTAGACGACATGGATCGACGACCGCGCATGCACGTAACGAATCCGCTCAATCTTGTCGAGGGCCCTTGCGGCACTGATGAATTGACGAACCGGTGCGACCCGGCTGTAGAAGTCGTTGACGGCGTAACGGACCGAGTGCGCCTTCGCAGTACGCAGCAGGGACAGAATCTCGTCGGCATGCACCGGTTGCTCCTGCATCACATGGATGCCTCGCGTCAGCAACCGTTCGGCGATCTGGGCGCCGTCCCCGCCGACGACACCCGAGCGCACCACCACGAATGCGACGTCGACGTGTGGCAGGTCGCCCAGGTCCGGGTAGAGCGCGATGCCCAAGCGATCGGCCAGAGCCGCCGATGCCGCCGATCCGGTGGAGACCAATCCGACCAACTCGACCGGTGAATCAGCGGCCGCCAGCGCCTCGGCGTAGACCGCGCCGAACGTCGCCCCCACGACGATTGCGCGCGGACGGCCGGCGGCGGTCACAGCGCCCCTTCCTCGATCATCGGCGACACCAAATGGTCGGCGTAAGCCACCGCGGCTTCGGGCACCATCTCGGTGACGAAATCCAGCACCCGACGCGGCTCGTCGACGCGCCAGAAGGGCAGGACGCCGGCCGGCATTCCCGCAACGAGCCGGGCCGCGTACGCCGCCGTCGCCCCCGTGACGCGATAGCTGTCCGGACAGGTGAAGGCCACCGTCCTGGCGCCGGCCACGCCGACGATCGCGAAGTAGGGTCGACGTCCGAACATATCGAGCTTGGCGGCCGCCGATACATTGATCAGGTCGGCGTCGCGGATTTGCCCTCCGTCAAGCGCGAGCCCCTGCATCGCCCGGGTGGTGTGCATACCGTCGAACACGTTCATCCACAAGACATTGCCGATGCCGAGATGCGCGGCGACTGAGACGGTTTCGGCGTCCAGGTGTGGATGCAGCGTGACCGAGTCGGAAAAGTACCCGGCCGGAGGAATTTTACGATCAGTGCGATCGACACGGTGAATCCTTCCGCCGCGCAATTCGGCACCGGGGTGGCTGCACCCGTCCTGGAGGCTGGCGAGATATTCGAGCACCGATGCCGGCGTCAACCGCTGCAATCCGCCACACCATGCGGTGACGTCGTCGCAATCGCCCGCCAGGTCGGCGGCCAGCTCACGCAGCAGCAGACCGGAGAGGCCGGGCTGGACGCCCGCCTGCAGCACCACCGGAACGGCGGGTTTCGCGGCCGTGAGGCGGTCCAGCAGTGCCTGGTCACCACCGGGGTCGATATAGGGCAACCCGGCCGCGATGGCGGTCCCGGCGACTGATGCGCTGAGTCGATGTGAGGGGCCGGCGCAGTTGATCACGACATCACAGCCCGGTACGACGGAGAGATCGGTCAGGTCCAGGCGCGCGATGCTGATGTCGCCCCGGGTGGCGGTGGCCACCTCCCGCAGCCGCGCCTCGTCGCGACCCGCGAGCACCACCGAGGCTTCCCCGGCCTGCGTCAGCACGTCGAGGCAGCTTCTCCCCACCGCCCCGGTGGCGCCGAACAGCAGTACCTTCACGAGTCCGTGGCCCAGCACTCCGCCAGCAGTCTGGCGACGGATCGCGCGTTTTCGCCAGCCAGACAGTCGAAATGGTTGCCGTCGATGGTGCTGACGGTCAACTCGCCGAGGCAGTAGTCCGACCAGAAGGCGGTCATGTCTTCCTGCAATGTCGGCAGGAAGTGGATGTCGCCGCGCTGCCGGAGGAAGTGGACGTCGCCCAGGAACGGTTCCGCCGCCCCGTGCACCACCGCCCGCAGGCTGTGCACGAACACCGACCGCAGTTCGCGCAGCGAGTCCACGTCCCACGACCGTCCCAGGACTCCGGATTCCGCCAGCAGGCGCAACCGGGCCTCCCCCGGTTCCGCACTTCGCCGCAGGCATTCGGCAAGCACCGGCTCGGCGACGCTGCGCAGCGCCCCGGCCGGTATGACGTCGACGAACCGGGATCGGGCCCGCGTGAACGCGCCGCGTACCGCTTCGTCGTCCACTTGCATCCCGAGGACTTCGGGTGGCACCCCGAGGATCTGGGCAAAGCAGTAGTCGAGGATGTCGTCGTCTTGGACATCGATGGGTACCCGGTATGAGCTGACGACGGTTACGGTCTCGACGGCAATGCCGGCCTCTTCGAGACATTTTGCGATCTCGGCCGCCAGCAGGCCGCCCATGCAGTAGCCGAGCAGGTGAACCTTCCCGGGCGCCAGGGCGACAACCGGTTCGCTGTACCGGGCGGCCAGGGTGCTGAACAGCTCAGCGGGCGGAATCTGGGAGTAGCCGTCACCGGGCACCCTGCGCAGGCCGTACAAGTCGGGCAGCCGGTCCCCCGCCCGCAGGTAGGGAACCAATTCGTCATAAGGGGCCAATCCCCCGCTTCCGTCGTGGACCAGGACCGCGATCTCGCCGCCCGGGGAAAAGCCCTGGCCCGCACCGAGATAGACCAGCGGCGACACGACAGGCCCGGACGCACCCGGTGCGCACTCGGTGACGGGACGGCGCACCGCATCGGCGGCGGCGACCAGGGTGGGATTGCTCACCATCGCACGGAGCAGTTCATCCCAGGCCAGCCCGGCGGCTTCGGCGATGTCCCGGCGGATCCGCCCGATCGCCTGCGCCATCAGCAGTGAGTCACCACCCAGTGCGAAAAAGTCTGAGGTGGGCGACAACTGGTCCACGTCCAACCCCAGCACCGACGCCCAGATGGTGGCGATGCGGGATTGCATTCCGTCCAGAACCACCGGGCGTCCGCCCGCCGCACCGCTGGTGACCCGGGCCGCGGCCCGAAGCGTCTCGAGTTCGGCGGTCACCGCGCGCCGGTCGATCTTGCCGTTGGCGGTCAGCGGGAATGCCGGCAGACAGACCAGCTGCTGGGGAACCATATAACCAGGCAGCGCCCGCCGGGCACCCTCGATCAGTTCTGGGGAACGCAGTGCCTGCGCGGGAGACGCTGAGTCACACCAGAACACATGCTGGCCGAGCAAGCCCAGCGGATGCCCGGGTGGCGGGAAACTGCAAACCTCGCCGAATGGTGACCTCCGGAGTGCATCGTGCCACTGCGCATAGGCCAGGAACGCTGAGTTCGTCTCCGCGCGCACGTCGGTGAAGCCGTGCAGGCCTTCCTTGAATTCCATGGAGATCATCAGTGGAGGGTTGACGGCCGTGGCGTCAACGAAGACAAGGGACCCGCCGGGCGCCAGCAGGCGATCCAGCATCACGAGTGCGTCATCGATGTTGACCGCGTTGTGCAGCACATTGGCGCACACGATGATGTCGAACGAGGCCGCGGCGAAGCCTTGCTCCGCGGGTGGCCGATTGATGTCGAAGATGCGGTAGTCGATGAAGTCGTGCTCTGCGAACAAGTTTCGGGCGCGGGCGAGGAAAAAGTGGGAGACATCGGTGAAGGTGTAGTGCACGGGGTAGGCCGCCAGTGCGGTGATCAATCCCACGCTGGTGCCGCCTACCCCAGACCCGATTTCGAGGACACGCAGCGCCCGCTGCGCTGTCGCCTGGCCGGCGCGTGCGGTGATGCCGCATGTCAGCACATGGTTGGTGTACCGGCTGACCAGGTTGTCTCGGTATGCGGCCGTCGCGGTGTCGACGGTTCCCTCTGGAAAGAGCAGCTGCAACGGGTCGACGGTGCCGGCCAGCAGACCGGGCAGGTGCTCGATGCATTCACCCACATACGCCAGCAGGTCGTCGCCGTAATCGACGGCCGCACCCAGCTCACGGACCCGCTGCCAGTCACCGACGCAATCCGAAAGACTCTGGCGGCCAATCAGTTCGAGCTGCGCTCCCGCCGCAAACCGGACCCGGCCATCGTCGGCGAGCGCATCGAGCCACCGGTGGAACAACCGGTGCAGGCGATCTGGGAGAGACAACCGGCGAGCCAGTTCGTCGACGGCGACACATTCGCCGGCGGGCACGCCCGTGCCCAGCGCGGCAGACATGCTCATCAACGCGGTCGCACGGGCGGCGGAGGCGAAGAACAGCACCTTGTCGATATCGAGAGCGGCGATCTGGTGGCGGTGCGCCTTGTCGAGGCCACGCCGGACCGTCGCCGCGACGCGATGCCGTTCGGAATGCTCCTCGTCATCGGCGAAGTCCGGGACCACGGCGGCGGCGATGACCCGCTCGTGGGGTTCCGCACCGATGGCAGCACTCATCGCGCCCCGTACCCCGGGCAGGGCACTCAACGCCGAGTCCACTTCCGCCAATTCGATTCGGTGCCCACGGATCTTGACCTGATTGTCTCGCCGGCCGAGCAGTTCGATCACGCCGTCGTCGGTGACCCTGCCGTAATCGCCGGTCCGATAGAGTCGCTCGCCGCTGACGGGGTGGGTGATGAACGCCGCGGCGGTGCGGGCCGGGTCGCCGAGATAGCCGCGGGCGAGACCCGCTCCGCCGATGTGGATCTCGCCGATTTGCCACGGTGCGGCCGGCTCGCCGCGGTGGGTCAGGACCTGCACAGTCTGGTTACGCATCGCAGTCCCGTACGGAACGCTGCGGGTGTAGCGCCGGGGCTGAATCGGGTGGCAGATAGACCAGATCGCCGCCTCGGTCGCACCGCCGAGGCTCAGCATCGACGCGTGCGGGGCCAGTGTTGAGATCTGTCCGGGTTGGGACACCGGGATCCAGTCGCCGGACAACATGATCTGTCGAAGGCCGGGCAGCCGGTGCCCCCCGGCATCGTCCAGTAAGAGTTGCATCTGTGCCGGAACCGAATTCCACACGGTGACCCGGTTTTTCAAGATGGCATCGGTCCACGCCCGGGGGTCGTTGCGTCCGCCGCCTTCGGCGAACACGATCGTGCCGCCCGCCGCGAGCAGCCCGAAGATGTTGTACACCGAGAGGTCGAAGGTGTGCTGCGAGACGGCCAGTACCGCGTCGCTCGCCGTGATGTCCAGTCGGTCGTTGATGTCGGCCACGGTGTTCATCGCGGCGCGGTGAGTGACCATGACTCCCTTCGGCGTTCCGGTGGACCCCGATGTGAAGATTACGTACGCGATGTCGTCGGGTGCGGTCACCATCGGGCCGATGGCCGTGCCGCGCGGGTGCCAGGTCGTCGGTTCGGCGAGTAGGTCGTCGATCGGTCCGCCGGGTTCGCAGACCACGGCCGGTGAACATTGCCGGATGATCTGCGCCGTACGTCGGTCCGGCCACTCGACGTCGAGTGGCACGTAGGCGGCACCTGCCAGCAAGGTACCCAGAATCGCGGCGACTTGACTTCGGCCCTCCAGCAGGCGAATTGCGACATAGTCACCGGCGCCGACACCAGCGGCCGACAACTCGGCCGCCACCGACCGGGCCGCGGCCATCAACTGACCGTAGGTGGTCGACTCATCGCCCTGCCGGATGGCCACCGCCTCCGGCGTGTGGGCGGCATGATCTACGAAACCCGAATGCAGGATAGTGGTTCCGCTGGTCTGCAGCACTGGGGCGGGCGCCGGTGCCACCACCGGCAGCACGGGGCGGTCCCAGGCCGGCGGGTCGGTGCTCAGCATCCACAGCACGTCGCGAAGGTCGGCGAAAGCCCGGTCGAGCACCTCGTCGCTGATGGCACCGTCCCGGGTGTCCCAATTGATCTCGCATTCACCGCCGGCCTCGAACACCTGACAGTCCAGCAGCACCTGGGGAGTCTGGCTCAGACCACGCCCCGGTATCGGTCGCAGGAACGACGCGTTCGCGCCCACGTCCCCCGCGATGCCGGCACCGAGGGTCGAGGTGAGCACCACTGGTGAATGCGCCCCGCGATTCTCGTCGCTTTGGGCCAGCATGCGCGCTACCTCGACACCATCGACGGCGGAATGGTCCATGTCGTCGAAAAGACGCGCGCCGATCCTCCGCAAGAGCTCGGCGAACGGGCGCCCGTCGCGGACGTCGACCTCCAGCAGGCTGGTCCCGGTGAAGTCCCCGACCACCCGACCGACGTCCGGGGTGAAGGGGTGGCGGCTCATCGTGGTCAGCGTCAGCAGGAAATGGTCGCGATCACCGTAGCGGCCCAGCACGGTGCCGAATGCCGCGGTGATCGCGACGCTGGCGGTGGCACCATGCTGGGCCGCGAGGCGGCTGAAAGCGGCGAACTGGTCGGCAGGTATCCGCATCGACCGTCGGGTGAACGTTGCTGCGACCTCCGGCACCGACCCGGCCGACCCGACGGGCCGCAGCGGCAGCAAAACCGGCGGCGGAAGCTGGCCCACGCGAGCCTGCCAGTAGGCGAGGTCCCGCTGCCTACGCGAGGCGCCCGCAACCGTACCGCGGTGATGGGCGACGTTCAGCAGATAGTCGCGAAAGCTGAACTCGGCTAACGGCAGAGGATGTTCCGGCGCGAGCAACAACCGGCCGAAATCGGTCATCACGATCGAGATGCTGACGAAATCCGCGATCAGTAGATCAACGGAGACATGCACCACGGTGTCGCGGGGCCCGATCGTCACCACTATCTCGTACATCGGCCCTTCACCCAGCGGGTAAGTGCGGTGGCCGAGTTCGTCCGCGATGCGTTCGCGCTCACCGAGGATTCGCTGGTGGTCGGCACTCTGCCGGACCGTCAGGCCGTCGTCAAGCTCAGGGCGGATGATCTGATAGCCGTCGGAATGCACGACACAGCGCAACATGTCATGGGCCGCAACGACTTTGCGCCACGCACGGCGGTAAGCCCGCGCGTCGGGCCTGGCCACGGCGTGGTCGACGGCGAACTCCGCATATCCGTGACAGCCGACACCGCCCCACCGAAAGGCCGATGTGCGACCAACCGCATACGCGGCCTGTACTTCGGTGAGGGGAAAAGGCTCGAACCTGTCCTGCGGGGCCCGCAGCACCTCGGTCTCGCGGTTGAGTTCCGCGATGAGGTCCGACTTGGCCGCAGACAGTTGTGCTTTCAGTTCGGCGTCCAGCACTCCCTGCGGAGCGCGGAAGCGCAAATTCACACCGTCGACCCACAGTTGCACACCCATGCTGCGCACCTGCTCGATCAACGCGGCGGCGCTCACAGCACGCCCTCTTCGAAGTCTGGGCCGGCATCGTCGGCGACCGTCCTGAGTTGGGTCACGAAATCACCGATCACCGGATGCTCGAACAACAGTCGCAGCGTCGCGGCGGGCGACACGTCCCGACTGAGCTGTTCGACGACTCTGGTCGCCGTCACCGAGTCCCCGCCCAGCCGAAAGAAATTGTCTGCCGGCTCAACACGCGGCAGGCCGAGCGTCGCCGCGCAGGTCCGCAGAACCTGGTCGCTGAGTTCGTCGTACCGGGCGTCCGGATTTATGGCAGCCGGGATTATGGCGGCCGTGAGCATACCGTCGACCATCGTGTCGAGGTTGTGCAGCGCGGCTTCCGGCGGAATCGCCTGGGTGACGAAGTCCCAGGAGAGCGACAGTCCCCCGGCGTGCTCCCACATCTGAAAGTCCAGCACCGTCTGCGGAGTCTGGGAGAGGCCGAACACCAACCGGCCGAGCTCCAACGGCGTACCCCGCGACGTATCGGTCAGGCCGAGCCCGCAGGTGAATACCACCGGGAACACCGCTTTGGCCGGTTGGCCATGATGGCGCAACAGTTCACGCTGTAGCCATACCGCATCCGCGGCGCGATGGGGCAAGTCGGTGAACAGCTGCCGCTGCAACCGGCGCGCCAGTTCCCATATCGACTCGGTGGCATCGACGCGGCACTCCAGGAGTAGCAACGATGTGAAGTCGCCGATGACCTGTTCGATCCCCGGCACATCAGGATCCCGATCGAAGAGGGTGACATTGACACAGAAGTGATCGGTGTCTGACCACCCGCCCAGCACTCGCGCGTAGTGAGCAAGCAGAAACGATGCAGCGGTGACTCTTTCGGCGCGGCATGCCTCGGTGATCCGGCACCAGTCGGATGGCCCGACAGTTGCTTCCACCCGTTCGAACACCGGCTTCTCGATGTCGAGCAGCTCCTGCATCGCGGCCAACGGCGGCGCCGCGGGCAGTACGGGCAGGCGGGAACGCCAGTAGTCACGGCTGTCGGCCAGCCTCGGCAGGACGTCTTCGTCGGCGTCGGGCCACAGTTCCGGGTGACGGGCCACATAGTGTGCGAATGTTGTCGGGAGCGAAGGCAACTCATCGATGCCGCCACCCCGGTAGAGGTATTCCAGCTGAGCCAGCGCAATCATCATGCTGGCGCCGTCGAGCATGATGTTGTCCATACCGATCCCTACGATGGCGCGCCCGCTGCCACACAGCTGCACGCCAAAATCGATCCCGGGCCGCGCCGTCAGGTCGATGACCTGGTCGCGCATCGGTGTCCGTACATCGTCGTAAACGCGCACCACCGGTTCGATCGGGCCGGGGTGCACGACTGCGCACCAGCGCGAGGATTCGCGCGTCACCGTGGTACGCAGCCCGGGATGGCGGTCGATGAGTTGCCGCGCGGCCGTCTCGAACTTCATCAGGTCGAACTCGTGCACGTCGAACTCGAAATAGCAGTGTGCGGCAACACCGCTGAGCATGAATCCGCCGAACCGGCCGGCCAGGTAGGCCTGCTGGACGACGGTCAGCGGATAAGACGATTCGTCACCGGCCGTGATGGTCGACTGCTGCCGCGCTTGACGCGCCGGGGTGGGTGTACCCGCGCGCTCGGCGAGTTCGGCCAGCACCGGGTAGTTGAACAGGTCGACGAGGGCCAGCCGCGTGAAGCCGGCACTCTGCAGGTCGGCGTAAACCCGGGTAGCCACCAGGCTGTCCCCGCCGAGCAAGAAGAAATCGTCATCGGCGGCGGGTAAAGCGGATCCGGCAATGTTCAAGTGCCGCTGCCAAATTCCGGCGATCGTCGCCAGCACCGACTCGTCCACGGCCCGGACGCGCGCCGGGCCCGCCGGCGGCGGAGGCGGCGCCACGTCGGACCGGGGTGCCGCCCGAGGCCGCCGATCCTGGCACCGGGGATGGGCGATGATTGTCAGGCCGGGTCCGTTCTGCGTCATCTGGGCCGGCTGCCAATGCCGTTGCGCCAGAAACCGCCACCACTCGTGCGCCGCGGGCAGTGGCCCCGCCGAGAGCAGATCGGGGTTCAGCACGGCGGCGCTGACCAGTGTCGCCGTGCTGATCTCACAGATTTCAGCCACCCAGAGCCAGCCACCTTCGGCCACGGTGACCGCGTCGAGCACCGCGCCCGCGTCGGTGAGCTGGTGCAGGGAGCCGCAGCAGACCACGACATCCGCCTCGGTCGCGGCGAGCTGCCGATGCGAATTAAGCCGCCGGACAGGCGACTTCATGTTCCGGTCGGCCGCGATAGCAGCCTGCACGGGGTTAGGCTCGAAGCACAGGTACTCCTGCACGACCGCACCGATCAGACCGGTGAGCCGCTCGGTGATCAGGCCGGTCCGCGAGCCTATCTCCATGATCCGGAGCCGCCGGCCGACCTGACGCGAATGTGCGAAGATTCGCTCGGTGAGCTCCTCGAGCGCCCGTTGCGTCCGCTCGTCGGCGAGCAGCAGCGCCTCCGGAGCCAGTTGTGGGTCACCGATCAGCGTCTGCGGGGATGCCGCGCCGGTGATGATGTCGGCCAGCCTGCGCGCCGCCCGGTCGGTGTCCTGGTGCGCCGCAAACCCGTTCCGCACTTGCCCCCAATGCCGCAGCAAAGCCGCGTACTCCTGGCGCACCTGCCTCGTGCCGCACAGCCGTCTCGCTGTGGCGATCACCGCGGTGGGCCAATCACAGTCCTCGGTGTCAGGGACCGGTTCGGCGAGGCGCCCGCCGCGCACTGCGTTTTCGAAGTAGGAGAATCCCTGTGTCAGCGCCTCATCGGGAATCACTCCGGTAGCCACGTCCCAGCTGATCCGGGCCCCCCCGCTGTGGTCTTCCACCTGGCAGTCGAGCCACACACCCGGAGTTTGTGTCAGGGTGCAGACGCTCGACAACTGAGCGGACCGCTGAGGGACCAGGCCCAGCGTGCTGGTGAAGACGACGGGATAGCCCGCCGATCCGGCCGCTCTCAGCGCGGCAAGGTACGCCGTCGCATCACCGGCATCGCCGACCGCGCACCACAACTGCTCCTGAGCGGCGGAGACCGCCTCCTGGGAGCCGGGTTCGGCGACGCTGTAGTCCAGGTCGCACAGCATCAGTCTGGTGAAGCTGCCCAGCACCTCACGGTCAGCCGGCGCGTAGTCCGGCCGGTGCGACGTGGGCACCACGATTGCGAACCGCGGTCCGGTCCCCGTTGCGTACAGCGCCGCGCCGAAGGCCTCGAAGATCAGCGCGGTGGGGGTGACACCCAGCCGAGAGGCCCGCTCGCGCAGGCAGCCGAACTCGTGCGGATCAAGCGTGAAGGTGGACCTTGCGAAGCGGACCCGGCCGTCGTGGTCACCAGCGCCGCCAACGCACAATGGCAGCGCCGGTGGCGGGCTGTGCTCGTGCGCATAGCCGTTGTGGGGTGTCTCGGCCGCGAACCGTGCGAAAACGGTAGCGCCGCAATCAACTTGGAATGGCCGTGGCGAGCGCTGGTAGTCGGCGACGATCGTCGCGATGACCGTGGTCAGACTGCGCGCATCGAGGCTCAGGTAGTTGATCAGCAACCCGATGTGGCGCGATGAGCCGGTGAGCGCAAAGCATTGGACGGCTGGAACCGCCCGCGGATCGAACGTCTCGCCGGCCATTCGTTGCATCAGCACGTCGGGGTCGAGGCCGGCAACCATCGTGACGGCAACCGGCCCGGCGTGGGCGTGCACTCGTTGTCCGGTGTCGGTATCCAGGGTGCAACGCAGCAGGTCGAACTCGTCGACGCATCGGCTGACAACGGCGGCGAACCGGTCCGGGTCGATGTCGTCCGCCGGCTCAGTCGCCTCGAGAACCACCGCGAAGTATGTTGGCGCGCGGAGGGTTCCGTTCATCCCCGCGCTGCCGAGCACGTACGCCTGCTGCAGACGCGTCAGCGGGAACTCCGTCACGGCAGTCGCGACCGAGTGTTCGCCCGCATCGTCGGGGAGCGGGCCGGCGACACATACCGAGCTGAACTCGCGGAGCGTCTGGCGTTTGAGCAGTTGACCGACGTCCGCGCCGTGCACACCCTTGCGCTTCAGTTCCCGGGCCACCTGCGTTGCCCGCAGGCTGTCCCCACCGCGGCGGAAGAAGTTGTCATCGTGGTTGGTGATCGGTGAGTCCAGTACGGCCGACCACACTTCGGCGACACGCTGTTCCACCGGGGTGAGCGCACCGCTCGGCTGCCGGTGCGATGCCGCGTGCGCGTCGGCCTCTACGTCCAGGGCGGCCCTGCGGCGATCGACTTTGCCGTTGCCGTTGAGCGGCAACGTGGAGCCGAAAAGGAAAAGGTTCGGAACCATGTACTGCGGCAGCCGGGACTCGAGGTGCATCCGCAACTCGGCGGAACTCGGTTCCGCGGCATCGCATTCCGCGACGATGACGGCACCCAGCGCCCGGTTGCTGTGGATGGGGACCACCACGGCGCTGCCGACTCCCGGATGTCCCCGCAGCACGTGTTCGATCTCGCCGCATTCCACCCGGTGGCCGTTGATCTTCACCTGGGCATCGATCCGGCCGAGAAATTCCAGGGTGCCATCGGGCCAATAGCATCCGAGGTCACCCGTGCGATACCACCGCCGCCCTTCCTCGTCCGCCACGAATTTCTCGGCGGTGAGCGCCGGTGCGCTCTGGTAGCCGAGCGCGACGCCCGCTCCACCGATCCACAATTCACCCGCAACGTGGTCGGGGCGATCCTGGCCGGTGTTGTCGACCACCCGGAACACCTGATTGCCCAATGGGTATCCGTACGGGACCGACACCCACTCGGGGTCTCGGTCGGCGACCACGAACTCGTTGGACCAGATCGCGGCCTCGGTAGCGCCACCCATCGCGACCAGCCGCGCCTGCGGGGCGACTCCGTGCAGACGCCGTGCCATGTCGTGCGGAATCCAATCCCCGGAGAGGAACACCGAACGCAGCGTCGACAACGCTGCGGGTTCGTCTCCCACCGCGATCAGCAGCATGTCCAGCAGCGGCGGCACCGAATTCCATACGGTCACCGAGAATTCAGTGATCAGCGCCTTCCAGCGAAACGCGTCGCGCCGGTGTGTCTCGGAGATCGTCACGACGCTGGCCCCGCGGCTCAGCGGCCCGAAGATGTCGTACACACTGAGGTCGAAATCCAGCGCCGACAACGCCAGCAGGACGTCGGTGGCGCCGATTGCGTTCCGGCGGTTCACGTCGACGATCGTGTTCAGCGCCGCCGCGTGCGAGATGAGAACACCTTTGGGTTCGCCGGTTGAACCGGAAGTGTAGATCACGTAGGCGATGTCGTGCGGGTCCACCGGGAGAGGCTCGGCCGGCGCGCTTCGCAACATGAACTCGATGTCGTGCACGATCGGTCCGGCGGTGAACGCGCTGTGTTCCTGGCCTCCTGACCGGATCAGGCCCGCCATTGCGGACAGTGCGCAAATGCGGGCAAACCGCTCGCCGGGCTGGTCCACACCGACCGGGAGGTAGCCGCAGCCGGACATCAGGACTCCGAGCACGGCGACGACCTGCGCGGGTCCCTTGGGAAGCTGAATTCCGATGATCGAGCCCGGCGCGTGCCGAGCGGCCAGCGCGCCGGCGACGCGGCGTGCCAGTTCGTCGAGTGCGCCGTAGGTCAGGTGCGGGTGAGCGGCGGCGATCGGATCTCCGTTGAGTCCTGGGCCGAATTCGTCGGCGGCCCAACACAACGCGATGGCGGCGGGGTTGCGTCGAGCGTGCTCCCGGAACGCCTGGTAAAGCGCTCCTGGCGGCGTGGGCACGGTCGTGGCGTTACACCGTTGGCGGGCCAGGGCTGAATGTTTCGGCAGCTCAATGGAGAGCGGGAGGGCCCAATCGTGACTGCCGAGGCGCTGCAGCAGTCCGACGTATGCCGCGAACATGTCGGTGACGACAGCACCCGGAAAGCAACCCGCGCGGTAATCCCAGGACACGATCAGATCCCCACCGAGCGCGCCGACCTGGTTGTCGATGATCACCTGGGGGGTCATCGACGTCACTTCGCCGACGGTGCCGAGGGTTTCGGCGTCGGCGTGCCGCAGGACGGTGGTGTCCGCAGCGTAGGTGAATACCACCGGGGCGATTCCGCTGTGTCCGTGACCTGCCCGCAGTTGCGCCGCCAACAGATCGGTGGATTCGGCGCCGGCGAGCGCGGCGCGCAGGCCCCGCTGTGCGTTGCGCACCTGCTCGGCGAAAGCGGCCTGAGCATGCCCTCCGGTCCGGTATAGGTGCGTCTGAGTGAAATCACCAATCACATCCGCGACACCCGGCGGACGGCCGAAAGTCGTCACATTGATCAGGAAGTCGGGTGTGGTGCTCCAGCGCTGCAGCACCAGGCTGTACACGGCGAGGAAGGCGGCGGCCCGGGTGACGCCGTGGGCGCGGCACGCCGCGTCCAGGCCGGCGATCGAGTCGCGGCTCAGCGCGTGTTGCTCACGCCGGAAGACGACGTCACGCTCTTCGACCCGGGGCAGCTGTGGGCCTTCGGGCAACAATTCGGCATCATCGCGGGTTGGCGCTGGCATCCGGGCCGCTGCATCGAAAGAGTTTGGAGCACAGGTCAACTCGTCACCGCGGTAGAGCGCGGCCAGGTCGCGCAGGAAAATGCCGATGCTGGTCAGGTCAGCGATGATGAGGTCGATGGCACAGTGCAGAACGCAACGATCATCCAGACGCGTGAGCTCGACCCGCCAGGTGTCTCCGCTTTCGATGTCGAATCGATGTGTGCGCAGCCGGGCACGCACCTCGGTGAGGTGCCGGCTGCGGTCGGTGTCGGTGGTACCGGTCAGATCGTGTATCCGCAACGGGGCGTGGATGTTGCGCGGCGCGATGTGGAATCGGTCGGCATCGGGAAACATGCTGCGCAACATCGGGTGCCGGCGCGCCAGTCCGTCCAGCGCCGCGTCCAGCCGAATCGGGTCGATGTCCGCGCCGCCCAACTCGAAGTAGGTCTGGCAGCCCACGCCGCCGAGGGGTTGTTCGGCGCCGCGGCCGACCCAGTAAGCGCGTTGCAATGCCGTCGTCGATCCGTCGGAGCCGACCAGTCGCGAGCTTGCCGTAGCGGCAGCGTCGTAAAGTCGCTGCCAATTATCCAGTGTCGGTTCGGCATAGAGCTCGGCGAAGTCCAATCGTCGTGATCGCGCTGCCGACCATTCCACGACCTGTGCGACCATCACCGAGGTCAGGCCCAGTGTAACCAGATCGGTATCACCAGCCAGATCACCCGCGGTGACGCCGAGTAGGGCCGCGACGCGCCCCGCCAACTCCGTGACCGCGACCGGGTGGTTGGGATCCGCCGAAATCTCTTGCAGGACATCTAACTTGCTGGCCGCAAGCAACTCGAGCGTTTTGCGTCGCCGAATCTTTCCGGACGTCGTCCGGGGCAGCGCCCGCTGTCGCACCCAGATGATGCGCTCCGGTGCGGTCCGGTGCGCGGTCAGAATGCGGCGGCGCAGAATACGGCTCAGGTCGTCGAGGTCGTCTGCCGGAGAGGCCGTTTCGACGACCAGCCACCACTGTCCGGCCGACGCTTCCGGCTGAACCGCGCAGGCGCCCCCGTTGTCGACGCCGCAACCGGCCTCTTCGACGGTCAGCTCGATGTCGTTCGGGAAGTAATTGCCGCCCCCGACGATGATCAGGTCCCGGTACCGCCCGCAGATGTACAGTTCGCCATCCCGGCGGAATCCCGCGTCGCCTGTGCGCAGGAACGGCCCGCCACCGTCAGACGTCTTGGCGCCGAACGTTTCCGCCGTCTGGTCCGGCCGGCGCCAGTATCCTGCCGGCAGGCCCTCTCCGGCGACCCAGATCTCACCGACGGTACCGTCCGGCAGGACAACCCGCAGCTGTGGATCGACGATGCGAACGTCCCAGCCCAGTGTGCTGTCGCCGCAACTGACCAGGGTGCGAGCGCGCCGATCCGCCGGCTCATCGCTGCACGCGACTGCACGGCCGCGGTTGAGTTGCTCGGCGTCGAAGCTCGCCCGCACCCACGGCCGGGGACTCGTGGTGCCCGATACCGCCAGTCCGGCTTCGGCGAGCCCGTACTGCGGAGCCATGACGTCGGCTCGCAGTCCCGCCGGTTGAAACTTCGCCGCGAAGTCACGCAGCGTGGCGGTCCGGACCGGTTCCGCGCCATCGACGGCCAGGCGCAGGCAGGTGAGGTCCAGGGATTTCGCGCTCGTATCGTCGAAGGCATCGATGCAGAGCCGATAGGCGAAATCCGGTCCGGCGATCCAGTTTCCGCGTACCTCGTCGACGGTCTCCAGCCAGATGCGCGGGTGGCGCACAAAATCGAAGGGCGGGATGACGGTCGCGGTCCCACCGGTGGCCAACGCCAGCAACACCCCCCAGAAAATCCCCAGATCGTGATACAGCGGCAGCCAGCTGACGGTTCGGATGTCGTCCGGGTGATTCCACAGCGCCAACCCGATCGTGCGTTGCCAGAGCATCGACTTGTGGGTATTGACGATTCCCTTCGGCTCCCCGGTGGAGCCCGAGGTGTACTGCAGGAAGGCGACGTCGCCCGCGGCGACAGCGCGCCGCGCAAACGTCACGCTCGAGTCCGGCGTCCGCAGCGCGATTCCGTTCGGCAGCGCCTCCCCTTCGAGCGTCTCGGCAAGGCCGGCGCTCGTGTAGACGGCCGCCGGTTCACAGTCCCGCAGAATGTGCTGTGCCCGTCGCAGGAAGCGCTGGGACGCGTCGGCGGCGGGCATGAACAGCGGAACGGGGATCAGCCCAGCATCCATCGCGGCGATGAAACCGGCGACGTAGTCGGCATCTCCGGCCTGGGCCATCACGACACGGGATCCCGTCGGCAGATCTCCGAAGGCGTTGTCCCGGATCCGGCAGACCTGCTCCCACAGCCGCCGATAGGTCCAGACGTCCGTCCCTGCCAGCCCGGCCATGCGAAGCGCGATGGCCTCAGGACGCCGGTGCACCCACTCGGCGATCACGTCGGGGACGCGCCGATCCGCCGGCGGGCTGGCCCTATCCCGCTTGCACTGTCCATCAAGCGGCCGGAGTTCGGGTGTCCCATTCGCCACGAACACCATCCCTTGACTCCTCCGAACCTGGCGATGCGGGCACATCACGCGCGTTGGCGACCCGTTCTCAAAGCAAGTTACTACTTGCGAACGATGTGCAACACGTTCTCCGGCGTCGAGGTTCTCGGCGACTTTCCTCGCAGTGCTGTCACCTGGAGTCCGGCGCGGTTGACCTTCATCCTCGCCGCGGATACCGAGGCAAAGACCACGTGTTCGGTCAACTTCCGCTTGACAAGCCGTCCCGACCGCAGCAGATTACTACATGCGAATCATATGCAAGAACTCCCAATATGGTTCCGATGGCCACCGCTCGTCACCTCTGGGAGCTCAGGAGACCGCCACATATGTCGTATGTGATCGCAGCGCCGCAACTGGTGCACAATGCGGCCCGCGAGCTGGCCGGTATCGATTCGTCGCTGGCCGACGCGAGCGCGACCGTTGCCGGGCCCACGACCGGCATCGCGGCCGCGGCCCAAGACGAGATATCGATTGCGATTGCCGCGTTGTTCCGTGACCTGGGCCGCGATTTCCAGGCCATCAGCGCTCGAACACGGTCGTTTCACGCGGAATTCGTCAGTTCGATCAACGCCGGCGCCGAGGCATACGCCGGCGCCGAGGTCGGCAACGCCCGTGCGGTGCTCACCGCCGCTGCGACGTCAGGTGGCATCGAACCGCTCTCCAGGTGGACCGCGGTCCTGGACTCCACCGCCAGAAATGCCCAGACGGTATTCGGTGCCGCGCCCGCGAGCCTGAACACGTTCGCGGGCGGTGTCTCCACCGGACTACGCCAATTTGCCAGCAATCCGGCGGCGTTCGTCGGAAACCTCCAAAAGGCAGCACAATCGGTGTTTCTGGTCGGCGCACCCCAGGATCTCGCCTCCGCCGTCGTCCAGCACACCCTGGGCGGCGTCACCCAGGCCACCAACGGAAGTGTCACGCCTCCGGAGATCGTTCCCATCAATGACGTGCATGTCCAGCTGTACGAAGGGCTGGCCGGCCTGGCGGATTTCCAGACCGGGTCGTCCGGCTTCGAGCAGGCGCTGGTGGCGGGTCTCACCAACTTCGCCGCATCGCCGGCCAGCGGTGTGCTGCTCGGCGCCGTAGGTCCGTTGGTCAGCCCCGCTGTGGCGCTGTGGAACACGGCGGGGTCCATCTTCAGCGACCTCACCGGCGGGTCACCGGCAGCAGCGCTCGGCCACCTGATCGACGCACCGGCCAAAGTCGTCGACGCCTTCTTCAACGGCGCCACTCTCAATCTGGATGCGCTCGCTCCGACGTTCGACCCGTTCGTCACGTCCGGCTCGGCGGGCGGGGAACGACTCGACGGTCTCAGCGTCGCCTTCGGCGGGCTGTTCAGTCCGGGAGAGGTGGTGACCGGTGCCAGCGGCCCGATGTACTACGGCACCGGCGGATCCATGCTCAATGCTCTGGGTTTGGAGTTCAGCTTCTTTCCGCCGGACGATTTCGCCGGCGGCAGCCTGAGCATTCCCGCCATACCGGTGGGTCCGATTGGCGCCACCGCGGGTCTGATCAGCATTCTCGGGCACGCCCTGGGCGGCACCCTCTGATACCCGGTTTGACAACTGGCAAGGTGACCGCATGGGCAAGACCGCTCCGGACCTGGGCGAGGTCCAGGAAACACTGCTGATTCCGCTCTACGCCCGCGCCTGTGATGCCGCGTCGCGCCGGCCGGTGCTCGGCGACCGCCGGGCACGCGAACTCGTTCAGTCCATCGACTACGACTTCAGCGGATTCGGCGGATCATCCTTGTCCGGCTCGGTGTATCGATCGTCGATTTTCGACGGCTGGGCGGCTCGGTTCATCGACCAGCACCCGTGCGGGACGGTCGTGGAGATCGGCACCGGACTGAACACCCGATTCGACCGGCTCGACAATGGCCGCATCCACTGGTTCGACCTCGACCTCCCCGACACCATCGCCCTGCGCCGCAGGTTCTTCAGCGACAGCGAGCGGTGCACGATGCTGGCGGGTTCCGTACTGGACACCGACTGGTTCGACGTGGTGGCCGCCTCCCCCGGACCGCACCTGTTCCTCAGCGAAGCCGTCCTGATCTATCTCCGCGACGATGACGTGCGTCGCGTTCTCACCCAACTCGCGCAACGGTTTCCAGACTCCTTGCTGGCGTTCGACACCGCCGGCGACCGGATGGTCACCGGGCAGGACCGCAACCGATCGCTGGCGAAGGTGAAGGCTCGGCTGCGATGGGTCTGCGACGATCCACACGACGTCGAGCCCTGCGGCCTGGAGTTGCTCGAAACTCGCACGCTGGCGAACCCACAGCCCGAGATCGCCGGATCCTGGCCCCTGCCAAGGCGGCTGGGCATGTCGGTGTTGGGACGCCTGATGCCGTCGATGGTCAACACCTACAAGTTCAACGTGTTCAGAGCCGTTACCTGATGCTCGGCCCTCAGTTGCCAGCCGCGGGCCTGCAGGCGCTCCCGCCAGAATCGGGCATAGGTGCCGCCGTCGGACAGTAGTTGGTCATGACGGCCGCGCGCGGTGATGCGACCGTGGTCCAGGACCAGGATCTGGTCGGCTTCCATCACCGTTGAAAGCCGGTGCGCGACAACGACAACGGTGCGATCGTTGGCCAGTTCGCGAATTGCGTCGGCGATGGCCGCCTCGTTGACGGCATCCAGCGCGGCGGTCGCCTCGTCCAGGAGCACGATGGGGGCGTCCTTAAGCAGCGCACGGGCGATGGCGACCCGCTGCCGTTCGCCTCCCGAAAGTGCCGATCCCCCTTCGCCGACGCGGGTGGCCCAGCCGTCGGGCAGACGATCGATCACCTCGTCCAACCGGGCAATCGCCGCCACGCGGTCGAGCGCGGTTTCCGTGGTTCCCGGAGCAGCCATCCGCAGGTTGTCGGCGATCGTCCCGTCGAAGAGGTAGACGTCTTCAAAGACGTGTGCGGTCAGGTGCGCAACCCTGCTGGTACCGAGTTGACGCACGTCGCGGCCGCCGATCAGGATGCTGCCGTCGTCGACGTCGAAGAACCGGCCGATGAGTCGCAGCAATGTGGTCTTTCCCGCCCCGGATGGGCCCACGATGGCGGTGAGACCGCGCGCCGGAATGACGGCGTCGACGCCGTGAATGATGGTTTCCCCGTCGCGGTAACCGAAACGCACACCACGCAGCTCGACGCCGAAGTTCAGGGGTGCCGGACTTGCGGTCTCAGGTTCCGGCAGTGCCGGCACCGCGAGCAGCTCACGCACCCGGACGATCGCGTCCGCGGTCACTTGAACGTGCCCGGCGAGATCGCCCAGCTGGGAGATGGGATCGATCATGCGCAGGGTGATGATGAGTAGGCCGATCATGGTGGGAAGCGCCAGCTCGCCGCGCAGCGTCAACATGACGGCGAAGGCGATGACGGTCGTCACGACCAGCTGCAGGGTGCCAAAGCATGCAATCAGCCCCGCGGCACCGCGGATGGTGAGCTTTGACTGTGAATGTTGTTGTCGGGTAAGGGATTCCTCCAGCAATCCCAGCTCCCGCCGGCCCAGGACGCCGTAGGCCCGCAGGGTAGGTTGCATGCGGGCGTACTCGACGATCCGTGACGCGGTGGCACCGATATCGTGTTCGTAGTCGCCGTCGTTGCGGTGCACGATGCCCATGAACATGCGCACTGACAGTGCACACATCGCGGCGCCCACGGTGAGCGCGAGCCCGATACGCCAGTCGCTGAGATAGCTGCCGATGATCAGGGTCAGCGGCGCGCTCACACCGACGATCACGTGGCGGAGCAGATGGGACGGGAAGTCCGCGACGTCGATCGCGTCCTTGGCGACCAGGCGTCCGACGGGCCCGGTGCGGTCGGGCCCGAACCAGCCGATCGGCAACCTGGCCAGGTGGTCTCCGATCCGGGCGTGAAATCCGGTCAGTGCGTCCGTGCCGACCAGGTAGCCCAATGACGTGCTCCACGCCAGCAGGACGTGATGGACCGCCACCGTCACCCCGATCGCGACCACCGCGAACCAGAGCTGCCCCTGATTCGCGGGACGCTGGACAACGGCGCTGATGAGCGGGACGACGAACAGAAAGCCGACGCCTTGCAAAATCCCTTGCGCGCCTTGCAGTATCAGCATCAAGCGCAGTCGCCGGCGCCCACGGCCGTCGAGTAGTTCGAGCAGGTAACGGATCACGATGATCATCGCCCTGCCTCCAGTTGGTCGATGACGCCGCGTTCGGCGGTTCTTTCCTGCTGCCACAACCGGGCGTAACTTCCCCCGGCCGTCAGTAGGTCCGCATGTCGTCCCGATTCGGCGATGCGGCCGTGGTCGAGTACGACGATGTTGTCGGCACCCCGGATGGTGCTGAGCCGGTGTGCGATCACCAGGACCGTCCGGTCCCGCGCGACCGCACTGAGCGCCTCTTGGATGCGCGCCTCGTTCTCGGGATCGGCGCTGGCCGTTGCCTCGTCGAGCACCAGAATCGGGCGGTCGGCAAGAATCGCACGGGCGATGCAGACGCGTTGGCGTTCGCCGCCGGAAAGCGCCGCATCCTGGCCCACCACAGAGTCGAAGCCGCGGGGTAACTCCTCGATCTTCGACAGAATCTGGGCCTTTCCGGCGGCCCCGCGGACCGCCGCGTCGTCGGCCTCAGGACTACCGAGGCGGATGTTGTCGCGGATGCTCATGGCGGACAACAGATGTGACTCCTGGAACACGAAGGCCACCTGCCGGTAGAGCTCGGCGGCAGCAATCCGCCGTAGGTCCACTCCGTACAGTTCGATCGAACCCGAGCAGGGATCATCGAATCGGGGCAGCAGCCTGGCCAGTGTCGACTTTCCCGAACCCGAGGGACCCACCAGTGCGGTGATGGTGCCGCGCTCGAGGCGAAGGTCGATTCCGTTGAGGGCCAGCGTGTCGCCGTAGGTGACGCACACATCGCGCATCAGTACCACCGGCCCGGCCGTCGTCGGATTTGGGACCACCGGTTCGCCCGGCACCGTAAGTTCCGGGGTAGCGAGCAACTCACGAATGCCCCGGGACACCTTCACCGCGGTGACCAACGGGTGCACGGACATCAGCACGGTCATCCACCCCGCGGTGATGACGGTGCCGAACACCAGGAAGGCGATGAAGTCTTCCGGCCTGAGATCGCCGTCATCGGTCAGAAACGCGCCGGCCGTTGCGACTACGAGCAGGATGCTCGGTGGCGAGAGCAGAATCTCCGCCGTCACTCCGGCCACGCTGGTGGATTTGGCCCAGTCTAGAAAGAAGTGCGCGAAAGCCAGGGAGACGTCACGGAATCGGCGGCTCGCCGTTCCCGGCGTGCCGAACGCCTTCACCACACCGACGCCGTTGACGAACTCCACTGCCGCGCTGTTGAGGCGAACCAGCCAATCCATGAACTCCGGATACTTGGTGCCGGCACTGGCCATCGCGCGTTGGTATGCGGCGAACCCGGCGATGACCGGCAGCAGCGTCGCCGATGCCATCCGCCAGTCCAGTGCGAAGAGGTAGACGAACGCCACCACGGGCGGCACCGATGCGGCGCTCAGTTCCACGATCGAGTGCGCGACGAGGCGGTGCAGCGCCGCCACATCGTCTTCCACCGCCTTCTTGACGATGCCGGAGTTGCGATCGCTGAACCAGCTGAGTGGGACCTTGGCGAGTTTGACCAAGAGTTCACGCCGGATTCGAAACGACACCCGGATGTCGGCCAGATGGGTCAGCACACCGGCGGTCAAGACGCCCAACTGTTTTGCCGCCATCGCCACCACCGCCGCGACGACGATCGGCCACACGTCCGCGTCGCCGGCGAGCAGTCGTCTGCTCACTTCGACGACGGCCAGCAACGGCGCCATCCCGGCAAGTGCGCTGACCGCCGACAACAGGCCGCACCCGACGAGTGCCACTCGTGCTGGTCTGAAAATTGCCGGCGGTCGCGCGGTGTTCGGTTCAGTGTCTTCTCGCACGCCTCTCCTCCGTCGCGACCGTCCTGCTGCAAGCCGACCCGCAATGATGCGCTACGGCAGCAACTTCGGAATCCGGATCCGCAGCGGCAGCCTTTGCTAGCGCGGTCAGTCGCACCTGGGTTACGCTAACGCCTGAAGTCCTACATGCAAACACTTCGCAGGATTGCTAGGGTCGCCCGGCGGCGGGGAACCCGCCCGCCGGCAGCGTTAGCGCGAGCAGAAAGCTGAGTGGCGCTATGACGATTCGGCTGCTCCCTCGTAGGTATCCGATTGCGTCCCTCAGGCATTGACCGCGCCGGTATGGATGGCGTTCCCGCCCGAGGTTCATTCGGCTTTGCTGAATAGCGGCCCTGGGCCGGGCCCGCTGCTGGCAGCGGCCGAGGCATGGAATCACCTGAGCACTGAGTACGCCGCGGTCGCCGCAGAATTGTCGGCGCTCGTCGTTGCCGCGCAGGCGCAATCATGGCAGGGCTCTGCCGCCTCGTCGTATGCCGCGGCCAACGCACCATATGTCGCGTGGCTGGCCCGGGCGGCCGCCGACGCAGCCGCGACGGCGGCTCAGCACGAGACCGCGGCTGTCAGCTACGCCACCGCCCAGGCGGCGATGCCCACCCTCGGCGAGCTGGCCGCCAACCACGCCACCCACACGGTGCTGCTGGCAACGAATTTCTTCGGCATCAACACCATCCCGATCGCGCTCAACGAGGCCGACTACGTCCGCATGTGGATTCAAGCCGCCAGCACAATGACTGTCTACCAAAGTGTTTCGACCGCGGCCGTGACCGCGACACCGCGCCCCGAGGCGGCACCGCCCATTGTGCAGGCCGGAACGGCGGCAGCCTCGCCCGACCCGCTGTCCTCGTTGACCGGGTTTCTGACACAGGTCGAGCAGATCTTCAACAGCGTCGGGGGCGGGGGCAACCAGTCCCTGCTGGACTACCTGCTCAGTGTCCCGCCCGGAACGGATCCGCTGTCCCTGATTCTCAAAGACATCTCGGTCTCCTCGTCACCTAGCACCGGCTACCCAGCCCTGTTGCAGGCGCTGGTGGGTGCGGCCGGTAACAACCCGGCGCTGATCGCCGCCGCCTACGCCTTCGGCGGAGTGGCTATCGTGTACGACGTGACGATTCAGGTCATCCAGTTTCTGGTGACCTTTCCGCTGTTGGCGGCGAGCCTGGCACCCATGCTGGCCGGCCCGGCTCTGGCGGGTCTGGCCGCCGCCGGCAGCGTCGGAATCGCGGAGGTGGCGGCCCACGTGCACGCGGGTGCCGAGCCGGTCCCGATCGGGCCGACCGCCCCCGTCGTGAGCCCGACTCCGACATTCGCGCCCGGCGGGACAGCGTCGGCGCCGGCGCCGACGGCCGTGAGCCCCGCTCCCGCGCCTTCCGCACCGATGCCGAGTCCCGCACCCGCGGCACCCTTCGTGCCGGGTGCACCACCCCCGGGCGGCACCCCCGCCGGACCCTTCCCTTACCTGATGGGCGGTTCGGTCAGCATGAATTCTCCGGCAGCCACCAAGGCCGGCATCAAGAGGAAGTCTTGGGCTACCGACATCGCCGACGCCCCGGCAGCTTTGGCGGCACCGGCGCAGGATAAGGCGCGAGCGCGCCGGCAGCGACGCGCCAAGGTCGAGGTACGCGGACGGGGCTATGAGTACATGGACCTGGACGACAATGCCGAAAGCGGTCCCTACGCCCCGCCCACCACGGCCTCGGACCGCGGATCGGAACGACTTGGCTTCGCCGGCACCGCCCGCCGCCCGGCCGCTGTCGCTGTCGCTGCCGATGCAGATGCAGATGCCGCCGGAATGACCATGCTGGCCGGCGACGAATTCGGCAGTGGCCCAATCACACCGATGATGCCGAGCACGTGGGCGCACGCCGGGTCCGGTGAAGCGGAGTCACGATGAGCGGGCCGGCGTTGCCGGGCGGCGTGTCGCTGCTCACCGTGACTCCCGAGGCGCTCGCGGCGGCGACTTCGGATCTGGAGATGATCCGTGTTGCGCTGGACTCGGTGAACGCGGCGGCCACCCGGCACACCACCCGACTGATATCGGCTGCGGCGGACGACGTTTCGGCGGCTATCGCAACGTTCTTCACCGGTTACGGCCAGGAGTTCCGGGCGCTCAGCGAGCAGGCCAACGCGTTTCATCAGCACTTCGCTCGGATGCTGGGCGCGGCGTCAAGTTCATACCTGAGCACGGAGGCGATCAGTTCATCGACGATGCAGTCGACGCTGGCCGGCCCGCCGAGTACCAGCGTCACCACACTGATCATGGGCGGCACCGGTAATACCACCCCGAACGCCGGCTACCTCAACAGCATCTACAACGCCTACATCGCCCCGCTCATCGCGCCGCAGGCGGCCATTCCTACCGGATTGACCACCCCCGAGCAGGGCTTCCCGCTGACCGGCTTGAACAGTCTGACCTACGACACCTCGGTGGCTCGGGGACTCGAAATTCTCCAGCAGGCGATCGCCGCGCAACCACCGGGCACGCACACCGTCGCGTTCGGCTTCTCCCAAAGTGCCACCATCATCACCGAATATCTCAAAGGCATCGCCAACGGCTCGATCACCGGGCCGCCCCCGTCCGACCTGAGCTTTGTATTGGCCGGCAACCCCAACAACCCCAACGGCGGCCTGTTCCAGCGCTTCGTCGGGATGTACCTGCCCGGTGTCAACGAGACATTCAGCGGCGCGACACCGGATTCGGCCTATGCGACGTCGATCTACACCATTCAGTACGACGGGTTCGCCCACTTCCCCCGGTACCCGCTCAACCTGCTGGCCTCCGCCAATGCTCTGGCCGGAATGTACTACGGCCACCTGAGTCCGGCTCCCGCATACGAGAACCTCACGCCCGCGCAGATTGCGTCGGCGTTCGTCGCTCCGGTGTCTCCCGGGGCGACCGGCAACACCACCTACTACATGATTCCGAGCCAGGACCTGCCACTGCTACGGCCGCTGAATCTGCCGCAACCGGTGCTCAACCTGATACAGCCGCCCCTGCGGGTGCTGGTCGACCTGGGCTACGGCGATATCGGTGGCGCGAACACCGAATACGCGAACTTGCCCACTCCGGCCAGCCTGTTCCCGGTTGTCAATCCGGTCAACGTCGGCAGCTATCTGATCAAGGGAACCGTGCAAGGCGTTCAGGCCAACCTGGTATGGGCGGGTGTGCTGCCGCAGACATACATGCCCGACACCTATCCCTACGTTGCGTCGTTGCACCCGGGACTCACCATCAACCTCGGTCAGCCCAGCGTCACCGCGGTTTCCGCGGTGACGACCGGGCTGGGGTCGCTGCTGCGCGCGCTCAACATTCCGCCCCTGACGGGGTGAGCCGCGGCGCGCTCCCCGTCAAAGAACTTCCGCCGGCACGTTCGCGGCATTTGTCGCCCCGGCCGGTGCGCGACCATTCCGCCTCGCACGCAGTGCGTCCGCCGACCACGAGCCGGGTCCGACGATGAGCAGGAACGTCACCGTCAGCACTTGGGCGTACTCGGAGCGCACGTCGTGCAGCACCACCCAGAAGCCGGTCTGGCGAGGCACCGGAGGCAACGGCAGCGGCGATGCCCCGAGGAACATCGCGATTTTCGTCGACAGCATTGCGACGATCATCTCGACGATGAAGGGAATGCTGATGAACCGGGTGAACAAGCCCAACAGCAGCAGCACTCCCCGCTGATCTCAAGCAGCCCAACGAAATTCGCGCTCAGCCCGGGAAACGGGATGCCGAGCTTGGTGAAGCGCCCGACGCGTTCGGGAACACGAACGCCGCGGGCGCGTCGGCGGATGGGCAAGCCAGTGCCACATTTTCACCGGCAGGGCTGGTTGCTTGTACAAGGTCGTCGCGGTGATCCTCCGAAGTGTTGGGCCCGCCCGTCGCGAGCCCATCAACATCTAGGGCCGTGAGTTACAACCCTTACGCCGGAACCGCCTGGCGGCTGCGCACGTCGGCCGAGCTGCTCAGCTTCAGTGCCGGGTCGACGACGCCGTCATTGCGCAGCAGTTTCACGTCGGTGTAGAAGCTCATCGACGTCCGCCACGGCTGATCGGCACCTTGGCGGGGGAACTGGTGCACCGCCCGCTGGACGTAGCCGGCGCCGAAGTCCAGCAATGGGCGGGTCTCCATGGCCGGGTTGTCGAGCACCGGGCGCGCGGTGTCGAAACCGTTGGCGTCCATGTAATTCAGCAGCCGGCACAGGTGTTCGCACAGCAGGCCGACCTTGAGCGTCCAGGAGGAGTTCGTGTAACCGATCGCGTACGCGAAGTTGGGCACGTCGGAGAGCATCATGCCTTTGTAGGCCACATGGTCGGGCAGATTGACCGGCTTCCCGTCGACCGTCAACGACATGCCGCCGAATGCCTGCAGGTTCAAACCCGTTGCGCTGACGATGATGTCGGCGTCGATTTCCCGGCCGGACTCCAGCAGGATGCCGTTCTCGGTGAACGTGGCAATCCGGTCGGTCACCACCGACGCGCTGCCGTTCTTGATCGCCTTGAACAAGTCGGAGTCCGGCACCGCGCACAGGCGCTGATCCCAGGGGTTGTAGCTCGGGCTGAAGTGTTCGTCAACCGGGTAGTTCTCGGGCAGCTGCTTGGCATTGAGATAGCGGATGACCCTCTTGGCCGCGGCCGGATACCTCTGGCAGAACTCGTAGACCGCGCGCTGCTGGAGGATGTTCTTGCGGCGGGCCAGCGCATAACCGAGCTTGCCGCCCAGCAGTTTCTGCGCCGTGTTGGCAATGACGTCCTTGGACGGCACCGGCATGATGTAGGTCGGCGACCGCTGCAGCATGGTCACATGCCCCGCGCGCCCGGCCATGGCCGGCAACAGTGTGACGGCGGTGGCGCCGCTGCCGATGATGACGACCTTCTTGCCGGTGTAGTCGAGGTCCTCCGGCCACTGCTGCGGGTGCACGATCTGCCCGGTGAAACGATCCCGGCCTTCGAAGTGCGGCGTGTAGCCCTCGTCGTAGCGGTAGTAGCCGCCGGCACAGAACAGCCAGTTGGCGCTGATCTGCGCTCGCGCACCGGTGTCGGACCGCTCGACGTCGACGACCCAGCGGGCGTCCGCACTGGACCAGGAGGCGCCGAGCACCTTGTGGTGGAACCGGATCTTGCGGTCGATGCCGTTCTCGGCGACCGTCTCGTGCAGGTAGGCCAGGATCTTGTCAGCGGTGGCGATAGCGTCCTCGTCTCGCCACGGCTTGAACTCGTAACCGAAGGTGTGCAGGTCGGAGTCCGAACGAATCCCGGGATAGCGGAACAGGTCCCAGGTTCCACCGGTGGCGCCGCGTGCCTCCAGGATCACGTAGCTGCGGCCCGGGTGCTCGCGCTGCAAGTAGTACGCGGCGCCGATGCCCGAGATGCCGGCTCCGACGATGAGGACGTCGACGTGCTCGAGGGCGGTGTCTACGGCGGTGTGAGACATGAGCTTGGCTCCTGACGCGGGTGAACTGTTGTGTTCATCCTGGCGATCACGGGCGCCCGAACCAAGATGAGATCTGCCCAAAACAGCGGATGCTGTGGTGCACATTGCACCACTAAATTACTGTAGCTAAATGTCTTGGAAACTTCCGTCGGAGCCGGTCAGGGAGCTTATTCGGCAGTGTGCGCAGATCACCGTCAACCCGCGCGCCGAGTGGCTGGAAGAACTCGACGCCGAGGTGCTCGCGGCCAGCCCCGCCATTGCCGCTGACCCCGAGTTGGCTGCCGCGGTCAGCCGCAGCAATCGGGCGAACCTGTACTTCTGGGGGGCGGCCAATGTCCGCGACCCGGGGGCGCCGGTACCTCCCAACACGGGGCCCGAACCGATGAACATCGCCCGGGAAGTGGCGCGGCGCGGGCTCACGGCGTTCACCCTGGACGCCTATCGAGTCGGTGAGGCCGTGGCGTGGCGCCGGTTGATGGAGATCGCCTTCGAGCTGACGTCAGACCCTGCCGAACTGCACGAACTACTCGACGTGTGCTCCCGGTCGATCAGCGCGTTCATCGACGGCACGCTGGCGGGCATCGCCGCCCATATCGAACAGGAACTCGACGACTTGACCCGCGGGACACATGCCGAACGGCGGGAAACCGTCGCGCTGATCCTCGATGGCGCCCCGATCACCCGGAAGCGAGCCGAGGCACGGCTCGGCTACGCCTTGACGGGCCCGCACACCGCCGCGGTCATCTGGAGCGACGACCCGGGCGGTGATATGGCCCGGCTCGATGCGGCTGCCGAGGCACTCGGGCAGGCCGCCGCGGTGCGGCCGCTGACCATCCTCGCCAGCACCGCAACCCGTTGGGTGTGGGTCCCGGGTAAGACGATCGACACTGCGGCGCTGGGCAATTCGATCAACACCATGTCCGACATCCGCGTTGCGATCGGGCCGTGCGCCGAGGGTATCGACGGTTTTCGGCGCAGCCATTTCGACGCCATCACCACCCAGCAGATGATGGCCCGTCTGCAGTCACCGCAGCGCGTGGCGTTGTTCGCCGACGTCGAACTGGTGGCGCTGATCACCGGCGACACCGACCGCGCCACCGAATTCGTCCATCACACGCTCGGTGACCTGGAAACAGCCGGCAGCGAACTGCAGGACTATGTGCGGGTTTTCGTCGATGAGCAGTGCAACGCATCGCGTGCGGCAGCCCGGCTTTTCACCCATCGCAACACGTTGCTGCGCCGGCTGGCGCGCGCCGACGAACTGCTGCCGAGGCCGCTGGCCGAACGCAGTGTCAACGTGGCCGTCGCGCTGGAAGTGCTGCGCTGGCGCGGCAAGTGATGGGGTCGTTCCAGCCGCTTCCGCCAGGCAATTTGACGAATTTCGCGAATCGCCTGCGGGGGCAGCGTCGAGCCGATAATCTTCACTTCAAGGTCGGGGGACCAAAACTTCAGGGGTCGGGGGACCCTAACTTCATTCTCGCAGTGGACCACACGGCAAGGCATCAGCCTTGCCGGAATGCGTGTGGCCACTGGGGATTCGCGCGGCAGAGGTGTGTCGTCACCTCGTGCGTCACCTCGGGATCGCTTTACCTGGGCGGCAATCGACACGGATCGGTCGACAACGCCGCCGGAACATCCTTGGCCAAGCGATTGCGACGCTTTTGCACCTTTGTTTGTGGCACGTCAGCCCGCGTACTAAACGAAAATGGGTGCGGTGTCAACCCCTCAATCTATTGCCTGGGCGCGGTGACTTTGAATACCGCATCGTCTCGGCATTGACACCGGTATGGCGCTGCACCCCAACGGATTTCACGTCCCGCGCTAAGACACGAATTTAACTTCGGAATTTGCCGTTCCGGATCCCGGAATTAAGCGACTGATGCGAGAAATAAATCGCCCGCGGGTGTACGGTGCTGAGCGCAGCTTTGAAATCTCAGTGATCGGGCACCAGGAGGTCAAAGTGTCATATCTGTTTGCAGCGCCTGAGGTGCTGACGGCGGCAGCATCCGATCTGACTGCAATCGGGTCTGCCCTGAATGCCGCAACAGCGGGTGCGTTGCCGTCGACCACCGGTATCACCGCGCTGGCCCATGACGAAGTGTCGGCGGCGATCAGCCGTCTCTTCAATGCCTACGGGCAGGATTTCCAGGCGCTCAGCGCGCGCACCGCGCTGTTACATGCCGAGTTCACTCAGGGTGTGATCGCCGGTGCGCAGTCGTATGCGGCCGCTGAGGCTGCCGCGGCCACGCCGCTGCAATCTCTCCTGCAGGGCGTCCAGGACCTGCAGGCACTGGATCCGGTCAAGAACCTGACGGGTCGCCCGTTGATCGGCAACGGCGCTGATGGTGTCGCCGGAACCGGGCAGGCCGGCGGGGACGGCGGGTGGTTGTTCGGCAACGGCGGGAACGGCGGATCCGGGGCACCTGGGCAAGCCGGCGGTGCCGGTGGGTCGGCTGGGCTGTGGGGTGCCGGTGGCGCTGGTGGGGCCGGCGGAGCCGCGGCGGCCGCGGGCGGCACCGGCGGTGTCGGCGGAACCGGGGGTGCCAATGGCTTCCTCGGTGGAGGCAATGGTGGGGCCGGCGGCGTCGGCGGGGCCGGTGGCGCCGGGCTTGCCGGTCTTGGGCAAACCGGCGGCGATGGCGGGGCAGGTGGGACTGGTGGTGCCAACCGCCAGCTGATTTCGCTGTTCGGCACCGGTGGGGCGGGCGGCGCCGGTGGAGTCGGCGGGACGGGTTCTGTCGGATCCGCAGGCCCACTCGGCATGCTGGCCGGGCATGGCGGAAGTGGTGGGGCCGGCGGTGTTGGCGGCGCCGACCAAGCACTGATCGGTGGTGCCGGTGGAACCGGCGGCATCGGCGGGGCCGGCGGGCTCGGCGGACATGGCGGCAATTCCACCGTGCCAGCCGGCACCGGCGGGAGCGGTGGTACCGGCGGGGCCGGTGGCAGCGCTGCTGCCGGCGGAGCGGTCACGTCGCCCTTCAATTTCCTGGGCTCTGCCGGCACCAACGGCGCCGGTGGGGCCGGTGGCCAGGGCGGCGCCGGCGGAACCGGCGGAATTGGTGCGGCGGGATCAGACGGTCCGGCTCCCACCACCGGTGACCAAGGTGGCCAAGGCGGCGCCGGCGGTAAAGGCGGCGTTGGCGGAGCCGGCATCAACGGTGCCGGCGGGGGCAGCGGCGGCGCTGGTGGTACGGGCGGCGCTGGCGGGACCGGCGGTCAGGGCGGCACCAACACCAACACCGGCGGGGACGGCGCGGCCGGCGGCGATGGCGGCACTGGTGGAGCCGCCGGTCAAGCCGGGGCCGGAACCGATGGTGGCGCAGGAGGAGCTCATGGCCGCGGCGGTACCGGCGGCACCGGCGGCACCGGCGGGGACGGCGCCCACGGCCTCGACCAGGTCCCCGGCCTGCCCCAGCCATCGGCGGGCGGCACCGGAGGCGCGGGCGGGGCCGGCGGCAATGGCGGCACCGGAGGAGCCGGCATCGACAACCTCGGCGGCGGCGACGGCGGCACCGGCGGGACCGGCGGCACCGGCGGCACCGGGGGCACCGGCGGCACCAGCATCCTCCCCCTCGGACAAGACGGCGGCGACGGCGGCACCGGCGGCACCGGCGGGGCCGCCGGCAAAGGCGGCGCCGCCGCCGCAGGCGGGACCGCGGGAGCCCACGGCCACGGCGGCACCGGTGGCAGCGGCGGCACCGGGGGCACCGGCTCCCACGGCGCCGATGCCCTGCCCAGCAATTCCAACCCCCTCACCGGCGGAGTTGGCGGCACGGGCGGGGCCGGCGGCCAAGGGGGCGCCGGCGGAGCCGGCATCAACGGCACCGGCGGCGGCGACGGCGGCACCGGCGGCACCGGCGGAGGCGGCGGCACCGGCGGAAACGGCGGTACCAACACGGGCACCGGTGGGACCGGTGCGGCCGGCGGCACCGGCGGAACCGGCGGGGCCGCCGGCAAAGGCGGCACCGCAGCCCTCGGTGGGACAGTGGGAGCCAACGGCCGCGGCGGTACCGGCGGCACCGGCGGCACCGGCGGAGACGGCGCCCACGGCCTCGACCAAGTCCCCGGCCTGCCCCAGCCATCGGCGGGCGGCACCGGAGGCGCGGGCGGGGCCGGCGGCGACGGCGGCACCGGAGGAGCCGGCATCGACAACCTCGGCGGCGGCGACGGCGGTACCGGCGGGACCGGCGGCACCGGCGGCACCGGGGGCACCGGCGGCACCAGCATCCTTCCCCTCGGACAAGACGGCGGCGACGGCGGCGACGGCGGCGCCGGAGGGGCCGCCGGCAAAGGCGGCGCCGCCGCCGCAGGCGGGACCGCAGGAGCCCACGGCCACGGCGGCACCGGCGGCAACGGCGGCACCGGCGGCGCCGGTTCCCACGGAGCAATCGGCACGAACGGAGACCTCAACCCGACCGCGGGGCAGCAGGGCGGCACCGGCGGGGCCGGCGGCAAAGGCGGCGCCGGCGGCGCCGGCTTCACCCTCGGCAACGGCGGCGACGGTGGCAACGGCGGCATCGGAGGCACCGGCGGCAACGGCGGCACCGGCGGATCGAACACCGGCAACAACGGCGGCGACGGCGCGGCCGGCGGCACCGGCGGCACCGGCGGAGCCGCGGGCGCCGCCGGAACCGGCACCGACGGTGGCGCGACCGGGGAAAACGGACACGGCGGCTTCGGCGGCAACGGCGGCGACGGCGGCACCGGCGGCACCGGCCATACCGGCGCCGACGGCCAGAACCCCGAACAAGGGCTGCAGGGCGGTCGCGGCGGCACTGGCGGCCAGGGCGGCACCGGGGGGGCCGGCCTCACGCCCGGCAGCGGCGGCGACGGGGGCAACGGCGGCAACGGCGGCACCGGCGGCACCGGCGGAAACGGCGGGGCGAATACCGGCGTGAACGCAGACGGGGCGACCGGCGGACGTGGCGGCACCGGCGGCACCGCCGGCGCAGCAGGGCTCGGCGTCAACGGCGGCGAAGATGGCGGCACCGGCCAAGGCGGCCGCGGCGGTAACGGCGGCGATGGAGGCGCCGGCGCCCGCGGCCAAAACGGCGGCAACGCCCTGGTCCCGGCGGCGGGACAGCAGGGCGGCCGCGGCGGCGCCGGCGGCCAAGGCGGCACCGGCGGGGCCGGCCTCACCCCAGGCTTCGGTGGCGGCGACGGCGGCGATGGCGGCAACGGCGGCGTAGGCGGCAACGGCGGTGACGGCGGTAGCAGCATCTTCGTGGGCGGAGTGGCAGGTGCCGATGGCGCCAAGGGCGGCACCGGCGGCACTGCCGGGGCAGCCGGCATCGGGTCCGACGGGGGCAAAACGGGGAACGTCGGCACCGGTGGCACCGGCGGCACCGGCGGCAAAGGAGGCACCGGCGGCATGGGCAACGACGGCACCAACGGCGCGACTCCGACTAAGGGCAGCCAAGGCGGCCGCGGTGGTCACGGAGGCACGGGTGGGGCCGGCGGAGACGGCATCAACGGGATCGGGGCGGGCGCCGGCGGCAAGGGCGGCGTTGGCGGCGATGGCGGCATCGGCGGCAGCGGCGGAGTCAGCAATGGCACCGGCGCCAACATGAGCGCGGCGGGCGGCCAGGGCGGCAATGCCGGCAACGGCGGGGCCGGTGGGGCTCCCGGCGCCGGCGGCACGACCGGCGGCCAGGGCGGTAACGGAGGCCGCGGCGGCGAGGGCGGCGGTGGCGGCGCGAACCCGCTCGGCCAGAATGGCGTCATCGGCTATGCCGGTGGCGGGGGTGGCGGTGGCGCGGGTGGCACCGGCGGCGCCGGCGGAGGCGGTGGCGCGCTCGGCGGCAACGGCGGCACCGGCGGCAAAGGCGGCACCGGCGGGCCGGCCTCAGACATCGGCTTCACCCACGCCGCAACCGGTGGTAATGGCGGCGGCGGGGGTGGCGGCGCGGTTGCCACCGGAGTGGACGGCGGCCGCGGAGGTGGTGGCGGCGGCGGTGGCGGCGGTGCGGCCACCGGCACCGTATTCGGCTCCGGAATCGCCACCGGTGGCGGTGGTGGCGGCGGTGGCGCCGCCGGTGGGCCCGGGGGCACCGCCGGAGCCGGCGGAACGGGTGGTAGCGCATCGTTCGCCGGCGCAAATGGTGGCTTAGGGGGCAGCGGGCAGCCCGGCGGTACCGGCGGCGGCGGAGGCGGCGGCGGCGTCCAGAACGACAATGGCAACTTCCCCGCCGGGAACGGCGCCAACGGAGTTGACGGCGGCGCTGGCGGACCAGGCGGCATCACCGGTTTCGGGATCGGACTGGAGGGCGGCGCCGGCGGGAGCGCCCTTGGTGCCGGCGGGCGAGGTGGCAACTCCCTGGATTCCTTCGCCCCGGGCGCTGACGGCGAGTCCGGATAACCGAACCAACCAGAACCGTCGCGTCCCGTGCCCCAGGCGACCGGGCAATGCGATGATGACGGCGTGGCTGACGGCGAAACACGTGCAGGCGGGGCCGAGGTGCCCGAGCAATCGGCGCCCAATGCATCCGCGACACCCGCAGCGACCGCGAGTGGGCCGGAGAAGACAACGTGGAGAACACTTTTCGCAGCGGTACCGGGACAACTGGCGATCGGATTCGCTCACCTCGGTCAGTGGCTGACCCACCTTGGCCGGTGGCTGGCCCGGTTGGGCAGGCGCCTCGCGCGGCTGGCCGAGATCAAACCGACTCCGCTGCAGAAACTGGCGCTGCTGAGCGGACTCGCCGTGGCGAGCATTTTCGGGGCCCTCGCGTTTCCCTCCAATCCGATCGGCCAGGCGTGTGTCATCGCTTTCGTTCCGGGCCTCTGCATCGCCATCGGCAGCTACGGAACACGGTGGTACGCCGGGCAGAAACTCGACCAGCACCTGGTGAGAACAGTGCAGGAGGCCGTCTTCACATCCCTGCAGTTGCAGAGATCGGTGCGCTACGTCGACGAAAGGCTTTCGGCAGCGCAGACTCATCTCGAAAGCGGCGCGAATGACGGCGCACTCATCGAAGTGGTCAAAGCGAGAACCGCCACCGAGTTGTCCTTGAGCGGCGCCGAACACATGCCGCGCCAGTTGGCGCCCGAGACCCGCACCGCCGCCGCCGATGGCGATGTGATCTGCGGCAGTGTGGCGCGCGTGGAAGACCAGTACACCTTGATCATCAATCGTGGTTCGGTGCACGGAACGAAGGCCGATATGGTTTTCGCAGTGCTGGCGGATGCGGGCGACCCGCTTCGCGATCCCGAAACCGGCGAGGTGATCGGGGAGTTACCGGCCGAGAAGCTGCGCGTCAAAGTGGTTGATGTGCAGCCGAAGTACTCGCGCGCCGTCACCTTCCGCACCTCGACGCCGACGGTAGCCGGATATCCGGCTCTGACCGCATCCGCGCGAAGTGGTCCGGCACCGGCGGACGTCGGGGCTTTCGACTTTATCGACGAATCCATCAGCAGGATGCTGGAAGCCGAACTGGCAGAGCCGGTTCCCGCGCGCGAGAGGATCGCCAACGCGCGATTGTCCGCGCAGCGAGACGTGCCGGTCCGGGCGCAGGTCAACGTGGACATCGGTGACCGGGTTCGGCAGGTTCGTCAGATCGCGACAGGGTAGACCGCGTGGCTGCCGCGGAGTCCTTTCAGTTCGACCTCGCGCGGTGTCCCGAGCATGATGTCGGACGCTGAGGAAATCGCTTCCCGAACCGTCTCGCTCACCAAGATCTCCCCTCCGCCGGCCTGGCCTGCCACCCTCGCCGCCATGGCTACATTGCGACCGAAGAGGTCGTCGCCCCGCCGCACCGACTCACCCATGTGCAGGCCGATGCGGATCCGGATGTGGTCCCACCGCTCGGGTTCTGACTGCAGAGCACGCTGAACAGCGATGCCGCACCGCACCGCTTTGACCGGATCCGGAAAGGCGATCATGAAGCCGTCGCCCTGCGTCTTCACCACGTGACCGCCATGGCCGTCGACGTGTTTGTAGATCAGCTTGTTATGGCGCTCGAGGAGCTTCACCCAGCCACGATCGCCGAGCTCCTCGTTGAGTTCGGTGGAGCCTTCGATGTCGGAGAAGGCGATCACCACGATGCCGTCGGCTGTCATTCTGGCCAGGTCAGGACGTTCCACCCGAGCCCAGCCGGCAAGGTCCTCAACCGAGTTGCGCACGGTGGCACCGATTCCCTTGCTGATGAGCGAATCCGTGGTGCGCCAGACGGTCCTGATCGCAAGCGGGGCGACCCCCGGCCGTCGTCGACGGCGGGGTCTATTCTGTTGGATCCGCTCGAGCGCATTCCTGGCGCCGGTGAGCCGGTTCCGGGACACGACGAGTACGACGAACAGTGCGATGAGGCCACCGAACTCCACCAGGGCGACGAGCGCCCACACGACAGCCGCGCTCACTCGGGCGCGGGCTCCCCCGCCCGGCGCAGCATCGCCTCGGCGTGCCGCAGCACCGGAGAATCCACCATCTGCCCCTCGAACGCGAACACCCCGCGCTCGGTCTTGGCCGCCTGGAGGACCCGGCGCGCCCAGTCCAGGGTTTCGTCGCTGGGCCGGTAGGCCTTGCGCACCACGTCAACCTGGCTGGGGTGGATGCACACGGTCACGTCGAAGCCCACCGCCACGGCATCGAGCGCCTCGGTCTGCAAGCCCTCGACATCACGGATGTCCAGATGCACCGCGTCCAGCGCCAGACGGTCAAAGGTACTGGCCGCCAACAGGATCGTCGAGCGAACGTGGCGCGCCACATCACGATAGGTGCCGTCCGCACGCCGGCTGGAGCTGCCACCCAGGGTGGCGATCAGATCTTCGGCACCCCACATCATCCCGACGGTGCGCTCGGCGGCGGCGATCTCGGCGGCGAACAACGCTCCCCGCGCGGTCTCCACCAACGCGATCACATCGCGCGGCGCCAGCTCCGCCACCTGAGCGGCCGACTCCGTCTTGGGCAGCATCACCGTCGTGTAGGCCGTGTCCGCCAGGGCTTCCAGATCCCGGGCCTGATCCTCGGTGCCGGCCGCATTGATCCGCACCACGGTGCGCTCCGGGTCTAACGGATTGTCCCGCAACGCAATCCGCGCGGCCGGCTTCTCAGCCGGGGCAACACCGTCTTCCAGGTCGAGGATCACCACGTCGGCAGCCGCGGCGGCCTTCAGGAAACGCTCGGGACGGTCAGCCGGGCAGAACAACCATCCCGGCCCCGCCGCGCGCAGGCTCATGACGGGCGCTTCTGCACGAGCGTGGTGCGCACCGCCCTGGCCACCACATCACCGTGCTGATTGCGCCCAGTGTGCTCCAGCGTGACGATGCCTTCAGACGGACGACTTTTCGACTCCCGCTTGTCGGTGCACACGGTCTCGGCATAGAGGGTGTCGCCGTGAAAGACCGGCTTGGGGAAGGACACTTCGGAGAAGCCGAGGTTGGCGACGATCGTGCCCAGCGTCAGCTGCGCCACGGACAATCCGACCAGCGTGGAGAGCGTGAACATCGAATTCACCAGCCGCTCACCGCGGAAACCTGGCTGCTCGGCGGCCCAGGCCGCATCCAGATGCAGCGACTGGGTGTTCATCGTCAACGTTGTGAACAGAACGTTGTCGGCCTCGGTGACGGTGCGGCCCGGCCGGTGCAGGTAGGTGGTGCCGACTTCGAACTCCTCGAACCACAAACCCCGCTGGACTATCCGCTTGCCGTCCCCCTTCTCCGCGTCGAGTGTGACTTCTGCGACGCGACGCGCCGATTCGGCGTCGTGGGATTCGCGCTCGGCGGGACTCATGACAGCCCCAGCGACCGGGCGATCAGCATCAACTGCACCTCGGTGGTGCCTTCGCCGATCTCCAGGATCTTGCTGTCGCGGTAGTGACGGGCGACCGGGTACTCGTTCATGAAGCCGTAGCCGCCGTGAATCTGGGTCGCGTCGCGCGCGTTGTCCATCGCCGCTTCCGAGGAGACCATCTTGGCGATCGCCGCCTCCTTCTTGAAAGGCTTGCCCGCCAACATCTTTGCCGCGGCGTCGTAGTACGCGGTACGGGCCACGTGGGCACGGGCTTCCATGCGGGCGATCTTGAAGCTGATCGCCTGATAGGAGCTGATGGGTTTGCCGAACGACTGTCGCTCATTGGCGTACTTGACGCTTTCGTCGACGCAGCCCTGCGCCACCCCGGTCGCCAGCGCGGCGATCGCGATGCGGCCCTCGTCGAGGATCGACAGGAAATTGGCGTAGCCCTTGCCTCGGGTACCCAGCAGGTTCTCCTCGGGGACGCGCGCGTCGTCGAAGGTCAGCGGATGGGTGTCCGATGCGTTCCAGCCGACCTTGTTGTAGGTCGGTTCGACGATGAATCCCGGTGTGCCGTTGGGCACGATGATGGTCGAGATCTCCTTCTTGCCGTCCGCGATGGTGCCGGTGACGGCGGTGACGGTGACCAGCGAGGTGATGTCGGTGCCGGAGTTGGTGATGAACTGCTTGCTGCCGTTGACGATCCACTCATTGCCCTCGAGACGCGCGGTGGTCCGGGTGCTGCCGGCGTCCGATCCCGCGCCCGGTTCGGTGAGCCCGAATCCCGCCAACGCCCGCCCGGCCAGCAGATCCGGCAACCACCGTTGCTTCTGTTCCTCGGTGCCGAAACGGAAGATCGGCATGGCGCCCAGCCCGACGCCGGCTTCCAGGGTGATGGCCACCGACTGGTCGACCTTGCCGAGTTCCTCCAGTGCCAGCGCGAGCGCGAAGTAGTCACCGCCCATGCCGCCGTACTCTTCCGGGAAGGGCAGGCCGAACAGCCCCATCTCCCCCATCTTGGCGACGACCTCGTACGGGAAGCTGTGCTCCTCGTCGTGTTTGGCCGAGACCGGTGCTACGACGGTGCGCGCGAAGTCGGCCACCGTGTCGCGGAGGTCCTCGTATTCCTTCGGAATGGTCCCTGCGGGAATCGTTGTCGTCATGATTCGCTAATCCTTGCCTTCAGTTGCATCTTCGGTGGCCGGGACCAGCCGGGCCAACACCTGGTCGACCGTCACCTGATCGCCGACGGACACCAACACCTCCACCTGACCGGAGACGGGTGCCGTCAGCGAGTGCTCCATCTTCATCGCCTCGACGACTACCACCACGTCGCCCTCCGAAACCTCGGCGCCCGAATCGGCCTGCACCGCAATGACGCTGCCGGGCATGGGGCTGACGACCTCAGCGGGCCGCTCCCCTGCGGCACGGTGAATCTTGTGTTCCTCGGCCTCCCGGATGTGCCAGGTGCCCCGCTCGTCGGCGATCCACAGATGCCGGTCCACCTCGGCCCACCGGTAATCCCGGCGCGCACCACCCAGCGTCACGCTCAACCGTCCAGCCTCGACTTGCGCACTCGCAGAAAGCGTCTCGCCATCCCCCACTGTCACCTCGGCCGCATCCGGCAGGCCCCGCACCGCTACGGTCTCGCTGCGCTGCGCGGTTCGCATCGCGGTGCGCACCGCAGCGGCGGCACCGCCGACGCGCCAGCCGCTGGGGCTGGCCCACAGGTCGCCCCGGCTGCGCCGTTGCAGAGCCCACTGGACATAGAGGCCGGCCGCGGCGAACACATCGTCCGGGGCCGCCAGCGGCTCGAAGTCGCCCAGCCGCTCGTCCAGCAGCGCCGTGTCGAGATCTCCGGCCTGCACCCGCTGGTCGGCGAGCAGAAAGCGGAGGAACTCGATGTTGGTCTGCACACCGAGGACTGCGGTCTGCGACAGCGCCTGATCGAGGCGGGCCAGCGCCTGCGCCCGGTCGTCAGCGTGCGCGATCACCTTGCTCAGCATCGGGTCGTAGTCGCTGCCGACCACCGTGTCGGCCCGCAGCGAGGAATCCACCCGTACGCCCGGCCCGGACGGCTCGACGACCTGCAGCACCCGACCGCCGGTGGGCAGGAACCCGCGTGCCGGATCCTCGGCGTACACCCGGGCTTCGATCGCGTGCCCGCGCAACTCGATGTCGTCCTGCGCGAAGGCCAGCTTTTCACCCGCGGCGACCCGCAGCTGCCACTCGACGAGGTCGAGCCCGGTAACCGCTTCGGTGACAGGGTGTTCCACCTGCAGCCTGGTGTTCATCTCCATGAAGAAGAACTCGTCGGGGCGGTCGGCGGAGACGATGAACTCGACCGTGCCGGCGCCGACGTAGTCGACGCTGCGGGCGGTGTCGCACGCGGCGGCGCCGATCCGCGCCCGAGTGGCGGCGTCCAGCAACGGCGACGGCGCCTCCTCGATCACCTTCTGATGACGTCGTTGCAGGCTGCATTCCCGCTCACCGAGATGCACCACATTGCCGTGGGTGTCCGCGAGCACCTGGACCTCGATATGCCTGGGCCGCAGCACGAATCGCTCCAGGAACAGTGTGTCGTCCCCGAATGCGGAGGCCGCCTCGCGCCGAGCGCTCACCAACGCGTCGCGCAACCGGGCCGGGTCCTCCACCATCCGCATGCCCTTGCCGCCACCGCCGGCGGACGGCTTGACCAGCACTGGGTAGCCCACCTCGTCGGCGGCGGCAATCAGTTCGTCGTCGGTCAGCCCCGGACGCGCGATCCCCGGCACCACCGGCACGTCGAATGCCGCGACCGCGTTCTTGGCGGCGATCTTGTCGCCCATCACCTCGATCGCACGAGTCGGCGGGCCCAGGAAGACCACTCCCGCGCGGTCGCACGCCGCAGCGAAATCCGCTTTCTCGGAGAGGAATCCGTACCCGGGATGGATCGCCTGGGCACCGGTGCGCGCCGCCGCGTCGATTACCTTCGCGATGTCGAGATAGCTCTCCCGCGCCGGCGCCGGTCCCAGCCGTACCGCGGTGTCGGCTTCGCGCACGTGGCGGGCGTCGGCGTCGGCGTCGCTGTAGACGGCGACGGAGCGGATACCCAGCCGGCGCAGCGTGCGGATCACTCGCACCGCGATCTCACCGCGGTTGGCCACTAAGACAGTGTCAAACATGTCACATCCGGAAGACGCCGTAGGAGACCGATTCCAGCGGGGCCTGGGCACAGACCGAGAGTGCCAGCCCCACAACCGTTCTGGTATCGGCAGGATCGATGATGCCGTCGTCCCACAGACGGGCGGTCGAGTAGTAGGGGTTGCCCTGGTCCTCGTACTGTGCGCGGATCGGGGCTTTGAACGCCTCTTCCTCCTCGGGAGACCAGGGCTTGCCGGCGGCCGAAAGCTGTTCACCACGCACGGTGGCCAGCACCGAGGCGGCCTGTTCGCCGCCCATCACCGAGATACGCGCGTTCGGCCACATCCACAGGAAGCGCGGCGAGTACGCCCGCCCGCACATCGAATAGTTGCCTGCGCCATAGGATCCGCCGATAACCACGGTCAGCTTCGGGACCCGCGCGCAGGCCACCGCGGTCACCATCTTGGCGCCGTGTTTGGCGATGCCGCCCGCCTCGTAGTCGCGGCCCACCATGAAGCCGGCGATGTTCTGCAGGAACAGCAGCGGGATCCGGCGCTTGTCGCACAGCTCGATGAAATGCGCTCCCTTGACGGCGGATTCGCTGAACAGCACCCCGTTGTTGGCGATGATCCCGACCGGGTGGCCGTGGATGTGCGCGAAGGCGGTCACCAGCGTTTTGCCGTAATTGGCCTTGAACTCGCTGAATTCGCCGCCGTCAACCAGACGCACGATCACTTCCCGGACGTCGTAGGGCACCCGCGGATCGGGGGGGACCACGTCGTACAAATCCGTCTGGTCATAGCGGGCGTCCACTGGCGGACGGATGTCCCACTGTGCGGGTCCGCGGGGTCCGAAGGTGGCCGCGATCGAGCGCACGATCCGCAGCGCGTCCTCGTCGTCCTCGGCGAGATGGTCGGTGACGCCCGACACTCGGGAGTGCAAATCCCCGCCGCCGAGTTCTTCGGCGGTGACGATCTCGCCGGTGGCCGCCTTGACCAGGGGTGGGCCGCCCAGGAAGATCGTGCCCTGCTCGCGGACGATGACGGCCTCGTCGCTCATCGCCGGCACGTATGCCCCACCCGCGGTGCACGACCCGAGTACCGCCGCGACCTGAGGAATTCCTTTGGCGCTCATGGTCGCCTGGTTGTAGAAGATCCTGCCGAAGTGTTCGCGGTCGGGAAACACCTCGTCCTGGCGGGGCAGGAAAGCGCCTCCAGAGTCGACGAGGTATATACACGGCAGCAGATTCTGCAGGGCGACCTCTTGGGCCCGCAGGTGCTTCTTGACCGTCATCGGGTAGTAGGTGCCGCCCTTGACGGTGGCATCGTTGGCGACGACCACGCACTCGCGTCCCGACACCCGCCCGATGCCGGTGATGATTCCGGCTCCGGGAGATTCGTCGCCGTACATGCCGTTGGCGGCCAGCGCGGCCAGCTCGAGAAAGGGGCTACCCGGGTCGAGCAGCCGGTCCACCCGTTCGCGGGGTAGCAGTTTGCCGCGGCTGACGTGACGCTCGCGGGCGCGCTCGTTGCCGCCCAGGGCGGCTGCGGCCAGCTTCTCGTTGAGTTCGGCAACCAACCGGCGATGTTCGTCGGCGAAGGACGGGGCTATCGTCGTCACCGCGCCACCGAGTCCGAAAGAACAAGCGGCGGTTGGGTTTTAGCGACCACTTCTTCGACCGAGACGTCCGGGGCGGTCTCGATGAGGTGCAGGCCGTCGTCGCGGACGTCGATGACGGCCAGTTCGGTGACGATGCGGTTGACGCAGCCCACACCGGTCAGCGGGAGGGTGCACCGCTCGAGGATCTTGGGACTGCCGTCCTTGGCGGCGTGCTCCATCATCACGATCACCTTGCGCGCGCCGTGCACCAGGTCCATCGCCCCGCCCATCCCCTTGACCATCTTGCCGGGGATCATCCAGTTGGCGAGGTCGCCGGTGACCGAAACCTGCATCGCCCCAAGCACTGCCACGTCGAGGTGCCCGCCGCGGATTACCCCGAATGACGTCGAGGAGCCGAAGAACGACGCTCCCGGTAAGACGGTGACCGTCTCCTTGCCGGCGTTGATCAGATCCGCGTCGACGTCCTCGCGCCGGGGGTAGGGCCCGACCCCGAGGATCCCGTTCTCCGAGTGCAGGACGACGTTGACGCCGTCGGGTATGTGGTTGGGGATCAGCGTGGGCATGCCGATGCCGAGGTTGACGTACTGGCCTTCGGTGAATTCGGCGGCGATGCGGGCTGCCATCTCATCTCTGCTCCACGTCATCTGGCGCCACTCCTCCTCATCGCTGCGCTCTGCATCGTCGTCGGCGCGGTCATCTGGCGCCACTCCTCCTCATCGCTGCGCTCTGCATCGTCGTCGGCGCGGTCATCTGGCGCCACTCCTTTCGGCGTCGGGGGCGACTGTGCAGTCACGCTCGGCGTCCAACGTGACGACAGCGTCACACTCGGCGGTCAAGGCGGCCATCACCGCACCGTCTCCTTCTCAATCCGCTTCTCCGGGTTGGGCACGTGCACCACCCGCTGCACGAACACGCCCGGAGTGTGCACGGTGGCGGGGTCGATCTCACCGGGCTCAACGAGGTGCTCCACCTCGGCGATGGTGATCCGTCCGGCCGGTGCGCATTCGGGGTTGAAGTTGCCGGCCGCGTAGCGGTACACCAGGTTGCCGTGCCGGTCGCCCTTCCAGGCGTGCACCAGCGCGAAGTCCGTGCGGATCCCCCGCTCGAGAACATAGGTGACGCCGTCGAACTCCCGGGTCTCTTTCGGTGGCGACACGACAGCGACCTCGCCCGAGGCGTCGTAGCGCCACGGCAGGCCACCGTCGGCGATCTGGGTGCCCACCCCGGCCGGTGTGTAGAAGCCCGGGATACCCATCCCGCCGGCCCGCAACCGTTCGGCCAGGGTGCCCTGCGGGGTCAGCTCCACTTCGAGTTCACCGGAGAGGAACTGCCGCGCGAATTCCTTATTCTCGCCGACATATGACGAGATGGTGCGGCGGATTCGCTTGTGCTGCAGCAGCACTCCTAGTCCGATGCCGTCGACACCGCAGTTGTTGGACACCGTCTCCAGATCGGTGACGCCCAGATCGGCCAGCGCCGAGATCAACGCCTCCGGGATGCCGCACAGCCCGAATCCGCCGACGGCCAGCGACGATCCGTCGGTTATGTCCGCGACCGCCTCCGCGGCGGTAGCCACCACCTTGTCCATTTGTCGCCAGAGCCTCCGATTTCAGTTAATAATCATTAACTAAACGGTGAGAATACCATTCCGCAGCGGGTGCGTCCAGGGCGGGTGGGTGCCGCTCAGCAGCGGCTATTGACTGCCGCGCAGCCACTCGATCGCCGCCTGGCGCATCTCGACTTTGCGTACCTTGCCGGTGACTGTCATCGGAAACTCCTCGACGATCCGCAGATAACGCGGGATCTTGAACCGGGCGATGCGGCCGGCGCAGAACTCCCGCAGCGCTTCGATGGTCAACTCCACGGCCCCGTCGCGCAGCTTGACCACGGCCATGATCTCTTCGCCGTAGCGGTCGTCCGGCACGCCGATGACGTGTCCGTCGACGATGTCGGGGTGGGTGTAGAGGAATTCCTCGATCTCCCGTGGCGAGATGTTCTCCCCACCCCGCATCACGATGTCCTTGATGCGTCCGGTGATCTGCACATACCCGCAGTCGTCCATCGCGGCCAGGTCCCCGGTGTGCATCCATCCCTCGGGGTCGATCACCTCGGCCGTTTTCGCCGGGTCGTTCCAGTACCCCGACATCACCGAATAGCCTCGGGTGCAGAACTCGCCGGACACACCGCGCGGCACGGTCTGACCGGTATCGCGTTCCACCACTTTGATTTCCAGGTGCGGACCCGCGCGCCCGACGGTGCCGACGCGCCGTTCCAGCGGATCATCGGTGCGGGTCTGGGTGGAGACCGGGCTTGTTTCGGTCATGCCGTAGCAGATCGAGACCCCCGGCATGTGCATGCGCTCGATCACCTGGCGCATCACCTCGACGGGGCAGGGCGCACCGGCCATGATGCCGGTGCGCAGACTGCCCAACTCGTAGTCGCCGAAGTCCGCGAGGCCGAGTTCGGCGATGAACATCGTCGGCACTCCGTACAGGCTGGTGCACCGCTCGGCCTGCACCGCCCACAGTGTCGCGGCGGGATCGAACCCCGGCGCCGGGATCACCATGCAGGCACCGCGGCTGGTGGCCGCCAGGTTTCCCATGACCATGCCGAAACAGTGGTAGAACGGCACCGGGATGCAGATCCGATCGTGCTCGGTGTAATCGAGCAGCTCCCCCACCAGGTAGCCGTTGTTGAGGATGTTGCGGTGGCTGAGCGTGACACCCTTCGGGTAACCCGTTGTCCCGGACGTGTATTGGATGTTGATCGGATCGGTGGGCGCCAACGCCGCGGCCGCCTGCGCTAGCGCGGCCGGGTCGGCATCCGAGCCGGCCAGCTCATCCCAGCCCGCGGTGCCCATGATCACGACGTCGCGTAGCTCGGCACAGTCGGATCTGACCTCGGTCAGCATCGCCACGTAATCGGCGTCCTTGAAGCCGGCCGCGGCGATCACCATCGCGATGCCGGATTGCCGCAGGGCGTAAGCCAATTCGCGCGCCCGGTAAGCGGGGTTGATGGTCACCAGGATCGCCCCGATCTCGGCGGTGGCGTACTGGACCAGAACCCACTCCCAGCGGTTGGGCGCCCAGATGCCTATCCGATCGCCTGCCCTGACGCCGGCCCGTAGCAGCCCGGTCGCGAGCCGGCGCACGTCGGCCACGAAGTCGCGGTAGCTCCACCGCCTGCCCGCAGCGACATCGACGAGCGCATCGCGCGCCCCGAACGTTGTTGCGGTGTCAGCAATATTCGCGCCGATGGTCGTCTCGAGCAACGCGGGCGTATCCGGGCCACGTTCGTAGGAAAGCGGTCTACGTTCGGTTGCCACGGTTCCTCCGGCCGGCGATCGGATGCTACGTTAGTGACGATTAACCGACATGTCCAGGAGGCCGTCATGCCTGCGTCCGCCCCGGACAACGAACCCGGCCAGCCAGAGCCGTCAAATCGCCGCAGCCAGTTGAAATCCGACCGGCGCCAGCAACTGCTGTCCGCTGCCGAGCGACTGTTCGCCGAGCGCGGATTCCTCGCGGTGCGACTGGAAGACATCGGCGCCGCCGCGGGCGTCAGCGGTCCGGCCATCTACCGGCATTTCCCGAACAAAGAATCGCTGTTGGTCGAGTTGCTGGTCGGCATCAGCGCCGGGCTGCTGGCCGGTGCGCGTGCCGTGCAGGACCGCGGCGCCGACGCGGCCGCGACGCTGGACGGCTTGATCGATTTCCACCTCGACTTCGCCCTGGGCGAACCGGACCTCATCCGGATTCAGGACCGCGACCTCGCACACCTACCCCAGGCTGCCGAACGGCAGGTGCGCAAAGCGCAGCGGCAGTACGTAGAGATCTGGGTAGGAGTGCTGCGCGAACTCAACCCCGCTCTGGCCGAAGCCGACGCCCGGCTGATGGCACACGCCGTATTTGGGCTGTTGAACTCCACGCCGCACAGCATGAAATCGGCCGACGCCAAGCCGGCGCGCGCGGTCCGGTCACGCGCGGTCATGCGGGCGATGACGCTCGCGGCTTTGACCGCCGGCACTCCTTAGCCGTCCGACCACCTCGGGCCGGTCGCGAAACCGTTCGGTGAAATGCCCGGTACCCTTCGAAGTGGACATGAACGATCCACGTCGCACCCAGCAATTCGGTCCCCCTCAACCGGGGTCTGATTCGGCGTGGCCGCAGCAGCCCGGCGATTCGCCGCCGATCGATTACCCGGCGTATGCCGATGAGATGCCGTACGCCGCCTACGGCGGTGCTGGTTCGCCATGGTCGCAGGGCGCCTACCAGCCCAACCCCACCCAACAGTTGCCGCCACAGTATTGGCAGCAGGGGGGGCCGCCGAAGGACGAAGGACCGACCGATGGCCCGCCGCGTTCACCGCGGTGGTTGTGGTTCTTGGCCGGGGCGGCGGTGTTGCTGGTTATCGGCTTGGTCGTGGCGCTCGTCATCGCCAACGGGTCGCTCAAGCAGCAGACTGCTATCGAACCGCTGCCCCCGGTGCCCAGCACGACCGTCGCGCCGCCGACCACCCGCACGACGTCGCCGCCCTCGACCACCCGCCGCCCGCCGCGCACCACCACGACGGCGCCTCCGGGCACGACGACACCGCCCGGTGTGCCGAACACACCGGGAGCTATGCAGACGGTCGTGTACACCGTCAACGGCGAGGGCCGCGCGATCAGCGTCATGTACATGGACGCCGGCGACATGATCCAGACCGAGTTCAATGTGGCCCTGCCCTGGACCAAACAAGTCAGCCTGTCCACCGCGGCGAAAGCCCCCGCGAGCGTCACGGTCGTCAACATCGGCCACGAGATCACGTGCTCGGTCACGGTGGCCGGGGTTCAGGTCAGACAGCGCACCGGACAGGGCCTGACCATCTGCGACGCCCCGCGCTAGGCCGGGACCCGCACCTTCAACATCGCCAGAAGTCCGACCAGCAGCACCAGGCAAATGCCCCCCAGACCGGCCCGGGCCGCGCCGAATACATCGACGAAGACGGAGAACAACCACGGCGCCAGAAACGCCACCGCCCTGCCGGTCATCGTGTACAGCCCGAAAGCCACGCCCTCCTTGCCGTGCTGGGCCATGCGCAACAGCAGCGCGCGCGCTGACGATTGCGACGGCCCGATGAACAGGCACAGCAGCAGCCCGCACACCCAGAAGGCCAACGCCCCGGAAAGTGCCAGCAGGCTCAGTCCAGAGGCGAGGATGGCCGTCAGCGACACCAGAATCACCGGCTTGGAGCCGACCCGGTGATCGATCAGCCCGCCCAGCACCGCGCCGACCGCGGCCACGATGCTTCCGGCGACTCCGAAGATCAGCACGTCGCCCTTAGACAGGGTGTAGACGTTGACACCCAGTACCGCACCGAAGGCGAATATCGCCGCCAGGGCGTCCCGGAAGATCGCGCTGGCCACCAGGAAGTAGACGAGGTTGCGGTCGCGCCGCCACTCCGTGGAGATGTCGGCCCACAGCTTGCGGTAACCGCCCAGCAGGCTCGTCTTGGCAGGAACCGGCGTCAGCGGGTCGGATGAATGGCGCGCGGCGAAGAGCAGCGGGAGCCCCAGGACCGCCAACCATGCCGCCGCCAACAGCATGGCGGCCCGTACGTTCAGCCCGTCGTGGGTGGACAAATGCAGCAGGCCGCGCTCGTCGCCGTCGCCGGTCATGAAGCCGAGATAGACCAGGATCAACAGCAGAACGCTGCCGATGTACCCCGCTGCCCAGCCGAAACCGGAGATGCGCCCGGCCGTCGCCGGTGTCGAGAATTCCCGCAACATCGCGTTGTACGGAACGCTGGCCAGGTCGCCACACGCCGCCGTCGCGGCCAGCAGCGCCAGCCCGGGAAAGAGATAACCGGGTTGATCGCGTATTTGTGACATCCCGCACGTGGTCGCCACCGCGAGGCCGGTCAACGCACCCAGCGCGACATGTCGTCGATGCGGCGATGCCACCCACACGCCGACGATGGGCGCGAGCAATGCGACGACAATCCCCGCGAGGGCTGCGGCTCGACCCAACCAGCTCTCTGGAGTCGCGCCGCCGGGAGTGCCCTCCCCCACGCTGCTCGTGAGGTAGACGGAGAACACGAAGGTCGCCGTGATCGCGTTCAGGCCGGTCGAGCCGCAGTCCCACAGGGCCCAGGCCACGATTCGGGCTCGCTTCGCAGGAGACCACTGTTCATCACGCCGAGCCTGAAGTTTTGCAGGCCCGCACTCGACTTTCCTCTGCGAAATTTCAGTCTCGGCGCTTTGGCGGTCCGTGGGGCCCGGCTCCGCGTCGGTCATGCACGAAAGCGTATTGGTTCGGGCAGCGACCCGCTGCGCCCGGCTACGCCGCGCTTGCGATCGCTGCGTTGGTTCGGGCAGCGACCCGCTGCGCCCGGCTACGCCGCGCTTGCAATCGCTGCGTTAGTTCGGGCAGCGACCCGCTGCGCCCGGCCGCTCCCTCCCACTGTCTACGATCGTCGTCATGCCGGTTCCCGCTCCCAGTCCCGACGCGCGTGCTGTAGTCACCGGGGCTTCGCAAAACATCGGCGAGGCGCTCGCCACCGAGCTGGCCGCGCGCGGACACAGCCTGATCATCACCGCGCGGCGCGAGGAGCTGCTCAACCAGCTCGCCGCCCGGCTTGCGGAGAAGTACCGCGTCACGGTCGAGGTACGACCGGCCGACCTCGCGGACCCCGCGGAACGGGCCAAGCTCTGCGACGAACTGGCTACCCGGCCGATCTCGATCCTGTGCGCCAATGCCGGCACCGCGACATTCGGCGCGGTAGCCGACCTCGACCCGGCCGGCGAGAAGGCTCAGGTGCAGCTCAATGCCGTTGCGGTGCACGACCTTACGCTGGCGGTGCTACCGGGCATGATCCAGCGCGGCGCAGGCGGGATCCTGATCTCGGGCTCGGCAGCGGGCAATTCGCCGATTCCCTACAACGCCACCTACGCCGCCACCAAGGCCTTCGCGAACACCTTCAGCGAATCGCTGCGCGGCGAAGTCCGCAAGAATGGTGTGCACGTCACGCTGCTGGCGCCCGGCCCGGTGCGCACGGACCTGCCCGAAGGCGACGAACGGTCACTGGTGGAGAAGCTGGTGCCCGATTTCCTGTGGATCTCGACCGAACACACCGCGCAGGTGTCCCTGGATGCGTTGGAGCGCAACAAGATGCGCATTGTGCCGGGGCTGACGTCGAAGGCGATGTCCGTGGCGAGTGGATATGCACCGCGGGCCATCGTGGCGCCTATCGTCGGCGCCTTCTACAAGAAGCTGGGCGGCGACTAGCGACGACGGCCGGGGCGAGTCATGTTGCGGATGATCTCGCGAATCGCGGTGTTGATACCGCTTTTCACGGTCGGGTTCTTCAGCACTTCCTCCCACATCGCGGGCCCCTTGGGCTCGAACGGCGCCGGCATGGGCGGCAGTTCGGCGTCGACCTGAGGAACCGAGGGAGCCGGGCCGCCCGGCGTGACCAGCGGAGCCTCGGGCTGCTCGACCGTCTGACCGTATCTGGCGTATAGAGGGCTGGCCTTTGCCGCCTTGGTGACCTCATCGGGGCCGATGGCCCCCATCAACGACCGGGGCACCCGCATGCGGGTCCACGCGACCGGCGTCGGTGCGCCCTTCTCCGACAGCACGGTGACCACGGCCTCACCGATACCCAGTGACGTCAACGCCGACTCCAGGTCGTACACATCGGTTTTCGGGTACGTACGCACGGTCTTGCTCAGCGCCTTCTGATCGTCGGGGGTGAACGCCCGCAGCGCGTGCTGGATGCGGGCACCCAGCTGCGACAGCACGTCATTGGGCAGGTCGGTGGGCAACTGGGTGCAGAAGAACACACCGACACCCTTGGACCGGATGAGCTTGACGGTCTGTTCGACCTGTTCGAGGAAAGCCTTGGACGCGTCTGCGAACAATAGGTGCGCCTCGTCGAAGAAGAACACCAGCTTGGGCTTGTCGATGTCGCCGACTTCGGGCAACTGCGCGAACAGGTCGGCCAGCAACCACATCAAGAAAGTCGAAAAGATCACCGGCCGCAAAGATTGGCCACTGAACTCGAGCAGGCTGATCGTGCCTCGGCCTTGCGCGTCGACCCGCAGCAGATCGTTCGGGTCGAGCTTCGGCTCACCGAAGAAGGTGTCGCCGCCCTCCCCCGCGAGATTGACCAGCGCTCGCAGGATGACACCCGCGGTCGTCGCCGACACACCGCCAAGGGACTTCAGGTCGGCCTTGCCCTCGTCGCCCGCGAGGTGACTGATGACCGTGCGCAAATTGCCCAACGTGACCAGCGGACGGTTGTTCTCCTTCGCCCAATGGAAGATCAGTCCGAGTGTGGATTCCTGAGTGGCGTTGAGGCCTAACACTTTCGACAACAGCACCGGACCGAAGCTGTCGACCGTCGCGCGTACCGGCACGCCGATGCCCTTGGTGCCGAGCGACAGGAACTCCACCGGATACCCCATCGGCTCCCAGCTGTCACCGGTGTCCTTGGCGCGTGCCGCGGTCTTGTCGTTGGCCTCGCCGGGCCGGGCCAAGCCGGACAGGTCACCCTTCACGTCGGCCATGAAGACCGGCACCCCGGCCGCGCTGAGCTGTTCGGCGATGAGCTGCAGCGTCTTGGTCTTGCCGGTTCCGGTGGCCCCGGCCACCAGGCCGTGCCGGTTGACGGTGGCCAGCGGAATACGGATCTGTGCGGCCGGGTCTGCCTGACCGTCGACAACGACGGTGCCCAATTCCAGTGCCTGGCCCTGGACGGCGTAGCCCGCTGCAATGCGCTGCGCGGGTCCCAGCTCTGATTCACTGCTCATCGACGCCCCTCGCTGTGTGGAAAAGCATCACCCTACTTCGCCACGCGTGGCAGGGTCAGGGCTCACCTGAGCTGCACGGGGGCTTAGTGTGAGCGCTGTGCGTGACGAACTGGTGTGGATCGACTGCGAGATGACCGGGCTGGATCTGGGGTCGGACAAGTTGATCGAAATCGCCGCCCTGGTCACCGACGCCGACCTGAACGTCCTGGGCGACGGAATCGACGTGGTTATCCACGCCGACGACGCCGCGCTGTCGTCGATGATCGATGTCGTCAAGGACATGCACTCCCGATCCGGGCTGACCAACGAGGTCAGGGCCTCCACTGTCGACCTGGCCACCGCGGAGGCCATGGTCCTCGACTACATCGGCGCACATGTCAAAGCGCCCAAGACGGCGCCACTGGCCGGTAATTCGATCGCGACCGACCGATCCTTCATTGCCAGAGACATGCCCGCCCTGGACGCCTTTCTGCACTATCGGATGATCGACGTCAGCTCGATCAAGGAACTGTGCCGGCGCTGGTATCCGCGCATCTACTTCGGACAACCGCCCAAGGGTCTGGCGCATCGCGCGCTTGCCGATATCCACGAGTCCATCCGCGAGTTGCAGTACTACCGGCGAACCGCCTTCGTCCCGCAGCCCGGGCCCGCTACCAGCGAAATCGCCGCGGTGGTGGCCGATCTTCAGGCCGACACGGACACTGAAGGGGAAATCGATTCGGCCGAGGAGCGCTCAAGCGGTTAGTATCGACGTCGCCGCGCATGCGGCCATGGTGGGTGTAGTTCAGTTGGTAGAGCGTCAGGTTGTGATCCTGAATGTCGCGGGTTCGAGTCCCGTCACTCACCCCACAGATCAGAGGGGCGTCCGCCCCTCTGATCTTTTATTCGACGGGCTGTTACGACTGTGCGTAAGCAACCACTGTGCATCAGCAACCATTAAGTGGCGAGAAGTAATGCTGATTGCTTCAATTTGTTAACAGGTTTGGATGGCGTTTGACCTGCTATCCGGTGTCAGTGTCTGAACTCAATCCGTCGAGGGCCTTTGCGGAATATTCGGGAACCCGGGTCATCGACCTGGAGGTTGAGCGGATCTATCGGGTATTGCGTCAAGAGGTTTATCAGGACACCGCCATGCACCTTCGGGACGAAGCACGGGAGACCTGCCGACGAGCCGCCGAAGCTTGCGCGTGCGCACGGCGACTCTGCCAACCCAGGCTTCACTCTGTGCCCACGGCGGCGTTCCACGCGCCATTCGCCACCCCCACCGCAGAACCAACGCCCGCGCGGTCACGCGAACCCGGCCAGGGTGATGCGTAACGCCTCTTCCATCTGGACGTGGAAGGGCTCGCTCGGGACGGTGTCGGCGGTCAGCCAGCAGTTGATGACGAACTTGACGGTGGCCAAACTCGTGTAGACCAACAGCGACGGGCGCATATCGACCGACGGGTCGACGCCCATCCGCGACGCCACCAGTTCGACGAACCTGCGCTGATCGGATTCATCGATCAGCGTCGACTTGCTCAACAGGTGCGGAGCGGTCACGATCGCGCGCTGCCAGGTGTCGAGACGGTCGGACTCGCTGGCATCCCGGGCGTGGGTGACGAACAACTGGATCAGCACTTCGACGGCTGATTCCTGGGCCGCTCTGGTGCCGAATGAATCGAGCATCTCGCTGATCGCTTCGCGGACGGGATCGACCAGCAGACCTTCCTTCGTCGGCGCATGCCGGAAATAGGTGCTGATCGAGATTCCGGCGGCCGCCGCGATGTCCTCGGTCGTGACCGCATCGAATCCCCGCTCGGCGAAAAGCTCGTGCGCCGTGTGCTGGATCTGCGAGAGCAACTCAGCCCGCCGCCGGTCTCGCAGCGACTCAGTGTTTGCTGAGGACATGCCATCACCTTCGTGAGCCTGACATTCCACCACGACCGTGCAATCCAGTAACGCTCGCAGGTGAGTGACTCTACACTATTGATAGTGCCTATCAAGTAGGCTAGCGTGTAAGCGCAAACCGTATTGAGCTGCAGAGTTGTGGCACCGCGGGCCCTTGCACAGCAGGGATCCCTCGATGGCACCCAACCCCTTTCGCTCGGCGCTCAGGGAGCAAAGGGTGGGGTGTGCGCCGATGACGACGGTTCCAGGTTCGCAATGAACGGTGCCCCGGGTTTGCTAGAGAGCATGCTGGTCGCGTTGGGATGACCATAGAATCCGAGCCCGGACTACGTGATGACGGCGTCGCCGCCATCCGGGAGTGGGGTGTCGGCTACGTCGACCGTCATCCGCTGGCCTCACTGCGGACCGTCGGCGAGCAGTTCGTGCTCGGCATCCGCACCCTGCAGTACTTCTTCATCGACCTGTTCACCGGCCGATTCCAATGGCAGGAGTTCGTTCGCCAGGGCGCGTTCATGGCCGGCACCGCGGTGCTGCCGACAATCCTGGTATCGCTGCCGATCAGCGTCACGCTGTCGATTCAGTTCGCGTTGCTGGCCGGCCAGGTAGGCGCGACCTCGCTGGCCGGGGCGGCCAGCGGGCTCGCGGTGATCCGGCAGGGTGCCTCCCTGGTAGCCGCGGTACTGATGGCAGCGGCGGTCGGCTCGGCCATCACCGCCGACCTAGGCTCCAGGACCATGCGCGAGGAGACCGACGCCATGGAGGTCATGGGCGTGTCGGTGATCCGGCGCCTGGTAGTGCCGCGTTTCGCCGCCGCGATCATGATCGGAGTCGCGCTGACGGGAGTGGTGTGCTTCGTCGGATTCTTCGCCAGCTACCTGTTCAACGTGTACTTCCAGAACGGTGCCCCGGGCAGTTTCGTATCCACCTTCGCCTCGTTCGCCACCACCGGCGACATGATTCTGGCGCTGCTGAAGGCGATAATCTTCGGCGCCATCGTGGCGATCGTGTCGGCGCAGAAGGGGTTGTCTACCAAGGGCGGCCCGACGGGCGTCGCCAATTCGGTGAATGCGGCTGTGGTGGAATCGATTCTGCTGTTGATGATCGTGAACGTCGCGATCAGCCAGCTCTACATCATGTTGTCGCCCCGGACGGGGCTGTGAGTGACCGCCTCTCCCTACCTACCACTGGCGCCCGTCACCGGGCGCGTGATCCGGTTGTACCGCAGGGGAATCAAGCCGATCAGCAGGCTGGGCCACATGCTGGTGTTCTTCGTGCGGGCGTTGGCGGCCATCCCCCTCACCCTGCGGCAGTACAACGGCGAGTTCCTGCGCCTACTGTCCAACATCACCTGGGGCAACGGCTCGATCGTGGTGGGCGGCGGAACCGCCGGTGTGGCAGTGGTCCTCGGCATGACCGTGGGAGCGCTGGTCGGCATCGAGGGCTACAACTTCCTCGACCTGCTGGGCCTGGGTCCGGCGACCGGCTTCGTGTCTTCGCTAGTCAATACCCGCGAGTTGGCTCCGCTGATGGCCGCCATGGCCTTTGCGATGCAAGGCGGTTGCCGGTTCACCGCCCAGCTAGGCTCGATGCGCATCGCCGAGGAGATCGACGCGATGGAATCCATTGCGATCCGGCCTATCCCGTATCTGGTGACCACCCGGCTGATCGCCTCGGTGATGGCGATGATCCCGCTCTACGCCGCATGTCTGGCTATCGGCTACCTCAGTACGCAGGTGGTGGTACAGATCAGCAGCGGCGGCTCTGCCGGGTCCTACCTGCACTACTTCTCGTTGATGCTGGCGGGCAAAGACATTCTGTACTCCTTGGTCAAGGCCGTCATCTTCGTCTGGATCGCGTCGACGATCCAGTGCTACTACGGCTTCTACGCCAGCGGCGGTCCCGAGGGCGTGGGCGTCGCGGCGGGGCACGGCATGCGGGCCAGCATCACCGTCATGATCATGGTCAATATGCTGCTGACGATGGCGCTGTGGGGAGTCGACGCCGGCGCAAGGTTCGGTGGCTGAGATTGGCCGAGGTGAAAGGAAATTCCTTCGACATCGACGGGCGCGGCCCCTCCGATCGTCAGCTGCTCGGCTGTGGTATCGCCGTCATCCTCGTCGCGGCCCTGTTGACGGTGAGCTTGCTCTACAAATCGACAGGGCGGCTCAACGACTATGTGCGGGTCGTCGCCCATCTGGTCAACGTGGGCGACGGCCTGCCGCAGAAATCGGACGTGAAGTATCACGGCGTTCTGGTCGGCATGGTGAACAGCGTCGTGCCCGCTGAACACGGCCGGCCCAACTACGTTCACATCGACCTGAAACCCGAATACGCCCAGTCGATTCCGGCGGCGGTGACCGCGCGGGTGGTCCCCAGCAACGTGTTCGCGGTCTCGTCGGTGCAGCTGGTGGGGACCGGACCCGGAGCGGCCATCCGGGCGGGTGCGCACATTCAGGAAGACAAGAACCTGCCGACCGTGCTCTTTCAGACCACGGTCAGCAAGCTGCGCGATCTGTTGGCCGCCGCGGGTCGCGGTCGCGACGATCGGTCGGTGGGCATCCTGGCGGCGCTGGCGGCCGCCACCGATCATCGCCGGACCGCGCTGCTGAACAGCGGCTCACAACTCAATCGGCTTATCGACCAACTCAATTCGATCGTCAGCACCGATGCGGGCCCATCGACGGTGTCGGCGCTGCTGGAGGCCGCCCGGGGGCTGCAGTCCACCGCCCCGGACCTGCTCGACGCACTGCACGAGGCGGTGCAACCGATGCAGACCTTCGCCGAAACGCGCGGACAGCTGACCTCGCTGCTGACCGGCGCGCAGAACACGGTCGGCACCACCCGCCAGTCGTTCGACAACCACATGGATCAGCTGATCAGGATCTCTACCGAGATGACGCCCGTGCTCGGCGTACTGGCGATGCGGTCGAACAACTTCGTGCCCGCGGTGGCCAAACTCGACAACCTGGCCAGGAAATTCATGGAAGAAGTCTGGGTGCCAGAACTCGGAGTCGGGAACATGCGGGTCAGGATCTCATTCACCCAGACCTTCGCCTACAGCCGTGCAGACTGCCCGCGGTACGGCGAGTTGAAGGGCCCCAGCTGCTACACCGCGCCGCTGGTCCCCAACAAACCTGACCTGCCGGACGTGCTGCTGCCGCAGAACTATCAGCCACCGAAGGATCTGGCTCCGCCGCCGGGCACGGTGGTCGGCCCCGACGGCAATCTGGTGGCTGTCGGCCCACCGCTGGTCAACCCGCCACCCAACCTCAACGACCCCAATCCCCCTCTGCCGCCCTTTATTTCACCGGCACCACCAATTCGGACCGGAGCCGACCCGGACAACCCGGACCCATCGCCCCCAGCGCACGGTCCGGTAGCGCCTCCGCCGTTGCTGGGTCCGCCGGCCGCCGGGTCGGTGCCGTCGTCCTACGGCGGGACCGTCGGACCGGTTGGCAGTGACTACGAGCGCACGATGCTGGGCGTGATCACCGGACGCCCGGCCACTGCCGCCACGGAGATCCTGCTGGGCCCGGTGGCGCGGGGCACCACCGTGTCGCTGGTGGGGGGTGCCCAGTGAAGTTCCGGGGCCCCCTGATCGGCCTGACCCTGTTCATGGTCATCGCGCTGACTTTGACCTGGCTGGTGTACGTGAGCCTGCGACGCGACGTCGCCGGCACCACGGCGTCCTACTCGGCGGTGTTCACCGACGTGTACGGGCTGCGCGAGGGCGACGACGTCCGGATGGCGGGCGTCCGGGTCGGCCGGGTCGAAAAGGTGGAACTGGACGGCAAATTGGCGAAGGTGTCGTTCGTGGTGCAGACCGAACAGCACCTGTTCGGCAACACCGTCGCCTCGGTGACCTACCAGAACATCGTCGGCCAGCGTTACCTCGGCCTGTCCCTCGGCAAGGAAGGCAGTCAAACGGAGCTCCCACCGGGCGCCACCATCCCACTGCAGCGCACCGAGCCGTCCTTCGACGTCACCGCGCTGCTCAACGGCTACGAGCCGCTGTTCAGTCTGCTCAATCCGCGCGATGCCGACAACCTGACCAAGGGCGTCATCGAGTCGCTGCAGGGTGACACCTCATCGCTTGCCACGCTGATCAGCCAGACATCCACCCTCACTGAGACTTTCGCCGGCAGAGATCAGGCGCTGGGCGATGTGATCACCAACCTCAACAAGGTGGTCGTCAGCCTCGCCGCGCAGAACGCCGACATCGACGGGGTGATCACGCAGACCCGTGACGTGGTCGCCGCGCTGGACCAACGCCGTCCGGAGTTGGTGACCTCCATGGGATCCCTGTCGCGACTGGTGAGCAACCTCTCGGTGGCCGCCGAGCAGGACTACCCTGCACTCCGGGAATTCATCGACCGCCGCCCCGGCGTGTCCCGGCACCTGATGGATGTGGAACCGCAGGTGGCCTTCTTCGGCGACAACATTCCCCTGTTGTTGAAAGGGCTTGTCCGGGTGGGCAACCAGGGCGCCTACGGCAACGCCTACCTGTGCGACCTGAACATGTTCGGGTTCTTTCCTGGCCTCAACGACGTGGTGCCGATCATCGTCAACGCCGCAACACCAGGCAACAAGGCGTGGCACACCCCCCGCTGCCGAAATACGGACGGGGGCTCAGGTGGCTGAGCTGTTCTCGAGACTGCGAAAACGTCCGTTGGAACACTACAACCCGCTCTGGCTGGGTCTGTCGGCGGTTGCCGTGGTGGCGGTGCTGATCGGCGCCATGCTGGTCGTGCATGCCCTGGGGGCCGGATACAAGCACTACACCGCCGAGTTCCTGCAGGCGGCCTCGCTGCGGCCCGGTAACCCGGTCACCGTGGCTGGCATACCGGTCGGCGAGGTCACCAGCATGAAACTCGACGGCGACCACGTCGCGGCGGGGCTGAAGATTCGCGACGACGTCGCGCTGGGCCGCGATTCCAAGGCCTCGATCAAAGTCACCACCATCCTCGGATCGCGCTACCTCGCCGTGCAGCCGGACGGTTCGGGTTCGCTGCCCCACGGCACCTTCGACCTGACGCACACCGAGGTTCCCTACGACCTGCAGGCGGCATTGCAGGACGCCACAACGACTTTCGAACAGGTCGACTCTGACCGGTTCGCGCAATCGCTGGCCGTGCTGGGCAAGCAACTCGAGGGCCTGCCCGCCGTGGTGCCCGAGGCGATGCACAACATCGACACGCTCTCGGAGATCATCGCCACGCGCCGTGACCAACTCGGACAACTGCTCAAGAGCACCGAACAGGTCACCAACACCCTGCGACGACAGCAATCCAGCATCGGCAATGTCGTCAACCAGGCCCAAGATCTGCTCGGTCAGTTCGTGGCCCGCCGAGCCGTCTTCCACGCGATGATGCGGTCTCTCACCAGCCTCGTCGACACCATGCACCAGGTCGTGGTGAACGACCGCTCCGGAGTCGAGGTGCTGCTCAAAGACATGCGTGAGTTCACCGACATGATGGCTCAACACGATGATCTGCTGCGCGACCTGCTGCAGATCACTCCAATCTTCATGCGGGAGGCGGCCAACCTGACCGGTGACGCCAACGCAGTCAGCTTCAACGCCCCCAGCGCACTGCTCGTCGACTCGTGGATGTGCGCGATCAGTGGCCGCGCCCAGCAATTCGGCATGATCCCGTACTACAAGGACTGCAAGTGAGGGGCCGGGTCATCACCGTCATCGCCGTCGTGGCGGTGGTCGTCGCCATGATCGGAACCGGGTGGTGGTACCTGGCCGGCAAGAAGGACCCGATCACGGTGACCGCCCAATTCGACAGCGCGTCAGGTCTATACGAGGGCAACGTCGTGGCGGTGCTGGGGATGCCGGTCGGCAAGGTCACCAAGATCACGCCCAGAGGCGGCTATGTCGAGGTTCAGTTCACCGTCGATCGTGACGTCAAAGTCCCTGCGAACGCTCAAGCCGTCACCGTGTCGACGTCGATCCTCACCGACCGGCAGGTCGAGCTGACCCCGCCCTACCGCGGCGGCCCGGTGCTGGAGAACCACGACACCATCGGGCTGACCCGCACCCGGACTCCCGTCGAATTCAGCCGCGTGCTGGCCGTTTTGGACAAGGTCACCAAGTCGCTCGAGGGTGACGGGCACGGCGGGGGTCCGCTGGCCGACGTGCTCAACGGCGGCAGTCGAGTCCTGGACGGCAATGGCGAAAAAATCAAGGGCGCGCTCGACGAATTGTCGCGGGCGCTGCGGCTGAGCAGCGACGGGGGGGCGCAGACCCGCCAGCAGATCACCGCGATCATCAAAAACATCAGCTCCCTGTTCGAGGCCGCCGCCAGCAACGACGGCAAGCTTCGCGACTTCGCCGCCACCATCCACCAGGTCAGTCAGATCCTGGCCGACGAGGACCTCGGTACGGGCAGCACCGGCAGAAAGCTCGACCAACTGGTCCAGCGGACGGGCGAACTGCTCGACGCCAACCGCGACACCATCCGGCAGGCCGCCCTGAACGGCAACAAGCTGGCGACGACGCTGGTCGACCGGCGTCGAGAACTCGCCGAAACACTGGACGTGGCACCCATGTTGGCCGACAACGCCTACAACATGGTGGATCGGGAGAACGGTGCGGTGCGTGCCCATTTCCTGACCGACCGGATGATCTTCGACAGCCAGCTGACCAAGGAAGTCTGCAACCTGATGGGCTTGCGCCAACTCGGCTGCAGCACCGGCACGGTGCAGGACTTCGGGCCCGACTTCGGCTTGACGTACGTGTTGGACGGCCTGGCGGCGATGGGCCAGAAATGACGAGCACCAAGGCACGGGCCGCCGCCGCGATCGCCGCGGCGGTGTTGCTCACCTCCGGTTGCGCTACGAATGGCCTTGCTAGCCTTCCCCTTCCGGCCCCCGGCCTGGGGTCGGGCGGATACCAACTGACCGCGGTCTTCGCCAACGCGCTCAACCTGCCGATGAACGCCAAGGTGAAACTTGCCGGCGCTGACGTCGGACAGGTCGAGTCGATGGTGGCGCGCGACTACACCGCGGTCACCACGCTGCGCATCCGCGACGGCGTGCTGCTGCCACGGGGCAGTACCGCCGAATTGCGAACCGCCACACCGTTGGGAGACGTGTTCGTGTCGGTACGCCCGCCCGCCGAACCCGCGCCGGACACACCGATGCTGCGCAACGGCGACACCATCGGACTGGATTCGACGAGCGCGGCGGCAACCGTCGAATCGGTCCTGAGTTCGGCCGCGATCCTGGTGAACGGCGGCGCGGTGCGCAACTTCACCAACATCATCAACGGGTTCGGCAAGGCCACCGGGGACCAGGGCCACGCGTTCGGCGACCTGGTCCGCAAATCCAATCAATTGCTGGGCACCATGGACGCACGGTCCGGCCAGATTTCGGGCGCCTTGACCGAATTGTCGCGCCTCAGCCGGGAACTCGACGCCAAGAACCAGACTCTCACCGACGTGATGGCCGCAGCCGACCCAGCCATGAGCGCCTTGGCCGCCAACACCACCGAGCTGTCCAACCTCGTGGTGCAGGTCGGTGACACGAGCAGGCTGCTAGCCCGCTTCCCCTCCCTGAGCGGCACCGACACCAGCGGGCGCAGCGTGATCCGTGACCTGAACACCATCGCCGGCGCCGCCAACGACGTCGCGGTAAGCCCCGAGACCAGCTGGCTACCTTTGAACCGGATGATTCCCGCTCTGGTCAAATCCACTGCGGGGAACGCTATTTCGGTGCACGTCGGGGTGGACCAGCTGATCCTGGGATCGATACCGGACATCGGCTTTCCGGGCGACCGTGGCCTGCATGGTCCGACCAGGTTCACCTGGAACGAGTTCATCGGTTCGCTGAAGTACACGCTGTGGCGGTTGCAGGAACGTGTTGTCGGGCGGGGCCCGAACTCGCCACAGGTTCCGGTGATCCCGGACCCGAACGTACCGGGTGGCCTCCTCGTCGCTCCTGGACCATCGGGACCACCACCGTGATCGACTCCGCAGCAAGCGCAATCGTCCGCGGGGTACGGGCCGCCCACCACCGCCAGGTCTGGCTGTCGGTGGCCGGCCTGGTGCTGACCCTGGTCGTCGCCACCACCTACCTGCTGATCGGCGCACTGCGGGTGAAGCCGTTCGCTTCGACGTACAAGGTCACCGTGCAATTGCCGGAATCCGGTGGCCTGCTGCCAAATCAGGACGTCGCACTGCGCGGCGTGCGGATCGGCAGCGTGGATTCGCTACGCATCACCGACCGTGGCGTGGACGCCATTGCCAGCATCACCTCACAGGTACGGATTCCCGCGAACGCCGCGGTCCACGTGTCGGCCCTGTCGCCGGCCGGCGAGCAGTACATCAACTTCGAAGCCGAATCCGACGCCGGCCCCTACCTGCGTGACGGCAGCGTCATCGGGCTCGACCGCACCAGCGTCCCGGTGAGCCTGGCCCAACTGCTCGGTGACGCCGACGGGCTACTGGCCCAGGTCGATCCGCGCAAGCTCGAGCTGATCAAGAAGGAACTGAGCTTGAGCAAGGAGGGCCCTGGCAAACTGGCCGCCATCGTCGACGGTGGCACCATGCTGTTGTCGACACTGGACTCGGTGCTACCCGAAACGACGAGCATTCTGCGGACCAGTCGGGTGGTGCTGACCCTGGCGGCCGACAAGAACGCGGGACTGGCCGCCACCACCGTGGACCTCAACCGGACCCTGGCCGGCGTCGCCAGGATGCAGGACGGCTACCGGCGCCTGACCGCCCAGACACCGCAGGCGCTGGGCGCCATCGACAGCCTGTTCGCCGACAACTCCGAGACCATGGTGGCGCTGCTGGGCAGTCTGGCCACCGCCTCGCAACTGCTTTATCTGCGGGTGCCGGCGCTCAACGCACTGTTCCCTGACTATCGCGGATCCGTGTTGGATGCGGTGGCCAGTTCATTCCACGACCACGGCGTGTGGGCGACGGCCGAGCTCTACCCCCGCTATGCGTGCGACTACGGCACGCCGTCGCATCCGCCGTCGGCGGCCGATTACTACGAACCGTTCATGTACACCTACTGCCGCGACGACGACCCGGGAGTCGGTATCCGCGGCGCCAAGAACGCGCCGCGACCCGGCGGCGACGACACCGCGGGCCCACCGCCCGGGGCGGACCTGGGACGCAGGACGGATCCAACTCCGCGGGGCCGCTTCACGATTCCCACGCCCTACGGGGGGCCGTCCTTGCCGATCGAACCGCCACACTGAGCCCATCCAGCACGAGGAGATGACAGTGACCGCTACGACTGAGAACGAAGTCGACGCCGAGGAGACGAAGGTCGCCGAAGACGTCCCGGCGGAGGGTCCCACCGCCACCGCCGACGAAGACACCGGCGAGGAAGACACCGACGAGGAAGACACCGACGAGGAGGACGAGGGGTCGCTACTACTGAGCCGCAAGGAAAAGCCCAAGCGGTTCAACCGACCCTGGCGCCACTACTTGCGCCGTAGTGTCCTTCCGGTCTTGTTGGCTGCCTCCCTGGCGGTTTCGGGCTACCTCGGCTGGCTGCAATGGCAGGCGCACCAGGTGAAAGTAGCCGGCCAGGAAGCCCAGCAGGCGGCAATCAAGTACGCCGGGGTGCTGACGAGCATCGATTCCAACAATGTCGACGAGAACTTCCGCCAGGTGCTCGACGGTGCCACCGGCGAGTTCAAGGACATGTACACCCAGTCCAGTGTGCAACTTCGGCAGCTGCTGATCGACAACAAAGCCACCGCGCACGGAGTGGTGGTGGATTCGGCGATCGCCTCGGAAACCGCCAACAAGGTTGTGGTGCTGGTGTTCATCGATCAGACCGTGGCCAACATGGCAGTGCCAGATCCGCGCATCGACCGCAGCAGAATCAAGATGACGATGGAGAAGGTCGACGGCCGCTGGCGCGCCAGCAAAGTCCAGCTGCTGTAAGCGATTCGGAGCCGACAGTGATCACAAGGACCTTCGCGGCATCGCTACTGACCGCCGCGGCGACGGTTTTCGGCGTGCCGGCCGCACAGGCTTCGGCGGACTCGTTCTGCGGCGAGCTCGGCGGCGGTTGGGACGGACAGTACTGCCATACGACGGTGACCTCCGAGCGCAACGCGGTGCGCGACATCAAGATTGCGGTGCCGGGCGAGCTGGTGGACAACCCCACGACGGGACCAGTGATCCGCGACTACCTGCGGACCCTGGTCGGCAACTGGCGAAAGGCCAATGCGCACATGGTCGCCGACAGTTACGGTGAGGAGAACTATCAGGTCTTCCAACACGGCAACCTGCTCAGCGCCGTCTTCCACGAGGACTACCATGCCGACGGCCCGCGTCCCAACAACGCCTACCGCACCTTCACCTTCGACATGGCGGGCGGCCGGCGCGTGCAGCTGGCCGACCTGACCAACGGCAACCCGCTGACCGCCCTACCGCCGCTGGCTCAGCCGTACATCGAGACCGCGCTCAATCAGGCTGCGCCGCCGCATGACCCGGGGACCTATCCGTTCCTTCCCGACCGCTGGACGCCGGACAAGGTCTACTCCGGGGCGTACCGGGCCTGGGCGCTGACGCCGGACGAGCTGATTATCTACATGCCCGACTATCCGGTGGGACATGACGAACCGATCGACTTCACCCCCGGCGCCCAGCAGTGGTACATGGACGGCGGCACCGTCGAAGCGCACGTGCCGCTGTCGGCGCTGGGTTCGGTGCTGCGGGTGTAGATGCCGCTGACTGTGATATCGCATGCGCTATCACATTTCAGACGGAGTCATGCCTTTCCCCACGGTGCTGTTGTGACGCCTGATACCGGCGACCCGGCGCGCTAGCGATCGCCGGTGTTGGCGTTACCCGCACGCCACTGGTCCCACGGAATATTCCAGTCGCCCAGGCCGTCGGTCCCGGGCAAGATGCTGCCCACCGTGTTCACGATCTCGACGACGTCCCCCCGCTTGCTGTGGTCGTAGAACCACACGGCGTTGCTCGGGCTCACGTTCAGACAGCCGTGGCTGGTGTTCGAATGCCCTTGCGCGCCCACCGACCACGGCGCGGAATGCACGAAGATTCCGCTGTAGGAGATCTGGGTGGCCCAGTCGACGTCGGTGCGATATCCGTTGGGCGAGTTGACCGGCACACCGTAGGTCGAGGAGTCCATGATGATGTGCTTGAACCGGGCACCGACGATGTAGACCCCGTTGTTCGTCGGGGTGCTGTCCTTGCCCATCGAGGTCGGCATGGTCTTGACCACTTCGCCGTTGATCCGCACGGTGATGATCTTGGTGTTGTCGTCGACCGTCGCAATCATCTCGTCACCGATGGTGAAGTGCATCTTGACGTTGTCCTCGCCGAACATCCCCTCACCCAGGTCGACGCCGTAGGTGTTCACCGCCACGTCGACATTGGTACCGGGCTTCCAGTAATGCTCTGGACGCCAACGCACTTCGCGTCGGTTGAGCCAGTAGAACGCACCCTCGACCGGAGGGTTGGTGGTGATCTTGATGGCCTTCTCCGCCGCGGCGCGGTCGGCGATGTTCTCGTCGAAGCGGATCGCGACCGGTTGCCCAACGCCCACCACCTCACCGTCGCTGGGTACCACGTAGGGCATGGTCAAGTGCGCGGGCGAGCTTGTCTGGAAGGCCATCTGGCGAGTAACCGCGCCACCGAGCCCGGTCGCCTTGGCGTTCAGCGTGTAGCGCCGGTTGTAGCCGAGCTGCTCGGTGGTCTGCCAGCGCAAGCCGTCGGGGCTGAGCTGTCCGGCGATCGCGCGGCCATTGTCGTTGACCATGGCGACCGATGCCAGCACGCCATCGGCGACACTGACCGTCACCGGCGCATCCACGGTGACCCCGACCGCCCCGTCGGTGACCGACGAGGTGAGCTTGGGCACCAGCAAGTCGGCGAAAGGCGTGCCCTTGTTTTCGATGACCTTGGCGGCGACCGGAGCACTGGGTCCGCTACTGCAGGCAACACCGAACACAGCAACTAAGACCATGGCAGCAGCCAGCCACGATCGACGTCTGCGCAAAGGCGTCATCAAGTGACCTTCACATTCTGTTCGCAAATTACGGTCACCGCTGACCCTTAATTGTTTCCAGTATTGTAGTGCCTCACCGGCACTCGCCGTGGACATGCGGACGGATTGGTGCCCGGCGGTTCCGCAGGCCCACCCCGGATCCGACCCGGGGATTTCACTCTGCGGCGCGAGGCCTGTTATTGTCGAGAGCCGGTCTCAAGCCGAGCACGCGCCGTTAGCTCAGTTGGTAGAGCAGCTGACTCTTAATCAGCGGGTCCGGGGTTCGAAACCCTGACGGCGCACCACATGCCAACGCCTCGACACCCTTCCGAGCACGCGCGACCGCAGGACGCGTCGAGCGGAACCGCCGACCTCGATGCGGCGTTCCAGCGGGCACTGCACTCGGGTGACCTCGAGCAGGCGGCCCCGGCAGCATTCGCCCTGGGCCGGCAGCGGGCCGCCGAGGGCGATGCCGACGGTGCTCTCGCGGCATATCAATGGGCCATCGACTCCGAACATCCGCACTGGGCTTCAGCAGCCGCCTTCGCACTCGGGTTCATGCTTGCCGGACAGGGCGACATTGCGGGCGCGACGGAGGCCTACCAGCGGGCAATCGAGTCCGGTCACCCCGAGCACGCCCCCATGGCCGCACTGAATCTGGGAAACCTGCGAGCCGAACAAGGCGATGCCGACGGAGCAGAGGCGGCCTACCGGTTTGCGATCGAATCCGAACATGAACAGTCGATTCTGATAGCCCTGCTCCAGTTGGGCGGCTTGCGCGCAGGTCGCGGCAATGCCGCGGGAGCCGAGGTGGCCTACCGAATCGCCGTAGCATCCGGGAATCCCGAGGTGATTCCGACTGCAGCGTTCAACCTGGCGTTGACCAGAGAAGCGCTGGGCGATGTCGAGGGATCCGCGGAGGCGTATCAGATCGTCATCGCCACTGATCACCCGGAGCTGGCCCCGCTCGCGGTCTTCAACCTGGCCACTCTGCTGGAAAAGCAAGGCGATCTGGACGGCGCGGTGACGGCCTGTCAGGCCGCCATCGACTCCGGGCACCCCGACCTGGTGGCCAAGGCGTTGGTCAATCTCGGGCAACTGCGGGAAAGGTCCGGAGAATTCGACCGGGCCGGCGCGTCCTACCGATTGGCAATGGACACCGGGGATGCCGAGGTGGCACCACGGGCGGCGATCAACATGGCGAAGCTGCACGAGAAGGACGGCGACTTCGCCGACGCCACGGCCCTCTATCAATCGGCGATCGACTCCGGGCATCCCGAGCATGCGCCCGCAGCCGCCAATTCTCTAGGCATGCTGCGAGCCGGTCTGGGCGACATCGAGGGCGCCACAGCCGCTTACCAGTCCGCACTCGACTCGGGCCACCCCGACCACGCGCCCGGAGCCGCACTCAGATTCGGAATCCTGTGGGCCGGGCAAGGCGAGGTGGACCGGGCCGCAGCCGCTTTCCAGCAAGCGGTCGACTCGGGGGATACCGAGTCAGGGCCCGCCGCCGAGTTCGGGCTGGGAACTTTGTGGGCCGAGCACGGCGACATAGCGGCCGCACAAGCTGCCTTCCGGCGAGCCATCGACTCGGGCCACCCGGTATGGGCTCCCAAGGCTCTCGAACGCTCTCAGAGCACCGCGCCGCCGTCAGGCCGTAGACGAATTTTTCGGTCCCGCCGGGGAAATTGACGTCTCTGCCGCGTCACTTGCCGGCGTCATGACCCACCGAAGCGTCCCGACGAGCGCGCGTCCAGCCATGCGAGTCACCGTCGTCTCCAGCAAGGGGAGGTACGGCAGCAGCAGCGGCAGGCGGGCCCACGTCGGCAGCATCGCCACCGCCGTGGCGGCCAACACGCCGTAAGCGGGCCTGGCCGGCACCGGCAGGGGCGGCGTCAGCAGCAGGAACCGGGCGGCGTCCCGGGCGGCCGGTGTGCCACGCAGCTCAGGCCGGAAGCCTTGAATCCGGTCGCGCAGTTCCTGTTCGGTGCGCGGTGGTTCGGGCACGCCGAGCGCTTTCGCCACGACGGCCATGTCGGCGACGTAGCCGTCCCGGCCGGCCTGGTCGAGCGGTGCCGCGCCGTAGAGCTGATGGGCGAGCAGGAAGCTGTCCACCTCGGCGATGTGAACCCACTCCAGCAGATGCGGGTCAGACGCACGGTACGGCCGCCCGTCCGGCGCGATGCCGTGCACGTACCGGTGGATGCGACGCACGTGGTCGACCGCGGCTTGGGCATCAGCAGCACAGCCGAACGTGGTGGTGACCAGGAAAGTGCTGGTGCGCTGCAGCCGTCCCCAGGGATCGCCCCGATAGTCGGAGTGTTCGGCGACACCGGCCATGGCCAGCGGGTGCAGGGACTGCAACAGCAGGGCCCGCAATCCGCCCACGAACATCGACGCATCCGCATGCACCTGCCGGATGGGACGGTCCGGTGCGAACCATCGATCACCGGGTGTGTGGTGGATGCGCTCCCGATTGGCCGGCCCGTCCGGCCCGGCCACCATGCCGAACAATCTGTTTCCCAGGTCGCGCCGCACGGCGCCGACCGCCGACAACATGCTCACGTCTCCACCGTACGAGGCGGCGTATGCGGTGAGTCGGCGCTTCCCAGGACCATGTCGACGGCAGCTTCGATGACGTCGTCCTCCGGCAGGGTGCCGTACATCAGCGACGGGCACGCGACGACGCCGGTCAGCATGGAGACGGCCGCGTGCAATTCCGCCCCGGACAAGACTTCGCCCAGCATCGCGTACATCTGCTGCTGGCCGTCGGTGTTGACCTTGTCTCGCAGCTGTCTGACCTGCTCTGAAGACGCCCACTGGGCCATGCTGGCGAGCACCCGGTCGAGCCGCAGTTCGATGATGCCGGAACGGAAGACCTTGAGTTCCTCGATCAGGTCCACCCGCAGGGCGCCGGTGCGTTGATGGTGGGGCATCTCGCCCAGCGATTCGATCGCCGCCCTGATCAGGTCGACCCGCGCGGGCCAGTGCGTGTACACCGTGGTCTTCGAATATCCGGCCATCTCGGCGACGCGGGCGTGGGTGATCGCTTCGGACCCTTCACCGTTGAGGATCTCGAGGGTTGCCCGGGCCACATCGGCCCGGGTCCGGGCCACCCGTGCGTCCTCGACGCGGTCGGACGGCCGGTCAGCACTCTGCAAGGACTCCCTCTCAGCGTCAGACGGCCCGGTAGTGGACAGCGTAACCAGTATTCACACTTTTCGCCACTACTGTACATTCAGACCAATAGCGACGTTGGGTGAGCTGACATGGACGAAACAGAGATTCTTGTCATCGGGGCGGGGTTGGCCGGCCTCCGCTGTGCCGATGTGCTGGTGCGCGCCGGTCGCGAAGTCCTGGTCTGGGAGGCCAAGAGCGTGGTCGGTGGCCGCATCCGTACCGACATCGTCGACGGGTTCCGTTGCGACCGCGGCTTCCAGGTGCTCAATCCGGCGTACCCGGAGCTGCGAGAGGCGGTCGATCTGGCACGGCTGCGCCTGCAACCGTTCGGCGCCGGTGTCGTGGTCCGCTCCGAGGAAGGTGCGCAGGAGTGGGTGCATCCGCTGCGCTCTGCCGGCCGAGTGCCGGCGATGTTGGCTGCCGGCGGAATCGCTCCTCGCGACGTGGTGGCCCTGGCGCGCTGGGCGGCCCCGGCCCTGCGGCCAAAGCACCTCAAGAAGCACCGGGATCGGGATGTCAGCCTCAGAGAAGCGTTGGATCGGGCGGGCGTGCGCGGCGAGGTGCGCCGGGTGCTCGACCGCTTCCTGGCAGGCGTCGTGCTCGAGACCACCGGCACCACGTCGAACGCGTTCGCGTTGCTGCTGGCGCGGATGTTCGTGCTCGGGGTCCCCGCACTGCCGGCGGACGGCATGCAGGCCCTGCCGAAGCAGCTGGCAGCGCGAATCGGCGATCGGATAGCTTTGGAGCACCGGGCATTCCGTATCGATTCTGAGGGCAATCAGTACCTCGTTCATGCGGAGGGTGTCAGCGTCCGGGCGCAGCATGTGGTCGTCGCGACGGACGCGGTCGCGGCCGCGTGGTTGACCACCGAGACGGCGCCGCACATGCACGGAGTCGTGACCGATTGGTGGGCAACCGATCATGCGGTGCCAGGTCCGCCGATGCTCCGGGTGGACGGCCGCTCTCATCCCCGGGGGCCGGTGCTGAACACCGCGGTGATCAGTGCCGCCGCTCGGACATACGCGCCGCCGGGCCGACATCTGATCGCGGCCTCGGCGGTGGTGGCCGGTGACGGCACGGTGCCGCCGGAAACCGCGATGCGGGAACACGCCGCGGACATCTTGCAGACCGACGGTCGCCGTTGGACACCGTTGATTCGGCACGTGATCCCCAAAGCCCTGCCGGCACAAGACCCGCCGTTGTCGGTGCGCCGCCCGATCCGCACCGCGGCGGGGATCTGGTTGTGCGGCGACCACCGCGACACCGCTTCGATCCAGGGCGCGCTGGTGAGCGGGCGCCGCACCGCCGAAGCTATTCTCGCGGCGCGATAATTCGGCGGGCTGCCTCGACGACGGCCGCGCGCCGGGATGCCAGCACCTGCGGGTCGGAGGTCCGAGCATCCGGGTGTGGCGACTGCGCCCAGCACAGCCCCACGCCGAACAGCACCACCAGCAGTTCCATGGGCTGCCATGCGGGGTCGACAAAGCCGGCCGCCTGAGCTTCCTCGATGGAGCGGATATCGCGCTCGGGCACCGAATCCCATTCGTGCGCCGGTGGGGGGTCCAGTGTCAGGCCTTCCAGGTTGGCCCAGGTCATCATCCTCAGGTGCTCGGGTCGCCGGCAGGCTAGATCGAAGATGTCGCCCACGAAGTCCGGCACCGCATCGGGTCGCAATGTGACCGCAGCGAAGAACTCGGCGCTGTCGGCGGCGACCACGCTGCGGAACAGCGTCTCCTTGTCCCGGAAGTGCGCGTAAAGCCGCTCTTTGCTGGCACTTGCGGCTCGGGCGATGCGGTCGATCCGGGCACCGGCCAATCCGAATTGAGCGAACTCCGATCGCGCCGCGCCCAGGATCGTCTCGCGAAGTTCGTCTGTACTGCGCATCACAGAAAGCTACCATACGAACTAGTTCGTTCGGTATAGTACTCAGGAACGAGATGGAGGAACCATGACCGAAGCGCTGGACGCAGTGATGAACCAACCCCGCCGGGTGCGGATGCTCAGCGATGCCTTGCAGACGATCCAGGGCGGCATCCAGCCCCTTGTCGACTTGTACCGCCCGTATGTCAGCGGCCTGGACAAGCTGCCGGCCGATGGCCGGTTCTTGTTGGTCGGCAACCACACTCAGCAGGCTCAGGCCGAGATTCTGCTCATTCCCCACTATGTCCGGCGGGTGACCGGGACCCGGGTGCGGCCGTTGGCCGACCGAAAATTCGGGCAGGCGAAGGGGCTTGGACGCGACCTGATCGCCGCCTACGGTGGCATCGTCGGCGCCCGCGATACCGCGGGTGAACTGATGCGCCACAACGAGACCATCCTGGTGTTCCCTGGCGGTGGCCGCGAGATCGCCAAGTTCAAAGGCGAGGAATACCAGCTCAATTGGCGCGGCCGGTCCGGATTCGCCCGCCTGGCAGTCGAGCATGACTACCCGATCGTGCCGGTCGGTCTCGTCGGCGGCGACGATGTCTACAAGAGTTTGGTTACCCGCGACAGCAGGATGGGCCGTCTCAGCCAAGCGGTCAGCAAGAGACTCAGCGGCGATGCCGACATGGTGATGCCGTTGCTGCGGGGCATCGGGCCGACCCTCATCCCCCGCCCGCAACGGATGTATCTGCGGTTCGGCGATCCGATCGACACCACGAAGCCCGAGAAGGCTTCGGCCGATAGCTGGGTGACGACGGTACGCGACAACACCCAGCGCGAACTCGAAGCGATCCTGCGGGATCTGCTCGCGCTGCGGGCCGACGACCCGTTCCGCGAACTCAACCCGCTCGCGTGGTCACGGGCGGTCGCGGGCTAGCCGAGGCTTGACCCCGAAAGCACCTGCCGGGCAACCAGATCCAGCACAGCTGTCGCGATCGCCAGTGCCGGAGGCCACCAGCGCTGCACCGGTCCGGCCGACGACGAATGCGCAACCGGCATTTCTGTCCCGCTGAGTCGACATGGCCCTGTCGCAGCACCCCCTTCGCGGGTAGTTTTTTTCACGGCCCGACCCTCGCTGGCGAGCGTCTCCACAATGCGAGCCACAGTTCGAAGGAGCAGCAATGGGGTTCATCCAGCCGAACCTGCCCGTCGTCGAGATGGCCGAGTGGAGCAAACGCCCGCGGGCCCAACGCGTGATACCGATGATGCAGCACATCGCCGCAAACGGCTTCGGCACACCGCTGATCATGCACGTGATGTACGGCATCAAGATCTTGCTCTACATCCTGGGCGCCTGGGTATTCGCCTGGACCACTACGGGCATCGGCGGGTTCACCGACGTCGCCTCGTGGTGGACTGAGCCGATCGTCTTCCAGAAAGCCGTGCTCTACACAATGCTGTTCGAAGTCGTTGGCCTCGGTTGCTGTTTCGGGCCGCTGGCCGGGCGCTACTTCCCGCCGATAGGTTCCGCTCTGTACTGGCTGCGTCCCGGCACCATCCGCCTGCCCCCTTGGCCCGGCCGGATACCGCTGACCAACGGCACCAACAGAACTCCGCTCGACGCGCTGCTCTACGCAGCCTTGCTCGTGCTCCTGGCCACCGCCTTGGTGTCCGACGGGAGCGGGCCGATTCCCGCCCTGCACACCACGATCGGCGTGCTGCCCCGATGGCAACCGATCGCCGTCCTCTCAGTGCTGGCCGTGTTGGGGTTGCGCGACAAAATCATCTTCCTGGCAGCCCGCGGCGAGGTGTACGCCCCCCTGACACTGGTGTTCCTGTTCTCCGGGGCAGACATCGTCATCGGGGCGAAGGTGGTGTTCATGGTCATCTGGCTCGGTGCGGCAACTTCCAAGCTGAACAGGCACTTCCCGTTCGTGATCTCGACCATGCTGGCGAACAACCCGTTCATCCCCTCCGGGTTTCTCAAGCGGTCGCTGTTCAAGCGGTACCCGGATGATCTGCGGCCCAGCGCGTTGTCGGGCTTCATCGCGCACTTCTCCACCGCGGTGGAGGGACTGGTGCCGTTGGTGCTGCTCTTTTCACATGGCGGATGGCCCACGGCCATCGCCGCATTCGTGATGATCGTGTTCCACCTCAACATCCTGTTGGCCTTTCCGATGGGCGTTCCGCTGGAGTGGAACGTCTTCATGATGTTCGGAGTGCTGTGGCTGTTCGTCGCATATGCGGGCATCGGCCTCGCAGATGTGGACCAGCCGATGTTGGTGGCCGCGTTATTCGCGGTGGTGGCCGGCACCGTCGTCATAGGAAATCTGTTCCCGCGCAAGGTTTCCTTCCTGCCCGGCATGCGGTATTACGCAGGCAACTGGGACACCACCGTCTGGTGCGTCAAGCCGTCAGCCGACGAAAAGATCCGCATCGGGTCGCGCGCGCTCGGGCCGATGCAGCATCTGCAACTCGAGCGGCTGTACAAGAGCAAAGAGGCCACTCAGGTCCCGATTCACCTTGCCTACGCATTCCGCGGCATGAACACGCACGGGCGCGCGCTGTTCACCCTCGCGCATCGGGCGCTGGCCGGATACGACGAAGACGACTACAACCTCTGCGAGGGTGAAGTCTTATGCGCGATGGTGCTGGGCTGGAACTTCGGCGACGGGCATCTGCACAACGAGTGCCTCATCGAGGCGCTGCAGCAGCGATGCGGGTTCGAGCCGGGCGAGGTGCGGGTGGTGATCCTGGACTCGCAACCCATTCAGACCCAGCGCCAGGAGTACCGGCTGGTGGACGCCGCGACGGGGGAGTTCGAGCGCGGATATGTGGAGGTCGCCGATATGGCCGAGGCCCAGCCGTGGGACGACGACATTCCGATCCACGTCACCAGCCAGACCCCCGGTGTGAAAGGTCTGCCCGCCTGACCCGCATGACCCACATGACGGTGGCTGTCGTCACCGGCGCAGCGCTCGCGGGCAGGTTCAGTGCTTGCGGATGCGGTAGATCACCACCACGACGGCGGCCGCACCGACCCCGGTCAGCGTCACCGTCACGATGGGCTTGTTCAGGAACTCGATCACCTTGGCCTTGACGTCGTCGGCCAGACGGCGAGGGTTGGCCCGCTCCGCAAGCGAGTCGACGGTTGCCGCCAGCTGCTCGCGGGCCTGGTCGATCTCCTGCTTGATGGTGTCGGGATCGCGGTCCGCCACGTGTCTGTCCTCCAAGTCAGGCTGGTGCACTGAGGAACTACCCTAGTGCCGACGCTTCGGCGACAAGAAAGGGATGCACCTTGACCGAGACCACGCGGCTGGCGCCAGGCGATAAGGCGCCCGCCTTCAACCTGCCCGACGCCGACGGCAACAACGTGAAGCTGTCCGACTACAAGGGCCGCCAAGTCGTCGTGTACTTCTACCCGGCCGCCTCGACGCCCGGCTGCACCAAGCAAGCCTGCGACTTCCGCGACAGCCTGGCCGAACTCAACGAGGCCGGCATCGACGTCGTCGGCATCTCCCCCGACAAGCCGGAGAAGCTGGCGAAGTTCCGCGACGCCGAGGGGCTGACGTTCCCGCTGCTGTCCGACCCGGAGCGCAAGGTGCTCACCGCGTACGGCGCGTTCGGCGAGAAGCAGATGTACGGCAAGACCGTCACCGGGGTCATTCGCTCGACGTTCGTCGTTGACGAGAAGGGCAAAATCGCGGTCGCGCAATACAACGTCAAGGCCACCGGGCACGTGGCCAAGTTGCGGCGGGATCTGTCGGTCTAGTAGGCGGACTGGGTTGCCGGCTTCGTCTCCGGCTTAGTCACGTCCGTCGCATTGGCCTGTGGCGGGATCGAGGCACTCCGTGCCCGCCTTCGAGCGACAGATCCGGTGTCGCTATGAGGCGGGCAACCATCATGCCGACCGGAGAAGATTCCCATGTGACGCCTGTGACTCACTCGGAAACAGCTCCTGCTCCACCTTCAGGCTCGTCAAAGCCGATGGGGGTGGTGACCCGTACCGAGGTTTGCCAGCAACAGCGCCTCGCTGATCGCCGCGCGCTCCAGCACCCCGAGGTCCAGACTTTCGTTGATGCTGTGCGCCTGAGTTCCCGGGTCTTCTACGCCCGTCACCAGAATCTTGGCCTCCGGAAACGCCCGGGCGAACTCGGCGATGAACGGGATGGAGCCACCCATGCCCATGTCGATGGCGTCCACGCCCCAGGCCTGCCGGAACGCCGCCCGCGCGGCGTCATAGACCGGCCCGCTGGCGTCGATCGCGTACGGCTGGCCCAGCTCGCCGCGGATGACATTGACCTGCGCACCCCAGGAGACGTGGGCACGCAGGTGCGCCTCCACCGCGTCTAGATGCTGCGCGGCGTCACCGCCGGGCGCCACCCGGATGCTGATCTTGGCCCGGGCCCGCGGAATGAGCGTGTTCGAGGCCGCGGCCACCGGCGTGGTGTCGATGCCGATGACCGTGATCGCGGGCTTGGCCCACAGCCGTTGCGGCACCGAACCGCAGCCGATCTCGGTCACCCCGTCCAGCAGTCCGGATTCCTTCCGCACCCGGTCCGGCGGGTACTCGACATCGGCTGCCTTACTTTCGTGGAGGCCCCGAACCGCCACATTGCCGTCGTCGTCGTGCAGGCTGGCCAGCAGCCGCACCAGAACGGTCAGCGCATCGGGCACCACGCCACCCCACAGCCCGGAGTGCAGGCCGTGATCCAGGGTCGCGACCTCCACCACGCAGTCGGCCATCCCCCGCAGCGACACCGTCAGGGCCGGAACCTCGGTGCTCCAGTTGTCCGAGTCTGCGATCACGATCACGTCGGCGGCCAACTCGTCGCGGTGCGCGGCCAGGAACTGGCCCAACGTCGGCGAGCCCGATTCTTCCTCGCCCTCCACGAATACCGTCACCCCCACCGGAGGCCGGCCGCCGTGCGCTCGGAACGCGGCCAAATGTGTTGCGATGCCTGCCTTGTCGTCCGCGGTACCCCTGCCGTACAGACGCCCGTCGCGTTCGGTCGGTTCGAAGGGCGGCGAATGCCACTGACCGCGGTCGCCTTCGGGTTGCACGTCATGATGGGCATACAGCAGCACAGTGGGCGCACCCGGTGGCGGCGGATGATGCGCGATGACCGCCGGAGCGCCACCCTCGGTGACGATGCGGACATCGTCGAAACCGGCCTGCGACAACAGATCCGACACCATCTGGGCGCTGCGGTGCACCTCATTGCGGCGAGCCGGGTCTGCCCACACCGATTCGATTCGCACCAGATCCTCGAGATCGCGCCGCACTGAAGGCAACACCTCGCGCACCCGCTCAACCAGGTCAGTCATGCCTTCGAGGCTAGTTAAACTTGCCCGGGTGACCTCCGACGGTCCCGACCCGACAACTCCGCTGTGGCGGGCAGCTCAGCTGTTCCGGCTGCTGAGCTGCATCTATGCGCTGGGTTTTCACATCGCGATCAGCTCTGATCTGTCTCACCCGGCGGTGGGTTGGTCGTTGTTCGCGGTCCTTATCGCCTGGAGCGCGGCCTGCGCGTTCGCCTACCTGCGGGGTTTCGGACGACGGCCGGCGTGGGTGATCGCCGAACTCGTGGTCGTGGTGGGGCTCATGCTGTCCACCGAGGTGGTCGCCACCGGACAGTGGGCGCACAACAATCAGACCTGGCCGACGACGCTGTGGGCCAGCAACGCCACCATCTCGGCGGCCCTGCAGTTTGGTCCTACCGGTGGCATGCTGACCGGCGTCGCAGTGACCGCGGCCAGCGAGTTCGTCAAGGGCTACATCAATGTCAACCTGGGTCGCAACGCCACCATCATCGTCGAGTTGGCGGCCGGCCTCGCGGTGGGACTCGCGGCCAGCACGGCCCGGCGCGCCCACGGCGAACTGCAGCGCGCGGCCCGCCTGTCGGCAGCGGTGGAGGAACGAGAGCGGTTGTCCCGGCAGGTGCACGACGGCGTCATCCAGGTGCTTGCCCTCGTCGCCAAGAGAGGTCACGAAATCGGCGGCTCAGCAGCCGAACTCGCCACCCTCGCGGGCGAACAGGAACGCGCGCTGCGCAGTTGGGTGACGTCCACCGAGATGGAAAGCGAAACCGACGAGACCGTCGATGTGCGCGCCCTGCTCCGCCGCCGGGAAAGCGAGCGCGTCTCGATGAGCCTGCCGGGCACCGCCGTGCCCCTGGACGGAGCGGTTGCCGCCGAACTGGACGCAGCGGTGGGCAACGCCCTGGACAACGTCCGCGCCCACGCCGGTCCGCAAGCGCGCGCTTTCGTGCTACTGGAAGACCTGGGTGATTCGGTAACGGTGAGCATCCGCGACGACGGGGTCGGCATCGCCCCCGGCCGTCTGCAGGAAGCGGTCGGCCAGGGACACGTCGGAATTTCGAAGTCAATTGTGGGACGGTTGATGTCGCTGGGTGGCAGCGCCGAGCTGCACACCAGCCCGGGAGAGGGAACGGAATGGGAATTGAGCGTGCCCCGTCATGACTGAGGCGGGCGAACCGACGGTGATGGTTGTCGATGACCACCCGATCTGGCGCGACGCGGTGGCGCGCGACCTGGCCGACGACGGGTTCAATGTGGTCGCCACCGCCGACGGGGTCGGGTCCGCCCGGCGGCGGGCAGCAGTGGTGAAGCCGGATGTGGTGGTGATGGACATGCGCCTGGCGGACGGTGACGGCGTTGAAGCAACGATGCAAGTGCTCGAGGTTTCACCGGCCAGCAAGGTGCTGGTGCTCTCGGCCTCCGATGAACGGGACGACGTGCTGGAGGCGGTCAAGGCCGGGGCCGCCGGATATCTGGTCAAGAGCGCATCCAAGGCCGAGTTGGCCGATGCGGTGCGGGCCACCGCGGCGGGGCGCGCCGTGTTCACGCCGAGCCTGGCCGGACTGGTGCTGGGCGAATACCGGCGCATTGCGACCAACCCGAATCCCGGTCCCGCCACGCCCAGTCTCACCGAGCGCGAGACCGAAGTATTGCGATTCGTCGCAAAAGGGTTGTCCGCCAAGCAAATTGCGGAGCGTCTGTCGTTGAGCCACCGAACCGTGGAAAACCATGTGCAGGCGACGTTCCGCAAGCTGCAGGTCGCCAACCGGGTGGAGCTGACCCGCTACGCGATCGAGCACGGGCTCGACCAATAGCGGCATTCAGGTAGTCCTACTCATCCCGGGGCGCCGCGGCCCCGGCAGGGTGGATCACCATGACCGAATCGCATCAGGCTGTCATCAGCCGGCTTTCGCACGAATTCGATGCCCTGGCCCGTCAGTTGTCCCGCGTCTCGGGCGAACTGACACAGTTGGACCGTCTGCTTTCCGCCAGCGAGCCCGCACCGGCGCCCTCGCCGCGGCCGGCGCCGGTGTTCGTACCACCACCTGTCACGCCGCAGCAGCAGGCCGCGACCTATTGGCAAAACTACTGGCAATACTGGCAGCCCGCGGCCGCTGCGCCCCCCGCCCCGCGCCCGCCGCGCCCATCTCCACCACAGCCCGCTGCGCCCCCTCCCCCACAGCGCCCAGCAAACGTGTCCGCACCAGCGGAGTCAGGTTGGATCGGCAAGCTACTGGCCGTCGCCGGCGTTGCCGTGACGCTGATCGGCGTCGTGCTGCTGCTGGTGCTGGCCGCGCAGGCGGGGCTGCTTCGACCCGAGATCCGGGTAGCCGGCGGCACCGCTCTGGCCGGCGCGCTGGTCGCGGTGGCGGTCCGGCTGCGCGGACGTCCCGGCGGACGAATCGGAGCGATTGCGTTGGCCGCCACGGGTATAGCCGCCGCATACCTGGATGTGATCGCGGTCGTCACCATCTACAAGTGGGTGGCCGCACCGGTCGGGTTGGTGCTGGCCGCGATCGTGGGCGGCGCCGGCTTGGCACTGGCGCGCCGCTGGGACTCCGAGCACCTGGCCCTGCTGGTACTGGTGCCTCTGATCGCGCTGGCCCCCGAGATCACCCGCGGGGTCGACCTGTTGCTGATCGGCTTCATGCTCGCGCTCTCTGCCGCCGCTCTGCCGGTGCAGCTCGGTAAGGATTGGCTGCGGATGCACGCGGCGCGGATCGCGGCGACGACGCTGCCGCTGCTGGTCGCGTTGCCGGGCGCCCGCCCGCACGACAACGCGTGGTTGCTCGGCGGTGCGTGCGCGGTGGCCGCGCTCTTGGCGATGGCCAGCGGTCTCGTCCTGTTGCCGTCCTCGAAGAACGCAGGTGGACTGGCGTTGCTGACCTCTCTCGGTACCGTCCCGGTGCTGGCCAGTGCAATTGCGGTGGATCGGATGCTGGCCGCCGGCCTGGCGGCTGCGTTGGCGGCAGGCATGTTGGCGGCCGCGCTCATGGGTCAACACCCGCGGATCGTCACCCAGATCTGGTCGGTGTGGTCGGCGATCTCGGCGCTGATCGCCGTCTCCGTCGCCTTCACCGGCTATGTCGAAGGCCCGACGTTGCTGGCGCTGGCCATCGCCATCGGCATCGTCGGCCGCCATGACGTCACGGCGCGTTGGATTGCACTCGGTTTCGGCATCATCGGCGGCGGGCTGTTCTACAGCTATGCTCCGCTGTCCGTGTTGGTGCGGGCCACCGCGACGCCGACCTCGGTGGCGGTGTCCACGCTGGCCGCCAGCCTGCTCGTCATTGCCTTGGCGGTCGTGATGACCAGGGCTTGGCTGGATTCCGAAGCCGCGGGGGTGCTGGTGGCCGCGGCAGCGGCATCGATCGTCTACGCCGTCACGGCCTTTGCGGTGACCGCCGGTGTCTTGGTCGGTGGCACCGGCGGCGGATTCCTCGCCGGCCACATGGCGGCGACCATCTGCTGGATCGGTATGGCGGCAGCGCTTTTCGTCTACGCGCTGCGCAGCGACCGGGAACGTCGCACCGAGTCGATCACCGCCGGTCTGGTGTTGACAGGCGCGGCCACGGGCAAGCTGTTCCTGTTCGATCTGGCCACCCTCGACGGCATCTTCCGGGTGGCGGCGTTCATCGTCGTGGGTCTGGTGCTGCTGAGTATGGGCGCGGGTTACGCCCGCAGTCTGGCTCGGTGACCCTCGCGAGCAGACGCAAAATCCCGTTGGAGCGCAAGCTCCACGGTGATTTTGCGTCTGCTCGGCCTACGAGGTCTCCAGGATCGCGACGGCGGCCGCGGTGTCGGCTTCGTGGGTCAGCGACACGTGGATCGTCACGTCGGCCAGATGCTTGGCGATCTCACCACTTAACCGCACCCGCGGCCGGCCCCACATGTCGGTGACCACCTCGATGTCGCGGTGAATGTCCTCCGGCAGCACCGGTCGCTGAGCGAACCGCGAGCCCGACCACGCCTTGATCACCGCTTCCTTGGCCGCCCAGCGGGCCGCCAGGTGACGCGCCGCCGACGAACTCTTGTCGGAGGCGTCGCGGCGCTCACCCGGGGTGAAGGTCTCCGCGAACACCGTTCCCGGCTGGTCGACCTGCTCGGCGAAATCAGGTATGGAGACGAGGTCGATCCCGATGCCGACGATTCCCATGGGTGGCCAGGTTAACGGATCCGGCGGGTCACCCGGCAGACACCTGGTAGGCGTCCCCGTCCCCCAACCGGGCGGCCGGATTCAGCAGCATCGTCGCCTCCTGCCGCTTCTCCGGCGCGTCGTGGTCGAAGCGACGGTCCGGCGGTCGCTGGTACATGGGCTCACCGCCGGCGATCGCCGAGACCAGCCGGCGCTGACCGGCCAGCAGTCGGCCTTCGGCACGCCGCTGGTAATCCTCGCGCTGCGAAGGCTCCAGCGAGGCGATGAACGCCTGCGGATGCACCAGAGCCACCAGGCCCGACACATGGCCGAACCCGAGGCTGGTCAGCATCCCGGCCTTGAGCGGGAACCTCTCGCCGAGCCGCAGCGTGTCGCGCACCCAGACGAAGTGCGACGAACCGGACAACTCGTCGTCGACACAGTCCAGGCTGCGGTTGGGCGGGATCACGCCGTCGCGCAACATCTGGCACAGCCCCATCGTCTGGAAGACGGCGGCCCCACCCTTGGCGTGCCCGGTCAGGCTCTTCTGCGACACCACGAACAGCGGTGCCCCCGCCGAACGGCCCAAGGAGTCCGCGAGCCGCTCGTGCAGTTCGGTCTCGTTGGGGTCATTCGCCAGCGTCGACGTGTCGTGCTTGGAGATCACCGCGATGTCGTCGGCGGTCACACCGAGCTTGGCCAGCGAGCGCGCCAGCGCCGAGTCTCTGCCGCCGCGACCCGCACCCAGCGCACCCAAGCCGGGCGCCGGGATCGACGTGTGCACCCCGTCGCCGAACGACTGCGCGTACGCCACCACGGCCAGCACCGGCAATCCCATGCGCAGGGCGAGGTCACCGCGCGCCAACAGGATGGTGCCGCCGCCCTGGGCTTCGACGAAGCCCAGCCGGCGCCGGTCGTTGGGCCGGGAGAACTTCGAGTCCTCGATGCCGCGGCCGCGCATCATCGACGTGTCGGCGGTGGCGGCCATGTCGCCGAAGCCGATGATCGCCTCCAGCGTGAGGTCGTCCAGACCGCCGGCCACCACCAATTCGGCCTTGCCGAGCCGGATCTTGTCGACGCCCTCCTCGACCGACACTGCCGCCGTCGCGCAGGCGGCAACCGGGTGGATCATTGACCCGTAGCTGCCGACGTAGGACTGAACCACATGCGCCGCAACCACATTCGGCAGCACTTCCTGCAAAATGTCGTTCGGCTTGTTACGGCCGAGCAGGTTGCCGTGATACATGGTCTGCATCGACGTCATGCCGCCCATGCCGGTGCCCTGGGTGCTGGCCACCAGGCTCGGGTGCACGTAGCGCATCACCTCGGCCGGGCTGAACCCGGCGGAGAGGAAGGCGTCTACGGTGGTCACGATGTTCCACAGCGCCACCCGGTCGATCGAGGTGGCCATGTCCGGGCTGATTCCCCACACCGTCGGGTCGAACCCGGTCGGGATCTGCGCGCCGACCACACGGGACAACTTGGTCTTGCGCGGCACCCGCACTTCGGTGCCCGCCTTGCGGGTGACCTGCCAGTCGCCTGATTCGGGCACCGGGCGCACGACCGTGTGCTCGGGGTCGAATTCGGCGAAGGCCCGGGCCTCGGCCTCCGAGGACACCACGAAGGTGAAGTCCTTGTCCAGGAACACCGACACCAGCAACGGCGAGGCGTGGTCGGGATCGATCGCGCCGTCGTCGACGAACTCGCGGATGCCGCAGCGTTCCACCACGGCGTCGTGGTAGCGCTCGACCAGCTCTGACTCGTTCACCAGATCACCGGATTGTGTGTCGTACCAACCCGGTTGGGGGTCGTCTTCCCAGCGGATCAGTCCGGTGGTCCAGGCCAGTTCGAGGACGCCGGCGGCAGAAAGCTCGTTTTCGACCTCCATCTCGAAGCGGGTGCGCGACGAACCGTACGGCCCGAGTTCGGCGCCGCCGACGATCACCACCAGGTCGGCGGGGTCGACGTCGAGGTCAGCCCATTCCGGGGGCGGTGCCGGGCGGTAACCGCGCGGGGGTGACGGCAGCGCCGAAATGGTGTCCTCGGCCGCGGCGTCGTCGTCCCCGTCTTCTGCGGCCTTCGCCGCATGATCCTCGCGCGCCTTGGCAGCGAGTTCGGCCATGTCCAGGTTGGCCTCGGCCAGACCCCCGGTGAGATCAGCCTTGATCGGCGAACTTGCGGCGGCCACTTTGGATTCAACGTCACACAAACCGAGCAGCAGACCGGCCATCTCCTCGGTCGAGTAGGTGGTGACACCGGCCTCCTCGACCGCGGTGACGATGGCGTCGTTGTGACCCATCAACCCGGTGCCGCGGGTCCAGCCGATCAGCGCGTGCGCCAGGCTGACGCGTTCGGCCCACGACGTCTCGGCGTGCCAGCGGCTCACCACGGCGTCCAGCGCGGACTTGGCCTCGCCGTAAGCTCCGTCCCCGCCGAACATTCCGCGGTTGGGCGAGCCCGGCAGCACGACGTGCAACCGCGAGGCGATGTCACGCTCGGCGCCGATCTTCGACAGCCCGCTGATGAGCCGTTGCACGGCCCACAGCAGCACCTTCATCTCCATCTCGGCGCGTGCACCGACCTCGGACAGATCGCCTACCACTCGCGGTGCCGCGAACGGGAACAGCAGCGTCGGGGTCTGCGCATCCTTGATGTGAATCGACTGGGGCCCAAGGCTTTCGCTCTGTTCGTTACCGATCCATTCGACCAGTGCGTCGATGTCGGAGTAGGACGCCATGTTGGCCGGCACCACCCACAGCGCCGCGCCGTAGCGGGCGTTGTCACGGTAGAGCGTGCGGTAGAACGCCAGCCGCTCGTCGTTGAGCCTGGACGTCGTCGCGATGACGGTCGCACCGCCGGCAAGCAGCCGGGCTGCCACCGAGGCGGCAATAGAGCCCTTGGAAGCGCCTGTCACGACGGCGACTTCGTTGCTGTAGGGGCCGGGTGACGGGTTCTCCGCGCCGGCGGCGATCCGGCCGTACAGCGAGGCGTGGATCTGCTTGCCCGCGGCCAGCGACTTGCCCTGCCACCAGGTGGCCTGGGTGGCGACGACGTGCCCGGCGCCCTCGAACCGTTCGGACAGCCGCGCCCAATCGGCGTCGACGTCGCCCTCGTCGGTGAGCCAGAGCTTGACCAGGTCCTCACGGGCGCTGGCCCAGCGGTCGTCGAACACCACGGCCTTCTTGCCGTCGAACGTCGGCGCCACCAAACGTGGCCAGTCCGAGCCCAATTCGACGGTCACCAGGTCGATGAGTTCGGCGTCGGTAGCCGTCGGTGAGGCGGTGACCGGGTCGTCGAGGCCTAGCTGACCCAGCACCAGGCGCGCCGCCGAGGCCAGCACGCCGTCGCGGCCGGTGATCTGGTCGGTGAACTCGCTCAGCGCGGCGGCGTCGACGGTCGCGCCGCCGCCACCGCCCGCGGACGGCAGCGACACGGCGATCCCAAGTCGTGCGCCCACCGCGGCTACGGCGGCGTCGATCACCTTGTCGACCGACGCGGCGTCGGCCAGGGCGCCTTCGTGCAGGTGGCCCATGGCACCGCCCCGAACGCTGGAGCCTTCCCGGGTGCCCAGCGCCACCTCGACGGTGACGTGCTTGGCCCACCCCTCGCCCAGCTCCCACGTCTTCAAAACCCGCTCGGTGATGGCGGCGGGCCGCTTACCGGAGGGTCCGAGCACGGTGCGCAGCTGATCGTTGATCGCGTCGGAAAGCACTGGGCCGAACGGCTTGTAGGTGCGGGCCAGCTTGGTGACCTGCGCCCGCAGGCCGGCCAGGTCGGCCTCGGCGGCGCCGTCGATGGCGCCCAGGTTCAGCTCGGAGCCGAGGTCGACCAGCAGCTGGTTGCGTCGCGACGACGCGCCGTCGGTGATGGACTCGATGGAGTCCAGCGGCTCGATCTGGTCCAGGCGCATCTTGGCCGAGATGGCGATCAATGCCAGGGTGGCGTCGGCGGCGTCGAACCCGATGTCGTCGGGTCTCGGAGCGCCGGACGGAGCTCCGGCGGGAGCCGGAGCGACGTCCGGCGCGCCATTTGAAATGGGCGCGCCCTCCGACGCGGCAGCGTCGGAATCCAACACCACCACATCGTCTTCCGGTTCCGGGTCGGTGTCGGTGGCGAACAGCACCGCGGCGTCGCGCTCGGCGTTGAGCACTTCGATTGTGCTGTGGGCATATTCGGGCAGCTTAAGGGTGTTGGTGGCCAGGCCCGCGACGGTCGGCGCGGTCTTCACCCCGATCTCGACGAAGCGCTCCACCCCCAGGCCGCCGGCCGCCTCCTCGATGAACAGCAGGTCCTGCGTCTCGATCCAGCGGACCGGGCTGGCGAACTGCCATGCCAGCAGCTCGATCAGGACCTTGCGGGCCAGCTCGCGCGGCCGCTCGTTCCGCCAGGTGTCGTAGTCGGCGAGGATTTCGTCGAGCGGTTCGGCGGGCACCAGATCCCGGATCTCCTGAATGAAGTCGCGATCCAGCGTGAACGGCCGCGGCACCAGGTTGGGGATGTAGCGCCCGATGATGACGTCGGGGTCCTTGTCCCGGGGCATCAGCCGCTCCAGCGAGCGCCGGAATTCGGCGACCCCGACGCGCAGCACCCGCGAGTGGAACGGCACGTCGATACCGGGCACCAGGATGAAAGAGCGCTTGCCGCCGGTGATTTCGCGGCGCCGCTCGACCTCTTCTTCCAGCGCTTCCAGACCCCGCACGGTGCCGGCGATCGCGTACTGCGAACCACGCAGGTTGAAGTTGACGATCTCAAGAAACTCCCCGGTGCGTTCGGCGATGCCGGCAACGAAGTCGGTGACCTCCTCGTCGGGCAGGTCGATCTGGGAGGGCCGGATGGCCGCCAACCGGTAGTTGGAGCGGCCCAACTCGTCGCGCGGGACGATGTCGTGCATCTTGGAGCCGCGGTGGAATACGGCCTCCAGCAACGCATCCAGTTCGAACACGCCGCTCACACAGGCCAGCGCGGTGTACTCACCAACGGAGTGGCCACAGGTGATCGCGGTCTCCACGAAGGCGCCCTGCTCGCGCATCTCGGCGACCTGTGCGGCCGCCACCGTCGCCATCGCGACCTGGGTGAACTGCGTCAGGAACAGCACGCCGTCCGGGTGGTGGTAGTGCACGCCGCTGGCGATGATGCTGGTCGGGTTGTCCCGAACCACATGCAGCACCGAGAAACCCAGCGTGCCGCGGGTGAACCGGTCGGCCTCGTCCCACACTTTGCGGGCCGCCTTGGACCGGGCCCGGACGTCCATGCCCATGCCCTTGTGCTGGATACCCTGACCGGGGAACGCGTAGACCGTCTTGGGCGAGGCCAACCGCGCCGTCGCCGACATGACGAGATCCGATCCGATGCGGGCGGCAACCTCCAAAACCTCTGCACCCTGGTCGATTCCGACACGGTCGACCCGGAAGTCCACCTCGTCGCCGGGGCGTACCATGCCCATGAACCGGGCGGTCCAGCCGACCAGCCGGGCCGGTGGCCGGGCCTGCCCGTCGGTCGCGGTCACCGCGTGCTGTGCCGCAGCGGACAGCCACATCCCGTGCACGATCGGCGATCCCAGGCCGGCCAGCAGAGCGGCGGCCTTGTCGGTGTGGATGGGATTGTGGTCCCCGGACACCTCGGCGAACGGGCGCATATCGACCGGGGACCCGATCGTGACGTCGCGGCGCCGGCGACGTGGGGTGTCGGTGGCATTCTCGGAGACCGCGCCGCCGGCCCGCGCGGGGTCGGTGAGTTCGGCCGGCCCGGTGCGGCCCAGGATCGCGAACCGCTCCTCGAGCGTCGCGACACCGGCGCCGTCGCTTGCCGTGACGCTGACGGTGACCGGCACCACGCGGCCCATGTCGGTGTCGGTGGCGCTCAAGGCGGTTGCGGCGATGGTCAATTGGGTCGGTTCCTGGGGCAGCTGACCGGCCAGCCGGACGGCGTGGTCCAGGTGCACCAAGCTCAGCAGACCCTCCACGACAGGCACGCCGGTGTCCGTCACCGCCGCACCGATGGCCGCGAATACCGCCGGCCAGCAGTGTCCGACGAGCGCGTCGGGCACGGTGGTGAGGCTCGGCGCGAGCGGCTCGCCGAAAGTTGCCGTGACGCCGGTGTGGTCGGCGACCCGTTCGGGGTCCCAGTTCACCGTCACGGTGGCCGTACCGTCGACCACCTCGGGCAGCGATTCCGGTCCGTCGGCTCCGGCGGCGATAGCCAACACGGAACGCATTGCGGCGGTGGCATCTTCGGTGGACACCACCGGGATGCCGCCGTCGATGGTGTTGGCGGGCAGGGTGAAGTGGATGTCGATCCAGGTGCCCGACACCGGCACGCTCAGCGTCACTCCGTCACCGGTGGCCGTCACCTGCAGCCTCGAACCGGTGGATGTGTGTGTGGCGGTGCGGCTTTCGTGCACCTGCCAGTCGCCGGGCTCGGCGATCCGGTGCACCGGGTTGATGGTGGTGCGGCCCGCCCACAGCACGTCGGGCGCATCGAGCACCACGGCCAGCGGTCCGCGGACGTCGGCGCGACCGAGCCGGCGGGCGGTGACCTCCCGCGGCTCGGCGCCCGCGGCGAGCACCTCGTTGATCGCTGCCTGCTCGAAGCGGTCCAGCAGCTCGCCGACGGGCTCGTCCAGCCGGGTGATGCCGGCGACGGCGGCGGGTCCGGGGATGATGCACACCTGGTCGGCGTCGTAGCGGGCGTCGTGGGCCTGCCACAACGAGTCACTGCGCCACCAGCGCCGGACGTCCTTGTCGATGACGGGCACGAAGTTGACCGGCTTGCCCAGCGTTTTGCACAGCGAGATGAAGAAGGGCACGTCGGCCGGGTGCAGCTGGATGGTCTGCGCGTCCGGGTACTGCGCAACCAGGGCGTCGATGGCCCGCTGCGGATCCTCCAACAGCTCGGGGTCGTTGAACAACGTTTCGATCGGGCCGAAATCCTGTGCGTGCAAACGTGCTTCGGCGCGCTTGAGCATTTCCTCGAACCGGTCGCGCCAGGTGTCGGCCAGCCAGGGGCTGCCGGGGGCGGCCGTGTCGGCAGTCGAATTGCCTTCTCCGATAGCCAGTTCGACGTAGCGCTGCAGCCATTGCAGATAGGTCATGTCGGCGACGTCGCCGAAGTACGGCTTGGCGGTCTTGGCCATCGCGGCGATGATCTCGTCGCGACGCTCCGCCACGGCGTCCGCGTCGCCGGCCACCTCGTCCAGCAACTGCCCGCAGCGCGACGCGCTGTTGTCGATCTCGTGGATGTCCGCACCAAGCTGGCTGCGGCTGGAAGCCATGCCGCCCTGGGCTTTTCCGGCGCCGATCCACTGATCGGTGCCACCGGTCTCCACCAGCATCTGCTTGACCGACGGTGACGTGGTGGCCTCCAGCGTCGCCATTGCGGCGGTACCGACCAGGATGCCGTCGATCGGCATCAGCGGGAAGCCGTATGCCTGCGCCCAGCGCCCGGACAGATAGTCGGCGGCCCGCTCGGGCGTACCGATGCCGCCACCGACGCAAACGGTGATGTTGGCCCGCGAGCGCAGCTCCGAGTAGGTCGCCAGCAGCAGGTCGTCGAGATCCTCCCAGGAGTGGTGGCCACCGGCGCGCCCACCCTCGACGTGCATGATCACCGGGCGGGTGGGGGCCTCGGTGGCGATGCGGATCACCGAGCGGATCTGCTCGATGGTTCCCGGCTTGAAGACGACATGGCTGATGCCGATGTCGTTGAGCTCTTCGATCAGCTCGACGGCTTCCTCGAGGTCGGGGATGCCGGCGCTGACCACCACGCCGTCAATGGCGGCACCGGACTGGCGGGCCTTCTGCACCAGTCGCTTGCCGCCCAGCTGCAACTTCCACAGGTAGGGGTCGAGGAACAGCGCGTTGAACTGATAAGTGCGGCCAGGCTCGAGCAACCGGGACAGCTGCGCCACCCGGTCGGCGAAGATCTCTTCGGTGACCTGCCCGCCGCCGGCGAGCTCGGCCCAGTGCCCGGCGTTGGCCGCCGCGGCGACGATCTTGGCGTCGACGGTGGTCGGCGTCATGCCGGCCAGCAGGATGGGTGAGCGGCCGGTGAGCCGGGTGAACTTGGTGGACAGCTTGACCCGGCCGTCGGGCAGGCGGACGACGGTCGGCGCGTAGCTCGACCAGGCGCGGGCGACCTCCGGGGTGGCGCCGACGGTGAACAGGTTGCGCTGACCACCGCGGGTGGCGGCTGGCACAATGCCGATACCCAGACCGCGGATCACCGGCGCCGTCAGCCGGGTCAGGATGTCGCCGGGACCCAGGTCAAGAATCCATCGAGCTCCAGCGTCATTCACCTTGGTGATCTCGTCGACCCAGTCGACCTTGCGGACCAGGATCGCGTTAGCCAGGTGGCAGGCCAGCTCGACGTCGAGGCCGACCTTTTCGGCCCAGCGGCCGACGATGTCGATGCCGTCGGACAACCGGGGGGTGTGGAAGCCCACCTCGACCTTGACCGGATCGAAGACCGGCGCGAAGACGTCGCCGCCCCGCAATTTGTTCTTGCGGTCGGCTTCCTCTTTCTCGGAGATCTGCTGGCAGTAGAGCTCGAACCGGGACAGCTGCTCGGGGGTTCCGGTGATGACGACCGACCGGCGGCCGTTGCGGATCGACAGCACCGGCGGGAGCACGGTGCGGACGTCCTGGGCGAACTCGTCGAGTAGCTGGCTGATCCGCTCCGGGTCGGCGTTGGTCACCGACACCATCGGCGGGCGATCACCGAGCACCGAGATGCCGCGGCGGCGCGCCACCAGCGTTCCGGCCGCGCCGATGAGCTGGCCCATGGCCAGCAGCTCGACGTCGCGGGCACCGCCCGCCTTGAGTGCCTCGACCGCCAGCACGCCCGCCGAGTGACCCGCCAGCGCGACCGGCGGGGTTTCGGCAAGGTCCATGCCTTGGCGGGCCAGCGCGCGGATAGCGGCGATCTGAGTCAACAGCACGCCCGGTATGGAGACCGCCGCCGACGTCAGGTGCTTCTCGGACGGAACGGTGTCCTCGGCCGCCAGCGCGCGCACCCACTGCAGCGGCTCGAAGCCGATCGGACGCACCACCACCAGCTCTCGGGCGACCGGCTCGAGCAGCAGTTGGACCTCACCGACCAACTCGGCCAATTCCGCTTCGATGCCCGCCCCGGAGACCAGTTCCTCGAGCGTTTCCAGCCAGGCGCTGCCCTGACCGCCGAACGCGACCGCGTACGGCTCTCCTGCCGTCAGACGATCGACCAACGCGTGGGTGCTGTGCGGTCCACTGCCGTCGCGGTCTGCTGACAAGCTGTCCTGCTCGTGGATCGTCACCTTCGAATCTCCCTGTATGCGTCTGTGTTCGTGCGTCTACGCGTCTGTTGCGTTTCGGTTCGTTCGGCCGGTTCCGGGCCGGCCCCTGTTAAAGGACCCAGTCACATTCCGGGCGATTCCGCACCGAATCGCAGCCGATAGTCGTCTGACCGGTGCTTCGTCGGCGCCTGATCCCTCTACGAAGTGGCACCGTCAACCTGCATCGGACCCCATAAGAGTGTCATAAGGGTCTGTACGTTTTCTTGACGTCGGAAGGTTACTGACGAGTTCTACGCGCGGGTAACCGTGTCGCGGGTAACACCGGCCCAAACGGTCGGCACAAACATCTCGAACAAACGTCCTGCATGCAGGTGGTTACGGTCGAGTAGCTATAACGGCGCTGATCAAAGCAGCATTGTTACCAAATCGTTATCTCAAAATTTTCTGTCGCCGCCACTGCCCGCCGTGTCGCGCGTCGTGGCTACGCGGATTCACTGGCGTAGCCGACGAGCAGCTTTGAGCGAACGAGTGTTTGCTGGAATGTTTGTCAAAGTCTTAGGAAGTGCAACCTTTACGCCCACTGCCCGTACTGGGGCTTGAGGATCTCGTTGACGTCGACTCCGATGCCGCCCACCGTTCGCTTGTCGATCTCGACTTGATGCAGGTGCGCGGCTGGGTGCGTGTACCCCTTGGGCGAGCCCCAGTTGTGCTGCCAGAAGTAGGCGCCCAAACCGTCATGCACCGCCCAGTCGATTGTCTTCGAGTTCGCGTATACGCCCGTGCGCTGGTGTCCGATGACCGACTCCCAGGACCGCAGATACGGCACGATCTGATTCTTGTACTGCTCCAGCGACGGGTCGTCATCGATCGAGGCGTAAATCGGGGCACCGGCGGGGCCTCCGGCCGCGGCATGCAGTTCCGCGCCGCGCTTGGCGTGCTGCATGCCGGCAGCCGCGCCACCGAGCCAGTCGGAGGTGCTGCCCTTGCCGAATTGGTAGCACGAGACGATCTTCAGGCCGCTGCCATGCAGGTCCTGGGCCTCCGCGAGCTGGATCGGTTTACCGAGCATCCAGTTGCCGCCGGGCCGGCGATCCGAGACGTACCGGATGGCCCCCGCAGCGCCCGCCGCCCTGATCTGACTGGCCGGGATGACGCCGGCCGCGTAGTCCAGCAAGGTGCCGAGCGAGGCGGATGCCGGCGCAGCACCCAGCGACGCCGCCGCGACGCCGAGGCCCAGCAGGCCCGGAGTGGCGGCCGCGAGTCTGAGCACGTCACGTCGCGATACCGGCACAGGCCACAGGGTACGCAACGACCCCAGCAGACTCAGGGACCTCAGCGGTCACATATGTGTCACTGTGTCGCAACGGTGGCCAGACGAGAGCGACCCAAACCGGCCGGGCCCAGCGCGCATAAGACGCGGCCACCGCGGCGCGGCTCGTCGGGGCGCGCTCTGCTGCGCTACATCGGGCCGCCATGAGGGTTCTCCCGCTTTACTATAAAGTTAGTAATCTTAGGGTGAAGGCCATCGCTACTCCGGGGGTTCGGATGCAACACGACCAGCTCATCGACCTCACGCGGCGCGCTCTGAAATTGGCGCGGGACAAGACAACTGACCTTGCACCCACCCAGCACCACGTCGACGCGCGCGAGTACACCGCATCCGAACCCCATGAGCGCGACCGCGCGATGGTGCTGGCCAGCCCCCAGTTGGTCGGCTACGTCTCCGAGTTGCCGACACCCGGTTCGTACTGCACGAAGACGGTGATGGGCCGTTCGATCTTGCTGACCAGGACGGCCGACGGTTCCGTGCAGGCCTTCGACAATGTGTGTCTGCACCGGCAGTCACAGGTGGCTTCGGGGTGCGGGGTCGCCAGGCGCTTCACCTGTCCGTACCACGCCTGGACGTACGACAACACCGGCCGCCTGGTGACAGTGCCGGGCCGGGAAGGGTTCCCCGATGTCACACCCAAGTCCGACGGGCTGACCGAACTTCCCGCCACCGAGTTCGCCGGATTCCTCTGGGTGGCAATGGAACCCGGCACTGAGTTGGACGTGGCCGCGCATCTGGGACCGCTGGCGGACGAGCTCGACTCCTGGGGCATCGGCCGCTGGTCACCGCTCGGCGAGAAGGTGCTCGACTCCCCCATCAACTGGAAGCTGGCCATCGACACCTTCGCCGAGAACTATCACTTCGCCACCGTGCATCAGCAGACGTTTGCGACCATCGCCCGCAGTAACTGCACCGTGTTCGACGCCTACGGTCCGCACCACCGGTTGATCTTCCCGCTGAACACGATTCTCGACCTTGACGAGAAGGCCGAAGACCAATGGGTTCCGTTGAACAACCTGGTCGTCATCTACGCGCTATTCCCCAACATCGTGATCTCGGTGACGATCGCCAACGGCGAGCTGTTTCGCGTGTATCCCGGCGACCGGCCGGGCAGATCCATCACCGTCCACCAGAACTCGACTCCGCTGGACATGTCCGACGACTCCGTCGCCGCGGGTGCACAGGCCGTTTTCGAGTACGCCCACGCTACAGTGCGCGACGAGGACTACCGGTTGGTGGAAAGCCTGCAGGCCAATCTGGAATCCGGTGCGCGGCAGCGACTTGTGTTTGGGCGCAATGAACCTGGGCTGCAGCATCGGCACCTGGCGTGGCAGCGGGCACTCACGCTGGCTGACTCAACGCCGTGCTGAGGTCGTCGAGGATGGTTGCGGCGGTCCGGTGGTCGCGCAGCTTCGACACCAACTCCAGCGCCTCGTCGAGGCGGCCGGATGCCAGTAGCGACGTCAACTGATCGACCGCACCCCGGATGTCGGGATCGTCAGCCTCTGCGCACGCCAGCACGTCAACTAACTCCCAGTCCCGGTACATCGCCAGCGAGCGCTCGTTGAACGCGAACCCGGTCACCGCCTCACCCGCCAGCGTTCCTCGGTAGCGGTAGGGACCTTCCATGTATTCGATCGGCAGGCCATGCGCCGGAGCGGCCACCAGCGGCTCACCGACGATATCCAATCCCAATGCCGCACAGCGGATCCGGTGACGATCGGGCAGGTAGCGGGCCTTGCTCGGCGGGCGGATCAGGGTGCGGATTTCATCGGGCCACCGCACGTAGCTGCTGACCGTCACCTCGAAGTCCTCGACACACTGCGGCGGCCGTCCGTCGGGATAGCTCGTCGTGATGCCGGTAAACGGTTGCAGCGCATTGCCTTCGGTGCGCAAGAATTGGCGCCAGATGCTCATGTCCACGCCGTTGTCGAAGTTGATGGTGCGCCATTCGTGGGATCTGGTGCGCGGCGGCTCACCGGTTCCGCCGCCCGCATACTTGGGAAACCATTGCCGGTCCACGTGTCCGGCCGTTCCAGTCACCGGTTCCCGGATTTCGCCCCACTGCAGGGTCCCGGTCATGGCCATGCCGGTCTGGAAGTAGGAGTAGGTGTCGTCCTGGCCGAAGCAGGCGATCTTGCCGTTGTAGGTCGAGGCGCCCAGCGGTGTCGGGGCCCGGGTCGGCGTGACGGTGAGGTCCAGGCGCATGGCTTGGCCGGCCTGGTCGGTGCCCGTCAGGCTGATGTCGTAGGTGTAAGGCCGTAATGCGCCATCGGCGTCGCGCACCGTGGCCCACCGGGCAACACCGGCTCCGGTGTCGTAGGACACGTCCAGGTGCCCTACCGCGCTTGACAGTTTCGGCGTGGCACCCGGTTCGGCACTGGCCGGCGGCATGTCGTAATCGGTGTAGGTGCCGTACTCACCGGTGTCGAGATCGAACAGCGCCAGCGTGTAGAAATCCGCGACGATGCTGCCGCCCGGCCGGTTCCGGTTGAAAATGGTCAGGAACGCGAAAGAGCGATCGGCGGAGGCCAGTTCACCGGCGATGAACCAGGTGTCGGACTCCTGATCGGGGTGCTGGCCTTCGGCCGCGGGGAAATCCAGTTGACTATCACCGGGCACCAATTCGAACGGGTAGCTACGCCAGTCGCTGGTCACGTCACGCCTCGTCTCGAGGGGAAACCCCGCTTTTTTGGCTATGTTAGCATCAATAGCGAAATTACCGTCGCCTGCCCTGAGGTGGTCACCCGATGACGGCGAGTCTCCGCTCCTATGACCAACTGTTCATCGGCGGCCGGTGGCGCAAACCGTCCAGCCCGGAGCGTCTGTCGGTCATCTCGCCGCACACCGAGGAGCAGATCGCCGACGTCCCCGCCGGATCCACCGAGGATGTGGACGCCGCCGTCACGGCCGCCCGCCATGCCTTCGACCAGGGACCGTGGCCGCGGCTCCAGCCGCAGGAGCGGATGCGCAAGATCGAAGAACTTGCCGGGGTTTACGGCCGGCACATCGACGAGATGGCCGACCTGATCACCGCCCAGATGGGCTCGCCACGCAGTTTCAGCCGGCTCGGGCAAGCGGCCGGGGCCGCGTCGATGATCCATCTGACACTTGCGGCCGCCCGCGACTTCCCTTGGGTGGAACGCCGGCGGGGTGTGCTGGGCGAGGCGCACCTGCGCCGGGCGCCCGTCGGTGTGGTCGGGGCGATCGTGCCGTGGAACGTCCCGCAGTGCCTGATCATGCCCAAGCTGATTCCCGCGCTGATCGCCGGCTGCAGCGTGGTGATCAAGCCCGCGCCCGAAACCCCTTTGGATGCTTTGTGGTTGGCCGAGATGATCGAACAGCTCGAGCTGCCGGAGGGCGTCGTCTCCGTGGTCACCGGCGGCCCGGCTGCCGGCGAGGCGCTGGTCCGGCATTCCGGCGTGGACAAAGTCGCGTTCACCGGATCGAGCGCCACCGGGCGGCGCATCGCGGCCCTGTGCGGCGAGCAGTTGAAGCGGGTGAGCCTGGAACTGGGCGGCAAGTCGGCGGCCATCGTCCTCGACGACGCCGACATCGGCAAGACGGTGGCCGGGCTGAAGACCGCCGGGCTGATGAACAACGGCCAGGCCTGCGTCGCGCAGACCCGCATCCTGGTCAGCCGGCAGCGTCACGACGACCTCGTCGACGCACTGGCCGACATGATGTCGAGCCTGTCCGTCGGCGACCCCACCGATGACAAGACCGACATCGGACCCCTTGTGGCGCAACGCCAACAGCGGCGGGTCCAGGATTACATCCGGTCCGGACAACAGCAGGGTGCCCGCCTGGTGACCGGAGGCGCGGACGCACCCGAGCCGCGCGGCTGGTACGTGCGCCCCACACTGTTCACCGACGCCACCAACGACATGCGAATCGCCCGCGAGGAGATATTCGGTCCGGTGCTGACGGTGCTGACATATGCCGACGAGGACGACGCGGTCCGGATCGCCAACGACAGCGATTACGGTCTGGCCGGCTCGGTGTGGACCGCCGACACCGCCCATGGCCTGGATATCGCGGCGCGGGTTCGGACCGGCACCTATGGCATCAACATGTACATGCTCGACATCAGCACCCCGTTCGGGGGTTTCAAGCACTCGGGGATCGGCCGTGAGTTCGGGCCGGAGGGCTTGGAGGAGTATGTGGAGCTGCAGTCGGTCGCCTGCAACGGAAAGTTGCCTCCGCTCAATCCGGTTGAGGAAGCTGCAAAGTGATCTCGACCGGGCAGCACAGGACGTCGTGCTGGTTGCGCACCTCGATCCGCAGGTCGACCAGATAGCGGGGCGGGTCTGTCGTGGTGTCGCAACGTTTGGCCACCGCCTGGCCGCGGCCGACCATGGTGTCCCCGGCATAGATCGAGCCGGCCAGCCGCATCGAGCGTCGCACCACGCGACTGCCCGGACCGGCCCAGTCGGTCGCTAGCCGGTCGGCAAATCCGGCCAGGTGCATGGTGTTGACGAAAATCGTTGGATTTCCGTGGCTTTGCGCATAAGCCGGGTCGAAGTGGCCGGGAAAATAGTCCCAGGTTGCCCCGGCATTCTCGATCACCCGTTGGTAGGTGATCTCGTCGACGACGTCGGGCAGGTGGGCGGGAATGCTAATCGCATTCCAGTCCAGATCACTCACGGTAGCGACTCGGGGGTGAACCGGAACAGGGTGTTGCGGGACATTGCGACGACGGCGCCGTCCTGGCGGCGATAGGTTTCCAGCGTTTCGACGAAATGCCCCGCGCCGAGCCGGGTCCGCTTCTCCGGGGACACCGACACCAGCTCCTCGATGGCGGTGAGCCGGTCGCCTTCCAGGATCGGGTGCAGGAACTCGACAACGTTGGCGGCGTTGATGAAGGTGGTACCGGGCAACGGGACCCGCAAGGCGAGTGACGCGGTCGGCGGGCGGCCCCCCGGCTGCCACGGTGGCGGGACCAGCCAGCCCATCAACAGGGCCGGGGGTGCCAGCAGGCCACCCCACCGCTGGCGGGCGAACTCGGCATCCCAGTACGAACGATTGCCGTCACGGACCATGGCGGCGAACAACTGGATGCGCGCAGCGCTGATCGGCGTTGCCGCCGTGCGGGGTTCGCCCGCCTTGCCGACCATTCGCAGTGCGTCTTCGTAGCTGCCGAAAGCCAGCTGGTAACTCAGCTCCACGGCGACACTCACATGACGAGATGGCGGCTGGGTACCGAGTCCCAGACAAGCTCGCGGGAGGTGAAGTACCAGCCGCCCCGTTCATAGATGAGCTGATCGCGGTAGGTGCCGGTCGCCTGCAGGGTGGTGTCATTGTGTACTGCTGCGAAAAGTATTGCCACGCAATGCTGAGTCGCGTGCACGCCATCAATGTGGATTTCGTGATCGAGGCTGACCAGGCGCTGCCCGTCGCCGCCGTCGAATGCCGACCACAGATCGGTGAAAGTCTCGCCCCCGCGGGTGTAACGGGCGCCGGAATGGCGAAAGGTGCCGATCCAGGCTTCACGGTTTCCGGCGGAGTAGGCCCGGTTGTGTCGCGCGGTGAGATCCAGGATGCCGGCGCGACCGGTCGCGGCCTGCAGCATCTGCTGTTCCTGATAGGTCATTGTCATGGTGTTTCTCGAACCTCGCCTTCCGGACTCACCGACTCACCACGTATCCGTGGCGCTCACGATCCCACACACCTGCCGACAATCCCCGGGCGCGCAACAGGTCTTTGCGTATCCGCCCGATAACATTTCTCGGAAGTTCCTCGACCGTATCGACGTACCGCGGTACGCAGAAATAGGGCATCCGGGCCGCACAGTAGTCGAGCAGCTCGGCGCAATCCATTGTGGCCGAAGGCCGCAACGTCACGATCAGCAGGATGTCGTCTTCACCGAGATCACTGGGCACGGCGATCGCGGCGGCCTCGGCCACCGCCGGGTGCGTCATCACCACCGCCTCCACTTCCACCGACGAGACATTTTCCCCGCGTCGGCGCAGCGAGTCCTTGACCCGGTCCACGTAGGTCAGGTTGCCGTCATGGTCGAGTCTGCCCAGATCGCCGGTGCGGAACCAGTCCGGGTGTGGATCGACCCGCAAATCCGGACCGTCACCCGCACGCACATAACCCTGGCTCATCAGGTGGGCGAACCGCGGCCGGCAGATGATTTCCCCGACTGATCCAGTTGGTAACTCCGCACCGTTGGTGTTTACGATGCGCACCTCGAAGTTCGGGTTGATGCGGCCCGAAGTGCCGGGCACCCCGTCGTAGGAGACGCCGTTGACCGCGAGGGGAAAGGCCTCGGTCATACCGTACATGGTGACAACGGCGCAGCGGTAACGCTTTTCGATCATCCGGTAGGAGGTTGCGTCAATGGGGGCTGCCGAGATGAACCGCAGCGGCAGCTCCGCATCGCGCGGATCGGCGGGCTGGTTCTGCAGCATCGACACCATCGCGCCGGCACCCACGAAACCGACTGCCCCGTGTGCCCGGACGTCGTCCCATACTTGATGGGGGTGAAAAGCACCGGCCAGCAACGTCGTTGCGCCGACCAGCATCGGCGCCAGCACGCTGGGGGCCGCGCTGAGGTGAAACAGCGGCATCGCGGTCCACAACACCTCCCCCGCCCTCAACTCCCAGGCCTGGGCCGCGGTGGCCGCCACGGTGAACAGGTACTGCCAGGATGTGGCAACCGCCTTCGACGGCCCGGTGGTGCCCGAGGTGAAGAACAGCGCCCCCGTCTCGTTGCCGTCGACCCCGGGGAAGGTAACGTCTCGGTCGAGCGCTGTGGCGATCGAGTCGTCCTCCACCACAATGGTTTTCACATCTGCGATCTCATCGATGCGATGCCGCCGGTCTGCGTCGGTGATGACCAGCTTCGCCCGCGACAGCGTGAGGCTGTGCAGGAGGAAATCACCCTTGTTGGCCGCGTTCACCGCGGCGCTCACGGCGCCGATCCGGGCCGCCCCCAGCCAGAAATAAATCCACTCCGGACAGGTCGCGGTGAACAACGCAATGCAGTCACCGGCACCGATACCGCTGCGCACCAACAGATCGGCCGCCGCACACGAGCGTTGCCGCAACTGCTCGAAGGTGATGTCGATGCCGGCCACCGACAGCATCACCCGGTCCGGATACTGCTCGGCGCGGCGATCGAGCACTGCCGGGACGGTGAAGCTGTCGACACCGAAGTCGGCCGGCTCGAGAGGTCCCATCAGGCCTCAGCAGCCGCCGGGTCCGGCTGGCCGTCGGCGGTATAGCCGAAGTCATTGGGAGACGGTTGTTTACCTGGGTAGAAGCGGTGCGCCCAGCGGCGCAGCGCCGCATAGTCATGTGCCTCTTCCGGCGCCAGGTTTGGCTTCTCCAAATACTTCATGTTCTCCCAGGTGAAGAAGTCCTGTTTGATCACTTCCTGTTGCAGCGCCAGGAATTTAGCCGCACGGCCGGTCGGAGCGTCACCTTTGTCGCCGGGCTCACGGATGGAGGCCTGGGTGTAGAAGTAGTCGGTGTAGTCCTCGTCGACGGGGGTCTGGCCGGTGACCTGGCAGGTGGCCACCAGGTCGCTCGGGAAGCGGACGACGCCCAGTCCCAGCGAGTAGTTGTCGTAGATGATCTTGGCGTCTACCGGACCGTTCGGCGTCAGCCAGGTCTTGGCCCGGCCGCCGCCGAAATGGGCGTTGACGGTGGCGTGCAGGTGATAGCCGGACACCTCGAACGAGGCGGTGTTGGCGGGGTTGGCCGCTTTGTGCACGTATTGCACGTGATACGGGTCGGCCGCGTTTTCGATGATCATCTGCGCGTGCACCTTGACCCGATTGACCATCCGAGTATGCGGATGCAGCGGGTAGTACTCGTCGGTCTCGAGCTCGGGCAGCACCGGCGGCTGCCAGTACGGGGCACGCCCGTGGCGCTCGTGCCAGACCAGGATGAAGCCGTACCACTCGGTGGCCGGATAGGTACGAATGCGGACGTTGTTCTTGCAGCCGATCTTGCTGTACGGGATCAGCGCATTGGTGCCGTCACCACGCCACTGCCAGCCGTGCCACGGGCAGACGATGTGTTCGCCCTCCACCGTGCCACCGACGCCCATGTTGGCGCCCAGGTGCTGGCAGTAGGCGTCCAGCACATGCACCTTGCCCGACTTGGTGCGAAACAGCACCAACTCCTCACCGAAGTAGTGCACCCGCTTGACCTCGCCGGAAGCAAGATCAGACGCGAAGCCGACGATGAACCAGCCCGTCGGAAAGCGGTAGGTGGACAGCGCAATCCCGGACGGCCCGAACTCCTGGTCTGAGGGGTCTTCGGTTCCGGGTAGGTCTGAAGATATGTCCGTCACGAGCTCTCCGTTCCCACGCGGCGGCGCGGCGATGGGCCGCCCACACTTCACCGCGGTTCGGCGCGTAAGTCTATTTTTACTATCTTAGACATTGAACGTCAACGCGGGGCTGCGGGGTCTCGGCTGTCGTGGTGAGAACCAGCGTGCGGCAACTATCGACCTCGCGCCATCTCGGTCGCGCAGGACGGAGCTTGGCATGTCTTCGTTCGAAGTGCAGCGATCGCGGCATCGGGCAGTCACCGCCTTGGTCACCCACCACGAAATCTGTTGAGTCGACGGCGTTCCGGCCAGCAGCTAACGGCGACTTGTCAGTACCCGTTCGTACAATTCAAGGTATGTCAGCGAGCACGTGCGAGGAGATCGCCGAGGTCCTCCGCGGACTCGAAGCGTACGCGGATCGCCTGTGCGCGTTGACGTTTGAGAAGCCCGGCACCCCAGAGTTGTTGGGGAGCAT